>DAOTGJ010000001.1:0-59135 GCA_035447065.1 Candidatus Krumholzibacteriia bacterium
GGTTGCGACCGACCACCGACCAGGAGGCCCCCTTGGATCTGCGCACCGTCATCAGGGACCGTCGTCACGCCAGCCTCGTGCACGGGGCGCGCCGCGGCGACAGGAAGGCCTTCCGGGCCCTGTTCGACGATCTGCACGATCCCGTCCACGCCTACCTGGACCGGCGCTGCGACGATCCCCACGACACGGAGGATCTCGTCTCCACGGTGTTCCACAAGATGCTGAGCAACCTGGGGACCTATGATCCGGGCCGCGGCAGCGTGATCGGCTGGGTGATGACCATGGCGCGCCACGCGCTCATCGATCACCTGCGCCGCCGCCGCGACACCGTGGACGTGGACCGGCTGGCCGAGGTGCTGGCCGGTCCGGGCGCCGATCCCCTGCAGGGGATCATCCGCACCGAAGAGGCGGAACGCGTCCGGGCCGAGCTCGCCCGACTGCCGGCCGAGACCCGCGAACTGCTGGCCCTGCGCTACGGCGAGGGGCTGCGCCACGCGGAGATCGCCTCCCTGCTGGGGCTGACCGACGCGGCGGTGCGCCAGCGGCTCTCGCGGGCGGTGCAGGCGCTCCGGTCCCGAGTGGTCGACGACCCCGAACCCGAAGGCGAGGTGGATTATGCGATCCGCTGACCTGGAGAGCATCCTGCGCCGGCTGCACGGCCGCCCCGTCCGTCCATCGACCGGACGCGACGCGCTGGCCGACCGACTGGCCGCCCGCCACGAAACCCTGTATTCCACCGGAAGGAACCCCTTCATGACCACCCTGCTGCGCAAGCCCGTGCTCGCCCTGCTCCTGCTGGGCCTGCTGGGCGTGGCCGCCTGCACCGTGCCCACCGAGACCCAGGTGGAGATGGGGCAGCGCCTGACTTACAGCCTGAGCCCCGGGAACGCCTCCTACGACCAGGCGGACGCCCTGCTGTCCCAGGTGCGAGACGTGACGACCTACGTGGAGAGCTATCCCGGCGTGGAGAACGTGAGCGTGTCCATCATGGAGACCGACGGCGGTCCGGTGGAGCTGGATCTGATCGTGTGGGGGACGGGTATCGAGCCCGCCGCCCTGGAGCGCGAGCTGGCCGGTCGCTTCCCCTTGCTGGCCGCGGCCGATCTGCGCGCCGAGACCCTCAGCGGCAGCGTGCGCACCAGCCTGGCGGAGAAGGTGGGCCACGAGTGGTTCGACATCTCCGTGGTGCAGGGATCGCCCGAGGAGATGCAGGCCGCCATCCTGGAGCAGATCTACGCCAACGGCTTCAGCGGCGAGGCCGACGTGCAGGTGACGCAGGACGGCGACCTGACCACCATCGGCGTGGAGCTGACCCAGGACGCCGACGGTCTGCAGACCGAGGACGAGATCGTCATCGAGCTGAAGGACGAGTAGGGGCGGCCCCCACCGCCTGCCCCTGACGAGGAAAGCGCCGGCCATCCGCGGCCGGCGCTTTCTTCATGCAGGGCGGAAGGTCGGCTACTTCAGCAGGGCTCCCTTGCGCATCTGCACCTCGCCGCCGACGCTCAGACGGAACACGTAGGTCCCCGACGCCACCGGTCGGCCGCCGCCGTCGAGCCCGTTCCAGGTCGTCCGGAACTCGCCGGCCGGCCGGGCGCCGCGCACCAGCTCGCGCACCATCTGGCCGCGCAGGTCGAACACCTGCAGGGTGACGTGGGCGGCGCGGGTCAGCTCGAAGGCGATCTCCGTGCTGGGGTTGAAGGGGTTGGGGCTGGGCGACCGCAGCGTGAGCGCGTCGGCCAGGGGCGCGGGGCCGGACGCAGCGGTCGAACTGTCGGTCACGCCCGCCGAGGCGACGGTCAGCTCGCCGTCCACGCCGCCCAGCAGCAGATCCAGCGCCGTGATCTCGGTCCAGGGCGTGGCCGGCACGGCGTTGAAGAGGACCTCGATCTCGTCGGCGGGTCCCGTGCCGAGCAGCGGGCTGGACCGGTCGATGTAATCGGTCAGGGGAGGCAGGCCCAGGCGCATGCGGGGGCGGCCGTCGGGATGGTCCACCACGACGTCGCAGGACACCGGCGCCGCGGTCAGGCCCAGGCACTCCTCGATGGTGCCGGCGCAGATGATCGAGGCGACCAGCTGGCCCTGGTCATAGACGTTGTACGTCACGCCGTCGGGTCCCAGGGCGCTGAAGTCCGCGCCCACGTTCCACTCGCCGGGGTTGGTGTCGGGATCGGCCGGGGCCGTCGTCACGACGATCACGCCGCCGCCGCCGCCACCGCCACTGCCGCCGTGGGCCTTGAGCACCGTCACGTGGCCGCGGAACGGATCCAGGGGCGCGGCCGGCAGCCACGCGGCGCCCAGGCCGGAGCCGGTGCCGCCGCCGGGGGCGAGGAGGCGCACGCCGTCCTGCCCGCTGCTGCCCAGGTTGTCCACGTGCAGGGCGCCGTCCGCGCCGCGGCGGATGTCCGACTTCTCGATGCCGCGGGCCGCGTCCAGGATGATCGGTTCGCCGGTCCAGCCGCCGGTGCCGTTGGGGCAGCCGTCGATGTCGAGGTCGCCCAGCAGGATCAGCAGGGCGGCCAGCTCGATGGCGTCCCAGTCGTACCAGGGGCCGCCGATGGGCGCGTCGAACTCCAGCTCCACGCCGTCGCAGTCCTGGTCGCCGCCGTTGCCGTCGACGCAGCGCATGGGCTCGGGGAACTCGATCTCCACGCGGAAGCCGGGGCCGTCCACGGCGTGCATCTCCAGGCGGTAGGGATGCTGGACGCTCGTCTTGTCGGGCTGCAGCGTCCACACGCGGGCGGGGCCGCGCGGGGCCTGGATCTCGGCCACCACGGCGCCGTCCAGGGTGTAGCGGAGCACGCTCGGCTCGTCGGCCGCGCCCACCTCGGTCCAGATGTCGAAGAAGGAGTCGGCCGTGTACTCGCAGGTGATCGTGGGCAGGGGCGTGCGGCCCTGGGGCTGCTCGCTCAGGCTGAGGCCGCCGAAGCGCAGCACGTCGCCGGGCGTGGCCTCCATGGGGACCAGGTGCACGCCGAGGCCGGTGTCGTCGGGATTCAGGGCGATGCAGACGCCGTCCTGGCCGCTGCTCCCCAGGTTGCTCACGCGCACGCCGTCCTGGCCGCTGCTGCCCAGGTTGTCGACCATCTGCGGCCTGGCGCCGCCGAGGGCGCCGAAGGCGTGGTGGAAGAGGGTGGAGGGGTGCTCGGTGATCAGCAGCTCGCCGATCGCGCCCTGCGGCTCCAGGCCCAGGATCTCGGCGCCGAGGAGAGTGACCTCGGGCATCGACGGCGGGAACGCGAAGGTCACCATGTCGCAGGCCATGGGCGACTGGCCGGGCAGGCCCACCTGGGTGCCGCCGGGGAAGATCCAGCCGAAGATGGAGTCGTCGTAGGGAGGCAGCGGGAGGTAGGGGCCGGTGCCGCCGAAGCCGCCGGGAGGCGCGCTGGACTCGAAGAGCGGGGAGGCGCCCACCGTCGCGCCGGTGGAGAAGACCGGGTTGCCGTTCGCGTAGAGACGCACCTCCAGCTGGGTCACCGGGGTGGTCAGCGGGTCGAAGGAGAACGACACGCGGCCGAGATCGTCGAAGGTGAACGAGGTGGCGAAGGCGCAGGGGATGCCCACGGGATCCTCGCCGTCCACGATCACGTTCAGGCCGCGGCCGGGCAGCGACTCCGGGGCCATCCAGCGGATGGGGCCGATGTTGCCGCCGTTGCCGGTGGCGATGCGCACGCCGTCCTGGCCGCTGCTGCCCAGGTTGGAGACCCGCAGGGGGCCGTCGGCCGGGTTCTGGAGCTGGGCGCCGCCGCGGGGCTGCACCTGGCCGAATTCCTGCTTGAAGACGAAATCGGCGGCGAGGGCCGGCAGGGCCAGAGCCAGGCAGAGGATCAGGGCGAGGCCTGCGGGGAATCTGGTCGACAGCTTCATGCTCGTACTCCTCGGATCGGAGGGCGGGTTCGAGGCGGATACGGCACTTGTTTCGTCCGATATGGTTCCTTACGAGAAAAGATGGACCGTGGGAAGGACGCCTGCTCCCTACGGCAACGCCCGACCTCGCGGCCGGGCGTTCCCCTGGGTCCGGTGGCGGTCTCTAGGATTCGGCGGTGAGCTCGAAGCTGCGCTGCGTGAGCAGCTCCCGGTTCCAGTACACCTTGAGCGTGTAGGCGCCCAGGTCGCGCTCGCGCTCCGGCCGCACGTCGATGCGGGACGACACGCTGACCAGGGGCCGCTCCGTGGAGATGGGCTCCTCCACGTCCTCGTCGTTGAGGGCCTCGGCGTCGAGCCAGGCCAGGCGGGTGCGGTAGCCGTCGTCCACCGCCGTGACCCGCACCGTGCCGAAGCGCCGGAAGAGCTCCGTGCCGTCGGGCTTGATCCAGATCAGGTGGAGCTGGTGGTCCGTGTCCACGGGCACGTCGGCGATGTCCGCGAAGCCGTACACGTAGCGGTACTTGCTGCCGTCGCGCACGGGGAACGCCTCGTCGATCTCGATGCGCTTGCCCGTCTTGGTCCCCACGCGCCGGCAGAACGTGACCTCCGCCGAGAACTCCCCCGGCGTCAGGACCGCCACGCCCCCCTCGCGCACCCCCTTCACTTCCGCCTGCTCGCACCCTCCGACGAGCAGCACTGCTGCCGCCACCACCATCAGCGTGAACGTCCTCATCCGTGAGGTCCTTCCTGTGATGAGCGTGTGAGAGGGGCCCGCCGGCGGACGTTTCCGGTCAAGTTCGGCCGCCGGCGGGCCCCTCTCATACGCTTATTTCAGCAACGTCATCTTACGGGTGAGGACGTTCCCCCCCGTCTCGAGGCGATAGAAATACGTGCCGGAGGGCGCGCGAGCACCGGAGTCGCTCTCGCCCCGCCAGGTCACCGCGTGCGTCCCCGCCTCGCGCCGCCCGTCCACCAGCGTGCGCACGGTGCGGCCGGCCAGGTCGAAGACCTTCAGGCTCACGTGGCCCGCGCGGGGCACCGCGAAGCTGATCTCCGTGGCCGGGTTGAACGGGTTGGGCACGTTGCGGGAAAGGGCCACGCTGCGCGGGAGCTCGTCCACGGCCGTGGCGGCGTCGATCTCGAAGTCGGCGTCGCTCACGTCCTCCGCCGCGTTCAGGAAGGCGTCGAAGACGACCACCTTGATGCGGCAGGTGGTGGAGTTCACGAACGGCAGGAGCACCGCGGCCTGACCGTCCAGGGCGCCGGCCTCCAGGGTGTCCGGATAGCTGACGCCGCCGTCCGTGCTGAGCAGCACCACGGCGTGGGTCACCGCCACGTTGTCCGACGCGGTCCAGAAGATCTGCTCCATGGCGGGCACGGTGCCGGGCACGTTGTAGTACTCGCCGCCGTTGGGCGTGGTGAGGGTGACCGTGGGGGCGGACGCGTCCACCGCGCCGGAGTAGCCGGTGAGGCTGAAGTCGTCCACGGCGGCCTCCACCACCGATCCGGAGCCGGCGTCGTCCGCGATGAAGCGGAACTGCACCGACGTGGGATCGGCCGTCACCAGGGTGCCCAGCTGCACGCTGTGCTGCGTCCAGCTGCGGTCGCTGGCCATGGTGCTCTCCACGCTCTGCCAGGCGCCGCCGTCGGCGCGGAACTGCACCGTCCAGGTGTCGAGGTTGGGGGAGTTGCCCGTCTCGTTGGTGTACCAGCGCCAGTAGCTGGCGGTCACGTTGTTGTAGCCGGTCAGGTCGTACGTGGGGCTGAGCAGCGTGGTGTGGCCGCCGTCCACGTCGTCGGCGCCCTGGGCGGAACCGCTGGGGTCGTTGCCGGTGACCCAGCAGTTCACGCCGGGATCGGCCGTGTGGTCGTCCTCCGGGGTCACCTGTTCCGTGTCGGCGTAGATGGCGTTGGGGTCCGCGCGCTCCCAGAGGCCGGAGGTGGCGGTGTCGCCGGCGTCGCCGGAGACCCAGCCGGTGTCGGACTCCATGTCGTCCATGGCGATGACCACTTCCGAGCGCACCAGGAAGCGGTACGCCGTGGCCGGAGCGCCCGCCGGGTGCATGGAGCCGTTGCCGGCCGCGTCCACGCCGGTGAGCCAGTAGATCACGCTGGTGCCCACGGGCTGGCCGGGGATGTCCGCGCCGTAGAGGCCGCTGGGGGCGTCCAGCACGGTCAGCGGCAGCTCGTGGGGGCCGCCGTCGGCCGTGGACATGTACCAGAAGCGGGCCTCGGCCACGCCGGACACGTCCGAGACGTTGGTGGTCACAGAGTAGGGGCCGGCGGTGTCCTCGGTGCCGGGCAGGACCGTGGTGTTCAGGAACTGCGGCCCGCCGATGTCGGTCATCTCGAAGGTCACCGAGGTGGTCTGGTCCTCCAGGATGCTCACCTGCAGGGTGTCCGGCGCCAGCTCCACGTGCGTGGCCACCACGTTCCAGGTGCCCACGGGCACGTTGCCAGTGAAGACGCCGGCGTTGGAGGTGACGAAGCTGCGGTTGGCGTCCAGCACCGTGATCTCCACGTCCTTCACCGGCACGCCGGCCACGGTGGCGCTGCCCTCGAGCACGCCGCTGGGCACGGCCGTGAACGGCACGTAGCGGATGGCGCGGCCGGACTGGAGCGGGGCCGCGGCGGCGGCGGGCTCGTCCCAGTACTCGTAGAGCAGGCCGTCGGTGTGGTCCAGGTTCTGCAGGCCGGCGGTGGCGTAGCCGTTGGTGCCGTCGCCGTTGTTCACGGTGAGGTACTGCACCTCGATGATGCCGTCGCCGGTGGCCGTGGGATGGAAGGCGGGATCGTAGAGCATGACCTGGAAGGTCTGCTCCGGGCCCGTGGAGCCCTCCGTCCACATGGCGCGCATGCGGCTCCACTCCACGATGAGGCGGTGGTTGGCGGCGTCGTAGAGGTAGAACACGCCGCCGGTGCTGCTGCGGAACAGGTTGTCCCAGAAGGCGGCCACCATGCCGTCGGCGGCGCCGGCGGTGGGCAGCGACCAGTTGCGGTACTGACGGCTCTGGGTCACGCCCATGCTCAGCCAGCCGTTGGAGCAGATGCTGATGGTGTCGAAGTCCTCGCCGTACATGGAGAAGGTGAACGGCAGGGCGAGGGCCTCGGTGTCGTCGCCTTCCCAGCCCGTGTCGTTCAGGCCCACGCTCATGCCGCTGCCGCCCAGGGTGGGATCGATCTCCACCCAGCTGAAGACGGGGGCGTCGTCGTAGCCCACGTCGGTGTCGTCGAAGGCGTAGTAGCCGTAGCCGTCGGGACCCACGGGGTCCGTGCTCGCGGCGGTGCCCACGGTGGCGGTGAAGCTGACCGTGGCCACGGCGCCGTCGGCGGTGGACAGGGCGAGCTCGAAGACGGCGAGGTGGCCGGGGAAGCAGTCGCTGCCCGCGGACACGGTGAACGGATCCAGCAGGTTGTCCACGTTCTGGCCGGGGTTGACCACGCCGAAGGAGGCGTTGGCGTCCACCACGGTGATCCAGGGGCTCTCCGTGTTCAGCACGCCGGTCAGGCCGTTGGCGGCCAGGTCGCCGGCGTTGTTCAGCAGGATGGTGAGGTTGCCGGCCTCGCCGGGATCCATGGAGCCGCCGGGGCCCGAGTAGGTGGTGGTGACCAGGCCCAGGGCCGGACCGCTCACCGCGGGCTCCACCAGGCCGTGCCAGGTCTCGCCGCCGGCGGTGACCGCCAGGTTGAGCTGCAGCCGGTGCAGGCCGGGGGCTTCGGGGGCCACCTGGATGGTGAAGGCCGTGGCGCCGGCGGCGTCGGCGCCGGCGGTGATGTCGCCGTAGCTCACGCTGCCGTTCAGCACGGTGACCAGGGGGTCGTCGCTGGTGAGCACGGCCACGGCGCCGGGGGCGGTGGCGGTGCCGAAGTTGTGCAGGACCAGGGCCAGGTCGGCGGTCTCGCCGGCCTCCAGCAGACCGTCGCCGTCGGCCGCGGCGTCGTCCAGCGTGTAGGAGGCGGGACCCACGTACTCGGCCACGGCGCCCACGGCGATGAGCCGCTGCAGGGGCACGTAGTTGTGCTTGCGCACGGTGAGGTGCAGGTCGCCGGTGGCGGCGTTGCCCCTGGGCAGGTTCACGGTGCCGTCGTCGCCGGTCACGGCGGTGGACTGCACGGTGCCGGCCTGGTAGAGCGTCACGTAGGCGCCGGGCACGGGCAGGCCCGTGCCGCGGTCGGTCACGGCCACGTGCACGCTCTGGGCGCCGTCCGCCAGGACGGTGGGGTAGCTCAGCACGAACTCGTCGGGGAAGCCGGTCCAGATCTCCGTGGCCGGGTCGCCCATGAGGTTGTTCCACACCGACCAGATCTCCACGCGGCTCGGCTCGTCCGAGTGGTAGTTGTTGTACATGGCGAGCTTGCCGTTGGTCAGGGCGGGGCCCACGCGGTGGTCGTCGCTGTTCCAGGTCTTGTCGATGACGCCCGTGAACATGCAGTTGTTGTAGCGCGTGTGGGTGCCGGTGGTGGCCGTGCCGATGCTGGCCACGCCGCCGCCGTTGGCCGCGCGCAGGAAGGCCTCGCTGCGGCAGGTGGTGTCGCTGGCGAAGGAGCCGGTGTCGCAGGTCATGACCACGGCGAAGGCCAGCTCGTCGCCGTTGGTCAGGTTGAGGATGTAGCTGGGCGACATGCCGCTCATGCCCAGCCAGCCGCGGTAGGTGAACAGCGAGCCGCCGTTGCTGAACTTGGTGAGCATCTCCGTGGCCGAGGGGCTCCACATGGTGTCGATCTGCGTGTAGCCGTGGTGCAGGAGCTGGTCCTTGGCCCACTGGTTCACGAAGATGGTGGTGATGCCGCTGATGGACGGGTCGCCGGCCAGGGCGGCGCGGGTGAACCAGCCCGGATCGGTGCCGGTGCTCGGCGCGGTCTCGTACTGCACGATCTTGTCCACCACCAGGGCCAGCTCGGTGGTGCTGGTGACGGAGAGGCGGCCGATGTGGATGTCGGCCAGCACGTCGCCGCCCTCGAGCATGGTGTAGTAGTGGTCGCCGCCGCCGCCGTAGCCGCTGAGGTTCTCCGTCCAGGCGGGGATGGCCACGGCGCCGTTGGCGTCGCCCACCAGGGTCACGAACTCCAGCGCGGGCTCCACCGTGTCGTACACGGACTGGATGTAGGCCTTGATGTCGGTGTTGGCGGTGCCGGTCTGGCCCGTGTGGGCCAGCAGCACGTTGTAGCCCTGGCGGCGGCGCCACTCGAGCAGGGGCTCCAGCTCGCCGATCACCGTGGCGTTGTTGGGGCAGATCACCAGGTAGGTGCCCAGGGCCACGGGGACGCTCTTGGCGGCGGCGTCGTAGTTGAGCACGCTGCCGGCGTAGAAGGCGTCGAAGGACTCGGGGATCATGGCGCGGCGGCGGGGCGCGGGGTTGACCGTGGGGGCGTCCACGTACTCCAGGGCCACGGTCATGCGCTTGGCCACGCGGACCACGCCGTCCACGGGGTCGTAGGCCACGGGGCGGAAGGTCACGGGCACCACGCGCAGGTCGCGCAGGATGGCGGGCTCGCCCACGTCGGCGCCGGGGGCGGCCAGGGGGGCGGCCTGGGCGTACCAGGCGCGGTCCACCACGGTCTCGCGGCCCTCCACGCCCTCGGCCGGGGCCAGACGCAGGCCGGAGAGCTCCACCACGTCCTGATCGCGCACGCTCATGCGCACGGCCACGCCGTCGGGGATGGAGACGGTGCGGCTCAGCACCGGCAGGGCGGCCCGGCCGTCCGCGCCGCTCAGGGCGCCGCCGGCCAGATGGAGGCGCTGCCAGCTCTCGCCGGCCAGCTCCAGGTCCTCGCGCTGGAGGGAGGGAAGGGTCAGCTCCAGGAGCATGCCCCGGGCGTCGGACTGCAGCACGCGGACGTCGGGAGCGCCGCCCGCGGGATCCAGGGTGACGGTCTCCGCGCCGAAGGCGGGGAGGGCGAGGGCCGCGATGAGCAGCAGAACGGAGCAGGCGGCTCCTGAGCGCAGACGCATGGTGTCCTCCGGATAGGTCGGTTGCGGCAGCAATGGGGCGGGGAGTCCATCGGAGCCGTTGTGAGGTCGGACGGGGTCTTGCCGGGCCGATTATACACCAGGACGAAGGCTCCTGGCTAGAGGGTTGGCTTTTCCGCCCGCGACCTGATACAATGCCCGTCCCCGCCAGAGACATCCGATCCATTCCGTTCAGGGAGGCTCCACCCATGCGTAGGCCGTTCGGCGTCGTCGCCGTGCTCTGCATCCTGCTGTCCGCCGGCGTCACCGCCGCGGCCGTCATCAACGTTCCCGGCGACTACGCCCTGATCCACGACGCCGTCCAGGCCGCCCAGCCCGGCGACGTGGTCCAGGTGGCCGCGGGGACCTACACCGACTGCACCCACGAGACCACCGGCCCCGGGAGCACTCCGGCCTGCGTGATCATGCGGGAGGGCGTGATCCTGCGCGGTTCCGGCCAGGCCGCCACGATCATCGACGCCGAGGGCCTGGGCCGCGGCATCTACATGGAGGGCCTGTCCAGCGGCGGCGTGGAGAACCTGCAGGTGCGCAACGCCTACGCCCCCAACTACGGCTCCGGCATCCTGGCCCGGCAGACGGGCGAGGGCTACCTCATCCAGGACGTCACCGTGCAGGACTGCACCGACGGCGGCGTGATCCTCTTCAACGGCACCCACCTGACCCTGCGCAACTCCGTGATCCGGAACAACGTGGCCAAGCAGGGCGGCGGCCTCTCCATCGAGGAGCAGAGCAGCCCGCGC
Source organism: Candidatus Krumholzibacteriia bacterium (assembly GCA_035447065.1). Lineage (GTDB taxonomy): Bacteria > Krumholzibacteriota > Krumholzibacteriia > LZORAL124-64-63 > LZORAL124-64-63 > CALEMW01. The sequence continues at coordinate 10,579 of DAOTGJ010000001.1, forward strand.
ATCGAGAACTGCCAGATCCTGGGCAACCAGGCCCCCAGCGGCGCGGGCGTGTTCATCCGCGCGGGCAGCGACCCCGTGCTGCGCGACTGCCTGATCGACGGCAACGCCATCGACTCGCCCTTCGGCCAGGGCGCGGGCATCTTCATCGGCGAGAGCAGCCCGTACATCAGCCACTGCGACATCATCAACAACGTGGGCCGCGGCAACGGCGGCGGCGTGGCGTACCAGCTCAACTCGGGCGGGCGCATGGAGGCCTGCGTCATCGCGGGCAACAGCGTGATCGACGCCTTCGTCAACGGCGCCGGCCTGTCCGTGGACTCGTCGGACCCGATGATCGTGGGCTGCGCCATCCTGGACAACACGCTGACCGGCTCCGGCAGCGACGGCGCGGGCGTGTTCGCCATCTTCAGCCCGTCGCCCACGCTGGTGAACTGCACCATCGACGCCAACACCACCGCGTCCGGCGGCAGCGGCGGCGGCGTGATGGCCTTCTTCGGCGCCGCCCCGGTGCTGGAGCGCTGCATCGTGAGCAACTCCGTGGCGGGCGCGGGCCTGGCCTGCGTGGGCGGCGACATCGTCATCAGCTGCAGCGACGTGTACGGCAACGCCGGCGGCGACGAGCTCTGCGGCACCGACGGCGGCGGCAACATCAGCGCCGATCCCCAGTTCTGCAGCAACGGCAGCCGGGCCCTGACCGCCGGCAGCCCCTGCCTGAGCGTGTGCGGCGGCGCCATCGGCGCCAACCCCTACGAGTGCGACGGCGTGAGCACCGGCGTGGACGCCCCCCGCGTCGCGGCGCGCCTGCTGGGCAACCACCCCAACCCCTTCAACCCGAGCACCACCATCAGCTTCGAGCTTGACGCGCCCGCGGTGGCCACGGTTAGGATCCTGAACGTTGCGGGTGACGTGGTGGCGACCCTCACCCTGGGCGATCTCCCCGCCGGTCGCCACGCCGCGGTCTGGAACGGCCGCGACGCCTCCGGCCGCCCCGCGGCCAGCGGCGTGTACCTGTACGAACTCCAGGCCCTTGGAACCCGACAGACGAGGCAGATGATCCTGATCAAATGATGCTGAAATCCGCCCTCCGGTCCGCTCTCGGAATCGGTCTGACGCTGGCGGCCCTCGCGGCCGCCGCGTCGGCCGAACAGCGCACCGCTCCCGTGTTCCGCTCCGACGTCCGCCCCGGCCGCACGGTGGTGACCGTGCAGCCCGCGGACCTGGCCCAGTCCTCGGCGGAGCTCGGCTCCGTCTGGCGCCAGACCGCCGTGCTGCCCCCCGACGCCGCCTCCTGGCGCGTGGAGGTGGACGGCGCGCCGGTGGAGGCCCGGCTGCTGGGCCGCCTGCGCGGCCTGCCCGTGCTGACCTGGCTGGTGGAGGACGGCGCCGCCGGCGCCACCGCCGTGGTGGAGCACGACGGCGCCTGGAACGCGGGCGCGCGCCGCGCCAGCGCCGGGTTCGACGCCGCCCTGTCCGCGGCCCTGCCCGGCTGGACCGTCGACGCCGCGGGCGCGGACCACGGCACCTACCTGGTGATCACGGCCCCGGCCTACGCCGCCGCCGTGCAGCCCCTGGTGGACTGGAAGCGCCAGAAGGGTCTGACCGTGCGGGTGGCCACCACGGAGGAGACGGGCGAGACCAACGCCGCCATCCAGGCCTGGCTGCGCGACGCGTACGCCACCTGGGAGCTGCCGCCGGAGTACGTGCTGCTGGTGGGCGACGTGGACGTGCTGCCGTCGTGGTTCTTCAGCGCCAACGTCACGGACCTGCCCTACGCGCACATGGACACGGACGACTGGCTGCCGGACCTGCTGCTGGGCCGCTGGCCCGTGGCCAACGCCGCGGAGGCGGCCGCCATCGCCGCCAAGACCGTGGCCTACGAGAAGGCCCCCTACCGCGGCGACGAGGGCTGGTTCACCCGCCAGCTCATGGTGGGCGGCAACTACGGCTCCGAGACGCCCAGCCACACGGTGCGCTGGGTGGGCGAGCAGCTCGAGACCCTGGGCTTCGACGCCGCCACCGAGGTCTTCTTCCCGCCCTTCTGGAACGGCGTGGCCCCCATCACCCAGACCCTGCAGTCCGGCGTGGGCATGTGCGTGTACCGCGGCTGGGCCTACGGCACCGCGGGCTGGGAGCCGCCCCACTTCACGGTGGCCGAGATCCCCAACGTGGAGACCGGCGCCATGACCCCGGTGGTCATGAGCTTCGTGTGCCTCAACGGCGACTTCGCCGGCGACGACCCCTGCTTCGGCGAGGTCTTCCTGCGCCAGGGCACCCCGGAGGCCCCCAAGGGCGCCGTGGCCTTCATCGGCAACGGCGAGCACTGGAGCCACACCCGCTACAACGACGCCATGGCCATCTCCTACTTCGAGATGTTCCCGGACCCGGCCATCCGCGACCTGGGCCAGCTCGCCCTGGCGGGCCGCCTGCGCTTCATGGCGTACTTCCCCCACGAGCTGTCCGCGGCCGAGTTCGGCGAGGAGAGCGTGGAGTTCTACTTCCACATCTACAACCTGCTGGGCGACCCCGAGCTGAACGTGTGGAAGGGCGCCCCCGCGGACCTGGACGTGACCTACGGCGCGTCGCTGCCCGGCGCCGCCGGCCGCCTGGACGTGACCGTGCGCGAGGACGACGGCCTGACCGCCGTGCCCGGCGCCCTGGTGGGCGTGACCGCCGACGGGGCCCTGGTGGGCCGCGCCGTCGCGGGCGCCGACGGCCTGGCGGTGGTCCTGCTGGACGGCTGGAACGGCACCGCGGACCTGACCGTGACCGTGACCGCCGCGGACCGCTTCGCCCACACGGGCACCGTTTCCGCCGGCACGCCCGCCTCCTTCGTGGCCGTGAGCGCCGCCGGCGCCGACGCCGCGCCCGGCGGCGTGGTGAGCCCCGGCGCCGCGGTGACCCTGCATCCCACCCTGGCCAACGCGGGCGCGTCCGCGGCCGGCAGCACGGCGCTGACCCTCGGCGTGCGCGGCCCCGCGACCGTGTCCGACGCCGCCCTCACCGTGGCCGGCGTGCCCGCCGGCGGCGCCTACGTGTGCGTGGGCGACGAGTCCGTGGCCGTGACCGTGGACCAGGACGCCCGCGACGGCGACGTGGTGGAGCTCCTGTTCCAGGCCGCGCACGACGCCGCCCTGGACGCCTCGGCCGTGGTCTGGACCGTGAGCGCGCCGGACCTGCGCCTGGCCTCCCTGCTGCCCGACGGCGACGGCGTGGCCGCACCCGGCGAGACCTCCGAGCTGACCCTCACCCTGACCAACGGCGGCGGCGCCGCCACCGCCGGCGGCAGCGTGGCCGTGGAGCTGCTCACCGCCGGCGTGGGCGCCCTGACCGGCGGCCCCCTGACCCTGGCCGCCCTCGCGCCCGGCGCCGACGCGGCCGCGGCCGGCGGGCTGAGCCTGAGCCTGGACGCCGCCGTCCCCGTGGGCACCGGCGTCACCCTGCGCGTCACCACCACCACGAGCGAGGGCGCCACGTTCATGGAGACGGTCTCGCTGACCGCCGGCCACGTGGACGCCGGCGCGCCGGTGGGTCCGGACGCCTACGGCTACCGCGCCCTGGACAGCGCGGACCTGGACTACCCCGCCCTGGCGCCCGCCTACCGCTGGACGGAGCTGGACACGGCCCTGGGCGGCGCCGGCCAGCCGCTGACGTACAACTCGGACAACTACGACGTGGTCCTCGTGGATCTGCCCTTCTCCTTCACCTACTACGGCACGTCCTACAGCCGGGCGCGGGTGTCGGAGAACGGCTGGATCAGCTTCGACCTCAGCGACGAGTTCGAGTTCTACAACTGGCCCCTGCCCAACACCCACGGCAACGCGAGCATGATCGCGCCGTTCTGGGACAACTTCGATCCCACGCTGCCGGGCACCGGCGGCGTGTTCACGCATCACGACGCCGCGGCCGGCACCTTCACGGTGGAGTGGAGCTCCATGCGCCACTACCGCCCGGAGGTCACCGACGCCCAGACCTTCCAGCTGGTGCTCTTCGATCCGGCCGTGCACGCCACCGCCAGCGGCGACGGGAACATCCTGTTCCTCTACCGCCAGGTGGCCGACACGGACGACCTGCGCCAGTACGCCACCGTGGGCCTGGAGGACGCCGCGGAGACCGACGGCCTGCAGCTCAGCTACGCCAACCTGCGCACCGCGGGCATGGCGCCCCTGGGGCCCGGCCTGGCCGTGCTGCTGACCACCGAGGCGCCGGTGCGCGTGCCCTACCAGGCCGACGCCTTCACCGCCCGCCGCGGCCCCGCCGGCGTGGAGCTGGCCTGGACCGTGAGCGACGCGCGCCCCGTGGTGGGCTGGCGCCTGGTGCGTCTGACCGCCGACGGCGCCGAGACCGCCACGCCGGACCTGCTGCCCGCCGACGCGCGGGCCTGGACGGACCCGGCGGCCCCGGAGGATCCCGCGCTGACCTACCGTCTGGAGGCCGTGCATCCCTACGCCCACGTGAACCGCGCGGCCGTGGCCGCCGTGGAGACCGGCGTGGCCGTGCGGCCCACGGCGCTGCTGCTGGAGCCGCTGCGGCCCAACCCGTCGCGCGGCCGCACGGAGCTGGCGTTCGCCCTGCCCGCCGCCGCACCGGCCAGCCTGCGCGTGTACGACGCCGCCGGCCGCCTGGTGCGCACGCTGCTGGCCGGGGAGATCCCGTCGGGCCCGGGCCAGACCGTGTGGGACGGCCGCCGCGAGGACGGCCGCGACGCCGGCGCCGGCGTCTACTTCTTCCGCCTGGAGAGCGGCGGCGAGGTGCGCACCCGCAAGCTCCTGCTGGTGCGTTAGGACCGCGGCATGAAGCTCATCCTGCTGCTGCTGGTCCTGCTCACGGGCGCGGGCGTCTGGGAGACGGTGCGGCACCGCGTGGTGCGGCGCCGCATCCCCGTGCGCGTGCACGTGAACGGGAGCCGGGGCAAGTCGTCGGTCACCCGTCTCATCGCCGCGGGGCTGCAGGCCGGAGGCGTGCGCACCTGCGCCAAGACCACCGGCTCGGCGGCCATGTTCCTGCACGTGGACGGCAGCGAGTCGCCCATCCGCCGCCAGGGTCCGCCCAACATCCGCGAGCAGCTCCGCGTGTTCCGGCAGGCGGCGCAGGAGCGGGCCGAGGCCATCGTCATCGAGTGCATGGCCGTGCGGCCGGACCTGCAGCGCGTGTGCGAGCACTCCATCGTGGGGGCCACCCACGGCGTGATCACCAACGTGCGGCCGGACCATCTGGAGGTCATGGGCCCGTCCATGGAGGACGTGGCCACCAGCCTGGCCGGCACCGTGCCGCGCGGCACGGCCCTGTTCACGGCCGAGGGGACCTTCGCCCCGCGGCTGGAGCGGCGGGCGCGGCGGCTGGGCTCCAGCTTCCACCGCACCGACGGCAGCGGCGTGGACGACGCCGCCATGGCCGGTTTCCGCTACGTGGAATTCCCGGACAACGTGGACCTGGCCCTGGACGTGTGCCAGGCCGTGGGCGTGGACCGCGCCACCGCCCTGCGCGGCATGTGGGACGTGACCCCCGACGTGGGCGCCCTGAGCCGCGTGGCCCTGCCGGCGCCGGGCAAGACGCTGGAGTTCGTCAACGCCTTCGCCGCCAACGACCCGGAGAGCACCCTGGCCGTGTGGCGGCGCCTGGGCCTGGACGCGCGGCCGGAGGAGGCCGTGGTCCTGTTCAACAACCGCGCCGACCGCCTGCGCCGCGCCCGCGACCTGGCGCCCATCTTCGGCGACGGCGGCCTGGCGGCCGCCAAGGTGGTGATCTGCGGCCAGGCCACGGCCCAGTTCGTGGACCTGGTGCGGCGCCGCGTGCCGCGCGACCGCCTGGTGGACGCCGGCAGCCGCGACGCCGAGGCCCTGCGCGACCTCCTGGTGGAGGTCTGCCCGGAGCGCGCCACCGTGGTGGGCGTGGGCAACATCGGCGGCGTGGGCATGCGTTTCCTGGACCTGCTGGAGCGGGGGAGGACATCGTGATCTATCAGGCCATCGGCTTGGGGCTGATCATCAGCCTGATCTTCACCGAGATGCTGGGGCTGGCCGCGGGCGGGCTCATCGTGCCGGGCTACATCGCCCTGTACCTGGATCAGCCGCTGCGCATCGCGGGCACCGTGCTGGCGGCGCTGCTGACCTACGGGTCCGTGAAGGCGCTGGGGCGCGTGGTGCTGCTGTACGGGCGGCGCACCATGGTGTTCTGCGTGCTGCTGGGGTTCCTCTTCGGGTACCTGACGCGCTACGTCCTGGTCTTCAACGCCATGTTGGGCACCGGGGTGGACATGTCCATCATCCGGTCCATCGGCTACATCATCCCCGGGCTCATCGCCTACTGGATGCACCGCCAGGGGATCCTGGCCACGCTGAGCACCATGATCATGGCCGCGTTCCTGGTGCGGCTGGCCCTGGTCCTGGCCCACGGAGGGAGGCTGATCGATGTGGCGGTCGGATAGCCGGAAGACCGTGATCCTGGTGGGACTGGCGCTGCTGGCGGTGGCGTTGCAGTTCGGCCTGGAATGGAGCCGTGCGCCCCAGCGGCAGCGCGACTACGACGTGAAGATGGCCGCCGCCGTCAAGGCCCACGAGGCCTTCACCGCCCTGCGCCGCCATCAGCGCATGGAGGGCGCGGTGGTGGACCTGGTGAACGATCCGGCGGGCACCGGTCTGGTGGGCCCCGAGTTCAGCGCCGTCACCAACGCGCGCGGCGATCTGGACGCCAAGCTCACCAGCCTCAATCCCAACTGGGCGGCGGTGTTCGTGGAGCAGCTGCGCCAGGCGGGGCTGCGGCCGGGCGATCCGGTGGCGGTGGGCGTGTCGGGGTCGTTCCCGGGGCTGAACATCGCGCTGTACGCGGCGCTGGAGGCGCTGGAGCTGGCGCCCACGGTGATCACCTCGGTGGGCGCGTCCATGTGGGGCGCCAACGATCCGGCCTTCACCTGGCTGGACATGGAGAGGTACCTGGCGGACGAGCGGATCCTGCACGTGCGCAGCGACGCCGCCACCCTGGGCGGCGGCGACGACATGGGCCGCGGCCTCAGCCCCGAGGGGCGCCGGCTGCTGCAGCAGGCCATCGACCGCAACGGGGTGCCGCTGCTGGCCACCGAGCACATCGACGACGCCATCACCAAGCGCATGACCTTCTACGAGGAGGCGGCGCGCGGGCGGCCGTATCGGTGCTTCATCAACGTGGGCGGCGGCGTGGCCAACCTGGGCACCAGCCGCAGCCGCATCCTGATCCAGCCCGGGCTGAACATGACCATCGAGGCGGAGAACTGGCCGCGCAAGGGCGTGATCGCGCTCATGGCGGACCGCGGCGTGCCGGTGATCCACTACCTGGAGATCAACCAGCTCGCGCGGGACCACGGCCTGCCCGTGGCGCCCGACTACCTGCCCGAGGCGGGCGAGGGCGAGATCTTCGTGCGCGACGGCTACCGCCTGGGCCTGGCCGCGGCGGCGTTCGTGGGCTACGCCCTGCTCTGCGGCGCCGTGCTGGCGCCGGAGCTGCGGCGCGACTTCGTCAACGTGTGGCGCTTCCGCAAGCGCCGGAGGAACGGATGAGCAGAGGGATGACGACGGGCTGCGCCCTGGCGCTGGCCCTGACGCTGCTGACCGCGGCGGAGGCCGGCGCGGCCTCGCGCTGGCGCCTGGCCACCCCGGTGCGCGCGGCGGGCGAGGCCTGCGTGCGCGTGGGCGGCGAGGCCGTGTCGTACGTGCGTCTGGAGGAGGGCGCGCCCGCGGTGCTGCGGGTGCGCGGACCGCGGCGGCTGAAGATCGTGACGCGTCACCTGGCGCCCCCGGCGCCCGGCGACGAGGCGGCCTACGTGGTGCATGCGACCATCGACGGCCGTCTGGACGTGGACCGCCCCGAGCATGCGCCGCGCGCCCTGGGCGCCGACGTGTGCGACGGCGGCGCCCCCGCCGGGGCCCTGCGCCGCAGCTACGTGACCATCCCCAAGGGCTGGCACGACGTGGAAGTGACCGCCTCCGGCGGCCCCGTGGCCGCGCGCTTCTACCAGGAGCGCACCACCAAGGAGGTGGTCTGGGCGGACTACGCCCCGGAGCGCTACGCGTCCGTGGGCCACCTGGAGTTCGACAGCGGCGCCCGCAGCGCCTACTACCGCTTCGACGCCGCGCGGCCCCTGTCCTTCGAGGTCAGCGGCCCCACGGAGGTGGAGGTCTGGGTGCGCCTGGACTTCGACCACACCATGAGCGGCGTGCAGCCCTTCGCCCTGACGGCCACCCTGGACGGCGAGCCCTGGCGCGACTTCCACTTCGACTCGGACCGCCTGGACTCGGCCGTCTGGATCGAGCGGCCCGACGTGCTGCCCGGCGAGCGCAAGACCCTGCGCCTGAAGGTGCCCGGCGGCAAGCACCGCGTGGAGATCCGCTGCCTGAAGCCCGAGGTCTGCGGCATGGCCGCCAAGATCCGCATCCCCGAACGCTCCATCCGCTAGGAGGACGAGTGCGACGCCTCACCACCATCATCGCCTGGCTCGCCCTGACGGCGGGCCTCGCCGCCGCCGCGGAGGTCACGCCCCTGCTGCCCGACGACGAGGCGGAGACCGCCCTGGTGGGCACCGGCGGCGACGGCAAGGACTACCTGGTGATCGGTCCGGAGGGCGTGGCCCTCCGCGTCACCGGGCCCGGCGTCCTGTCCGGCTGGGTGCGCGGCCACCTGCCCGGCGCGGAGCCCGCGGAACGCACCGTGACCGTCACCGCCAAGGGCGTGCCCGGCCTGGGCCCGGAGCTGGTCTACGCGTTCTCGCCGTCGGGCAAGTGGGTCTACGAGGACGGCCGCGCCGGCGCTCCCAGCGGCGGCGTGCGCTTCGAGCCCGTGCAGGTGCCCGCGGGCAGGCACACGCTCAAGCTGACGCCCAAGGGCGGCACCCTGCTGGCGCGTCTGACCTGGGAGGCGGAGGACGTGTCGGCCCTGGCGGCGCGCACCGGCGTGGAGGCGGAGCCGGTGAACCCGTGGAGCACCTCGGTGACCGTGGGCCTGGAGACCATCTACGACGACAACTTCCTGCGCTACTCGGATCCCTTCCAGGACGAGCTGCTCTCCGGCCAGTACCCGCACCGCTTCCAGGCGGACCGCATCGACTCGCACATCATCGCCCCCAGCCTGGACGTGTACGCCCAGCGCAAGCTGACGGATTGGGGCAACACGCGCTTCAGCTTCGGCGTGAAGTCCTGGCGCTACGTGCAGGGCGGCATCAAGAACAACACCAGCTTCGACTACCAGGTGCGCCAGTTCTTCAAGGGCGGCAGGAGCCTGGAGATCGGCTACAACTACGCGCCGCAGCAGTACATCCGCGAGCTCTCGGAACTGCCGCCGGGCAGCGGCGCGGAGGACGCCAAGATCTACCAGGAGTTCCGCTACACGCGGAACGTGTTCAACCTGGTCTGGCGCCAGAAGGTGACGGGCAGCGTGAACGGCCGCCTGGAGATCTTCCGCTCCCTGCGCTACTACAACCAGCCGTTCATGGAGAACGACATCAAGGACCTGGGCTTCCGCCTCACCGCCTACTGGCGGCCCTTCCCCGAGTGGTTCGTCACCGCCGACTACGGCTACACCGACGCCCCCGCCCGCGGCTACGACGAGGCGGGCGAGACCCGCGAGACCAGCGACAACTCCGACCCCTCCTTCAACGAGGACATGGCCCAGCTCGACGTGGGCTGGCGTCCGGACTGGGCCGCGGCGGTGCTGGACGAGATCTCCGTGCGCGTGCGCTACGAGGTGTCCTGGTTCACCTCGCAGAAGTCCCTGGAGGACGACCCCTACCACGTGGGCCGCATCGACCGCGTGTGGCAGTTCCAGCTGGCCTGGGACAAGGAGCTGCCCAACGGCGTGGACATGCAGGTCGGCTGGAAATACGCCCGGCGGCGCGTGGAGTCGCCCTGGGACGGCGACATCCATGAAGACAAGGACTACGACCAGCGCCGGTACTGGATCGGCCTCACCTACAAGCTCTAGAGGATGACGATGAACGCGACGACCACCACGCCCCGTATCTTCGCCGGCCTCGGCGTCCTGCTGCTCGCCCTGCTGCCGCTGGCCCTCGGGGGCTGCGGCGAGGCCGATCCCTACGAGATCCCCGTGTCCCCCTTCCAGGTCATCGGCCGCGTGCCGCTGCCCAGCGAGAACGAGGGGGTGGCCAGCCTGGGCGACTACGCCTTCGTGGCCGGCGGCCAGGCGGGCCTGCACGTCATCGACATGAGCGTGCCGGGCGCGCCCGTGCTGGTGACCACGGTCAACACCACCAAGTACGCCGAGAGCGTGGAGGTGGTGCGCACCCTGGTGGGCGGCGAGCTGCGCGACGTGGCGCTGGTGGTGGAGGGCACCGAGGGCATCACCTCCTACGACGTGACGGATCCCGCCGCCGCCTTCTCCTTCGAGCAGGGCACCACGGCGGTGGACGGCCAGCGCATCTTCGTGCAGGAGTCCGCGGATCCGGACGAGCCCTACATCGTCTACCTGGCGGAGAGCTGGAAGGGCGTGCGGCTCTTCGAGTCGGACCCGGCGCAGGCCGGCCTGCTGGTCTACAACGGCGTGTTCTCCGGCACCCAGGGCTACGCCATGGGCATCGCCGTGCGCGACGGCTGGGCCTACGTGGCCGACGACGAGATGGGCCTGGCCGTGCTGGACGTGCGCGCGCGCATCCTGGGCGAGGTGGAGCTGGTGAGCTGGGCCGACACCCCCGGCAACGCCCGCGACGTGGCCCTGGAAGGGGACTACGCCTTCGTGGCCGACGGCCTGGAGGGCCTGGCCGTGTTCGAGATCGACGCCGACGCCGCGCCCGTGAAGGTGGCCCAGCTGGACCTCACCGCCTTCAGCCGCTCCATCGCCGTGTCGCGCGGCTACGCCTTCCTGGCCGCGGACGACGGCGGCGTGCACGTGGTGGACGTGCGCGATCCCGCCCATCCCCGGTACGCCGGCCCCGTGGACGTGAGCGACGCGTCGGACGTGGCCGTGACCGCGTCGGGCCACGTGATCATCGCCGACCGCGAGGACGGCTTCCTGGTGCTGGGCGGCCCGGACCTGGCCACGGACGCCGCCGCCCCCGCGCCCGTCACCACCCTGGCCGCCGCCGGCGCCGGCTTCCACGCCGTGGACCTCGCCTGGACCGCCGTGGGCGACGACGGCCTCTACGGCGCCGCCGCCGCCTACCGCGTGGCCCACGCCGCCGCCCCCATCACCGGCGAGACCGCCTGGGACGCGGCCACCCAGGTGGACGCCGTGCTGCTGCCCGTGCCGGCCCCGGCCGGCGTCACGGAGTCGCTCACGCTGACCGGCTTCGCGGCGGGCGAGACGCGCCACTTCGCCGTGCGCGCCGTGGACGACGAAGGCCACGTGGGCGCCCTGGCCCCCTCCGCGGCCGCCACCACGGCCTCGGGCTCCCTGAGCGGCGGCGCGGGCGTGAGCCCGGCCTCGGGCGACTTCGAGCAGACGTTCACCTTCGAGCTCACCTGGCTGGACGAGCAGGGCGACGCCGCCGCCGTCCACGACGTGATCCTGGACGGCGCGCCCCACGCCATGACCCTGGTCTCCGGCGAGCCGCTCACCGGTGCCCTCTACCGCTACGAGACGCTGCTGGAGCTGGGATCCCACACCCACGCCTTCCACTTCGAGGACGGGGCCGGCAACGGCTTCACCACCGCCGCCGCCGCCGGCCCCCAGGTGACCTCGCGCATCCTCTTCACCATGGGCAGCCCCGCCGCCGAGGCCGGCCGCGCCGACGACGAGACCCAGCACCAGGTGGCCCTCAGCGACAGCGTGATCGCCTGGCCCACGGAGGTGACCCGCGCCCAGTGGGCCGCCGTCGGCCTGGCCGATCCCAGCACCCACGCCGGCGCGGACCTGCCCGTGCACAACGTGACCTGGTACGACGCCGTGGCCTTCTGCAACGCCCGGTCGGCGGCCGACGGCCTCACGCCGGCCTACGCCGTGGACGGCCTCGCCGTGACCTGGGACCGCGACGCCGACGGCTGGCGCCTGCCCACCGAGGCGGAATGGGAATGGCTCTGCCGCGCCGGCACCGCCACGGCCACGCCCGGCGGCGCCGTGTCGGCGGACCAGTGCGAGCCCGACGCCGTGCTGGACGCCCAGGCCTGGTCCTGCGCCAACGCCTCGGGTCCGCAGCCCGTGGGCGGCCTGGCCGCCAACCCCCTGGGCCTGCGCGACATGCTGGGCAACGTGCGCGAGTGGTGCTGGGACTGGTACGCCCCCTACGACGCCGGCCTGCAGCAGGACCCCGCCGGCCCGGCCGCGGGCGAGCGGCGCGTGGTGCGCGGCGGGAGCTGGCACTACTACGGCCGCGAGTGCCGCAGCGCCGCCCGCGGCGCCTTCTACCCCACCAGCGCGGACGACTTCGTGGGCCTGCGCCCGGTGCGCAAGGCGGTCGAGCGATGACCGTCACCGGCGCGGACCGCTTCGCGTTCATCGACCGCTTCCGCGGCCTCATCGGCGTGATGATGGCGCTGGGCCACGCCCAGTACTACGCCAACTCGGCCTGGAGATTCTTCGATCCCCTGGACCCCACCTTCGACACCTGGGGCCAGTTCGGCATCCGCTACATGGGCTACCTCTGCGCGCCGGGCTTCCTGGTCATGAACGGCGCCATGGTGTGGTGGGCGTGGCAGCGTCGGGTGCGCAAGGGGGCGTCGGCGGGCCGCGCGAGCTGGGAGATCGCCCAGCGCGCCCTGTTCCTCATCGCCGTGCAGCTGGTGTGGGTCAACGCGAGCTGGAGCGGGTTCGACCGTCTGCGGCTGGACCATTACGGCATCATCGCCACCATCGGCACGGCCATGCTCATGATGCTGCCCATCATGCGCGCGGGCTGGAAGGTGCGCGCCGCCGTGGCCGCGGGCGCCGTCGTGCTGCACGCCGCCCTGCTGCGCGTGCCCTACGATCTGGAGGGCTGGGCCCACTACCCCATGCAGTTCTTCGTGGACGCCGGCGACTTCAACAAGTACCCGGTGCTGCCCTGGTTCGCCCTGGCCTGCTGGGGCAGCGTCATGGCCCACTGGTGGTTCGAGCGCTGGAGCACGGACCGCGAGCGGGCGCTGAAGAGCACGGCCGTGGGCGCCGCGCTGATCCTGGCGGCCATGGCCCTGCGCCAGTGGGGCGGTTCGTTCTGCAACATCTGGCCCGCGGGCGACTTCCTGAGCTGGAGCTTCGTGCTGGTCCAGAAGTATCCGCCCAGCCTGGTGCACGAGGTGTGGTTCGCCGGCGCGGTGACCTTCATGGTGGGCGTGGTGGCGTGGCTGGGCCTCTGGCTGCGCCTGAGCGTGTCCTGGCTGGGCGTGGTGGGCAAGGTGCCGCTGTTCTTCTACGCGGTGCACATCCCCATCCTGGCCATCCCCATGAAGCGGTTCGACCTCTACTACCACCAGGGCGGCGTGGCCGAGTCGTTCCTGACCTGGGTGCTGCTGCTCGCGGTGATGATGCCCCTGGCGGTGTGGTTCGCCGGCGTGAAGCGGCGCAACCGCTCGTGGCTCATCCGCATGATCTGACAGGAAGGGATTCCGCCATGGCCGCCAAGCCCGTCATCGCCGGCTCGATCTTCGACTTCCTCATCGACCTGGAGCGCAAGAACACGCGCGACTGGTTCCAGGCCAACAAGGACCGCTACGAGGCGGAGTACCGCGGGCCGGCGCTGGCGTTCGTGGCGGAGATGCAGCCCCTGCTGGACGCCGTGAGCCCGCGCTTCCGCGCCGAGCCCCAGAAGGTGGGCGGGTCCCTGTTCCGCATCCACCGCGACACGCGCTTCAGCAACGACAAGACCCCGTACAAGACCCACTGCGGCATCCAGTTCCGTCACGAGCGCGGCAAGGATGCGCACTGCCCCGGCTACTACCTGCACCTGGATCCCACGGGCTGCTTCCTGGGCGCCGGCATCTGGCATCCGGAGAAGGACGCGCTGCAGGCCATCCGCACCCACCTGGACCGCGACGCCGCGGGCTGGAAGAAGGCCGTGGGCGGCCGCGCCTTCGCGTCGCGCTGGCGCCTGGCCGGCGACTCGCTCAAGCGCGCGCCCAAGGGCTGGCCCGCGGATCATCCGCTGATCGACGACCTGCGCCGCAAGGACTTCATCGCCGTGACGGACCTGGAGCCGGAGGCGGTGGTGGACCCGTCGTTCCATAGGACGCTGGGCAAGCTGCTGCAGGAGTCGGGACCGCTGCTGCGGTGGCTGTGCGACGCGGTGGGCGTTCCGTTCTAGCGCGCAAAAGGAAACCCCCGCGTCGATGTCCTCTGGTGCGAGAGGCGCACGATGCGGGGGGCGAGCGGCTCGACGACGTGAACGCCGACCGAGCTGCATTCGTGCGCAAGGTATCACGTCATATCCTCCATGCGAAAAGAAACTTGCTCGTCGGCGTAGGAATTCGCGTGCCGCTCCGCGCGGCGTTGACCTATCCTGTCGTGGTCATCCGACCCACCGAAAGGACCGTCATGCTCCGTCGACTGCTCCTGCTCGCCGTGCTCGTGTCCGCCGTCGCGGCGGCCGCGTCCGATACCGCGCCGCCCCCCTTCGCGCCCGCGCGGCTCGAGGGCGAGAAGGGCGCGTACCTCATCGGTCCCGTCACGCGCGAGGCGTGGCTGGCCTTCGACCCCGATCTGTCCCAGGAGATCGCGGACTACGAGCCGTCGCCGGACCTGGTCAAGGCTCTGAGCTACCTGCGCCGCGACGTGACCGTCACCGTGGTGCTGGGCACCTGGTGCTCCGACTCGCGGCGCGAGGTGCCGCGCTTCTGGAAGCTGCTGGACCAGGCCGACATGCAGGGCGTGACCCTGGTCATGCTCGCGGTGGGCCGCGCCGACGCCCCCGAGGCCGCGGCGTGGGAGCAGGAGCACGGGGTGACGCCGGGCTACCGCGCGCGCTTCGACGTGGAGCTGGTGCCCACCTTCATCGTCACCGAGGACGGCAAGGAGCTGGGCCGCATCATCGAGACGCCGGAGGTGTCGCTGGAGGCGGACCTGGCGGGCATCCTGGGCGTGCGCGCCACCCCGGCCTGGCATTGATCGGACAGGAAACCACAGACCCCGGACCCGGAGGCTCCATCGTGACCACCCGCGAGAAGATCCAGGCGCTGCGCAAGCTCATGGCCGATCACAAGCTGGACGCGTACTACGTGCCCAGCGTGGACCCCCACCTGAGCGAGTACGTGCCCGCCTGCTGGCAGCGGCGCGCCTGGCTGTCGGGCTTCACCGGCTCCATGGGCGACGTGGTGGTGACCCGCCGCGACGCCGGCCTCTGGGTGGACTCGCGCTACTGGCTGCAGGCCGAGGGCCAGACCGCGGGGCAGGGCGTCACCGTGCACCGGCTGGGCGAGCCCGGCGTGCCGTCGGCGCTGGAGCACCTGGCCGCCACCCTGCGCAAGGGCGCGGTGCTGGGACTGGATCCGCAGGTCATGTCCATGGGGGCCATGGCGGACTTCCGCGCCTCCCTGGAGCCGCGCGGCGTGAAGATCAAGGCGCTGGCGCGCAACCTGGTGGATGCGGTGTGGAAGGACCGGCCGGCGCCGTCGGACGCGCCCCTGGAGGCGCACCCGGTCAAGTTCGCGGGGGAGACCGCCGCGGCCAAGCTCGCGCGCCTGCGCGCGGCCATGACGGAGCTGGGGGTGAAGGCCCACGTCATCGGCGCCCTGGACGTGATCGCCTGGCTGTTCAACGTGCGCAGCCGCGACATCGACTACACGCCGGTGGCCATCGCCTACGCCGTGGTGGAGGCGCGCAAGGCCACCCTGTACGTGGATCCGGCCAAGGTCACCGAGGCGGTCCGCCGCGCCCTGGCCAAGCACGTGACCCTCAAGCCCTACGCCGACGCCGGTCCGGCCTTCCAGGCCCTGGCCGCCAAGCGCCTGCCGGTGCTGGTGGATCCCGACACCACCAACAGCTGGGTCACGGGCCTGCTCAAGGGCTGCCCGGTGCTGGCGGCCACGTCGCCGGTGGTGTTCATGAAGTCCGTCAAGAACCCGGTGCAGCAGGCCGGCATCCGCGCCGCCCACGTGCGCGACGGCGTGGCCATGGTCAAGTTCCTGCACTGGCTGGAGGGCGCGGTGGAGGGGGGGCGGCTCTCGGAGATCGACGCCTCGGACCGGCTGCGCGCCTTCCGCGAGGAGCAGGACCTCTTCCGCGACGAGAGCTTCTCGCCCATCAGCGGCTACGCGGCCCACGGCGCCATCGTGCACTACAGCGCCACGCCGGCCACGGCCGCCGTGCTCAAGCCCCGCGGGCTCTACCTCATCGACTCCGGCGGCCAGTACCTGGACGGCACCACGGACATCACCCGCACCGTGGCCCTGGGCCCCGTGCCCAAGCGGGCCCGGAGGCTGTTCACGCGCGTGCTCCAGGGCAACCTGCTGCTCACGCGCACGCCCTTCCCCGCGGGCACCAGCGGCCTGCGCCTGGAGGTGCTGGCGCGGCAGCCCCTGTTCCTGGTCGGCGAGACCTACGGCCACGGCACCGGCCACGGCGTGGGGCACTACCTGGGCGTGCACGAGGGCCCCATGAGCGTGTCGCCGCGGCCCGCGGCCAACGCGGTGCTGCACGAGGGGCAGTTCCTCTCCATCGAGCCTGGACACTACGAGGCGGGCGAGTTCGGCATCCGCATCGAGAACCTGGCCTTCGTGGCGCGGGACGAGCAGCGCTCCCGGCCGGGCCGCGACTGGTACCGATGGGACGTGGTGACCCTGTGCCCCATCGACCGCCGGCTCATCGACGTGGACCTGCTCTCGCCCGACGAGCGCGCCTGGATCGACGCCTACCACGCCCGGGTCTTCAAGACCCTGGCCGGGCATCTGGACAAGGCGGAGAAGGCCTGGCTCAAGCGCGCCACCGCGGCCCTGTGACGGCGGCCCGATGAGCGGCGAGCTGATGGCCGTGGGCACGGCCGTGATGTGGGGCTTCGCCGTGACGTTCTTCGGCATGGCGGGGCGCCGCTCGGACCCCGCCATGGTCAACATCCTGCGCCTGCCGCTGGGGCTGCTCATCCTCACGGGCATGTGGATGGCGGTCTCGCACACGCCTTGGCCCACCGGCGTGCCCGCCCGCGCCCACCTCTGGCTGGGGCTGAGCGGGACCCTGGGCCTCACCTTCGGCGACACGTTCCTCTTCCACAGCGTGGCCAGCATCGGCCCGCGGCGCGCCACGGTGGTGCTGGCGGCCACGCCCGTGTTCGCGGCGGTGTCGGCCTGGCTCATGCTGGGGGAACGGCTGGGGCCGCAGGCGCTGGCGGGCATCGGCATCATCGTGGCGGGCATCGTGCTGGCCACCGCCACGCGGGATCAGGGCGGCGGCGAGTTCCGCGACCTGCCGCCCGCGGTGCTGCGCCGCGGCCTGGCCGGCGCCCTGGTCTGCGCCGCGTGCTCCGGCGTGGGCAACACCTTCGCCAAGACGGGCATGACGCGCGCGGGCGCGGACCTGGACCCCCTGGCCGCCACGCTGGTGCGCATGAGCTGGGCCACCGCGGCGGTGGTGACGCTGCTGTGGTGGAACCGTCGCACCCTGCGCAACCTGGCCCTGGTGCGGTCGCGGCGGGTGGTGTGGCCCATGGCCGGCGGCCTGGTCCTGGGGCCGAGCGTGGGCATGGTGCTGGGCATCTCGGCCATCAAGGCCACGGACACCGGCGTGGCCTCCGTGCTCATGAACACGGTGCCGCTCACGGTGCTGCTGCCGGCTTGGATCTTCTTCCGCGACCCGCCCACGCGGCCGGCGGTGATCGGCATCCTGATGGCGCTGGGCGGGGCGTCGCTGCTGTTCCTGCGCTGAGGTCAGCGCGCCAGCGTCACCCGCGCCGTGGCCGCGGCGTCCCCGACCGTGAGCCGCGCCAGGTAGACGGCCGCGGGCAGCAGGCGGCCGGCGTCATCGCGTCCGTCCCAGGCGATCTCCGCCACACCGGCCGTCGGCTCCCCGTCCGGCAGGCGACGCACGCGGCGGCCCCGCGCATCGAAGATCTCCAGGCGCGCCGCGCCGGCCGCGGGCCGTTCGAAACGGAGGATCACCCGCGGGTTGAACGGATTGGGCGCGGCGTGCAGCGCGAGCGGAGCGGGCGCGTCGTCCACGCCCACGGTGGGATCGATCCACAGCCCGATGTGCGACGACTCCAGCGTGCCCCCGCGCACCAGCGTGAACCCGCCGCCCACGGCCAGGGCCCCGTCCCAGGGCGCCAGGGCGCGCACCAGGCCGTCCACGCCCTCGGTCACGTCGGACCAGAGGGCGCCGTCGTACAGGGCCAGGTCGCTCACCGCGGCGCTGCCCGCGCCGGTCAGATCGCCGCCCACCGCCAGGCGGTTGCCCCACGGCGCCAGCGCGGTCACGGCCGTGCCCACCACGCCCGCGCCCAGCGCCGACCACCCGCTGCCGTTCCAGCGCGCCGCCAGCGCCGCCGGCGACGTGAAGACGCCTCCCGCGACCAGCCCGCCGTTCCAGGCCGCCAGGGCGTAGCAGGTGTCGCCCAGGCCGCCGCCCAGCGCCCGCCACATGGCGCCGTCCCAGCGCGCGACGTTGGCGGCGGCGGTGGGGTCGTCGGCGGGGTTGGGCACGGAGGCGAAGGCGCCGCCCATGACCGGCGCGCCGTCGTACGCGGCCAGGGCGAACACGTCGCCCGTGAAGCCGGATCCGGTCATGCTGATCCACGCCGATCCGTTCCAGCGCACCACGAACCCCGTGCCCGCCGCCCACGGAGTGCCGTCGATCACCGTCAGCGCGCTCACGTGGCCCCAGGTCCAGGCCGCCGGATCGCCCACCGCGTGCCAGGCGGCGCCGTCCCACACGGCCACGCGGTCGGCGTCCACTCCGTCCACCAGGGTGAAGCGTCCGCCCGCGAGCACGCTGTCGCCCCAGGCGGTCAGGGCGTTCACGCGGTTGTCCAGGTCGCCGAGGGAGGTCCAGGCGAAGGAGCTGTTCACGCGGTCCAGCCGCGCCAGGAACCAGGAGGTGACCGGGCCCGCCTGGTTGAATGATCCGCCGCAGTAGAGGGAACCGTCGTGGGCCAGAAGGGCGCGCGGGTCGCCGTTGAGGCCCAGCCCCGCGGGGGGCGCGCCGAAGCCGTCGTGCCAGTCGGGGAGGGTGTCGGCGCGGGCGACGGCCGCCAGGAAGAGAAAGGCCGCGATCTTGAGTTTCATCCTCCCATCCTATCTGATGCGGGCGCTTCCGACTCGTCTTTTCGAGTGGTTGTGATAGAATGGAACCATGATCCGCAAAGTCGTCACCAAGCATCCCCTCGACGATCCCCGCGCACACCTTCGGGATCGCGACCACTGGCTCTCCCGACCGCCGTCCGAGCGGCTGGAGGCCGTGGATATCCTGCGCCATCGGGAGCATGGAACTACCAAGGGACTTCAGCGAATTGCTCGAGTCGTTCAACGACGCGGGCGTTGAATACCTGCTCGTCGGGGGATACGCCCTCGCCCATTTCGGGGCACCGCGATTCACCGGTGATATGGACTTGTTCGTCCGGCCGACGGCGGAGAATGCCCGCCGCGTCCTCGCGGCCCTGGACCGGTTCGGTTTCGGCGGGCTGGGTCTTGCGGTCGATGATTTCACGGACCCGGACCAGGTCGTCCAGCTGGGAGTCCCCCCGGTCAGGGTCGATCTGCTGACCGGGCTCAGCGGCACGACCTGGGAGCTGGCGTACGATGGCTCCGAGACGAGTGACTACGACGGCGTCCTCGTCCGGGTGATCTCGAAGTCGGCCTTCATCGCGAACAAGCGGGCCACATCCAGACCGCGCGATCTCGCCGACCTGGAATCCATCGGCGAGGATTGAACCTCACGCCTCCGCCTCCGCCCGCGCCAGATGCACCGTCCGCGTGGGGAACGCGATGCTGAGCCCCATCTCCTCCACGATGTCCATGATCCCCAGGTGGACCTCCTGCCGCACCTGCAGATGCTCCGCCCAGTCCGTGGTCCGGCTGAAGCAGTAGACGAAGAGGTCCAGGCTGCTGCTGTTGAAGTCCGTGAACTTCACCAGCATGAACTCCTGGTCGATGCCCGCGTGCTCCTTCAGCATGCCCTCCACCCGCGCCACCAGCGTGCGCATCTGCTCCGACGTGGTGCTGTACGTCACGCCCACGGTCATCTTGATGCGCCGCTTGGGCATGAGCGAGTGGTTCTCCACCACGGCGTTGCTCAGGGTCTGGTTGGGCACGGTGGTCAGGGTCTTGGCGAAGGTGCGGATGCGGGTGCTGCGCAGGCCGATCTCCTCCACCACGCCGTCGGCGCCGTCGAAGGTGATCCAGTCGCCCGCCTTGAACGGCCGGTCCAGCAGGATGGTCACGCCGCCGAAGAGGTTGGCCAGCGTGTCCTTGGCCGCCAGCGCGAAGGCCAGCCCGCCCAGCCCCAGCCCCGCGATCAGCCCGCTCACGGAGTAGCCCATGTTCTGCGCCGCCAGCACGAAGGCCAGCAGGGCGATCAGCACCTTGCTGGCCTTGCGTAGCAGGGGGACCAGGGAGTCGTCCAGGTCGTTGTCCGTGCGTCGCGCCAGCTCGGTGAAGGCTTCGCCCGCCGCATCGGTCAGACGGAACAGGCCCCAGGCGATGAGCAGCACCGTGAGCACGCGGAACAGGCGGTCCGCCCACACCTCGATCTCCAGCAGATCCACGGCCAGCAGCCGCAGCGCCCCGTACACGCCCGCGATGAGGATCAGCGAACCCACCGGCCCCGACACCGCGTCCACGGCCATGTCGTCGGCCTTGGACTCCGTGCGCTCGGCCCAGGTGCGGATGCGCCGCGCCAGCACGTTGAGCACCACCGCGCGCGCCACGAAGGCGGCCAGCAGGATCCCCAGCGCCGTGGCCAGCGTGCCCACGGTCCACGGCCCCAGCGACTTCTGCAGGATGTCCAGATCCATCAGGGCGTCTCCTCGGCGGCGGGCGCCAGGCCCGCGTAGGTCAGCAGCTCCAGGGCGGTGCGGCGCAGGGCCTCGGCCTGCTCCGGCGGCAGGCCCGAGCTCTCCACGGCGGAGAGGAACATGGGCACGCGCGCACGGATGTCGGCGGCCGGCACGGTGAGCTGATCGGCGTCGAACATCAGCGGCACCCGTTCGTCGGCCCGCGCCAGGGTGTGCAGCAGCAGGTCCATGGCCGACAGGTGGCTTCCCTGGCCGATGCGCGTGAGCGCCAGCAGCAGCCGCGCCTGGGTCAACGGACCCCAGGGCTTGGCGGTCACGCCGGCGTCGGCCAGCACGAAGGTGTCCGCGGGCGGATCGCGCAGGTCCGTGCGCCAGGTCAGCGGCGGGCCGTCGGGCACCGCCACGCGCGCGGCCAGCCCGCCGGCCAGCGCGCCGTAGAGGTCCGTGGGCCGCGGCAGCGCGCCCGGCTCCACGTCCGGCTGCAGCACCGCCACGCGGCCGCCCAGTTCCGGCGGCATGGCCTCCAGGCCCTTGATGAAGCGGTAGGCGATGGCGGCGCCGCGCACCGACGGATCCGCCGGCGCCCCGTCCGCCGCCCGCGCCTTGATGCGCAGGGTGGTGCCGCCGAAGGCCGCGCCCGCCAGGACCACGGCCACCGCCACGGCCGCCGTCGCGCCGGGCCGCCAACGCCGGGCCCAGGGCGCGGCGGCCGCCAGCAGCACCAGGGGCGACCACGCGGTGAGCGCCAGGTAGGGGAACAGGTGGCCGCGCAGCAGGAGCGCCGGCGCCAGGCTCAGCAGCGCCGCCAGCAGCAGCGCCGCGGGCCGCCGGTCCGCCGCCCGCCAGCGCCGCCAGGCCCACCAGGCCAGCAGCGTCCAGTACCCCAGGCCGGCCAGGCCCTGCAGCGCGTTCCAGCTCGCGGCGGGCCACGGCCACGCCGCCGCCAGCAGCCACCAGCCGTACTGGGTGAGGTTGAGGGGCCAGGCCAGCGGGCCGGCCAGGGCGTACGCCGCGCCCGGCGCGTGGTCGAAGTGCTGGAGCACCAGCCAGCCCTCGGCCAGGGCCGCGGCCAGCAGCACCAGCGAGGCCAGGACCGCGCCGCGCCGGTCGCGCGCCGGGATCGCTCCGGCCCAGGCCAGCGCGCCCAGCAGCAGGGGCAGCCCCAGGGCGCTCTCCTTGCTCAGCATGGCCGCCACGCCCACGGGCACCGCCAGGGCCAGGCGCCGGCCGCCGCTCAGGGCCAGATCCACCGCCGCCAGGGCCAGCGCCGCGCCCAGGAGCTCCTGCACCCCGGCCGCCCAGTGCAGCGGCGTGAACGCCAGAGGCGACCACGCCGCCAGCAGTCCCGCCAAGAGGGCCGGCCCCGGCTCCAGCCGGAGATGCCGCCGCCCGATGCGCTGGGTGAGCCCCGCCACCGCCGCCAGCAGCAGCAGCCGCGTGACCGCCCAGGGGGCCGGATCCAGGCCGAAGAGGGGTTCGAACAGCCGCCAGTAGAGGGTCTGGCTCAGGAAGCGGGCGGGCCCGTCGGCCTCCAGCAGGCCCTGCGCGCGGGCCAGCAGGCCCCAGTCGTCGCGGTTCCACCAGGCGCCGAGCACGGGCAGGTGCCCCAGCACCGCGACGAGGCCGCAGAGCAGGGAACCGTGCCAAGGGGTTTGCGTAGGACGGTCGTGTGCTATCATGTCGCCCGCGAAACTAACCGACCCCCGCACGTCCGGCAACACGATCCCAGGAGTCGCTCCGTCATGAACCGATCCTTCCTGCGCCCCTGCCTGCTGCTGCTCGCCCTCTGGTCCGCCGTCGTCCTGACCGGTTGCGGCGGGTCCAAGGCCGACGCCCCCGGCGCCCTGGCCATGACCCCCGCGGAGCAGGAGGCCTGGGAGATCCGCCTGGTGGAGCATCGGATCGACAAGAACGAGGCCTACATGAACCCCGCGGACACACCCCTCCAGGAGGCGGATCTGCCCTCGTTCGTGGGCCTGAACTACTACTGGCCGGCGCCGGAGCTGCGCTTCCGCGTGCCCCTGGCCACCACGGACGCCGGCGGCATGCTCCAGCTGGAGAAGCGCAAGGGCCAGCAGGTGGACTACGTGCGCAAGGGCACGGTGAGCTTCACGCACGCGGCGAAGGTGCACACCCTGAGCGTGTTCGGCCCCGCGGACACCAGCCAGTACGGCGACTACCTCTGGCTCCCCTTCTACGATGCCACCTCCGGCAAGGAGACCTACGGCGGCGGCCGCTACCTGGACCTGGAGCTGGCCGACGACGGCACGGTGGAGCTGGACTTCAACTTCGCCTACAACCCCCTCTGCGACTACAACCCCGAGCAGTTCAACTGCACCCTGCCGCCCGCGGAGAACACCCTGGACTTCCCCGTGACCGCCGGCGAGAAGCTGTTCCGGCTGGAGGAGTAGCCCGTCGTGATGGAGTTCCTGCAGGGCCTGGGCGCCTGGACCGGCTTCGCCCTCTGGACGGTGCTGCTGCTGGCGGCGTCGCTGCTGACGTATCTGGGCCTGGGCGGCAACATCGTGATCTGCGCGCTGGCGCTGGTGTGGGGGCTGGCGTCGGGGTTCTCGTCCATCACCTGGCCGTTCCTGGGCCTGCTCGCCGGCCTGACCATTCTGGGCGAGGTCATCGAGAGCCTGCTGGGCATCGTCTACGTGGCCAAGAAGGGCGCCACGCGCTACGGCGTGACCGGCGTGTTCCTGGGCGGCCTGATCGGCGCCACGCTGGGCAACGGGATGGTGCCGGTGATCGGCGCGCTGCTGGGCTCCTTCGCCGGCGCGTTCCTGGGCGCGGTGGCGGGGGAGTACTGGCGCGAAAGGAACGTGGAGCCGAGCCTGCGGATCGGGTGGCACGCGTTCTTCGGCAAGATGCTGGCGATCGTGGTGAAGCACGCGATCGGGATGGTGATGATCTGGCTGATCTTGCGGAGGACTTGGCCGGAATGAGGGGCGCGGATGGTGCGTTTGATCCTGGCTCCGGGTTCCCTCCGTCGGTATGGATTCCGGTGATTTGATGGATTCTTCCGCCCACGTGAACGCTCTTCACGTGGGCGGTAGCATTCATCAAGTCTAGTCGCGAATTCCACGAGGCTGGACGACGTAAGCTCAGATCCCGATACTATGATCAATGATCTCTGTCTCTCATGATGATTCCGACTGGAGATCTCCATGTCCTGGATCTTACGAAGCATCTCATTGATGCT
Organism: Candidatus Krumholzibacteriia bacterium; assembly: GCA_035447065.1. Taxonomy (GTDB): domain Bacteria; phylum Krumholzibacteriota; class Krumholzibacteriia; order LZORAL124-64-63; family LZORAL124-64-63; genus CALEMW01. The sequence continues at coordinate 34,605 of DAOTGJ010000001.1, forward strand.
ACTGCTGCAGAGTGGACTCTGCTGGGCCAGCACGGCGGAGTCGCTGGCCATCGTCGACGGTCAGATCACCGAATACGGGCTGGAGGTCATGGCGGCTCAGACGGATCTCGCGTTCATCGGGACGCTGGAGGCGGTCGAGTATCAATGCCTCAACCATGAGGGCACCACGCGACCCAGGTCCTCGACCGCCCTGTTGGACCTCTCCGTCACCGAGTCGATCTACGGACATCCGGAATCCGAAAGGATCCGTGTTCGGGCCTACAAGGTCCCTGACCCAGGATGCATGGAGCCCGCCGAGTCGACGCACCCGGAGCGATTCGAGATCGGGTCGAGCTACGCCTTACTGTGCATCAGGGATTTTCAGAACGACGGGACGGGTTTCTCGGCTGAGTGGTCCTGCCGGAATCAAGGCTTGTACGCAGTAGATCCTGATGGAGAGATCCGGATATGCAACGGCGATCTCACATTCGGCGTGGAAGCTCCCATGGCGACCCTCAGGAAGAACTTTGACCGCCTGGATCCCCAGTCGATGTATGAGACCGCAGATCTCGTCATTTTGGCGACTCGGTTCGAGTTTCCGGAAGAAGAATACCGTCGCCCTTGCATGATTGCGGGGCCATCAAATCAACAGTTCGTATGCACGGTCGAGCAAGTACTCAAAGGTGAGCTGCCGTCCGAGCAGATGACAGTCGGCGTTCATAGATCTACGTCGCCGATCCTGAGCCAATATGTGACGCCCGTTATCGATCAAACGGACCGCGCTCTTCTCTTTCTTGTTAAGGATGGAGCTCGTTTCGATCTGCTCTGGAATTACCGGGGCTATTGCCCCGTGAACGGGCTTCGGGTGACCAATAGTACAAGGGTCGATCTTGGGTATGAATTGGAGAGCAGCGGTCTGATGCAGAGAGTTCCGTAGTCAAGGACGGAGCGAAGCCAGCAGCTTCGCCAACCCGACGATCCTCCCCTCGACGCTCGCCTCCTCCAACGCCCCCAGATACTCCCCCCTCTGCTCCACCGGCACCACCAGCCAAGGATACCCGCCGGCCGCCGCCATCACGTTCATCAGGAACCTTCCGACGCGACCGTTGCCGTCCATGTACGGATGGATGTTGACGAAGAAGAAGTGCCCCAGCACCACGCGGACGGCCGGATGCTCCTCGCCCTGCAGCAGTTCGAAGAACGCCGGCATCAGCTCGCGCACGGCGTGGGGGGACGGCGGCACGTGCCGTGAGAGCCGGATGAACACCGGACCGTTGCGGTAGCCGGCGAGCTCGGCCGCGCCCAGGATCCCTGCCTGCACCGACGGCGCGAACAGCTCCCGATACCAATCGCCGTGATCGTCCGCGGCCGCGGCCCCGGCATTCTCGCCCGCCAGGACCCGCGCCACGCTCCGCTTCACGTTCTGGAAGGCCAGCCAGTAGCCTTTGGCCGCCATGGCGTCGCGGAGACGGCAGTCGGCTTCACGGGCGTCCGGGTTCCATTCGTTGCGTCGCACGCGCTCGATGAGTTCGCGGCTGACCTGGTAGCCCTCGATGGAGAGGGAGTGGTAGGCATCGGAGACGTACGCCTCCTCCACGGCGAGGAGGTAGGCCTCGGGGTCCGGGCGTGATGGCGGGGGAGCGGGGAAGTTGTCGATCACGTCCCGGCGCATCGCGTTCCAGAGAAGCCGGAGCCGCTGAACCTGGGGCGATGCGTTCGCTTCCTGGAGCATCACCTCCGGCGGAGATGTGAAGGGATCGCTGACCCGGACGTCGTGCCCGGCCGCCCGCATGGCCTTGGCGATGTCGTCCGCGGTCTCCTCCCGCCCGATCGCCCGGAAGGCCCCGATCAGCCTTCCCGCCACGGTGGTCTGCCCCCGTTCCAGCAGCGGGGGGAGCAGCTCCGAGGCGTGGGTGATACGGGCGAGAGCGGTCTGCGACTCGAGGGGATGGTTCGCGTAGAAGTCCGGGGGCAGGGTGGTCAAGGCTGCCGGGATCGACATCAGCCGCATCCCTTCGTCCTGCACCATGTCCTGAGTCGCGGGGATCGCCGCGCGCAGAGACAGCAGCGACGTGTCGAACGGTAGCGCGAGAACACTGTTGTCGCCGCGGGGGCTGCGGACCAGGAGCTGCCTGGGGATGGTACGATCTCCGGCGTGCCACTGGAGCGACTGCTCCGGCGCGAGGCACCAGTCTTTCCCGAAACGCAGCGTGAGGTACTGGGCGCAGAAGTCCCAGAAGGCCACGTACCAGGACGTGGACTCGCCGTTGATCTGATCAGGCCGTGTGCGGTAGTACCAACCCTTGACCACGTCCTGTAGGAAGCCGGCAGCGGTCAGGCGCTCCCGGTGTGTGCGACCCAGATCCCGGGCGCGGAGCACCGTGCGGCCGTCCCTGCAGGCTTCAGCGAGGGCTTCCAGGGACGTTGCCAGCTTTTCCGCCGGGGTGGCCATGACGGCCCTACTTTGTCGAAGTATTAGAAAATGGCGATGTAGATATATTAGGATATTGCGATGTGGACATGCTAGTATAAAATGCTAACAAATTCATGTATATAGTGGTTATTGGCCTGATATGCGATCCCGCGCCTGCGCCAACAACCCCGAACTCTCCCGCAGCATCACCTCCGCCAACGGCCCGAACCACTCCCGCACCTCCCGGAACCGCTCCAGGAATGCTTCCCGATCCCCGCCCTCGTACATCGCCACCGCCTCGGAGAACCGCTCCCGATACCCCCGCGCCAGCGCCACGCCCTCCTCGGACCCGAAGATGATGTCCGCGTACAGCTCCGGATCCTGCGCGAACAGCCGCCCCACCATGGCCAGCTCCAGCCGGTAGATGGGGGAGCTCAGGGCCAACACGCGCTCCAGGTCCACATCGGCGGCCATGAGGTGGGTGCCGTACACGAAGGTGGCGAAGTGGCGCAGGGCCTGGATGGTGCCCATGTGGCGGTCGTGCTCGGCGGCGTCCACCTCCACCACGGCGGCGCCCCAGGTGCGCCACTGCTGCAGGACCCAGGCGCAGGCGTCGGCGTGGCGGCCGGGGGAGTGCACCACCACCTGCTTGGCGAAGGTCGGCACGTCGGGGCCGAACATGGGGTGCAGGCCCAGCACGGGGCCGGGGTGGGCGTCGAGCATGGCCCGGACCGGGGCGGCCTTGCGGCTGGTGATGTCGGCCAGGACGGCGTCGGCGGGCAGACGGCCGGCGCAGGCGCGGATCACGTCCACGGTGGCGTGGATGGGCACGCCGATGATCACCAGGCCGGCGCCGGAGAACACCTGGTCCGCGGCATCCCAGCCGTCGGCCTCCAGCACGCGCACCTCGTAGCCCGACGCGGTGAACGCGCGGTGCAGCAGGCGGCCCATCTGACCGCGGCCGCCCACCAGCACCACCGGGCGCGGGTCCTCCACGGCGCAACGGAAGCCGCGGGCGCCCTCGGCCCGGTACGACTCGCGCATGATGCGGCGCAGGAGGTCCTCGATCAGGTCCGGCGCCACGCCGCGCTGCTCGGCCTCGGCGCGGCGGTCGCGCAGCATGGCCTCCTCGCGCTCGGGCACGTACACGGGCAGGCCCAGGTCGATCTTGCGGTCGCCCACGGCGGCCACCAGGTCGCGGCGGCGGGCCAGGAGGTCCAGGAGCTCGCGGTCGGCGGCGTCGATCTGGGCGCGGAGGGCGTCGAGCTTGGGGTCACGGTTCATTCCGAGCCTCCCGCCACCCCGTACGCCATGTCCGTATTCGCCCCCACGCCCCACCCGTCGCGCCCCACGGCGATCACGCCCACCGTCCACGCCGGATCGAAATCCGCGATCCCCGCCCGGATGGCCTCCTGCGCCGACAGCCCGCCCTCCATCAGCCGGTACACCTCGCGCGCCAGCCCCTGGCGGATGATCTTCTCGCCGTGGCCCGTGCAGGCCACCGCGCCCGCGGGGCCGGCGAAGCAGCCGCAGCCGTAGATGGGCACGTCGCCCACGCGGCCGTCCAGGGTGATGGACGTGCCGCCCGTCGAAAGCGTGGCCGCGAACGTCCCGTCGGCGTGGCGCACCACCGTGCCCACGGTGTCGCCCTGCACGGGGTCGTCCACCAGGGTGTCCTCGGGAGTTGGCACCGGGTTGGGGAAGTTCCAGGCTGCGCGCCAGTCGAACGCGTCGTAGCCGCCGCCGGCCTCGCCGCGCAGCAGGCGCGCCACGCGGCGTCGCCACTTGGCCCGGGCCTCCGGGCAGATGGGCACCTCGTCGGCAAAGCCCATGCGGTGCGCGAAACGCGTGGCCCCGTCGCCCACCAGCATGCGGTGGGGCGTGGCCTGCACGGCCTGGGCCACGCGGATGGGGTTGCGCACGCGCTCCAGGGCGGCCACCGCGGCGAAGTCGCCGTCGCTGGTCATGAGCGCCGCGTCCATCTGGATGGTGCGGCCGTCCAGGCGGATGTTGGCGCCGGTGCCCGCGTTGAAGATGGGGATGTCCTCCAGGTGCTGCGTGCCGGCCACCGCCGCGTCCAGGGCCGTGCCGCCGTGGGCCAGGCGGTGGAGGGCGGCCTGGGCTGCGGCCTGGGTGTGCGGGGACCAGCTCGAAGGGGAGCCGGCGCCGCCGTGGGTGACGGCCAAGGCTCCGACCGCGGCGCCGCCGTGGTAGGTGACGGGCACGGGACCCAGGTCGCGCACCTGCTGGCAGCCGACGAGCAGGAGCAGGGCGATCGGCAGGGCGAAACGGCGCATTCCAGGACCTCCGGGCTGGGGTGGCCGCACCTTACGCCCCGCCCCGGCCCAGGGTCAACCGGAGCAGGTTGCCAAACGGCACGGCGGCTTGCTATGATCGTGCCTCGTGGCTCGCCCGAGGCACCATCGCAAAGCGTATCGATCGTTGATGCACATCCTCGCCTTCCTCCTCTGCGGGACGCTCCTGGCGTCCGGCACCGCGGCCGCCGTGACGGATCTGGACGATCCGCCCTCCGCGCTGCCCTACTCCCTGACGCCCGGCATCGTCCCGGTGCCCGCCCTGACCAACTGGGGCAACTCCCGCGGCGCCCGCCTGGTGGACCTGGGGGAGGACGGCGGCCCCACGTGGGCCAAGGTCCAGGAGACCTACGTCCAGTTCGAGCACCTGCGCGGCGGCGAGGTGGTGCCCGGACCCCAGTTCAACTTCCCCGGCCGCTTCCACAAGCCCGCCCCCTGCGGTTGGGTGGACGGCGCCTGGGACCTGGACGGCGACGGCGCCCTGGAGCTGGTGGTGGGCTCCCGCTCCGTGGACAGCGCCGAGATCCGCGTCTGGATCCTGGACGCGCGCACCCTGACGGAGCGCGTGAGCTTCCCCGTGCCGATGGGAGAGGACCGCGACGGCGACGGCCTCTGGGACGGCTACGTGGCGGCTGTGGGCCCCCTGCCGGTCCCCGTTGACAGCGACACCGTGCCCGCGCTGCTCTTGGCCCGCAACGTGCGCTACGACGAGTTCGGCCGCGGTCTGCAGGCCGTGGACGCGCGCACCGGCGCCGAGCTCTGGCGCGCCGACGAGGCCAACAGCATCCTTCCGTCCAGCGTGTCCCTGATCGACGGCGACGACGGCCCCTCCATCCTCCTCTGCGGCGACGCCCACGAGAACCTGGACGCCGACCAGGGCGAACACGTGAACGGCCTGCGCGACGACGTCCCCCGCCTCATCAGCTACGCCGCCGACGGCGCCCTGCGCTGGCGCCACGACCTGCCCTACGGCCAGGCGCGGGTGGCGTCCCGCCTGGGCGACCTGGACGGCGACGGCGCCCCGGAGCTGGTCCTGGGCGGCACCCTGCGCGGGCGGACCCAGTCGCTGCTGGTGGTGGAGCCCCACGACGGCCGCCTGCTGGCCGGCACGGAGATCCCCAACGGCCTGTCCGGCCTGGAGCTGGGCCCCGTGCGCCCGGACGGCGGCCGCGACGTCTACCTGAGCCATGTTGGCGGCGAGCTCCGTCGCCTCGCGTTTCGTGACGCACGCCTGACCACGGAGACCGTCGCCGTCAGCCGCAGCCGCTGCGACCTCCTGCTCTGCGCCGACCTCCTGCCGCCCCCCGGTCACGAGCTGGCCCTGCTGCTCCCGGGCCTGCGGCTGCTGATCACGAGCCTGGACGGCACGCCCCTGCTCACCCAGGCCGACGTGGGCTCCTACCCCGCCTTCATGACCCCCCTGCCCATGGGCGCGGGCCGCCGCGAGGTGGCGATTCCCCGCTATCCCGAGCCCGGCGCCTCCTACCTGGTCATCGACGGCCCGCGCCCGGCGGGCGTGCCGCCGCTGCTGCCGATCCTGGCCGTGGCGGGCCTGCTGGCCGCCGCAGCCGTGATCCTCCGCCGCCGACCCGGGGCGCACGCGGAGGCCCCGCCCGCCGCGCCCCCGCCCATGCCGCAGGCCATGGGGCGCGTGCTGCTGCTGGAGGCCCTGCGGCGCGAGGGGCACAACCGCAGCGGGGTGATGGAGAGCGTCGCCAAGCTGCGCGAGCGTCTCTCCATGCTCAACGCCCGCACCGGCGAGCGGGCCAGGCCCCACGTGGGATATCTGCGGACCCGGGGGCTGGACCGCCTGGACACGATCCTGGAGGCGGCCGACGCGGCCGGAGTCGCCGAGCACCGGGTGGCCTGGGCGCGCGGCGTCGTCCAGGAGCTGCGCGAGGCCCTGGACCGCAGCGCCGACGTGCAGGCCTATCAGGGCGACCGCGAGGCCGCGGAACGCCTGGTCAAGGTGCTCGACGACCTGCTGCTCGCCATGGAGCGCATCCGCGACGACGCTCTGAGCCTCCACCCCACGGACCTGGCGGCGGTGGCGGCCCGGGTGGCCGACCCGTTCGGCGAGCGCATGCGCTCCGCCGGCGTCACCGCCGTCTGCGACGGACCGCGTCCCTGCGCCGTGACCTGCGACGAGGCCGTGCTGGAGCACGCCCTGGACAACCTGGTGGTCAACGCCCTGCGGGCCCTGCGCGGCCGCACCGACCGGCGCCTGGCCGTGCGCTGGCGTCGGAACGGCGGCGCCGTGGAGCTGGAGGTCAGCGACAACGGCCCCGGCGTGCCCGACGCCCTGGTCGAGACCCTCTTCCAGCCCAAGACCGACCGCGCCGACGGCGGCGGCACCGGCCTGCCCGACTCGGCCCGGGCCTTGACGCGCTACGACGGCCGGCTGGAGCTGACGGCCACGGCCCCGGAACGGGGCGCCACGTTCCGCATCGTCCTGCCGCAGGCCAAGCCCGCCGCCGCCGCCGCCGAGGCCTGAAATCCCCTGGCGCCCACCGCCCGCCGGTCCCATCATCGGGCTCATGCCCACCCTGCTCGCACGCCTGCTCCACCCCGGCGCCCGCCCCGACCCCGTCGAGGCGGCCACCCTGCGCCGATACCTGATCGGCATGGTGTTCCAGGGCCTGTGGTGGGCGGGGTACCTGCTGTTCCCGTTCGTGCTGGCCAAGTCGCTGGACGCGTCGGCCGGGCTGGTGACCGCCGCGGTCACCATGGACACCGCCGGCATGCTGCTGGCCCTGAGCTGGGGCGCGCTGCTGGCGCGGGGCGGCCGCCGCCGCGTGCTGTTCTGGGGCGGCCTGGGCGGGCGCGCGGTGCTGGTGCTGGCGCCGTGGGCGGTCACGGCGCCGCGCTTCGTGACGCTGCTGGGCGTGGTGTACGTGTTCGCGGCGCTGCTCTACCCGGCGCAGAACGGCATCTTCCAGGAGAACTTCCCGGCGGCGCGGCGCGGGCGCTACTTCGGGTTCGGCGCGCTGGTGCAGCACGTCACGGCGGCTTCCACCAGCCTGCTGCTGGGCGCCCTGCTGGACCGCGATCCCCAGAACTTCCGCTGGATCTACCCGGCGGTGGGCCTGCTGGGCTTCGGCTACCCGCTCATGCTGGCCCTGGTGCCCCGCCACGGCGACGGCCCGAGCACCCCCGCGCCCTGGACCCTGCCGCGCCTGCCGCGCGGCCGCACCTCGCCCGCGGCCCTGCTGCGCAGCCTGACCGACCCGGTCCGCGACGCGTTGACCACCATCCACGCCGACAAGGCCTTCCGCTGGTTCGAGGGCAACTTCATGCTCTACGGCATGGCCTTCATGATGCTCAACCCGGTGGTGCCCCTGTTCTTCACCGACGAGCTGCACCTCAGCTACGAGCAGATCTCCTCGGCGCGGGTGCTCATCGCCTCGGCGGGCGTGGCGCTGCTGGGGCCGCTCATGGGCGCGGCCATGGACCGCTTCCATCCGGTGCGCGTGTCCACGCTGGGGTTCGGGCTGCTCTCGCTCTACCCGCTGACCCTGGCCCTGGGCGGGCCGCTGGCCGGCCTGGGCCCCGTGGCCACGGCCTACCTGGGCTTCGCCTTCTACGCCGTGGCCATGAGCGGGGTGAACGTCACCTGGAACATGGGGAGCATCGCCTTCGCCCCGGACGGGGAGGGCGGACACTACCAGAGCGTGCATGTGGCCATGGTGGGCCTGCGCGGCGTGGTGGGGCCCCTGGCGGGCTACGCGGTGCTGCGGCTGTTCGGGTCGCGGGAGGTGTTCCTGATCGCGGCGGGGTTCTGCTTGTCGGCGTCGCTGTCGTCGGTCATGCTCTGGCGATGGCTGCGCACCCAGGACCATCCCGCCGGAGAGTGACCCCATGTCGGATCGACTGAGCGAATTCCGCGCCTACCGCGAGCGCATGAACGAGCGCATCCTCGAGAACGCCACGCTGACCACCAAGCGCTTCTTCAACCTGGACACCCGCTGCTACGAGGACGGCGCCCTGGACGCGCGCACCAAGGAGATGCTGGGCCTCAGCGCCTCCATGGTCCTGCGCTGCGACGACTGCATCGCCTACCACGTGATCCGCTGCGTGGAGCTGGGCGTGAAGCGCGAGGAGATGCTGGAGATCTTCGACGTGGGGCTGATCGTGGGCGGTTCCATCGTCATCCCGCACCTGCGGCGGGCCCACGAGCTGCTGGACGAGCTGCTGGGCGACGTCTAGCCCGGGTTGCGGCGGCGCGCCGCCTTCAGGGCCCAACGGTAGACCTCGGCCCGGCGCAGGATGGATTCCGCGTACTCGGCCGATTCGTCGCCACGGTAGAAGCCGTGCCGCGTGGGCGTGGCGCGGTCGCGCAGGCGGTGCAGGGCCACCTCCACGTTGTCCTCCCAGCGGTTGGGATCCAGCTCCGCGTCCATGGCGATGCGGCGGGCGTCGTTCATGTGGCCCGCGCCGGCGTGGTAGGTGGCCAGGGTGAAGGGCCAGCGGTCCGCCGGCGCCAGGTAGTGGTAGCTGCGCCAGATGTCGGCCAGGTGGGCGGTGCCCACGCGGATGTTGGTCTCGGGGTCCATGAGCTGGGTGCTGTCGGCGTGGCTGAAGCGCGGCAGCACCTGCATGAGGCCCACGGCGTCGGCCTCGCTCACCACCTCCGGGTCGAACCGGCTCTCCTCGTAGATCAGCGACGCCACCACCAGCCAGTCCAGCCCCAGCTCCGTGCTCACGTCGCGGATGGTCTCGTCCCACGGCGTGATGCGGCCGCTGCGGCGCGTGCGCAGCCGGTCCTGCTGGTAGTAGCGCGCCTGCTTGGGGTCGCCGATGTAACGCTCGTACAGGATGCCGTACAGGCGGCTGCGGCGGGCGCCGGCGTTGAGCTGGCTGTAGTTGCGGGCCAGGAAGCGGTCCAGGGCATCGCCCAAGGCCTCGCTGGAGCGGCGCACCAGCCAGGTGCGGCCCGTGCGTTCGCCCAGGGGCGGTCCCAGGCGCAGCTCGGGGTAGCGGGCGCGGATGGAGCGCACGGCGCCCGACGTGGCCACGATGGCCTGGATCTCGCCCGCGGCCAGGGCGTGGAAGAGGTCGTCCTGGGTCAGGGTGGGCCGCGCACGTACGATGGAGAGGTGCAGCCCCAGCTCGTCGCGCAGCTCGCGCAGCAGGTCCTCGGCCTGGTTCTCCCAGGGCACGGTCACGGCCAGACCGTCCAGATCCGCCGCCTCTCCCACCGGGCCCACGCCCGGCCCCAGCACCACGTGCAGGCGGGTGAGGCTGAAGGGCCGCGTGGGGCGGCCCAGCTCCTCCAGCTCCGGGGTCAGCACCATGCCGGCGGCCACCACGTCGGCGCGGCCGGTGTGGAGCAGGTCCGTGAGCAGCTCGCCGCCGCCGGGCAGCACCGGCTCCAGGCGCAGGTGCCACTCCTCGCAGAAGGCGGCCAGGAGGTCGCGCTCGAAGCCCGCCTCGCGCCCCTGGAACACCATCCAGGTGAGCGGTCCGGGGCGCGTGGCCACGCGCAGCACGCCTTCCTGCTGGATGGCGGGCAGATCGCGGGCCGCTTCGATGGGACGGGGATCCGCCTGGGCGACGGTGCCCGGGCGGGGGACGCGCTTGGCAGGCTCCAGCCTCTGCTCGCAGCCCGTCAGCAGGGAGAACGCGAGGCAGCACGCCGCCGTCGCGACGGAGGCGCGGAAGACCCGCCGCGGACGGCGTCGGGGAGCGGCGATGCGGCGACGGGTCTGCATGGGGCGGATGGTCCAACGCCGGACCCCGCCTGTCAAGCGGCCGGCGCGCGGACCGATCGCCGGTTTCAAGACGCGGAGGCAATTCCTGCGGAATTGTGCTATGCTGGTCGCCTCACCCGCTCACCACCCCCCGTCATGGTGGCGCGCTTCCGTAACGGTTCCGGCCGCGGCCGTGGCTGCGTCCGTGGTGCTCAGGCTTTGGTCCCGGAGGATCTCATGTCTCGTAAGTTCATGCTCATCATGATGTTGGCTGTTTTGGCGTCGGTCCCGGCGCTGGCCGCCGTTCCCGGCGGACACGGCTTCCTCGATGCCCTGGACCAGGCCGTGGCCGCGGGAGAGCTCGACGCCGGCACCGCCCTCCAGCACAAGTTCGCCTACATGTTCGACCAGGATGCCCTGCCCGAGGCCTGGCGCCCCGCTGCGTTCGAGCCCCTGAAGTGCGGCACCGAGATCATGCGCGAGTTCGAGATCCTGCGCCCCACCCTGAGCGCCGACGTGGTCAAGCGCCTGGACGCCTACCTGACCCCGGAGATGTCCGCCGCCACGGCCACCTATCTCAGCCCCCTGGGCCACTTCAACTTCACGTACTTCACCTCGGGCACCAACGGCGTCTCCGCCACGGACGTGAACCCGGCCAACGGCATCCCGGACTACGTGGAGCGCTGCGCCCAGTACATGGACGAGTCGTGGGAGAAGGAGATCGTGGAGATGGGCTTCACCGCTCCGCCCACGCACCCCTACCCCGTGAGCTTCGAGAGCATGGGCTCCTACGGGTACACCACGGTGGTCAGCGGCACGGCCACGCGCATCGTGCTGCACAACACCTTCATCGGCTTCCCGCCCAACGACGACCCCGACGGCAACGTGCTGGGCGCCGCCAAGGTGACCTGCGCCCACGAGTTCAAGCACGCCAGCCAGCGCGCCCAGTCCGGCTGGAGCGAGGGCGGCTGGGTGGAGCTCGACGCCACCTGGATGGAGGACGTGGTCTACGACCAGGTCAACGACTACTACAACTACCTGACCAGCGGCAGCGGCATCAGCAGCCCCACCAGCAGCCTGGACACCGGCGGCAGCGGCTCCTACGAGGACTGCATCTTCCAGCACTGGATGAGCGAGACCTGGGGCGATCAGATCATCATCGACCTCTGGGACTGGCGCTCCACCCACACCACCCAGAGCATGCTGGTGTCCTACGACAGCATCCTCTTCCAGAACGGCTCGTCCCTGGTGAACGGCTATCCCGAGTTCGCCGCCTGGAACTACGCCTGCGGCGTGCGCAGCGTGGCGGGCTTCGGCTACGGCGAGGCGGCCGACTACAACTCCAGCGCCGTGACCACCGTGTCCACCTATCCGTACAGCCTGAGCAGCTCCACCGCCCACCTGGCGGCCCGCAACTTCCACTGCATCAACTTCGGCGCCCTGGACCGCGAGTTCCAGGTCACCTTCAACGGCCAGAACGCCACGGACCTGTCCGTGAAGGCCGTCATCCGTCTGGCCGCCGGCGGCTTCGTGTACGAGGACATCCCGCTGGACGCCAACAACGACGTGGCCGACTACCCCCTGAGCGTGACCAGCAGCGCCATCTCCACCGTGGGCATCGTGGTGGTCAACAGCCGGGCCTCCGGCCTGTCCGCCACGTGGGACGTGAGCTTCGCCCTGGTGGATCCCACGCCCATCGCCGCCGCGGCCGTCTCGCCCACGTTCCTGGCGGAGACCGTGGAGACCGGCGACCTGGGCTCCGCCCTCACCACCGTGAGCAACGTGGGCCAGGCCGGCTCGGTGCTGAACTACGTTGTGCAGGAGATGGACATCAATCCGGTCAGCTACAAGGCCGCCGCCGCGGCCCTGCTGCCCCGCGCCGAGCCCGCGCCCCGCGCCATGGACGAGCTCACCGTGAAGCCCCAGGCCGCGTCGCCGGTGACCTACAACGGCGACTGCGTGTACGGCAACGACGACACCAGCAGCATCCCCGGCTACTACGGCAGCTGGTGGACCGGCCAGGAGACCTACGCCGTCCGCGTGGATCCCCTGAGCGAGTCCTGCTCGTGCGTCAACGGCTTCAACGTGCGCGGCGTGCACATGCTGCTCTACCTGCAGACCACCAGCACGCCCCAGGTGCGCGCCCTCCTGGCCGAGGACGCCGGCGGCGTGCCCGGCGCCATCCTGGACACCTCCGCGCCCATCACGGTGAGCCCGCCGGTGGCCAACGGCTACGTGGACGTGGAGATCCCCACGGACTTCAGCTGCGCCGACCCCGCCGCCGGCCCCTACTACGTGCTCTTCGAGTTCCTGGACGCCAACGGCCCGGTGGGCATCCCCATCGACGCCGCGGACACCGCGGGCCTCTGCTTCAACGACTGGGGCACGGGCTGGGTGGACCTCTCCGTCCAGGGCTTCGTCGGCGACATCATGCTCTGGGCCGACGTGGACTGCTGCGACTTCGGCGTGCCCCAGATCGGCGTGCTCTCGCCCAACGGCGGCGAGTACCTGCAGACCGGCACCAGCACGGACATCACGTGGAGCGCCACCTCCACCGACTTCGTGGACGTGGAGCTGAGCACGGACAACGGCCTCACCTGGACCCTGCTCTTCGACGACACCGCCAACGACGGCAGCGAGTCCTGGCTGGTGGCCGGCGCCTCCACCGTGGAGGCCCTGGTCCGCGTGAGCTCTCCCGACGGCCTGGTGAGCGACGTGAGCGACGCTCCGTTCCTGATCTTCTCCGAGGTGTCCTGGATGTCCGTCTCGCCCGACGGTGCGGGCAGCCTCCTGGGCGGCTCCAGCCAGGACCTGACGGTCAGCCTGGACGCCACCGGCCTGGCCGAGGGCGTCTACACCGGCTACATCCTGGTGGCCCACGACGCCGGCGCCGCCGAGGTGGTCACCGTGGAGCTCTCCGTGACCGACTCCGGCTCCGCCGTGGGCGACACGCCGCTGGTCTTCGGGCTGGCGGGCAACCACCCCAACCCGTTCAACCCGACCACGCGCCTGCTCTTCACGCTCCCGACGGCCGGCGCGGCCACCGTGGACGTGCTGGACCTGCAGGGCCGCGTGGTGCGCACCCTGCACCGCGGCGACCTGCCCCAGGGCCGGACGTCGCTGGAGTGGGACGGCCGCGACGACGCCGGCCGCGCCATGGCCAGCGGCACCTACCTGGCGCGCCTGCGCGTGGGCGGGATGACGGCCACGCACAAGATGTCGCTCACCAAGTAGGGAGCGGCCGATCACCGGCGCGCGAGCGCCGGACCGCACCGATCACGTCGCTCGCGCGCCGGTTGGCGGCCGCCGCGACGGGGAGAGGGATGGGGGCCCCGGGCGAAAGCCCGGGGTCCTTGTTTTGGGGGTTTCGGTGCCGATTCTGGTCGTGTAGGTTGTGCCTCGGAAATTGTGCCCGCGTGGGCGCGGTCGCCGCGGGCGGGCGTAAGTTCAATGAATTCAATGGTGGCAAGTGGTTCTGGGGGCTGATTCGGGCCCCTCGGACGGGCAGGAACAATTTCCGAGGCACAACCTTTGGCATGGAAGATCTGCGGGTGCATACTTGCACGCTGGTCGCCGACCTCCACCTGAGAGGCGCCGCCAGCCTCAAAGACCGCCGCAAGGAGCTGAAGTCCCTGGTGGACCGCCTGCGCCGCGACGGCTATGCCGTGGCCCAGGTGGGACCGGCGGATCTGCTGCAGCGCGTGTTCCTGGCCGTGTCCGACGTCTCCGGCGACGTCACGCATCTCGACGAGCGGATGGACGCCGCCGAGCGGCTGCTGCTCGAGTCCGAGTTCGAAGTGGGGCGCCTGGAGCGCCTGGAACGCACCTGGTCCGATTCCTCCCTGCGCTGACCCCAGCCACCCCGGACGGAGGCCCATGCGCCTGATCGACCTCAGCCACGTGATCCGCAGCGGCATGCCGGTGTATCCCGGCGACCCCACCGTGCCGCAGATCGTGCGGGAGTCCTCCCACGGGCCGGACACGCACCAGTCGTCCTCGCTGCGCACGGGCTGCCATGTGGGCACGCACATCGACCTGCCCCTGCACTTCAAGGCGGGCGAGGCGGATCTGTCCGCGTTCCCCGCGGAGCGCTGCCAGGGGCGGGGCGTGGTGGTGGATGCGGCGCCGGGCGCGGTGGACGCCGACGTCTTCGCGGGCCTGGATCTCGCCGACGTGGACTTCGTGCTTGTGCGCACGGGGTGGGAGAGCCGCTGGGGCACGCCGGCTTACTACGCCGATTGGTCCCACCTCACCCCCGACGCGGCCCGCCTGCTGGCCGCCGCGGGCCTCAAGGGCGTGGGACTGGACAGCCCCAGCGTGGACCCCTTCCACGCCACCGACGCCCACGACATCCTGGCCGCCGCCGGCCTGATCAACGTGGAGAACCTGGCCAACCTGGGGGCGCTGCCCGCGGACGGCTTCCGCTTCCTGGCCCTGCCCCTGCGCCTGGACGGCGCGGAGGCCTCGCCGGTGCGCGCCGTGGCGCTGCTGGACGGGGAGGCCTGAGCCTTGCTGCTGGACGGCCTGCTCTTCGCCGCCGGCGTGGCCCTCCTGGTGGGAGGCGCCACGGCCCTGGTGTCCGGGGGCACGCGCCTGGCGGGGGCCCTGGGCGTGCCGCCGGTGCTCATCGGGCTCACGGTGGTGGCGTGGGGGACGTCGGTGCCGGAGCTCATCGTGTCGCTGCTGGCGGCCCTTTCCGGGCGCGGCGACATGATGCTGGGCAACGTGATGGGCTCCAACGTGGCCAACATCGGCCTGATCCTCGGCGCGGCGGCGGTGCTCATGGCGCCGCCCAACGACCGCAGCATGTGGAAGCTGGAGATCCCGCTGCTGATCCTGGGCACGGCGCTGTTCTGGGTCCTGAGCCTGGACGGCACGCTGGGACGCCGGGACGGTCTGGGGCTGATGGCGCTGTTCGGCTACGTGACCGTGCGCTCCATCGGCGGCGGCCTGCGCGACGCCCGGGCCCGCCGGGCGGCGGCGCCGGCGGACACGCCGCCGGCGGGGCTGGCCAGCGGCGCCCTGCTCACGGCGCTGGGCATGGCGGGCCTGGTGCTGGGCGGACGCTGGATCGTGGATTCGTCGGTGCGCATCGCCGAGTCGCTGGGCGCGCCGGAGGTGGTCATCGGCCTCACGCTGGTGGCCGTGGGCACCAGCCTGCCGGAGCTGGCCACCACCCTGGTGGCCGCCTATCGACGCGAGAGCGGGATCGCGCTCGGAAATGTGGTAGGATCCAACCTCTTCAACCTGCTCGCGGTGGCCGGCCCGGTGGCGATCATCCATCCGGTGCCCGTGGGACGCGAGCTGATGGCCCGTGAGTTCCCCAGCCTGGGCCTCATGACCCTCGCCCTGGTCCTGGTCACCCTGACCCGCGGCGCCATCGGCCGCGTGGCGGGGGCGGGACTGCTGATCCTCTACGCCGCGCTGCTGGCCTGGTGGATCGTCTGATTTCGGAACGGAACCATGCACGACGACCGCGACCACGAACCCGACGCGCCGGAGTCCACGGAGGACCTCCAGGGGTTGGCGCGCACCATCGCCAAGGCCGGCTACGCCACGCGTCGCCAGGCCGAGGAGCTGGTGCGTTCGGGACGCGTGCACGTGGACGGTCGGCGCGTGCTGGATCCCGGCCACGGCGTGCGGGCGGAGCAGGATCTCATGGTGGACGGGCGGCCCCTGCTGGAGATGGCCCGCACCTACCTGGCCTTCCACAAGCCCGTGGACGTGGCCACCTCGGCCTCCGCGGGCCACCGCGTGAAGCTCATCGGCCAGTACCTGCCCCGCGACATCCCCGGCCTGGCGCCCGCCGGCCGGCTGGACGCCGCCACCAGCGGTCTGCTCCTGGTCTCCAACGACAGCGCCTGGAACGCCGCCGCGGCCAGCGGCCACGGCTTCGACAAGGAGTTCCGCCTGGTCGTGAAGGGCGATGTGTCCGAGCTGCAGCTCGGCGTGGTGCGGGCGGGCGTGCAGCTCCCCAAGGCGGGGCTGGTCAAGCCCAAGGCCATCGAGCTGCTGGAGCACGACGCCGGCTCCTGCACCCTGAGCCTGGTGCTGCCCGGCGGCAAGGTGCGCCAGATCCGCAGCCTCTTCGCGGCGCTGCGGCTGGAGATGACCGCGGTGCACCGCGTGCGCATCGGCCCGGTGCGGCTGGACAAGCTGGCCGAGGGGCACTGGCGGCCGCTGACCACGGCCGAGGTGGAGACCATCCGCAGGGGACGCTCGTGAGCGCCTGCCGGAACTGCGGCCAGGCGCGGGCGGAGCGGCTGCCCTTCCACTACCGCTGGCACGGGCGGCGCTTCGACGGCGTGCGCTGCCGCGCGTGCGACCTGGTCCGGCTGGACCCCATGCCCGCGGCCGCGGAGCTGGAGGAGCTCTACGGCCAGGACTATTTCGACACCGCCCTGCACGGACTGGATCAGGCGGGGATGGACTACGAAGCGCTCCACGACGCGCAGCGCGTCGGCACCGCGGCCTTCGTGGCTCAGGACCTGCTGCCCCGCGCGCCCGGCGCCGCGTCGTTCTTCGAGGTGGGCGCGGCCATGGGCCACCTGCTGTCCTGCGCCCGCGACCTCGGCCTGCGCGTGGGGGGCGTGGAGATCTCCGCCGCCGCCTGCGCCGCGGCCCGCCGCAAGTTCGGCCTGGAGCTCCACCGCGGCGACGTGACGGCGCTGGACCTGACGGACGAGGCCGGCCGCTGGGACGTGGTCTACGCCGGCGACGTGCTGGAGCACATGACCGAGCCCGCCGCCGCCCTGGCCGCCATGCATGCCCTGCTCGCCCCCGGCGGCACGCTGATCCTGCGCGTGCCCGCCACCCTGAACCTGCTGAGCACGCGCGTGGCCCTGACCGCCTACCGCCTGCTGGGCCGCAGCGTGCGCCTGCCCGACGGCCCCTATCACGTGCACGAGTTCACGCCCCGCACCCTGGCCCGGACCGTGGGCCGCCGGTTCACGGACGTGCGCGTGGAACAGGACATCGTCCCCCTGCGCGACCTCAACCTCAAGGGCGGCTCGGCGGCCTACCGCGCCAAATGGCTCCTCCACGCGGTGAACGTGCCGCTGACGCGCCTGACGGGGCGGCTGGGGGACCGGCTGCTGCTCACGGCGCGGAAGGGTTGATCCCGGACCATTCCAACCCGTATGCTGGCGCCGGATCGTTGCTCCATGCTCGAGAAGGAGGCCGCCATGCATCGCCTCACCGTCCTCATCGCACTCTGCTGCTTCGCCCTGCCCGCCAACCCCGCCTTTGCTTCTCCATCGCGCAACTGATAGATTGTGCCCGATACGCACCGATTCCCGACCCCCGGCCACGCCCGATTTCCCGCGGAGGATGATCACCATGGCGATCGAAACGACCCTCAAGATGGTCCAGGACGTCTACGCGCGCTCCAAGGAGCGGCTCCAGGTGGTGCGCACCCGCCTGGGACGCCCGCTGACCCTGGCGGAGAAGGTCCTCTTCGGGCACCTGGACGACCCCGCGCACCAGGAGTTCGGCCGCGGCGACAAGACCCTGGCCCTGCGCCCGGACCGCGTGGCCATGCAGGACGCCACCGCCCAGATGGCCATCCTCCAGTTCATGCAGGCCGGCCGCGACGAGGCCGCCGTGCCCACCACCGTTCACTGCGACCACCTGCTGCTGGCCTACAAGGGCGCCGCGCAGGACAAGGCCACGGCCCTGGACGTGAACAAGGAGGTCTACGACTTCCTCAGCTCCGCCGCGGACCGCTACGGCATGGGCTTCTGGAAGCCGGGCAGCGGCATCATCCATCAGATCGTGCTGGAGAACTACGCCTTCCCTGGCGGCCTGATCATCGGCACGGACAGCCACACGCCCAACGGCGGCGGCCTGGGCATGGTGGCCTGCGGCGTGGGCGGCGCCGACGCCGTGGACGTCATGGTGGGCATGCCCTGGGAGGTGAAGCATCCCAAGCTCATCGGCGTGAAGCTGACCGGCGCGCCGAGCGGCTGGACGGCGCCCAAGGACGTCATCCTCAAGCTGCTGGGCATCCTCACGGTGAAGGGCGGCACCAACGCCATCATCGAGTACTTCGGCGACGGCTGCGCGGCGCTGAGCTGCACCGGCAAGGGCACCATCACCAACATGGGCGCCGAGCTGGGCGCCACCACCAGCATCTTCCCCTACGACTCCCGCATGGCCGACTACCTGCGCGCCACCCGCCGCGCCGATCTGGCCGATCTGGCCGACGCCCACAAGGACCTGCTGACCGCGGATCCCGAGGTGCTGGAGAACCCGGAGGAGTTCTACGACCGCATCATCGAGATCGACCTCTCCACCCTCAAGCCCCACCTGGTGGGTCCGCACTCCCCGGACATCGCCCACCCCGTGGACCGCATGGCCGCCGACGTGGACGCGGAGGGCTATCCCGAGCACCTCACCGCCGCGCTGATCGGCAGCTGCACCAACTCCTCCTACGAGGACATCTGCCGCGCCGCCGACGTGGCGCAGCAGGCCCTGGACAAGGGCCTGTCCATGAAGACGTCGCTGTGGGTGTCGCCGGGGTCGGACCAGATCTACGAGACCATCAAGCGCGACGGCCAGCTGGCCGTGCTGGAGAAGGTGGGCGCCACGGTGCTGACCAACGCCTGCGGCCCCTGCATCGGCCAGTGGAAGCGCGACGACATCGCCGATGGCGAGGTGAACTCCATCGTCACCTCGTTCAACCGCAACTTCCGCAAGCGCGCCGACGGGAACCCGGAGACCCACGCCTTCATCGGCAGCCCCGAGGTGGTGCTGGCCTACGGACTCGCGGGCACCCTGAAGTTCGACCCCACCACGGACGCCCTGACCGATGCCGCCGGCAACGCCGTGAAGCTGGCCGCGCCGGCCAAGGCCGACGATCTGCCGCCGGCGGGCTTCGTGGTCTCCACGGACGGCTACCAGGCTCCGTCGCCGGGCAACCAGGGCAGCGTGGTGGTGGATCCCAAGAGCGACCGCCTGGCCCTGCTGGAGCCCTTCAGCCCCTGGAACGGCCGGGACTACGTGGAGCTGCCCCTGCTGATCAAGGCCCTGGGCAAGTGCACCACGGACCACATCAGCATGGCCGGCCCCTGGCTCAAGTACCGCGGGCACCTGGACAACATCAGCAACAACATGCTGATCGGCGCGGTGAACGCCTTCACGGAGGCCACCAACGCCGTGAAGAACCAGCTCACCGGCGAGACCGGCGAGGTGCCGGCCACCGCGCGCGCCTACAAGGCCGCGGGCCTGCGCTGGGTGGTTGTGGGCGATGAGAACTACGGCGAGGGCAGCTCCCGCGAGCACGCCGCCATGGAGCCGCGCCACCTGGGCTGCGCCGCGGTGCTGGTGCGCAGCTTCGCGCGCATCCACGAGACCAACCTGAAGAAGCAGGGCATCCTGCCGCTGACCTTCAAGAACCCCGCGGATTACGACAAGGTGCAGGAGGACGACCGCATCAGCATCCTGGGCCTGAAGGATCTGGCGCCGCGCAAGCCCCTGACCGTGGAGCTCAAGCACGCCGACGGCAAGGTGGACGCCATCACCGTGGAGCACACGTTCACGGCGGATCAGATCGAGTGGTTCAAGCACGGCTCGGCCCTGAACAAGATCAAGGCCGACGCCTGATCCCACCGCCGATGACGCACGAGGCCCCGCGGACCAGCGTCCGCGGGGCCTTCGTTTCTCGTCCCTGAGCTTCCCGCCGAGCGGCGGGCGGCGCCCTCCCTGGGCCCTTTTCCATCTTCGGGCCACTGTTCTGATCGACGCGCGGCCGCCGGACTTGAGCTTTCCTCGCGATGGCCGGCGCGGTACGTTCCCTTTGGCACGGATGTGGCTAGGACGGCTCCGGACCTCTTGGGAAGGGAGACCCCGTTGCGGCAACGTTCCGCCATGCTCATCGTGCTTCTCTGCGGCGCGGCCCTGCTGGCCGGCTGCGGCGCCACCGCGCCCGCCGCCGACCCCGCGGCGGCGCCCGCGCCCGCCCGCGTCACCCTGGACGGGCCGGCCCAGCTGCAGCCCGGCCCCTGGCTCGACGCGGGCCGCACGTGCCCGGAAACCGGCCGTCGCCTGGACGATCCGTCCTGGCCCCTGGTAGCCGACGCCCGCGCCGACACCGCCCGCACCTGGCTCTGGGGCCGCCTGGACCTGCCCACGGGCGTGGTGCGCGTGGCCGGACCCGGCGCCCTGGTGGTCACCGTGATGGCGGACGGCCGGGAGCGCCGCTTCCTGGACCTGGGCATCCACGTACCCCTGGACGGCGGCGAAGCCGGGTACTTGAATTCCGAGGGCGGACCCTTCACCATCCGGCCCCGGCACGTGGCCGCCGCCGGCGCGGCGCCCGGCTGCCTGCTCATCGCCCTGCCGCCCCTGGACACCGCGTCCGCGGCGGTGGTGGCCCTGACCCCCGTGCCCGGGCGGTGGACCGCCCTGCCCTGACCTGCGAGGAGACCCCGTGGCCGCACCGCGCTCCGCCTCCAAGATCCCGCGCGGCGGCCCCACCGGCGCCCGTCTCTGGCTGGCGCGCCTGGCCCTGGCCTTGGGCCTGCCCCTGCTGCTGCTGCTGGGCCTGGAGGGCGCGCTGCGCCTGGCCGGCTCCGGCTACCCCGCCACCCTGGCCCTGAAGGTGCCCGGCACGGACCGCTACGGCATCAACCTGCGCTACGGCTGGCGCTTCTTCCCCAAGGAGATCGCCCGCGGTCCCCTGTTCTTCAGCTTCCCGCAGGAGAAGCCGGCGGACGCCTGCCGCATCGTGGTGCTCGGCGCCTCGGCCGCCCAGGGCTATCCGCGCGGCGCGCTGGGGTTCTCGCGGGTGCTGGAGGCCATGCTCGCGGACGCGTATCCCGACACGGAGTTCGAGGTCATCAACACCGCCATCGTGGCCACCAACAGCCACGTGTGCCGCACCACGGCGCGCGAGTTCGCGGGCTACGATCCCGACGTGTACGTGGTCTACCTGGGCAACAACGAGGTCATCGGCCCCTACGGCCTGGGGGCCTCGCGCGACGGTCAAGCCACGCCGCTGGGCGTGGCGCGCGCCGGCATCGCCCTGAAGGGCACGCGGGTGGGGCAGCTGGCCCACGGCGTGGCGGAGCGGTTCGCGGGCCGCGACGAGATGCTGGAGACCTGGGCCGGCATGGAGATGTACGCCAAGCACCAGGTGCGGCGCGACAGCGCGGCGCTGGAGCGGGTGCGCGCGAACTTCCGCGCCAACCTCCACGACATCGCCGCGGCGGGGGAGGGAGCCGGCGCGCGCGTGGTGCTGAGCACCGTGGCGGTGAACGTGTGGGACGGGGCGCCGTTCGCGTCGGCGCATCGGGCGGAACTGGCCGCGACGGATCTGGAGGCGTGGACCGCGCACTTCGAACGCGGCGCGGCGGACGCCGCGGCCGGCCGGACCGAGGCCGCGCTGGAGGCCTTCGCCGCCGCCGCCGCCCTGGACGACACCCACGCCGAGCTGGCCTGGCGCCGCGGCCGCGCCCTGCTGGCCGCCGGCGACACCGCGGCCGCCGGCGAGCAGTTCCAGCGCGCCAAGGAGCTGGACGTGCTGCGCTTCCGCTGCGACGACGCCCTCAACCAGGTGATCCGCGACGTGGCCGCGGACCCGTCGCTGCCCCGCACCGAGCTGGCCGACGCCGCCGCGGCCTTCGCCGCCGCCGGCCCCGACCTGGCCCCCGATCCCCTGGACCGCCGCTTCTACGAGCACGTCCACCTGACCTACGCCGGCAACCACGCCCTGGCCGCGGCCCTGTTCCCGGCGGTGGCCGCCGCCCTGCCCGCCCGCGTGCGCGGCGAGCGGCCCGTGCCGGAGCCGCTGGACGCCGACGCCTGCGCCGCCGTCATCCTGGAATCGGACTGGGAGGACCTGCTGGCCGTGGGCCAGGTGGTGGAGCTGCTGGACGACCCTCCGTTTCCCCAGCGCGCCGACCACGCCGACCTCACCGCGCGCTGGCGCGGCGTGGCCGCCGACCTGCAGGCCGGCCTCAGCCGCGCCCGGCTCACGGCCCTGCTGCCGGAGTACGAGCGCCGCATCGCCGCCCGTCCCCACGACGACATCACGCGCACCATGTACGCCGACCTGCTGCGCGCGGTGGGCGACCACGGCCGCGCCAAGCGCGTGTGGCAGCAGATCCGCGGCCATCAGCCGCCGGCGGAGTGGCTGGAGGATTAATCGTCGAGGGAGGGTTTGCGGGCGCGGCCCTGCTTCACGGCGCTCCGCTGCCGCTTCTGATCCAGCCGCCGCTCCTTGGACGCCCGCGTGGGCTTGGTCGACCGCCGCGCCTTGGGCCGCACCGCCGCCCTGCGGATCAGCTCCACCAGCCGGTCGACCGCATCCTGCCGGTTGCGCTCCTGCGTGCGGTAGCGCCGGGCGTCGATGATGATCTCGCCGTCGTCCGTGGCCCGCTTGCCGGCCAGCCGCAGCAGCCGCTCCCGCACCTCGGAAGAAAGCGACGGCGATCCCGCCGCGTCGAAACGCAGCTGGACCGCCGTCGCCACCTTGTTCACGTTCTGGCCGCCGGGGCCCGAGGCGCGCACGAAGCTCACCTGGAGCTCGTCCTCGGACAGGCGGATGGTGCGGGTGACCTCGATCATGCCGTCCCCGCCTCCGGCACGGGTCTAGCCGTGGAACGCCACGTACTTCTCGGGCGGCACGTTGCACACGGGGCAGCGCTCCTCGGGCTTGCCCGCGTGGGTGTGGCCGCACACCGGGCAAACATACACGCTCTCCGTCTCGATGTCCTTGCCGCCCTTCACCGCGTCCAGGGCCTCGGCGTAGAGGTCCACGTGGCCCTTCTCGGCCTCCAGGGCGTAGTGGATGCTGCGCAGGGCGCCCTTCTCCTCCTGGAGCGCGGCCACGGCGTCGTACGCCGGGTACATCTCGTCCACCTCGAAGACCTCGCCGGCCATGGCGGCCTGGATGTTGGCGGCCGTGTCGCCCACGCCCTCCAGCACCTTCAGGTGGTTGTGGGCGTGGACCTGCTCCGCATAGCTGATGGCGCGGAACAGCAGCGCCACCTTGGGGAAGCCGTCCTTCTCCGCCTTCTCGGCGAAGGCCAGATACTTCATGTGCGCCTGGCTCTCGCCGGCGAACGCGTCCTTCAGATTGGTCTCGGTCATCGCGCGCATGGGATACCTCCGGTGGCCACCTCTTGGGTTCGCAGTCCACCGAACATGCAACTCCGCACGGGCGATCTCAACCGAGTGAAACGGTCGCGATTTCAGCCCGTGGTCAGCACCGCGATGCCGCCCACCGTGAGCGCCATGCCCAGCAGCGTGCGCGTCGTGAGCGGCTCGCCGCCCAGCACCACCGCCGCCGCCGCGCCGAACAGGGGCGCGGTGAAGGCCAGCGGCATCACGCGGTTCAGGGGCGCGCCCTTGAGCGCGGCGTAGAAGCAGAGCATGCCCAACGCCCCGGCCACCAGGCCGCCGCCCACCACCATGTACGTGAGGGCCTTGGGCCCGGCGTGGGCCAGCTCCCGCGCCCGCGGCGCCGCCACCGCGCCCAGCACCGCCAGGGCCGTGGCCGTGCGCAGGGCGATGCCCAGCTGCGGCGGCAGGTTCCCCAGGTGCAGCCCCTTCTTCTCGAAGTACCCGCCCACGCCCCAGCACGCGGCCGTGAGCAGGGCCAACCATTCGGCCTTCATCGTTCTCCGTTCCGTTGGCGTTCGGCCTCGTAGGCCAGCACGGCGGCGGCCACGCTCACGTTGAGCGAGTCGGCCGCGCCGTGCATGGGGATGCGCACGCGCGCGTGGGCGGCGGCCAGCCAGTCCGCCGGCAGGCCCGTGTCCTCGGCGCCCAGGATCAGGGCCACGGGTCCGGTGAGGTCCAGGGTGTGATGGACCACGGCGTGGTCCGGCGTGGCGGCCAGCAGACGCAGGCCGCGGGCGCGGAGCCAGTCCAGGGCGGCGTGCGGGGCCGCGGCGGCGCAGGGCACCGTGAACACCGCGCCGGTGCCCGCGCGCAGGGCGTTGGGGTTGCCCAGGTCCGCGCCGCCGGCGATCAGCACGCCGTCCACGCCCGCCCCGCTGGCGGTGCGCAGCACGGCGCCCAGGTTGCCGGGCTTCTCCACGTGGTGCAGGACCAGCAGCAAGGGGGAGGAGGGGAGGCGCGCGTCCAGACCGTCCAGGTCCGTGCGGGGCAGCGCCGCCACCGCCAGCAG
>DAOTGJ010000001.1:59235-165746 GCA_035447065.1 Candidatus Krumholzibacteriia bacterium
GGCGCGCGTCCAGACCGTCCAGGTCCGTGCGGGGCAGCGCCGCCACCGCCAGCAGAGGCGCCGGCTTGCGGCGGTAGGCCAGCTTCTCCATCACGTGCAGGCCGGCGCGGACCATGGGCACGCCGGCGGCGCGTAGGTCCCGGGCCAGGGCGGCGGCTTCGTCGTCCGGCAGCTCCGGGCAGTGCCACGCTTCGCTCAGCGGGTGCCCCGCGTCCAGCGCGCGGCGGATCAGGCGCGGCTCTTCCAGGAGCATGGCGCCGGCCTCGGTGCGGGCGCCGCGGTCGTCGCGCAGGCGCACCAGGGCCTTCACGCGGTCGTTCTGCGGGGAGAGGATCTCCAGGTCCGGGCGGCTCACGCGTCGGCCTCCGCGGCCAGGGCCTCCAGGCGGGCGCGCACGGCGTCGGGCCAAGGGGCAACGCGGCGGGCCTGGTAGTCGAAGCCCGCCAGCCCGGTCTCCGCCAGGGCGATGAGCGCGCCGTCGGCGGGCCGGGTCACCCGGTGGCAGAGGCGCACGCCGGAGCGCTCCACCTCCGCGGGGGCGGTCTCCAGGCGCAGCACGTCGCCGGCGAAGGCCTCGCCGCGGTACATCAGCGCGGCATCGGCCATGATCACCGAGCGGCCGCCCACGTCCAGCTCGCTCCAGCCCTCCGACGCCAGGAACGCCACCCTCGCCTCGTGCAGCAGGCTGAGCAGGCGGTCGTTGCCCAGGTGGCCGCCGTAGTTGAGGTCCGTGGTGCGCACGGCCAGGTCCACGGCATGGGGGTAGCGGGGGCGGGGCGTGAGTCGGACGCGGGGCATGGCTCCTCCTGTCGATGGGTCCGCAAGGTAGCACACGGCGGGGCGTTGCGGAACACGAGCGGAAACCTCGCCTAGAGGTTGACAGGTGTTCGGCTAGATATGTACTTGGTGGTAGATATTTGCGATCGACCCCCGCGGAAGCGAGTCGGCATGAGATACGTCCCCACCGTCCTGGCCTGCCTGCTCCTGGCCGCGCACCACTCGCGCGCCGGGGAGACGGGCCTCATCGGCCTCTGGCTCACCCTGCCCTTCGCCCTGCTGATCCGCCGCCGCTGGGCGGACCTGGCCGTGCAGGCCGTCCTGCTGGCCGGCGCCCTGGAGTGGGTGCTCACCCTGACGCGCCTGGTGGAGATCCGGCGCATGATCGGCCTGCCGTGGGCGCGGCTGGCGGGCATCCTGGGCGGCGTGGCGCTCTTCACCGCGGTGGCCGGCCTGCCCCTGCACCTGCGCGGCCGTCGCGCGCGCCTGCCGCAGCGCGACCCTTGGGGCGCGGGCCTGGGCGCCTTCCTCCTCGCCGCGGGCCTGATGGTGCCGGTGCAGCTCGCCATGGATCCGGCGGGCCTGCTGCTGGAGCGCTTCGTGCCCGCGGGCGGCTGGTGGGAGGCCGCGGCCCTGGCCTTCTACGCCGGCTGGCTGGCCGACCGCCTCCAGGACCCGCGCTGGATCCGCAAGCTGCGGCCCAAGGTGTGGCTGGCGTTCTCCATCGTGTTCTTCACCCAGCTCCTGCTGGGCCTGGCCGGCCTGGAGAAGCTGCTGATGACCGGCAAGCTGCACCTGCCGGTGCCGGCGCTCATCGCCGCGGGCCCTCTGTACCGCGGCGGCGGGCTGTTCATGGCGATCCTCTTCACCAGCTCCGTGCTGCTGGTGGGGCCGGGCTGGTGCAGCTGGCTGTGCTACATCGGCGCCTGGGACGACCGCTTCGCCCGCGCCCGCAAGCGCCCCGTGGGCCTGCCCTTCTGGCGCAGCCGCGCGCGGCTGGGCATCCTGGTGCTGGTCTTCGGCACGGCGTTCCTGCTGGGGCGGCTGGGCGTGGGCGGCGTGACGGCGGCCTGGCTGGCGGCGGGCTTCGGTCTGATCGGGGTGGGGCTCATGGTGCTGTGGTCGCGGCGCACGGGCCAGATGACCCACTGCACCACGTTCTGTCCGATGGGTTGGGTGGCCACGCGCCTGGGCAAGCTGTCGCCGTGGCGGATCCGCATCGCGCCGAGCTGCACCGACTGCGGCGCCTGCACTCCCGTCTGCCGCTACGACGCTCTCAGCCATGAGGACGTGGCCCGCCGCGTGCCCGCCGAGAGCTGCACCCTCTGCGGAGACTGCGTGGGGGTGTGCCCCACCACGAGCCTGCACTACAGCCTGCCGCGCACGTCGCCGGAGCGCGCCCGCACCGTGTACATGGTGATGGTGGCCGCCATGCACGCGGCCTGGCTGGGCGTGGCGCGGCTCTAGCTAGCAGGTGGCGGCCAGGGCCGCGAGCTCCTGCTGGTCCGCGGGCAGGCCGTCGATCATCTCCTGGATCAGCGCGGGCTCCAGCCCCTGCTCCAGGAACAGGCGGTACGGCGAGTCCGGATCCCGGGCGTCCAGCACGGCGCCGTCGGCGGCCAGGTGCACCACCGTGTCCGCGGCCCAGAGCACCCCCGCCAGCGAGCGGTAGGTCCCCGCCACATCCGGCCGATGGTGGCAGCGGATGGCCTGCACCACGCACTGGGGCAGGCCCCAGGTGGACAGCAGCCCCGCGCCGGCCTTGCCGTGGTCGTAGCCCGTGAAGGCGATCTCCAGGGCCGGGTCCACGCGGCCGCGGGAGCCCCGCGCCTCGTCCGGGATACGGCCCTGCAGGTGGGGATCCAGCAGGATCTTGCCGCAGTCGTGGAGGATGCCCGCGGTGAAGGCCAGCAGCTTGCTCTCCTGCAGACCCGTGCGCTCGGCAAGCTTGGCGGCCGCCACGCCCACCGCCAGACCGTGGGCGCGGATCTCGTCGCCGGTCAGGCGATAGGCCCGCAGATCGCGTTGGACCATGCGGTCCACGCTGGCCAGGAACGCCAGGCGCGCGAAGGCGCGGTTGCCCAGCAGGACCAGGGCGTCCTGGGCGCTGCCCACCTCGCGGCGGCTGCCGTAGGCGGAGGAGTTGCAGAGCTTCAGCAGCCCGGCGGTGAGCCCGGCGTCGGCCTCCACGATGGGCAGCAGCGCGTCCGCGCCCACCAGCGGGTCCTCCATCACCTTCAGCAGGGAGATCATGGCGTCCGGGTGGACGCCCAGGTGGCGGCCTGAGGCGAGCAACTCCTGGAACGAGAGCATGGACGATCCCTCCGGTCGGTCTTGAGAACGATACCCCCGAGCAATGCGTGCGGGTGATATCGACCGTTCAGCCGTCCGGTTGAGCACGAAATCAGAGAAAAAGAATCACATGGTAAGAATCCCGGCGATCGTCGCCGTGAGCCAGCTGGCCAGCGCGCCGCCGAACATGGCCTTCAGGCCCAGCTTGGCCACGTCGCTGCGCCGTTCCGGCGCGATGCCGCCGATGCCGCCGATCTGGATCGCGATGCTGGAGAAGTTGGCGAACCCGCACAGCGCGTACGTGCCGATGACCACGCTCCGCGGCGACAGGCTCCCCGCCGCCACGGCGTCCTGCAGGGCGATGTAGGCCAGGAACTCGTTCACGGCGATCTTGGTGCCCAGCAGGTTGCCGAAGACCGGCGCCTCGCGCCAGGGCACGCCCATGGCCCAGGCCACCGGGGCGAAGACCCAGCCGAAGATCTGCTCCAGCGTGAGCCCCGCCAGCCCCAGACCCGCGTTGACCATGGCCACCAGCGCCACGAAGGCCAGCAGCATGGCGCCGATGTTGGCCGCCAACTTGAGCCCCACGCCCGCGCCGCCCGCGGCCGCGTCGATGAGGTTGGCGTACTCCTTGGGTACGTCCAGCCGCACGCCCCCCGCCGTATCGGAGACCTCCGTCTCCGGCAGCATGATCTTGGCCACCACCAGCGCCGCCGGCGCCGACATGACCGACGCCGCCAGCAGGTGCCCCGGATCCACCCCGAACCGCACGTACGCCGCCATCACGCCGCCGGCCACCGTGGCGAACCCGCCCACCATGACCGCCATGATCTCGCTGGTGGTCATGGTCTTGATGAACGGCCGCACCACCAGCGGCGCCTCGGTCTGCCCCACGAAGATGTTGGCCGCGCAGCTCAGCGTCTCCGAGCCGCTGGTGCCCATGGTGCGCTGCATGATCCAGGCGATGCCGCGGATCAGCCGCTGCATCACCCCCAGGTGGTAGAGGATGGCCATGAGGCTGGAGAAGAAGATCACCGTGGGCAGGATGTGGATGGCGAAGATGGTGCCCAGGGGCATGAGCTCGCCCGTGGCCGCGTTGGTCACCTGCACGTAGCCGCCCTCGGCGCCCGGCGTGACGTACTGCACCAGCCCGGCGTCGGCGCGGAAGAGGTTGCCGAAGAGGAAGGCCGTGCCCGCGTCGGTGAAGCCCAGGATGCGCGCCACCGCCACCCGCGCCCCGGCGAAGACCGCCTCGCCGCCGCGCGTGCGCAGCAGCAGCAGGGCGAACAGGAACTGCAGGCCCAGGCCCCAGCCCGCCACGCGCCAGGGGAAGCGTCGCTTGGCTCCACCGGTGAGCCAGGCCAGGGCCAGGATGACCACGATGCCGAACACGGACACGAGATTGGCGAGATGCATGGCGTCTCCAGGCTGGGGGATCCTCCGGATGGTGGCGCGCGATTCCGGGCAACACTAGGGCGGGGAAGCGGCGCTTGCCAAGGCCGGAGGCATCCGGCCAGTTGAAATCATCTGTTCATTGGTGTTAGGGTCTTGGTGCGGGAGTCCCCGCACCCCCGCAGCCGCCCGCCCGTCTCCAGCTGAGGGGGAAGCCATGAGAACCCGCCCCGGAATCCTCGTCCTGCTCATCGCCGTGATCCTCCTGGCGCTGCCGCGGACCGTCGCCGCGGAACGCCGCTTCGCATCCGTCCAGGCCGGCCCGCACGCATCCGCCGTCGCGCTGTCCGCGTACGCCCCCGGGCGCGTGGTGATCCGCCTGACGCCGGAAGCGGCGGCGGCGCTGGATGTGGCGGCATGGGAGCCCCGTGGGGAGCGCGGCCCGGAAGCGTTGGCCGCCCGCATGGGCCTGGCCCGGCTCGCGGCGCGCCTCGAGGTGCGGGCCGTGGTCCGGCTGCACGAACGGCTGCGCGACACGGCCGCCTCCGCCGACGCGGAGCGCGTGCTCCTGCTGCGCCTGCCCGCGTCCGCCGACATCCCCGCCGCCTGCGCCCTGCTGACCGCGGATCCGGCCGTGGAGTTCGCCGTGCCGGACCGCCGCGTCTACCCGGCCGTCACGCCCAACGATCCGTTCTTCGCCGCCAATTGGGGCCACCGGAACACCGCCCAGCTGCCCGCCTACGACTGGTACGTGAGCTACGACCACACCCTGGCCCCCGTGGGCCAGCCCGGCTTCGACGCCGACACGGACCTGGCCTGGGACTTCCCGGCGGCCTACGGCGCCGGCAGCGTGATCATCGCCATCCTGGACTCGGGCGTGGATCCGACGCACGCGGACCTCTGGCAGCTCCCCGGCTACGACTTCGGCGACAACGACGCCAACCCCGCCGACGACATCCCCGGCGTGGCCGGCCACGGCACCTGCTGCGCGGGCGTGGCGGCCGCCGTCGCCGACAACGCCACCGGCGCCGTGGGCGTGGCGGGCGGCTGTCCCATCCTGCCCCTGAAGGTGGGCGACAGCGCCGGCAACCTCTACCTGTCGTACGTGGCGCAGGCGGTCTACCACGCCGTGAACGCCGGCGCGGCTGTGATCAGCATGAGCTTCAGCACGCCGGGCATCATGAGCGATCCCCTGCTGGACCCCGCTCTGGCCTACGCCGCCAACGCGGGCGTGGTGCTGGTGGCGGCCGCGGGCAACGACAACATGCCCGTGCTGGATTATCCGGCCAATCATCCCGACGTGATCGCCGTGGGGGCCGCCTCGCCCTGCGGCGAGCGCAAGCGCAGCAGCGCCGATCCCGCCGACCTGGCCTACGGCGTGCTCCCCGACGTGAACGGCTACACCTGCGACGGCGAGCGCTGGTGGGGCTCCAACTTCGGCTCGCCGGGCATGGACGCGCCCGACGCCCTGGACCTGCTCGCGCCCACCATGCTGCCCACCACGGACATCACCGGCGCCGCCGGCTACCGCGCCGGCGACGTGGAGCCCTTCTTCAACGGCACCTCCTGCTCCGCGCCCTTCGTGGCCGGCGTGTGCGCCCTGGTCCTGTCGGCCCATCCCGCCCTGCCGCCCCAGCAGGTGCGCGACATCCTGCGCCGGACCTGCACCGACGTGGTCAGCGTGGAATCCACGCCGGGCTGGGACCGCTGGTCAGGCCACGGCCTGGTCAACGCCCGCGCGGCGGTTCTGGCGGCGGTCACTCCCGCGGCCCTCTTCGCCGCTTCCACCGTGGGCGGCTGCCAACCCCTGACGGTGGGATTCACGGATCTCTCCGGCGGCCTGATCACCCAGTGGCAGTGGGACTACGGCGACGGCTCGCCCCCCGAGACCATCCCCAACCCCCTGCACATCTATCACCAGCCCGGCACCTACACCGTGACCCTGACCGTGACCGGCCCGTACGGCACGGACACCCTCGCCCTGCCGGACCTCATCACCGTGGATCCCCTGCCCACGGCCGACTTCACCGCCGGCCCCCTGAGCGGCGACTATCCCCTGAGCGTGGACTTCACGGACGCCAGCGGCGGCGGCGTCGACGGCTGGCAGTGGGACTTCGGCGACGGCGGACACGCCGATGAGCCGAACCCCACCCACGTCTACGCGGCGCCCGGCCTCTACACCGTGAGCCTGGCGGTGGGCAACCCCTGCGGCGGCGACGTGAAGACCCGCGAGGCCTACATCGAGGTGACCGATCCGGCCAGCGGCGCGCCGACGGTCCCACGCCGCTTCGCCCTGGCGCCTCCCAGGCCCAACCCCTTCAACCCCGCCACGGAGCTGGCCTTCGAACTGGCGGCGGAGGGCCCCGCGAGCCTCGCGATCCACGACGCCGCCGGCCGCCGCGTGGCCGTGCTGGTGGACGCCGTGCTGCCCGCCGGCCCCCACCGCGTGGCGTGGCGGGCGAGCGGTCGGCCCTCGGGCGTGTACTTCGCGCGGCTGCGGGCGGGAGACCGCACCGCCGTGCGCCGCCTGGTCCTGCTGCGCTGAGCGGGCCGGGCACTTTCCGCGTGACTCGGAGACGCCCGCCGTGTCATATGGGGCGGGACCGCTTCCCCGGGGGGGAGGCGGTCCGTCTCGCCAAGGAGATCCATGCGCATCCCGGAGGAGGGGAACATGAAGACCAAGCTGATGGCCGCCGTGCTGCTCGCGGCGATCGTCGTCGCCGGCTGCGGCGGCGCCAAGAACGTGGAAGAGAAGACCCTGCTGACCACCCTGACCAAGGCCATGGAGGCCTTCACCAGCACCATGAACTCGGCCGACACGCCCGACGCGGTGGCGGGGGCCCTGGGCCTGCTGACCGGTCAGATCGAGAAGGTCATGCCCAAGATGCAGGAGTTCGCGCAGAAGCATCCGGACTGGGACACCAACCCGCCCAAGGGGATGGAGGAGACCGTGTCCAAGTTCAAGGCCGCCAGCGAGGGCCTGCAGGGCGCCATGCCCAAGATCATGGCCATGATGCAGCAGCATCAGGACAACCCCATGCTCAAGGGCGCGGTGGAGAAGTTCACGGCCCTGATGAACCAGATGTAGCCTGGCTCGCCTCCGGAACGACGCCGGCCCCCTCCACGGAGGGGGCCGGTCGCGTTTCCAGCGGTGGGACGCGGGTCAGTCCAGGGCCGGGATCCGCAGCACCTGGCCCGGATAGATCTTGTTGGGATCCTTGAGCATGGGCGTGTTGGCCTCGAAGATCACCGGATACTTGGACGCGCTGCCGTAGTGGGCCTTGGCGATGGCGCCCAGGGTGTCGCCGGACTTCACGGTGTACAGCACCGCCGCGGGGGCGGGGGCCTTCACCTCCAGGCGGTCGTCCACGCGGGCCACGCCCTGGATGTTGCCCAGCACCAGCACCACCTTCTCGGCCTCCTGCTGGTCGGGCACGGTGCCGGAGACGGTGGCCACGCCGTCGTCGAAGCCCACGTCCAGGCCGTCCACCTTCAGGCCCAGCAGCTCGATCTGGCCCTTCAGGGCCAGCGCCTTGGCCTTCTCGGCCTTCTCCTCGTCGATGCGGGCCTGCTCGGCGCTCAGATCCTGGCCGGCGTCTTTCAGAAAGTCGAAGAAGCCCATGGGCCCCCTCCTGGTCTGCGATCCCCCCCGATGCGGGATCGTTGCGGGGCTCGGATCGAGAGGATCCGAGGTCTGGTCGAGCGGTTGGACCCATACTCGCCCAGGGAAGTCACGCCCGCCACAGGAATTCCCGCCCCGGTCCGATTGACTCCGCCCCGCAGTGTGGTATCTTTCGCGCCCATGAACACCGACGCTCACAACCCTCAGCCGCCCGTGATCATCGGCATCGCCGGGGGCACCGGTTCCGGCAAGACCACCGTGGCCTTGCGAGTCCAGGAAGCGGCGCCCGGCAAGACGGTGCAGATCATCCATCACGATTCCTACTATCGCGACAACTCCCATCTGTCCCTGAAGGACCGGGCCAAGATCAACTACGATCACCCGAGCGCCTTCGAGACGGAGCTGCTGGTGGAGCACATCCGGCGGCTGAAGCTGGGCGAGGCGGTGGAGGTGCCCGTGTACGACTACACGGTGCACGCCCGCACGCAGGCCACGCGGCTGGTGGAGCCGGCCGACATCGTCTTCGTGGAGGGGATCCTGGTGCTGGAGTCGGCGGCCCTGCGCGAGCTCATGGACATCCGGCTCTACGTGGGGGTGGACGCGGACGAGCGTTTCATCCGCCGCCTGCAGCGCGACATCGCCGAGCGCGGGCGCACCCTGGAGTCGGTCATCGACCAGTACCGCAACGTGGTGCGGCCCATGCACCAGCAGTTCGTGAACCCCTCCAAGCGCTACGCCCACCTGATCATCCCCAAGGGCGGCCACAACGCCGTGGCCATCGACATGATCGCCGCCAAGATCCACGCCATCATCCGCGAGCGGCAGGCCTTCGGGCCGGCGGCCGCGCAGGAGGCCCCATGACGTACGACGACCAGGACTTCGTGTCCCGCGATCCTTTGATCGAGCGCGTGCTCATCGGCTCGGACGAGATCGGCCGCCGCGTGCAGCAGATGGGGTCGGAGATCAGCCGCGACTACGTGGACCGGACGCCCGTGCTGGTGAACATCCTCAAGGGCGGGTTCGTGTTCCTGGCGGACCTGACGCG
The DNA here is from genome assembly GCA_035447065.1 of Candidatus Krumholzibacteriia bacterium. GTDB lineage: Bacteria > Krumholzibacteriota > Krumholzibacteriia > LZORAL124-64-63 > LZORAL124-64-63 > CALEMW01. The sequence continues at coordinate 68,364 of DAOTGJ010000001.1, forward strand.
CGCCATCACCGTCCACCACGAGGTGGACTTCATGGCCATCAGCAGCTACCACGGGGGCACCGAGAGCACGGGCGTGGTGAAGATCGAGAAGGATCTGAAGTGCAACATCACGGACCGCGACGTGCTCATCGTGGAGGACATCGTGGACACCGGGCTGACCCTGGCCCACCTGCTGCAGGTGCTGGAGACGCGCAACCCGCGCAGCCTGCGCATCTGCACCCTGCTGGACAAGTCGTGCCGCCGCGAGAAGGAGGTGCCGGTGAGCTACCGGGGCTTCGAGATCCCGGACGAGTTCGTCATCGGCTACGGTCTGGACTACGACGAGAAGTACCGCAACCTGCCCTTCATCGGCGTGCTGCGGCCCTGAGCCCGGCCCCGGCCTCGGCCGGGGCCTTTTTGCATGACCCACCTCCGAGGTGCTTCCCATGAGCGACCGTTTCCCCGTGGCGCTGACCTTCGACGACATCCTGATGGTGCCCGGCCACTCCGAGGTGACGCCGGCCGACATCGACGTGCGCACGCGCCTCAGCCGCGGCATCCAGCTCAACGTGCCGCTGCTGTCCGCCGCCATGGACACGGTCACGGAGGCGGACATGGCCATGGCCATGGCGCGCCAGGGCGGCCTGGGCGTGATCCACAAGAACCTCACGCCCAAGGAGCAGGCGGAGCACGTGCTGCGCGTGAAGCGCAGCGAGTCGGGCATGATCACGGACCCCATCACCATGCACCCGGACAAGCCGGTGAGCGCGGCGCTGGAGCTCATGGCCGAGTACCGCATCAGCGGCGTGCCCATCACCGAGGGCAAGCACCTGGTGGGCATCCTCACCAACCGCGACCTGCGCTTCGTGAAGGACATGACCCAGCCCGTGCGCGGCCTCATGACCAGCGGGAACCTGGTCACCGTGCCGCGGGGCACCACCCTGGACGAGGCCGCGGTGAAGCTGCACGAGCACCGCATCGAGAAGCTGCTGGTGGTGGATGAGAACGGCGACCTCTGCGGCCTGATCACGGTGAAGGACATCCAGAAGCGCATCGACTACCCCAACGCCAGCAAGGACGCCCAGGGCCGCCTGATCTGCGGCGCGGCGGTGGGCGTGGGCGCGGGCAGCATGGACCGGGCGGAGGCCCTGGTGGAGGCCGGCGCGGATCTGCTGGTGGTGGACACGGCCCACGGGCACTCCCGCAACGTGCTCGACATGGTGCGGCGCATCAAGGACGCCTGGCCGGACCAGCAGGTCATGGCGGGCAACATCGCCACGGGCGAGGCCGCGGAGGCGCTGATCGCCGCGGGCGCCGACGCCCTGAAGGTGGGCATCGGCCCCGGCTCCATCTGCACCACGCGCGTGGTGGCGGGCGTGGGCGTGCCCCAGGTCTCCGCGGTGATCGACGTGGCCGCGGTGGCGCGTCCGGCGGGCGTGCCCGTGGTCAGCGACGGCGGCATCAAGTACTCGGGCGACGTGGTCAAGGCCCTGGCGGTGGGCGCGGACACGGTCATGGTGGGCTCGCTCTTCGCCGGCACCGAGGAGGCTCCGGGCGAGAAGATCCTGTACGAGGGCCGCGTCTACAAGAGCTACCGCGGCATGGGCAGCGTGGCCGCCATGGAGCGCGGCAGCAAGGACCGCTACTTCCAGGACGACGTGTCCGACGCCGAGAAGTTCGTGCCCGAGGGCATCGAGGGCCGCGTGGCCTACAAGGGCAAGCTGGCCGACATCCTCTACCAGATCGTGGGCGGCGTGCGCAGCGGCATGGGCTACGCCGGCACGCCCACCATCGCGGAGCTGCAGCGCCGCGCCCGCTTCGTGCGCATCACCGGCGCCGGCCTGCGCGAAAGCCATCCGCACGACGTGCACATCACCAAGGAAGCGCCCAACTACGGGAAGCGCGACTGATGCGCCTGCCGTCCCGCGCCGACTGGGCCCGCATCGGGCCCGACTTCCGCCACATGCTGCTGGCCACCCTGTTCTTCGGGGCGGCCAGCGGCATCTTCATGAGCACGCTGAACAACTACCTGTCCGACGTCCACGGCCTGGACGCCGCCGCCCGCGGCTGGCTGGAGCTGCCGCGCGAGCTGCCGGGGTTCCTGATCATCGGCGTGAGCGCCCTGCTGCTCACCTTCATGCGCGAGGCGCGCATGGCGGCCCTGGCCATGGTGCTGACCGCCGTGGGCGCCCTGTCCCTGGGCGTGCTGGCGCGGGACACGGTGCTGCTGGTGGTCTTCATCGTGGTGTGGAGCCTGGGCGACCACATCATCTTCGCGGTGGAGGGGCCCATCGGGCTGACCCTGGCCAAGCAGGGCAACGAGGGCCGGCGGCTGGGACAGCTGGGCGGGGCGCGCAACCTGGGCACCATCGTGGGGGTGGCGGGGGTGTGGCTGCTGGCCCGCGCCTTCGGCGACCGCTACGATCTCTTCTACGGACTGGCAGCGCTCTGCGCCGCCTGGGCCGGCTGGCACTACTGGCGGCTGCACCTGGGCGGGGAGACGGGCGCGCGTTCGCGGCGGCTGGTCTTCAAGCGGAAGTACGGCATCTTCTACGCCATCAGCGCGCTGTTCGGCGTGCGCAAGCAGATCTTCCTGGCCTTCGGCGGCTGGGTGCTGGTCAGCCTGCACGGGGTGCCGGTGAGCACCATCGCCCTGCTGTACTTCATCGCCGCGTGCCTGGGCGTGGTGTTCCGGCCCCTGCTGGGCGACGTGATCGACTGGGTGGGCGAGCGCGTGGTGCTGGCCGCGGACGAGCTGCTGCTGCTGGGCATCTGCCTGGTCTACGCCTTCGTGGACGACGTGCGCCTGCTCTACGGCGCCTACATCCTGGACAGCATCCTCTTCGCCCTGCGCATCGCGCGCACCACGTACCTGAAGAAGATCGCGGACTCGCCGGCGGACATCACGCCCACCATCGCCACGGGCATCACCATCGACCACGTGGTGGCCATGAGCCTGCCCGTGCTCTCCGGCTGGCTGTGGGAGACCTACGGGCACGAGTGGGTGTTCCTGCTGGCCGGCGCCATCGCGCTGGCGGGGTTCTTCGTGTGCCTGCAGATCCGCGTGCCGGCCAAGGCGGCGGCGGCGTGACCCGCGCCCTGCTGGTGGCCTGCGCGGGCGGCCTGGGCGCCCTGGCGCGCTGGGGGCTGACCCTGGTCCTGCAGCGGTTCTCGCCGGCCGCGTTCCCCGGCGGCACCCTGGGCGTGAACGTGATCGGCTGCTTCCTGCTGGGGCTGCTGGCGGAGCTGGCGCTGGAGCGCACGCCCCTGGGCGGGCACGCCCGCTACGTGCTCCTGGTGGGCTTCCTGGGGGCGTTCACCACGTTCAGCACCTTCGGCTACGAGACCCTCATCCTGCTGCGCGAGGGCGCGGCGCTGCGGGCGGCGCTGAACGTGGGGCTGTCCGTGGGGCTGGGGTTGGCGGCGTGCTGGGGCGGCGTGGCGCTGGCGGGCCGGCTCTGATATGGCCTCTGGCGGCCATGATTGCGCGTATGGCTTTTCATGGCAATATCTCTTGACGTGCTGATCTCTATGGCTTAATGTCGCCAATATGAAAAATATGGCCTCACAAAGCCAAGCTTCCTGGGCCGTGATCCTGGGCGATCAGATCGCATCGCGGAACGTCGGGGACCGGGAGAGGGAACTCATCGTTCAACGTCAGCGCCTCGATGAGATCAACTCGCTCCGGTCGGACCTCCTTGCCGTACCGTTCTCGTCATCCGGCGGTGACGAGATCCAGGCCCTGGTGTCCACGCCGGGAGATGCGTGGGAAGTCCTGGCAACACTCGACTCCAACTCGTGGTTGCTGCAGTTCCGCTTCACCGTGGGAGTGGGGGAGCTGTCGACGAGCCTGCGGGACCGCACCTGGGAAATGGATGGTTCCTGTTTCCACCGTGCGCGGGAGGCCATGGATGACGCCAAGCGGGAACACCGCTGGATCATGTTCCGCGGAATGGGGGCGCGGTCCGACCGAGAGGTGAATGGCGTGGTCCGCGCCTTGCAGGTCATCAGGGACGGCTGGACCCAGCGACAGCGCACGGCTATCACGTATCGTCGACATGCGGAGCTCCAGACGGCGGCCGCAGAGCTCATGGGGCTGGACCAGTCCACGATGAGCAAGATGCTCAAGGCCGCGCACTACAAGGAGTACCTGGAGATCGAAGACGTGCTGCGGAGTCTGCTGACGGCGCCGGAAGGGCTGGTGCCGAAATGATCACCGGGAGCGCCTGGGCCGTGACGATCTGGTGGGTGGTGGTCGGATGGCTTCTGGTCGTCAGCAGCACGCTCGGCCGAGTGCTGGTCCGCCGCCTGGTTCGGGACCTGCCGGGAGCTCCCCGCGATGCGGGAACCGGACGGGCCGGCGCCCTGGTCGGTGTCCTGGAGCGTCTGCTCATCATCGCCATGATCCTCGTGGGAGAATGGGCCGTGATCGGCTTCGTGATCGCGGCCAAGTCGATCGCGCGATTCGATGAGCTGAAGGACAAGAACTTCACGGACTACTATTTGGCGGGTACGTTCGGCAGTCTGCTGGTGGCCGTGGCCTGCGGACTGCTCGGGCTGCTGGCACGCCACCTCCTGCAAGGATGAGCCGGGCTCCGCGGTTGCAGGACCTCGGTCTGCCGGTGCTGCTCCTCCTCGGCGCGCCGCTCACGGTGATCCTCACCCTGCACGATCTGCGCCTCACGTTCCTGTCCTACCACCTGGGCGTCTGCCTGGTGCTCCCCCTGCTGATCTCCCTGGGCGAGGGCCGCGGCCCGGCCGGCCACGCCCGCCTGCTGGGCCTGGTCCCGCGCCGCCCCGGCAGCCTGCGCGAAGGGCTGCTCACGGGCCTCCTCGCGGGCGGCGGCACGGTGCTCTTCTTCTGGATCGCAGGCGCAAAGGTGCTGGACCCCGCGCGGGCCACGGCCGCCATGGCCGGCTGGGGCGTGACCGTGGGGCGCGACACCTGGGTGGTGGCCTTCATGCTGCTGCTGAACGGGCCGGCGGAGGAGCTCTTCTGGCGGGGGTGGCTGCACGGGAGGCTGTCCGGAGCGCAGCCGCGGCTGTTGCCGTTGACCGCGGCCACGGCGGCCTATGCGAGCTACCACCTGGCCACGCTGCACGCCTTGCTGCCCTCATGGGGCGCGGTCCTCGCGGCGTTCCTGGGCGTGCTGGCCGCCGGCGCCTGGTGGGCCTGGCGGCGGGAACGTCGGGGCGATGTCTGGGCGCCCCTGCTGGGGCATGCGGGGGCGACGGCGGGGTACATGGCGGTGTATTTGGTGTTCGTTGTCTGAAGGAGCGAGCGCAGGATTCTCTTGCCCGATCCTCGCCGTCCCTGTCACCCTGCCGTGGTTCGGCATTCCGATTCCATCAGCCGGAAGTACGCCATGACCCAGGCCCCGCGCATCACCCTCTGCATGATCGTCCGCGACGAGGAGCAGGCCCTGGCCGCCTGCCTGGATGCCAACGCCCCCTGGGTGGACGAGATCGTGGTGGTGGACACCGGCTCCGCGGACGGGACCGTGGACGTGGCTCGGCGCGCCGGCGCCCGCGTGCTGACCATCGACTGGCCCGACGACTTCGCCCGGGCGCGCAACCACGGCCTGGCCGCCGCCGGCGGCGATTGGATCCTGGTCCTGGACGCCGACGAGCAGCTCGACGCCGAGGCCGGCGCGGACCTGCGCCGGCTGGCCGCGGATCCCGCCCTGCTCTGCCTCTCCTTCCGCCGCTGCGACTACGACGGCGACCGCCTCCTGTCCCGGGTCAGCGTGGTGCGCGCGTGGCGCCGTCGCGACGACATCCGCTACCGCTACCGCGTGCACGAGCAGGTGCTGCCGGACATCCTCCGCGTCTCCGAGCGTGAAGGATCGGGCCGCGGCGTCTGCGGCGGACGCCTGATCCATACCGGCGCCGCACCGGGCGTGGTGGCGGAGCGCGGCAAGCTGGAGCGCAACCGGCATCTGGGAGAACTCCAGCTCGCCGAGACGCCCGACGACCCCTACGTGCTCTTCAAGCTCGCGGAGACGCTGCTGCTGCAGCATGGCCGCGGACCGCGCGTGCGCGAGCTGCTGGCCCGCGCCGTGGCCGCGCTGGCGGCGTTGCCCGACGAGGAGCTGCGGGCCCTCGCCTTCGGCGGCCAGGCGGCCGCCTTGCTGGCCGACGATCTGTTGCGGGACGGCGAGACCGAGCGGGCCTGGGAGGTGGCGGATTTCGGGCTGGCGCGGTGCGCCGAGACCGCGGATCTGCTGTCCATCCACGGGAACTGCGCCCTGGCGCGGGGAGACGGCGCCGCGGCCGCGGCGTCCTTCGCAGCCTGCCGCGCTCTCGCGAAACGCGTGGGGGTGCTTGCGGCCGCATCGGAGGTCACCGGCGTGGGGGCGCTGGTGGGCCTGGCCCGGGCCTTCGCTCTGCAGGGCCAGGCGGATCAAGCCGCGGCCGCGGCCGCCGCGGCCGTGGCCCTGGATCCTGCGTCGGAGACCGCTCTGCGCTGCTGGGCGGAGATGGAGGCCGGGGCCGGCCGTGGCCGCGCGGCCTTCGTCCGCCTGGGCGAGATCGCGACGGACCGGCCCGACTGGGCGCCCGTGTGGGCGGTGGGCGGGGAGATGCTGGCCCAGGCCGGCGCCTATGTCGACGCTCTGGTCTGGCTGGACCGTGCCGCGGCTCTGGGTCGCGGGGAGGTGGGCCGCGGGGTGGATGGCCTGCATGCGGCCCGCGGACGTTGCCTCCTGGCGCTGGGCCGTATCGAGTCGGCCGCGGAAGCCTTCGAAGCCGGGCTGCCGGCGCCGGCCTGCATCGCCGGTCTCATCGCCGTCCACCTGCTGCTGCACGCCGACCCGGCGGCGGCTCTGGATCCGGCCGACGACGATCTGGCAGCGGCCGCGCGGCGCGTGTTGGACGTGGTGCGAGGAACGCCGGGCCACCCGCTGCAGGCTCGGCTGGACGACGCAGTCGCCTGGCTGGCGGCGGCGCGGTTTCCCAACGCCGCCTTCCTGCGCCGCTTGCTCTGACCCGCCTCCGCGCGGCGGGAGTCCGCTACCGCACCAGCACCAGCTTCCCCACCACGCTCTCGGCCCCGGCCACCGCCCGGTAGAAGTAGAGCCCGCTGGCCACGCCGCGCCCGGCGTCGTCGGTGCCGTCCCAGGTCAGAACCCGCTCGCCGCCGTCCACCTGGCCGGTGAACAGCTCGCGCACCCGCCGGCCGGCCGCGTCCAGCACCACCGCGTTCACGTGGCTCTCCCGCGCCAGGCTCAATCGGATCTCCACGCGGGGATTGAACGGGTTGGGGTGGGCCGTGGCGGCGAGCAGGGCGCCGGCCGCGGGCGCGTGCTCCACTGCGGACACCACGCCCAGCGGCAGGAACGTCACCAGCCCCAGCGCCGCGTTGTCCGGCTGGTGCACGATGCAGTCCTCGGCGCCCGCCTCGCCCGGCAGCGTCCAGAAGTTGTTCTGCGCGCTCTGGGCCAGCGGCGTGTTGTTGTAGAAGTCGTAGTGGGCGCCGCCCAGGCCGTTGTTCTGGAGGGTGTTGTGGCCGTCGTCGGCGGGATCGGCGTTCTCCAGGTTCCCCAGGTTGGGACGCCCGCCGTTGATGGCCGCCACGCCGTACCAGTGGCCGGTGATGACGTTCTCGGTCAGGACGGGGGCGTTGTCGCCGTTGCAGGCCACGCCGAAGCCCCAGTTCACCTGGTCGGGATGGATGGTGTTGTCCCAGATGGTGTTGCCCACGATGACCGGGTTCGCGCCCACGCTGTAGCAGAGGATGCCGTAGCCGCAGCCGGAGATGTCGTTGCCCTCGATCACCGCGTTGCTGGCGTTCCAGACGGCGATGCCGCCGCTCATGTGGCTCCCGTCGCCCGTGATGGTGCAGCCGCGGATGGTGGGCGAGTTCACGCCCTGCAGGCCGATGTTGAAGTACGGGTAGGGCGACGCGTTGTCCAGGTTGTTGTGGTCCAGCACGCAGTCCTCGAACAGGGGCGACGCCGTGAGCGTCATGGTCACCGTGCGCGCCTGGTTGTGGTGCAGGCGGCAGTTGGTGAACACGCCGTTCCCCTGCGTGATGTCGATGGCCTTGTCGGCCGAGCGCGTGATCTCGCAGCGGTCCAGCTCCGCGTCCATCCCGAAGACGTCCACCGCGATGTCCGCGTACTCGATGATCACGTAGGCCAGCCGGAATTCCGACGCCGCGTCGCCGTCCTGGTAGTCCAGGCCGCGCCAGGCGCCCGGCGTGGGATCGTCGCCCGTCATGAGGATGGGCTCGGCCGCGGTGCCCAGCGCCACCAGCGAGCCGTTGATCTCCAGCCCGATGAGCCCGGCGCTGCCCGTGAACGACAGCGTGGCCCCGGGCGCCACCTCCAGCCGGTCCCCCAGGCCGATGACCACGGAGTCCTGGAACTCGTAGAGTCCCGCGCCGCCGGTGACGGCGCCGCCGGAGGCCGCCACCAGGCCGTCCATGGAATAGACCGTGCCGTTTCCGGGCGAGATCCACTCGGCCAGGGCGGGGGCGGCGACGAGCGCGGTGCACAGGATCAGGGCGACGAGCGTCTGGCGGAACATGGCGGCCTCCTTGGGGTGATCGGGGAGCCCAGGATAGCACGGATCGCAGGGGTGCGGGCCGGGCGAAAGGGCGGGCTCGGCTCAGCGCACCAGAACGGCGGACGTCGTGCTGGTCTCGCCGCCGGCCTTCAGGCGCACCCAGTACACGCCGGCCGGGGCGGGGGCGCCGTCGTCGGTGACGCCCCGCCAGACCGCCGCGTGCCGGCCGGCCTCCCGGCGGCCGCGGAGGAGCAGGGCCGTGCGCCGGCCGCGGGCGTCGAAGACCGCGAGCCGCACGTGCGCCGGGGCGTCCAGTTCGTAGCGGATCTCCGCCGCGGGGTTGAAGGGGTTGGGGACCACGGGTTCCAGGCGGGAGCTGCGCCTGGGCAGGGGCGCCGATTCCGTCCCGGTGACGCTCAGCGGCGCCAGCACGGCCGTGGCATGGCCCGGCAGCTCCAGGCCGGTGATCCCGCCGGCGGCGTCCACCTGCACCGTGTGCGTGGCGTCGGTCAGGAGATCCCGCAGCACCACCTCGCCGGCGGGCAGCACGCCTCCCAGACCGCTGAGCCGCAGGTCCGTGGTGGAGGTGGAGCCCACGTTGGTCAGGCAGATCAGCGTCTGCTCCGCGGAGGTCCGCAGGAACGCCAGCACCTGGCCCGTGGACGAGCCCAGCGGCGCGTAGGCGCCCCGCCGCAGGGCCGGCGCCTCCAGGCGCGTGCGGATCAGCGTGCGGTACCGGCTCAGCAGGGAGCCCGGGTCCTGGCTCTGGAGGGCCACGTTGCGCGAGGGGTAATCGGCGGCGAGGGGCTGCCAGGGCGTGCCGACGGTGAATCCGCCCTGGGCCGTGCCGTCCCACGGCATGGGCCGGCGGATGTTGAGGTGGTCGCCGCTGCCGTCCAGGCCGATCTCCTCGCCGTAGTACAGGAACGGCACGCCGGGCAGGGTGAGCAGGAGGCCCGCGGCGGCGCGGGCGCGGCCCTCGTCGCGGCCCAGCACCTCGTAGACGCGGTCCTGATCGTGGTTGGTGAGGAAGGTGGCGAACTGCAGGAACGGGTACTGGTCGTAGACCAGGGCGGCCTTGCCGGCCAGGGCGGTGGCGTCGCCGCTCTGCACGGCGCCCAGCATGCTGCCCGCCAGGTCGAACTCGAAGCAGAGGTCCAGGCGGTCGTCGGCCGTGTACTGCTGCACCACGGAGGTGCTGGTCCAGGCTTCGCCAAGCGTGAGCGAACCGGGACGGGCGGCCTCGGTGGCCGCCTCGAAGTCCTGCCAGAACTGCAGGGTGCCCGGCGTGTCCTGGAGCTGGTCGCCCTCCTCCTTGATGTAGAGCACCGCGTCCAGGCGGAAGCCGTCCACGCCCACCTCGTCCAGCCACCAGGCGGCGGTATCGAACATCTCGTCCCGCACCGCGGGGTCGTCGTAGTTCAGGTCCGGCATGCCGCTCCAGAAGAGGCCGTAGTACCAGCCCGACGCGTGCGCGTGCCAGACCGGCTGGCCCCAGGGGCCCCACTGGCCGGGATCGGCGGCGGACCAGCGGAAGCGGTCGCGGTACGTCGGATCGCCGGCGGCGGCCGCCTGGAACCAGGGGTGCTGGGTGGAGCAGTGGTTCATCACGTAGTCCACGATCACGCGGATGCCGCGGGCGTGGGCGGCGTCCAGGAAGTCGCGGAAGTCCTGGAGCGTGCCGTAGTCGGGGTGGACGGCGCGGTAGTCCACGGCGTCGTAGCCGTGGTAGCTGGCGGCGTCGTTCACGGGCATGAGCCAGAGGGCGGTCACGCCCAGGTCGTCGTGGGTGGCGGGGTCGCCGTCGTTGAGGTCGTCCAGGCGCGCGGTCAGGCCCTGGAGGTCGCCGATGCCGTCGCCGTCTCCGTCCTGGAAGCTGCGTACGAAGACCTCGTAGAAGACGGCGTCGTTCCACCAGAACAGCTCGCCCGCGCCGCCGTGCACGCCGCCGGGCTCCAGGTCGCCGAACCACACGTCGATCGCGTTGCCGTCGGGCTGCACCGTGAAGGTGCGGTTGTTGCCCACGCCGGGGAACTCCTCGCGGCCGTCCCAGACGCCGTTGTAGCGGAACTTGTACTCGATGGTCTCGCCTGGCGTGAAGCCGTCCACGGTGACGGACCAGACGCTGTCGCCGTCGGCGTCGGCCAGGGGCGTGAGCGGCGCGGTGCCCCAACCGTTGAAGCTGCCGGCCACGTCCACCGTGTCCGCCGCGGGATCGAAGGCGCCCAGGGTGATCTGGTAGCCCATGCGGACCTGGAAGGTCAGCGGGACGGCCGCGGCGGCGGTGGCGGTCGTGAGCAGCAGCAGGAGGACGGCGGACAGGACGGTGCGGCGCGGCATGGACGGGGTCTTTCGGGAGAGGGCGGGTGACTGCTGAGTCTCCATGATAGCACGAGGCCGCCGCCGTGCGCATCGGGCGGCGGCCTCGATATGTTCGGGAGGCGGCTCCGTCACTTCAGGAGCGTCATCCGCTTCAGGATCCTGGCATCGCCGCTGCGGATCATCATGAGGTAGACGCCGGATTCCGCGGGGAGGCCCGCATCGTCGCGGCCGTCCCAGCGGAGGGTGAGCCGGCCCGCGGCCGTCGGGCCGTGATGGAGGCGGCGCATCGTCCGACCCCGCAGGTCCACCACGGAGGCCGTGACCGTACGCGGCACGGCCAGGTCCAGCGTGAAGTGGACCGTGGGGTTGAAGGGGTTCGGGGCCGGATCCGACAGATGAAGGTCCCGCAGGGGCGTGTCCTCGACGGGCTCCGGGTCTTCCAACGGCGTGGCCGTTGTGGAGCCCAGGATCGTGAGGCCGGACTCCGGGGTCCAGGCCAGGACACGACCCTCGTCGCTCGCGAGGTTCAGGCGCCAGCCGAATGGAGGCAGCTCCGCAGCGGGGGCGGGCGGGGCGGTGGCCGACAGATCGTAGACCAGGAGCCGGCCGTCGGTGGCCTGGATCCATGCCCGCCCGTCCTCCAGGGTGAAGTCGAGGGCGTCGGCGGACTCCGGGAAGACGGCGATCTGGTGGAGGTCGCCGGCGGGGGTGAACGTGAAGAGCTCGGGGATGGAATGCCGGGTGTCGCTGAGGATGTAGGGCGTCTCCAGCGCTACGTGGACATGATAAACGTAGTGGAACCTCTCGTGCAGGATCCGCTCGGGCGCGGTCGGATCCTGGAGATTGTAGACGGTTGCGAAGTTCTGCGTCCAGACGATGAGGTTCTGGTCGTCGCCACGGAGGAAGCGGATGGAGAGGGATTCCTCCAGGGGGACGGAGGCGTGCTGCACGGGATGCGCCGGGTCGGCGATGTCGAAGACGCGGAGCTCGTCGCCCGCCAGGAAGTAGAGCATGGAGCCCGCCAGGTGGGGTTTGGATTGCGGTGCGCGCGGGTCGTAGGCCGCGAGCAGCGTCCTCGGGCCGAAGCGGCCGGCGGGCCCGATCCCGATGCAGACGGCGCCGAACCGCGAACGGGTGACCACCAGGGCGTCGTCCGTGAGGGCGAGGCCGCCCACATCGTCCCAGGAGCACAACGTGTCCAACAGTACGGGCTCGGGCGAGGCGGCCTGGTCGTAGAGCGAGATCACGCCGTTCCAGAGGGCGGACGCGAGCCGGTCGCCGCGGAGAGCCACCACGTCGTGGCGGGCGGGAAAGGGCAGGAACGTCGAGAACTGGGGCGTGGCGTCTCCGTCGAGGGCGGCGCGGCGGTATCGCGGACTCTCGTTCGAGGCGTTGTCGATGATGTGGAGCATCCCGTCGCCGGCCGCCACCTGCCAGAGCCCACGGGAGAAGTCGCCGGCGATGATCTCGCGGACCGCGACATGGCTGGGGTCCGTCACATCGTAGAGCAGGACGCGCCGGTTCTGGGCGACCGCGATGGTGTCGCCGCTCCGTTCGGCGTCGACGGAGTTGAAGGAGCTTTCCAGGTGCGCACTGTGCCGGAGGAGCCCGTCCTTCCGCACCTTGTAGAGGTCGACGGCATCGGAGCTCACCGCCAGGAGGCTGCCGTCCAGATGGAACAGGTCGCGCGGCGTGTCGTCGACCCAGGGATCGTGCGGTACGCAGACCGGATGCAGGGGATCCGCGAGGTCGCAGACCGCGCCAAGGGTCCAGAGGCGGCGACCGTCGAAGGCGCCGGCTCGGCGCACGCTCCCGGGCGGCAGGAAATTCGTCGCGTATTCCAGTTCCGTCAGGCTGCGGTGGCGGTACACGCGGACGGTACGGTCGCCGAGGATCAGCACCAGGCCGCCGCGTGCCAGGACCCTGCACGGCTCATCGTCGGGAAAGCGGCGGGGCGTGGACGCGAGGACCCGCGGGAGCCGGCCCGGAACGTTCGCCACGATGTGGAGGGCGTCATAGGTGAGCACGTACCCGATCCGCTCCTGATCGAACTCCAGGTCGAGGATGGGCGAAGCGAAAGCGGTCTCGTCCAGGATCGTCGGCTCGGCGCCGCCGTCGTGACGGAACGTGCGCAGGGTCGGCCCCAGGGCCACGAAGACCGTGTCGTTGCGGCTGGCCATGTCCGCGGGGGAGGAGTAGGGAGAGCGGTGGAGGATCTCGATGCCATCGTCCAGGGCCTGGCTGCCGGCCGCTGAGGCCAGCGCCGCGAGTCCCAGACAGATCATCACAAAGCCCCGTGCCGTACGTGCGTGCCGGTTCCTCATCATCCTGCCCCCCGGGATCTTGTTCGGAATTCACGTTCGAGATGGGATGATGATAGCATGGATTCAGGATTTGCGGCCCTTGCGGATCCAGGATGTCCCGTTCTTGTCCGTGAGCTCATCGCGGGATATCCTTGAGGTTCCCCCACCCAGGAGGCCCCATGGACGCCGCCGACCGCCTGCTCGAAACCATCCGCACCGGCGTCATCGGCCGCGACCGCGCCGTGGACGGCCCCTTCGGCCCCCGCCGCCTGATCTACGCGGACTACACCGCCTCGGGCCGCTCCCTGGACTTCATCGAACGCTTCCTGGCCGACGAGGTCCTGCCCCTCTACGCCAACACCCACACCGAGAGCAGCACCACCGGCCTGCAGACCACGCGCTTCCGCGAGGACGCGCGCCGCATCATCGGCGAGGCGTGCGGCGCCGGCGAGGACGACGTGGTCATCTTCTGCGGCTCGGGCGCCACCGGGGCCATCAACAAGATGGTGGACGTGCTGAACATGCGCGTGCCGGCGGACCTGGACGCGCGCTACCGCCTGAGCGACGCCATCCCGGCCCACGAGCGGCCCGTGGTCTTCATCGGGCCGTACGAGCACCACTCCAACGAGCTGCCCTGGCGCGAGTCGCTGGCCGACGTGGTGACCATCGAGGAGGACGCCAACGGGCGCGTGGACCAGGCGGCGCTGAAGGCGGCGCTGGAGAAGTACGCCGCGCGGCCGCTGAAGATCGGCAGCTTCTCGGCGGCCAGCAACGTGACGGGCATCGTGTCGGACACGTGGGGGATCTCGCGGCTGCTGCACGAGCACGGGGCGCTGGCGTTCTGGGACTTCGCCGCGGCGGCGCCGTACGTGCGCATCGAGATGAACCCGCGGCCCGATGGGCACCCTCTGGAGGCCAAGGACGCCGTGTTCATCTCGCCGCACAAGTTCATCGGCGGGCCGGGCACGCCGGGCGTGCTGGTGGTGAAGAAGCGGCTGCTGACCAACCGCGTGCCCACCGTCCCGGGCGGCGGCACGGTGAGCTACGTGAACGAGTCGGATCACGACTACCTGACGGATCCCGCCCACCGCGAGGAGGGCGGCACGCCGGCCATCGTGGAGGCCATCCGCGCGGGGCTGGTGTTCGGGCTGAAGCGCGCGGTGGGGGAGGACGTGATCGAGGCGCGGGAGCGGAGCTTCGTGGACCGCGCCATCGCCTCGTGGTCGGGGCACCCCAACATCGACGTGCTGGGGAACCTGAAGAGCAAGCGGCTGTCCATCGTCTCGTTCGTGATCCGGCACGGGGAGCGGCTGCTGCACCACAACTTCGTGGTGGCGCTGCTCAACGACCTCTTCGGCATCCAGGCGCGCGGCGGCTGCTCCTGCGCGGGGCCGTACGGGCACCGGTTGCTGGGCATCGACCTGGCGCGCAGCCTGCGCTTCCACGACGCCATCGCCCACGGCCACGAGGGCATCAAGCCCGGCTGGGTGCGCATGAACTTCAACTACTTCATCAGCGAGCGCGCCTTCGACTTCCTGCTGCGCGCGGTGGAGATCATCGCGGAGGACGGCTGGCGCCTGCTGCCCCAGTACCGCTTCCAGCCCGAGACCGGCCTCTGGCGCCACCGCGACCACCGGCCCGACGCCTCGCTCAGCCTCCACGACGTGACCTACGCCGACGGCCACCTCTCCTACCGCTCCCGCCACTGCTGCGAGCCCGAGAGCGCGCACGGCTCCTACCTGGAGGAGGCGCGGCGCATCCTGGCCGCGGCGGCGAGCGATCCCGTGCCGTGTCCGGCCACCGTGCTGCCGCCGGACGCGGAGGCGTTGCGGTGGTTTCCGCTGCCGGGGGAGACCGCTTCCGCCTGATCCGGCCGACGCGAAAACCGGCCCCCTCCCGCTGGGGAAGGGGCCGGCGCGCGGCGTCGCCGTGGTGTGCTGGGGTCACGGTTCGCGCGCGATGCCGTCCTCCAGGTGCAGCGTCCCGTGATCCGATGCGAGCTCGATCGTGTACACCCGGTTCGCCACGTCGGAGGCCACGTACACCGTGTGCGCGTCCGGCGCGTAGGTCAGGCCGTTGAACTGCCAGCTCGCCGGCTGCCCCGGCGGGCCTTCCAGCCCCAGCGCCAGCCCCTCGGCCAGCACGGACACGTCGCCGTTCATCAGGTCGATGCGCGACACGCGGCCCGCGCCCGTCTCCACCACCAGCAGCGCGGCGTCGTGGAGCACGGCCAGGCCCTCGGGCGCGTCCAGGCCCGCGGCCACCAGCCGCGGCTCCGGCAGCGCCACGCCGTCGCGGGCCACGCAGTGCACGGTGCCCTTGGCGCGGTCGGCCACCCAGAGGTCGCCGTCGTTGGCGGCCAGCCCGCTGGGGTAGACCAGGCCGTGGGCCAGCACCTCGCGGTCCGAGGCGCGGAACACGGTGCCGCTGCGCAGGCCCGCCACCACCACGTCGCCGTGGTAGCGGATGGCGTTGACCGGCACGTCGTCCACGGGCAGGAAGCGGTAGTCCTCGGTGATGGCGCAGGTCAGCGGATCCACCACCTGCACGCGGCCCAGCCACGACGACACCACCAGCCGCTCCCCGTCCATGGCCACGGTCATGGGCGCGGTCAGGCCGTCGGGCGAGAGGTCGCAGCGGTGCACGGCGCAGCACTCGCCGGTGTCGCGGCGGAAGGCGCGCAGGGTCCAGGCATCGGCCACCCAGAGGGGCTCGTCCTGCTTGGCGCCGTTGGGGCAGAGGGTGAGGCCGCCCGGCAGGATCAGGCCCGGCGCGCGGATCACGCGGCGGGCGCCGTAGCTGTACAGCTTGATGACCGACCCGTCCTGGCTGTTGCCCACGTACACGTGGCCGCGCGGATCGGGCGCCACGCTGCTCAGCCCCGGCTCGAAGACCCCCAGCCGATGGCGCGTGGGCAGGGCCTTGGCGGCGTCCAGCTCCGTGTCGTGGACGGCGGCGCCGGGGATGGCCAGGCGCCACAGCTCGCCGGTGCCGGCGTCGGTCAGCAGCAGACGGCCGTCGGGCTCGAAGGCGATGCCCGCCGGATTGGTGAACCCGTCGGTCACGCGCTGGAACGTGGCCGGGTCGTCCTGCAGCCGCACGCGGAAGAGCTCGCCCGTATGCCAGCTCGTGGCGTAGAGCCGGCCGCAGGGATCGAAGGCCAGGCCGCCGGGCGTGAACGGCAGCGCCACCTCGCGCCGCACGGGCGCCAGGTCGGGCTCGAACACGCACAGGCCCTCGCCCAGCACGCGCCGGGCCACGGCCACGCGGCCGTCGCGGTCCACGGCCAGCGGGCCGGCGCCCACGCCCACGTCCACGCCGGTGCAGCAGCCGTCGGCGGTGCGGCGCTGGAGGCGGCCGGTCCAGAAGTTGGTCCAATAGAGGGCGCCGTCGGGGCCGTAGGCCAGATCGCCGGGGCCCTCCACGCCCTTGTCCGGACCGAGACGCGTCAGCAGGGTGCCGTCATGCACGTCGATCTCGTCGATCTGGCGGCCGAAGAGGCTGCCCACGGTCAGCACGTCGCGGTCCTTCATGGCCAGGCCGTTGGCGCCGTGGAGTTCGCCGGCCTGGATGTCGCCGGCGGCGGTGAGGGACAGGGTCGTGACCTGGGCGGTCGTGACGGGAGGGGCGGGGGGAGCCGAGGGGTCGTGCTGGCAGGCGGGCGCGAGCGTCAGCAGAGCCAGCGCGAGCGCCAGGGTGGCGGTGCGTCGCATGTCCGATACCTCCTGCGGGCGGTGGTGGGGATGCGGCCGGCCGAGACGGCGGGGCGCGCGACGGCGCGGGGAGCGGAACGATGGCGGCGCATGGAGCGGGGTCCTCTCGTCGTCGGGTCCTGGGGCGAGGCGTGGTGCCCGGTCGGGAACGGCGTGCCGAAGGGTCGCGGTGCGGCGGCGACGGTGGGGTGGACGGCGGAGCGTCCGGCACGGCGTGCATGGTAGCACGGAGGGGCATGAGGAATCGTCGCAACGGCGGGGTTTGATCCCAGGAAAACGCGACGGCCCGGCTCGCCATGAGCCGGGCCGCCGCACGCAACCTGCGTCGCTCGTTCTACTTCACCACCTGCATCTTCCCGGTCACCGGCACACCCCCGTCGTCCCAGCGCAGGAAGTAGGTACCGGCGCCCACGGCGCGGCCGTCCGCGGTGCGGCCGTCCCAGGCCAGCTCCACGCGGCCGTCGGCGCCGCCCGTGGAGCGCAGCATGCGCACGGTGCGGCCGCGGGCGTCGAACACCAGCAGCTTGCCCGGCACGGCGGGCCGCGCGGCGCCGCGCACGGTCACGCCGGACCCCGCGCCCACGGGGCTGGGGAACACGGTCAGGCCGCTCACGCCGTCGGGCGTGAAGTTCACGGACGACGGCGCGTCCATGCCGTGCGGTCCCGGCCCGGCGGGGATCACGCCGTGGCACACGGTGCAGTCGCTCAGCGCGCCGGCGTGGCCCTGCAGCTCGGTGGCCAGCACGTTGTCGTTGGCCTCGCGGCTGGGCCAGATCGCATGGGGCGACCCGTGGCAGGCGATGCACGCCACGCCGCCGTGGCCGGTGCTGTTGCGGTAGAGCTGTCCCACGGGCTCGCCGTACTGGGCGGTGTGGCAGTCGCGGCAGGCCGGCTCGTCCACCCAGGGCACGCGCCCCTGATGCTCGATGGACCCCGCCACCTGCCCCAGGTCGCCGTGGCAGTCCTGGCAGATCATGCCGTAGTCCGTGGCCATGGTGCCGCGCAGGCAGTTGGCCTGGGGACCGGGATGGCACATCTGGCAGCCGGCCAGGCCGGGCCGCGTCTCGTCCAGGAACTGGTGCTGGTCGTGGATGCGGAACGAGAAGTAGCCGGCCTCGCCGATTCCCGGCGTCCCCAGCGCCGGACTCGCGTGGCAGGAGGCGCAGAGGATGGGCGTGTTGTTCGGGTTGAAGCCGCCCTCGTCCTCATGCTGGTTGAGGATGGCCTGCTCGCTGGAGTGGCAGCCCGAGGTCACGCAGTTCACCTCGGTGCTGGTGGGGATCACCGGCCGGCTCGCCGCCAGCTGCACCTGCGACGCGTCCCAGGCGATGACCTCCGCGAGCTGGTACGGATTCTCCACCGTGGGCGTGGCGTCGGGGAACGGGGTGATGGGGATGCCCTCGGCGCGCCAGCGTCCGTTCTCGAACGTGAACTCGCCGGTGAGGCCCAGGCCGGTCAGCCCCACGTCCGGCGGCAGGTCCACGCCGAAGAGGGCCTGGTCCCAGTCCCAGAAATCGGTCTTCCCCACGGAGTAGGTGTTGCCGGGAACGGAGTAGGTGAGCGTCACGCCCGACTCCAGCAGCACGGGCAGGTGCGTGGCGTCGCCGCGCTGCACCACCTGGGCCTCCAGCGTGTTGAAGGGCGGCAGGATGGACAGGGTGGCGTGGTCGCGGTTCATGCAGTGCATGCCCAGATCGTTCCACACCAGCACCACGTGATCGTCCAGGGGGGCGGACTGCACGACGGCCGGGGAGACGCAGAGGGCGAGGATCAGGACGACGAGGACCATTCGGGACATCACGAGAACCTCCTGGACGATGGGCGGACCATGGGGCTCGTGGCGGGGAGCAGAATTCATACCATTGGGGTGTGTTATCAGTCAAAGAAATTCTTGATTCATTGATCCAGCGCGGCCCGACAACCCGATCTGGCCAGTCCGGGGCAGGCCTGTATAATCGCGCAAGGACCCACTCAAGGAGATCCCCATGTCCCGTTCCTGGCCCGATTCCCGCCTGCAGGAGCTCTTCGGCTGTGCGCACCCCATCCTCCAGGCCGGCATGGTCCACAACAGCGGCGCGGATCTGGCCGCCGCCGCGGCCGAGGCCGGCTGCCTGGGTCTCATCGCCGCCGGCAGCTACCGGCCCGACGAGTTCCGCGCCCAGGTGCGGCGCGCCCGCGAGCTCACCGCCAAGCCGGTAGGCGTGAACATCCCCCTCTTCTTCAAG
This sequence comes from Candidatus Krumholzibacteriia bacterium, assembly GCA_035447065.1. Lineage (GTDB taxonomy): Bacteria > Krumholzibacteriota > Krumholzibacteriia > LZORAL124-64-63 > LZORAL124-64-63 > CALEMW01. The sequence continues at coordinate 87,414 of DAOTGJ010000001.1, forward strand.
TATGCGCGCGAGAGCCTGGAGACCGCCCTGGCCGAGGACGTGCCCGTGATCGTGACCTCGGCCGGTTCGCCCAGGCGCGCGGCCGGCCCCATCCTGGACGCTGGCCGGGCGTGGGTGCACGTGGCGGCCTCGCCGGCCCTGGCGGTCAAGTGCCAGGAAGCCGGATGCCACGCCGTGGTGGTGGAGGGGTTCGAGGCGGGCGGCCACAACGGGCGCGAGGAGCTGACCACCATGGTGCTCACGCCGGCGGCCGTGGCGGCCGTGGACATCCCGGTGATCGCGGCGGGCGGCATCGCCACCGGGGCGCAGATGGCGGCGGCCCTGGCGCTGGGCGCGGCGGGCGTGCAGATCGGCTCGCGCTTCGCGGTCACGCGCGAGTCGGCCGGGCACCAGGCCTTCAAGCAGGCCGTGGTGGACGGCGACGACACGCTGCTGGTCCTCAAGCAGCTCATGCCCGTGCGCCTTCTGGACAACGCGTTCCGCCGTCGCGTTCTGGAGGCGGAAGCATCCGGCGCCGCCAAGGAGGAGCTGGCCGCCCTGCTGGGCGAGGGCCGCGCGCGGCTGGGCATGGCCCAGGGCGACGTGGACGAGGGCGAGCTGGAGATCGGCCAGGTGGCCGCGCTGATCCACGACATCCCTTCCGCGGCGGAGGTGGTGGCCGCCCTCCTGCGGGATTACGACGCGGCCGTGGCCCGTCTGCGGGGCGGGCCGTGACCGCTGCCCCGCGCCTGGCCGCCCTCACGCTGCGGTCGCTGCTCCAGCCCCTGTGCGCCGCCCACCGCATCGACCTCTGCGGGGTGGTGGACCTCCCGCGCCGCCTGCCCCATACCGCCGATTGGCTCAACTGGCTGCTCAAGGGCCACCACGCGGATCTGGAGTACCTGCTGCGCGACCCGCACGGCCGCGCCGATCCCAACCGCGTCCGCCCCTGGGCCCGCTCGCTCCTGGTCTTCGCCCAGCGCTATGCCAACGGCTGGTCGCCGGACGACGCCGAGGCCCGCGGCGGCTGCGCCGAGGGCCGCCCCTGGACCGCCGGCGTCTCCCGCTACGCCCGCGGCCGCGACTACCACGACGTTCTGCGCGGCTCCATCCGCAGCATCGTCCAGAGCCTGCGCACGGAGCTGCACGCGCGAGGCGTGCTGGCCGCGGAGTCCGACCTCCAGAGCACCGACGCCGTGGACGCCGGCCCCTACCTGGAACGCGAGTACGCCTGGCTCGCCGGCCTGGGCTTCTACGGCAAGAACACCCTGCTCATCCACCCCAAGCTGGGCTCCGGCCTGTTCCTCGGCGTGGCGCTGACCAGCCTGGAGATCACCGGCGTGGCCGATGCGCCGCGGCCCCTGGTAGGCCCCGCCGCCCAGAGGCTGCCTCAGGACGGCATGACCTCCCTCTGCGGCAAGTGCACCCGCTGCCTGGACGCCTGCCCCACCGAGGCCTTCCGCGACGCGTGGGAGCTGGACGCCGGCGCCTGCCTGAGCACCTGGAGCATCGAGTGGCGCGGCGGCGCGCCGGAGCGGCGGCGCGCCGAGCAGGGCGGCCTGCTCTTCGGCTGCGACGTGTGCCAGGCCGTATGCCCCTGGAACCACAAGGCGGCGCGCAAGCTGCTGGATCCGCCGCCGCCGGACTACGCGGAGCTGCCGGAGCACGCGGAGCTGGACCTGGCCGAACTGATCGCCCTGGACGCCGACGCGTTCCGCGCCCGCTTCCGCCGCACCCCCCTCTGGCGCGCCCATCCCGAAGGCGTGCGCCGCAACGCCCTGATCGTGGCGGCCAACACCGGCCGCCGCGACCTGCTGCCCGCCGCCCGCCACGCGGCGGAACAGGATCCGAACCCGGAGGTCCGCGCCGTGGCGGCGTGGGCCGTCGCCCGACTCGAGGGAGGATCGCCATGACCATCGCCCCGGCCGCCGCCTGGTGGACCGCCCTGGAAGACGACCACGTCCGCTGCGACCTCTGCCCCCTGCGCTGCCGCCTGCGCCCCGGCCGCGACGCTCCCTGCGGCACCCGCGCCAACCGCGGCGGCGCCATGACGCCGCTGGAATACGGCCGCGTGGCGGCGGTGGGCCTGGATCCCGTGGAGAAGAAGCCGCTGTACCACTTCCGACCCGGTTCGGCCGTGTTCTCCGTGGCCGCCCACGGCTGCAACCTGCACTGCGCCTTCTGCCAGAACTGGACGCTGAGCCAGGAGCGCGGGGGCCAGGCCACCGAGACCACGCCGGAGGCCGTCGTGGCCGACGCCCGCCGCCACGACACCCGCGCCCTGGCCTTCACCTACAGCGAGCCCCTGGTCTGGTTCGAGTTCCTGCGCGACACCGCCCGCCTCGCCCGCGCCGAGGGCCTGGCCGTGCTCGCCGTGACCAACGGCTTCCTGGAGCCCGGCCCCCTGGCGGAACTGGCTCCCTGGCTCGACGCCGTCAACGTGGACCTCAAGAGCATGGACGACCGCTTCTACCGCCGCGTCTGCAAGGCCCGCCTGCAGCCTGTCCTGGACGCCATCACGGCGCTCCACGCCGCCGGCGTGCACGTGGAGGTCACCAACCTGCTCATCCCGGACCACAACGACGACCCCGCCCAGGTGGACGCCCTGGCCTCATTCCTGGCCGACCTGGATCCCGGTCTGCCCCTGCACCTCTCCGCCTACCATCCGGCCTGGAAGCTGGACGCCCGCCCCACCACGGCGGACGATCTCCTGGCCGCCGCCGCGGTGGCCCGCCGCCGCCTGGACCACGTGTACCTGGGGAACGTGCGCCTGCCAGGGGAGAGCGATACGCGCTGCCCGCGCTGCGGCCACACAGTGATCTGGCGCGACGGCTACGCCGTCCGTTCCAGCATGACCGCGGCGGGCGCCTGCCTGCGCTGCGGGCGCGCCATCGGGGGCGTCTGGGAATAGGTCCGCGCGGTCCGCGGAATCGACGGGGCGGCGGGCCTGTGCTAGGCTCTCCGCTCCGAACGCCCCACCACTCCATCCCCGGGACGCTCTCCGTGCGCCGCTGGCCCATCTACCTCTGCTTCCTCTGCTCCGGCGCCGCGGGCCTCATCGACGAGGTGGTGTGGATCCGCAAGGCGTCGCTGGTCTTCGGCTCCACCACCTTCGCGGTCAGCACGGTGCTGGCCGTCTTCTTCGGCGGTCTGGCCCTGGGCAGCGAGCTGGCCGGCCGGTTCATGGACCGCGTGCGGCGGCCGCTGCGCACGTACGCCCGACTGGAGCTGCTGCTCGCGGCCCTGGCGCTGCTGAGCCTGCCCGCCTTCGGCTGGCTCGACGCGCCCTACGGCGCCCTCTACCGCGCCCTGGGCGGCGGCGAAGGCGCGGGCGATCCCGTCCTGCTCCTCCTCTCGCGCCTGCTGCTCACGGCCCTGGTGCTGCTGCCGCCGGCCACGGCCATGGGCGCCACCCTGCCGCTCTTCGTGCGGCGTTTCGTGAGCGGCGACGCCGACCTGTCCGCGCGCGTGGGCTTCCTCTACGGGTTGAACACCCTGGGCGCGGCGGCGGGCACGCTGGCGGCCGGGTTCGTGCTGCTGCCCGCGCTGGGCATGCAGGGGAGCATCGCCGTGGCGGCGGCGCTCAACGTGGTCGCCGGCGGACTGGCCCTGGGGCTGGCGCGCGGGGAGGACGCGGCGCCGGCGCCGGTCGGTCCGGCCGCCGCGACGGCCGCGCCGCTCGGAGGTCGCGCCTGGGTGGTGGCCTCGCTCTTCCTGCTCACCGGCCTCGCCGCCCTGGCCGCGGAGGTGGTCTGGACCCGCTTCCTCTCCCTGCTGGTGCGCAACTCGGTCACCACCTACACGCTGGCCCTGGCGGTGGTGCTCGTGGGCATCGTGATCGGGAGCTGGCTCGCGGCGCGGCTGTGGGACCGGCGCCTGCCCCTGGCGGCGGTCTTCGCCGGCCTGCAGGCCGGCGCGGGGCTGATCCTCCTGGGCGTCACCCATCTGCCGCCGTCGTTCTGGCAGGGGCTGGGCGAAGGCGTGGCGCCCTTCGCGCTGCTCATGCTGCCGCCGGCGGTGCTTTCGGGCGCGTCGTTTCCGCTGGCGGTCAAGCTGGCGTCGCGCGACGGCGGCGACGCGGCGCGCACCGTGGGCAGGCTGGCTGCCCTGAACACCGTGGGAGGCATCCTGGGCTCGCTGGCGGCGGGGTTCTGGCTGCTGCCGCGGCTGGGCATGGCGGTCTCGCTGCAGGCGGTGACGGGGCTCTCGGTGCTGGCGGCCGTGCTGGCGCTGCTGCTGCTGGACCGTCCCACGGGCGGCGCGGCGCGACTGCGGCGCCTGGCGGTTGCGGCGCTGGCGGCGGCGACGTGGGCGCTCCTGCCGCGGATGCTGCCGGCGAGCCTGCCCGACGACTACCTGCGAGGCTCCGGCTCCCTGCTGGCCGTTCGCGAAGGCTACGGCGCCACCTTGTCCGTGGTGCGCCGCGAAGGCGATCGCGTCCTGCTCATCGATCGCCTGTGGCAGGGCCGCGACCGCAAGAACCACCAGATCATGGCGGCCCACGTGCCGGCGCTGCTGCATCCGTCGCCGCGGCGGGTGCTGGTCATCGGCCTGGGAGTGGGGCAGACCGCCGGCCGCTTCCTGCTGCACGATCCCGAGCGCGTGGACTGCGTGGACATCGAGCCCACGCTGTTCCCCTTCGTGCGCGAGAACTTCGCCTCGGCCTGGATGGACGATCCCCGCGTGCACGCCATCCCCGACGACGGCCGCACCTACACCGCGCACACGGACCGCACCTACGACCTGATCTCCATCGAGGTGGGCCAGGTCTTCCGTCCCGGCGTGGACGCCTTCTACACCCGCCGCTTCTACCGCGACGCCCGCGCGCGCCTGGCCCCCGGCGGACTCGCGGCCCAGTTCGTGCCGCTGCCGTTCCTGGACGAGACCATGCTGCGCCGCATCACGGCCACCTTCCTGGAGGCCTTCCCGCAGGCGGTGCTCTGGTACAACGGCAACGAGCTGATCCTGATCGGCGCGGCCGACGGTCCCGTGACCCCGGACCCGCAGCGTCTGGCCGCCGTGACCCGCGACCCGCGCCTGCGCGCCGACCTGGCCTGGACCCACTGGGGCGGCCGCGGCGAGCACCTGAACGATCCCGCCAATCTCCTGGCCGGCCTCCTCTGCGACACCGACGGCCTGCGCCGCCTGGCCGCCGACGCCGCCCCTCTGGTGGACGACCGCCCGGACCTGGCCTACGCCAGCCGCACCATGCGCACCGCAGCCACGCCGGAGCTGGCGCTCACGGATCTGCTGGAAGGCCTGCTCGCGCCGCTGCCGGAGATCCTGGCGCCGGACGACCTGGTGCGCGCCCGGGACCTGCGCCGCGGCAACCTGGCGGACCTGCGCGCCACCGCCGTGCTGCGCGACGTACGCGCGCGCATGGCGGCGGCGGGCTTCCAGAGCACCCTGGCCGGCGCGCAACGCGCCCTGGCCCTGCACCCGGAGAACCGGCACGCCCAGCGCATGCTGGGCGACGTGCTGAACCTGGCAGGCCGCTTCCAGGACGCCGAACCCTGGTTCCGCCGCGTGCTGGAACGCGCCCCGGACGATCCCGAGGCCCGACGCGGCCTCGCCCTCTGCCTGAGCCGCACCGGCCGCCTGGAGGAGGCCATGACCGTCCTGCGCCGCCTGCTGGCCGACAGCCCCGACGACGCCGTGGCCCACAACTACCTGGGCGCCTGCCTGGCGGACCGCGGACGCCTGCCCGAGGCCGCCGAGCATTTCCGGCGCGCCGCCGCGCTGGACCCCGCCGACCGCGGGATCCAGGACAATCTGGAACGGGTGGAAAGGGATCTGCGCCGCTACCAGGGACGGTAGCCGCCGCCCGCCTCGCCGGACCAGCCCGCGGCCCGATGGCTCACGCGCACGAAGGTGGTGATCCCCCCGCGCACGTACCATTTGGCGTCGATCTCCAGGAACCGCGGCTCCAGGAGCCTCACGAGGTCGCCCAGGATCTCGTTGGTCACCTTCTCATGGAAGGCGCCCTGGTCGCGGAAGGTCCACAGGTACAGCTTGAGCGACTTGAGCTCCACGCACCGCGCGTCCGGCACGTAGCGGATGCGGAAGTGCGCGAAGTCCGGCTGCCCCGTCAACGGACACAGGCAGGTGAACTCGGGGCAGTCGAACAGGATCTCGTAGTCCCGCTCCGGCGCGGGGTTCTCGAAGGCCTCCATGGCCCGAGAAGGCTGACTCGGCATCGCTTCCTCCCTGCAGAATCTCAGCGATCAAACCTACCCCCGCCCCCCGGCAAGGGCAACCATGAACGAGGCCCCGGGCCGAATGGCCCGGGGCCGACGTTCCAAGATCACCGTCGTGGCGTGCGTCATGCGGCGCACGAGCGACGTTTCCGGTCAAGTTCGGCGCTCGTGCGCCGCATGACGCACGCTCCGTCTACTTCAAGAGCGCCATCCGAGACACGAACATCTCCGACTCCGTCTCCACCCGGTAGAAGTACACCCCGGAGGAGACCTGGCGGCCGCCGTCGTCGTCGCCGGTCCAAACGGCCTGGTGGATCTGCGCGTCCAGCACGCCGTCCACCAGCGTGCGCACCAGGCGCCCGCTCACGTCGAAGATCTTCACCGACACGTGGCTGCGCGCCGGCAGGGCGAACTCGATGGTTGTGGACGGGTTGAACGGGTTCGGGTAGTTGGGCTCCACCCGGAACGCCGCGGGCGCCGCGCCCGGATCCACGCTGGAGCCGCTGGTGCAGCCCTGGCCCAGGGCGCCGATCTGGCCGCAGCCGCCGGAGCTGGCCGGCAGGCAGGGCGACGAGTCGTAGAGGGTCAGGACGCCGCCGGCCAGGTCGCAGAACAGCGGGTCCGCGGACACGTTGCCATTGCTGCCGGTGGGGTCCGCGAAGCTGAACTGGTTGCCGTCGTTGCCGTACACGTCGCAGCAGCTCAGCGCCGGCACGGCGCCGGTGGCGTCGATGCCGTTGGACGCCGCGCCGTTGCCGCGGTTGAAGGCGATCAGGGTGTTGGCCAGCGTGGCGGGGGTGGCCGCCATGTAGAGGCCGCCGCCGGCGCTGGCGGCGTAGTTGTCGGCCACGGTGACGCCGGTCAGGGTGGCGGCCGCGGTGCTCTGCAGGCTCATGGCGCCGGCCAGGAAGAGGCCGGTGTTGCCGGCCACCACGCTGTCGGTCAGGTCGAAGCTGCTGCACGTGCCCACGTACAGGCCGCCGCCGTTCTGGGACGCGTTGCCCAGGATCTCCAGACCGCTCAGGTCCACCGCCGCGTTCTCCACGCACACGCCGCCGCCGAACATGAAGGTGGCGTCGGGGGTGTTGGCGTTGTCGGACACGGCGCCGCCGCTCATGGTCAGCGCGCCGCCGGTCTGGTAGAGGCCGCCGCCGCGGGTCTTGGCCTGATTGCCGGTGATGGCGGTGTCCGTGAGGTCCAACGAGAGGCTGCCGGCGTTCACGTGCGCGTAGATGCCGCCGCCGCGGTCCACGGGGCCGTGGCCGCTCACCGAGCAGTTCTCCATGGTCAGCGACGTATCCACGGCGTAGATGCCGCCGCCCAGGGGCGTGACCGAGCCGTTGCTGGTGTTGGTGACGTTGTCCGCCACCGTGCAGCCGCGCAGCACGGGCGCGCCGCCGGAGATGAACAGGCCGGCGCCGAACATGGACGTGTTGCCGTGCACGTTCACGTTCTCCAGCACGGCGCTGGAGTTCAGGAGCAGCACGCCGCCGCCGCCGCCCACCTGGCTGACGCCGCCGGTGCCGTTGCCGGTCACCTCGATGTTGCGCAGGGTGGGGCTGGTGTTGTTCAGCACCACGCCTCCGCCGAAGTAGCCGCTCAGCGGAATGCCGTTGTAGAACTTGCCGCCGCCGCCGGTGCAGCGGAAGCCGTCGATGACCAGGCTCGCCGTGGCGCCGCCGCTCACCTGCAGCGCCGTGTTGGTGGCGTTGGCGGTGATCACCGTGGGGGTGTTCACGGGGTCGCGGCTGGTGAAGGTGTCGTCGTAGCCGCCGTAGACCAGCAGCTCCTTGGCGGGCACCACCATGGGGCCGGCCACGGGGTAGGACGCGGGCACGGCGATGATGTCGCCGGGGGCGGCCTCGTTGAAGGCGTCCAGGAAGAACTCGAACTCCGAGCCCATCTCCTGCACGTTGTCGCCCAGGGCGCGCAGCAGGTTGAGGCGGCCGGCGCCCAGCAGGCCCACGTAGGAGGGGTTCGCGGCGTCGATGTTGTCGCAGGTGCTCTCCATCAGGGCCTGCACCTGGGCGCCCGTCCACGTGGGATGGGCGGACCAGATCAGGGCCGCGGCGCCGGCGGCCAGCGGGCAGGAGAACGAGGTGCCCTGCACCGACTCGTAACCGCCGGTGGGGTTGGTGGTGTACATGGCCACGCCGGGGGCCGACATCTCCACCCAGGTGCCGTAGTTGGAGAAGGTCGCCTTGGCGTCGCCGTCGCTGGTGGCGGCCACGGAGATGGCGTCGGGGTGGGTGCCCAGGTAGTCGGGCGTGTCCACGTCGTCGTTGCCGGCGGAGTTGAAGACCATCACGCCGTTGGCGGCGCAGGTCTGCATGGCCCAGTTCAGGAACGACGAGGTGCCGTAGCTCAGGTTGATGATGTCCGCGCCGTTCTGCGCCGCGAAGATCATGCCCGTGCTCATGGTGCTCACGTAGGCGATGCCCTGGCCGCTGGCGGTGCGGAAGCCGATGCGCACCGGCAGGATCTTGCAGCCCGCCGCGGTGCCGGCGATGCCCAGGCCGTTGCCCGCGATGGCGCCGATGATGCCCGAGCAGTTGGTGCCGTGGCCGTCGAAGTCGGCGGGATCGTTGTCGCGCACGGCGTCGTCCTCGCCGGGGGCGCCCTCGCCGGGGCTGTTCACGAAGTCCCAGCCGCGGATGTCGTCGATGTAGCCGTTGCCGTCGTCGTCCACGCCGGGCGTGCCGTAGTACTCGGTCCAGTTGGTCTTGACGGCGCCGTTCACGTGGTCGGGATGCGGGCCGCCCAGGTCCGGGTGGTCCCAGTCCACGCCCGTGTCCAGCACGGCCACCACGATGCTGCTGTCGCCCTGGGCCTCGGCCCAGCCGCCCACCCAGCGCACGTCGGTGCCGCCCAGGTTCATGTTGCGCAGGTACCACTGGCTGGGGTGGATGTCGTTGGGCAGGGCGTGGGAGCGCAGCGCGGCGTCCTTCCACACGCCGTCCACCTCGGGCAGGGCCTCGAAGGCGCGCTTGGCCTCGTCCAGATCCACGCTCTCGGGGAAGTCCACGCGCCAGTGCAGGCGCAGGTCCGGCGCGCCGGCCTTGTCCGGGGCGCGCACGCCGGCGTACATGGGCGCGTAGCCCGACACGCGGAAGCGGTCGGCCAGGGCGGTCAGGCCGTTGGGGCCCGCCTTCAGGGCGACGCCGTCGTCGGCCATCAGCTCCACCGCCTGGGGCGTGAGCTGCAGGAGCAGGCGTCCGGGCGCGTAGCCCACGATGTCGCCGGCGGCGAGGGCGGGGAGCGCCGCGGCGCCGATCAGGGCGGCGAGCAGGAGAGCGGAGAGAAACTTCATGGCCGTGCCTTCCTCCCGAAGAACTGGGGCCTGGGAATCATCGAAGCGGAAAAATTGCCACACTATCATATGATATCAGAAACGGTCAGGCCCCTCAAGCGCGGCGGGTCCGCGGGCGGGGGCCGCCGAGGCAACGCTCGCAATCCGAGCGACTTGCCGCTAGAGTCCCCGAACCCGCGCCACGGATCGGAACCCCAGGAGAGGGCGACAGTGAGAATCCTGTTCATCGAGCCCTACGACGGCGGCTCCCACCGCGCCTTCCGCGAGAGCCTCACCGCGCGCAGCGCCCACGCGATCACGTCGCTCACCCTGCCCGCCCGCTTCTGGAAGTGGCGCATGCGCTCGGCCGCCGTCTGGTTCGGCGACCGCATCCGCGAGGAGTCGCTCGGCGCGGACCTCATCCTCTGCTCCGACTACCTCAACGTGGCGGACCTGCGCGGCCTGCTGCCGCCGCCCCTGGACCGCGCGCCCGTGGTCCAGTACATGCACGAGAACCAGCTCACCTACCCGCTGTCGCCGGACGAGTCCTTCGACTACCACTTCGGCTTCACCAACATCCTGAGCTGCCTGGCCGCCGACCGCACCGTGTTCAACTCCGCCTTCCACCGCGACCTCTTCCTGGGGGCCGTGGACGGCTTCCTGGGCCGCATGCCCGAGGCCGTGCCCCGGGACGTGCGCGACCGCATCGCCGCGCGCAGCACCGTGCTGCCGGTGGGCATCGACCGCGCCCCGCGCCCGCCCCAGGCGCCGGATCCCGTGCTCGGCCGCCGCGCCGGCCCGCCGGTCATCCTCTGGAACCACCGCTGGGAGTTCGACAAGCGGCCGGAATGGTTCGCGTCGTCGCTGATGGATCTGGCCGACGAGGGGCTGGAGTTCCGCGTGCGCCTGCTGGGGGAGGAGCGGCAGCGGGACGAGGTCTTCGGCCCGCTGCGCGACCGTCTGGGCGACCGCGTGCTGGACTACGGCCACCGCGACGACCGCGCCGATTACGAAGCCGCCCTGGCCGCGTCGCACGTGGTGGTGAGCTGCGCGGCCCAGGAGTACTTCGGCATCAGCGTGGCCGAGGCCATCCACGCGGGCTGCCACGCGGTGCTGCCGCGGGAGCAGGTCTACCCGTCGCTCTACGGCGACCGCTGCCCCGGCGACCACTTCTACGACGGTCCCGACGGGCTCACCGCCCTCCTGCGCCGCGTGGTCCGCGGCGAGGCCGCCCACGTCTGTTCCCTGCCGGCCCGCTGCGACGCCTTCTGCTGGGAGCGCCTGGCCCCGCGCTACGACGCCCTGTTCACCGCCCTGGCGGAAGGCGTCTGAGATGGCCGCGCGCACGTACCGGGCCTACCTGGTGGACGTGGAGGGCGTGCTGGTCCGCGACAAGGCCTACGCCCCTGTGGCGGGCTCCCCGGAGTGGTTCGCCGGCCTGGCCGCCCGCGGGCTGCGGCGCGTGCTGGTCAGCAACAACACCACCCACACGCCGGCCGAGCAGGCGGCCGCGCTGGCCGCGGCCGGCTACGGCGTCACGGCGGACGACGTGGTGGGAGTCCTGGACGTGGCCGTCTCCCTCCTGCGCGGCTGGGGCAAGACCCGGCTGCTCTGGCTGGGACACCCCCGCCTCCGGCCGTGGTGGGAGTCCGCCGGCTTCAGCCTGGCGGACGGCGGCCCCTGCGACGCCGTGGTCCTGGGCGCCAACCCCCACCTGGACCTGGCGGACCTGGACCGCGCCCTGCCCGCCCTGCTGGACCAGGGCGCGGAGCTGGTGGCCCTGCACCGCAACCTCTTCTGGCTCGACGAGGCCGGCCGCCGCCGCCTGGGGCCCGGCTGCCATGTGGAATCCCTGGCGCCGCTGGCCCGCCGCGACCCAGTGATCGTGGGCAAGCCGCGGGAGCGGATCTACCGCGAGGCCCTGAAAAGGCTTGGCGTGGACGCCGCGGACGCTCTATTTATCTCGGATGATCCGGTGGCCGACCTGGTCACCGCCAAACGCCTGGGCATGGGCACGGCCTTCGTCCTCAGCGGCAAGCATCCCGACCACGCCGTTCTGGAGCGTCTGGACCAGGAGGACTGGCCCGACGTCATCGCCGACCGACCCTGCGACCTCGATCCGGTCGCGCCCGCCGAGCCCCCCGAGGAGTGATCCGTGTCCGACCGCAAGCCCGCCGCCAATCCCGACGACGCCCGCACCCAGCAGCTCTGCCTCACCGCGTGGGAGCTGGCCGCCAGCCGCGGCGACGAGACCCTGTCGCCCCAGGCCGCCGGCATCATGATGCGCGCCGAGGAGCGGCTCCAAGCGGAGCTGGAACGCCTGGACGGCGTGGACCAGGGCCAGCGCTCCCAGATCCGCGTGCGGGCCGACGCCGAGGCCGCCGTGCTGCTGATCCACGGCTCCACGGGCAACCCGGGCGATCTGAAGGCCCTGGCGGACCACCTCTACGAGCGCGGCTTCACCATCGCCAACATCCTGCTGCCGGGGCATGGCCGTGAGACCGCCTCGCCGCCGGAGGCCCGCTGGAAGACCTGCCTGCACGAGTCGCGCCTGCGCTACGCGGCCCTGGCCCGGGCCTACCGGCAGGTGCATGTGGTGGGCTTCAGCTTCGGCGCCGCCCTGGCGCTGCACCTGGCCGTGGAGGAACGCCCCCGCTCCCTGACCCTGCTGGCGCCGGCCCTGAATCCCCGCGTGCCGTTCCAGACCCGGCTCATGCTGCTGCTGGGCCTGCACCGGCTGCCCTTCCTGCGCCGCCGCCTGGGCTGGAACCTGGAGGTCTTCGACGCCATGGAGGGCGCCAAGCCCCTGGTGTCCAAGCTGGACCTGCCCATCTACGCGGCCCATTGCGAGGACGACCCCCGCATCGACCCCTCGTCCCTGCGCCACCTCCAGAAGCGCTCCCGCCACCGGAACTCCCGCTTCCGGCTGTTCCCCACGGGCGGGCACATGATCCTGGAGGCCCACGGCCGCGACTCCCTGCACCGGGAGATCGCCGAATTCCTCACCCGGCGCTGACCGCGCCGCGTCCCTCGCTGCCCGCTTGCGGTTTGCACGCCCGCCGTGTGCCTCGCACGGCCCGAGGCGGGCGTGCGCCATTCCATGACGTCCCATGATGTCTCGAAACACCCTGGCGGGCAGGCTTTGCGGCTGCGCCGACCCGGATTTGCACTTGGGGCATGGGAGTTGCAGTCGGGGCCGGTGACATCACCGGGCATTGCAACACCGACTCCGGGAGCGACACACCATGAGCACGGACACCAAGGAATTCGGCGCCATCTACATCGGGGCCGAGGAGACCGTCACCCAGGTCATGACGTCGGTCGAGGCCGCCGAGTACCTCAAGATGCACGTCAAGACCGTCTGCCGTCTGGCCAAGGAAGGCAAGATCCCCGCGAAGAAGGTCGGCAGCGAGTGGCGCTTCCTGCGCCGCGTGCTGGACGGCTGGCTGGCCAAGGAGCTCGTCTGACCATGGACTTCGGGCTGGAGGTCCGGGAGCTGGACCCGCCCCACTCGGTGGCGGTGGCCTGCTTCGGCGTGAGCGGGCATGGCGACGTGGCGCGGCTCGAGGCCGTCGCCACGGATCCGACCGTGCGCGCCGCGCGCCGCGTGGTCCTGGACCTGCGCCGGCTCGGCTCCGCCAGTCCGTACCTGGTCCGGGCCATGGTGGCCTGGCAACGTTCCCTGCTGGACCGGGGCGCCAGCCTCGTGGTCCTGGGGGCCAACAGCGTGATCCGCTGGCGGCTGGCCCGGGCCCGAGGCGAGCTGCCGTTGCCGGAGGCCGAGGGCCTGGACGCGGCCCGCAATCTTCCTCTGGATTCCCTGCAGCACGTGGAGGTGGGCGGACGCCGGGAACGGGATCCCGTGGAGCACGCTCCGCGGCCCCTCCAGGGTCTGTCCCGGAACCTCGACGCCGCCGGCGCCGGACTCGCCGCCGCCGCCCTGTCGGTCCTGCAGCAGGCGGGCCTGGCGGAGCGGGCGGTCGTGGTGCCGGTGCGCGACGGCCGCCTCCAGGGTCCGAGCCATCTTGATGGCCCGGCGGAGACGGGCGACCTGGTGCGCCAGCTCGAAGCGGCCCGGGGGATCCTGGAGGTCGAGCACGTGGACCGCGAGTCCTGCGGGCTCGCGGAGCTGGCGTTGCTGCATCGATGCGGCGCCGATCTGCTCGTCCCCGCGCGCGAGAGCGGGGCCCTGCACGGCCTGTTGGCGGTGCGCAGCGGCCGGGGCGGCCTGGCCTCCTACCGCAGCGGCGAGGTCCTGGCCCTGGAGCTCCTGGGGCTCTGGCTCGGGGGCCGGTTGGCCGAGACGGCCAAGGCGCCTGCGGACGTGCCGGCCTGGGAGCTGGAGGAGATCCCTCTGGATGCTGTGCCGCTGGAAGCGGTCTGATCCGACCGTCGACGTTCCCGCAACTCCTTGCCGATGGACCAGTTGAAGCGCCGCCCGCAGGGGCGGCGCTTCGCGTTACCCGACGCCCTCTCCGCCTCGCCGCCGACGTCGCGCCCCCGCCGCCGTCGCAACCAGCCACCTCAGGCCAGGTTAGCTTTCGGCTCGACCCCGCGCGTCCGCTGGCCGCCGACTTGCAGTCCGGCCGCGGGGGCGACGAGGAGGAGAACGGGAGGCTCCGCCGTGTCGCAGGGTCCCGTCGGTCGGTGCAAGGGCGCCTCACTGCTCCGGCCGACGGCCCACCCCGAGTCTCGTCCAAGGAGCAGCCATGTCCCCGCACACCGCCGCGCGCCATCTCGCCGTCCGACTCGCCGTCCTTCTCGATCCCCGCGTCCGTCTGCTGGACGTGGCGGTGGATCCCCGCCGCCGCGAGCTGCGCCTGCGCGCCCTGTGGTGCGGGCCGGGGCCGCGGGTGCTGGAGGGGAGGGCGCCGCTGCCCGGGCCCCATGCGGTGGAGGAGCGGCCGCTGCTGCTGGCCGCCGCCCAGGCCGTGGCGGCGCTGGCGGTGTCGTCGGAGCTGGGGCTGCGGGTCCTGGCGGGGGTCAGGCGTCGGCGGCCGCCGGCGCATCCTCGTCCGTCTCGGCGCGGTTGGTGAGGGTGAAGATGCGGTTGAGCTCGGCGGTCAGGTCGTCGCCGGAGAGGCCGCGCCGGATCTCGCCGCGGTAGACCAGGCTGATGGCCCGCGTCTCCTCCGAGACCACGATGACCACGGCGTCGCACAGCTCGCTCAGGCCGATGGCCGCGCGGTGCCGCGTGCCCAGCATGAAGCCGAACTCGGTGCGCTCGGTGATGGGCAGGATGCAGCTCGCCGCCACCACCTTGTCCCGCGAGACGATGATGGCGCCGTCGTGCAGGGGGCCGGGCACGGTGAAGATGGACTCGATGAGCTCGCTGGTCACATCGGCGTTGATCATGGTGCCCGTGCGCGCCCAGCGTCCCAGGCTGATCTCCCGCTCCAGCACGATGAGCGCGCCCAGTCCGCGCCGCGACAGGCGCTCCACCGCGCGCACCACCTCCTGCTCCGAGGGCAGGTCGTCCTGGGCGGTGAAGATGTTCAGCCCGCGCCGCCGCCCGAGGTAGGTCAGGGCGGTGCGCAGCTCCGGCTGGAAGATGATGATGAACGCCACCACCCACACGGTCTGCAGCGAGGAGATGATCTGCTTCACCACGATCATCCCCAGCCGGTCCGCGATCCAGCTCAGCATCACCAGCAGGGCCAGGCCGATGAACATCTGCACCGTCCGCGTGCCGCGCACCAGCAGCAGCAGGCGGTAGAGCAGGAACGCCACGATCAGGATGTCGAGGACGTCGATGATCAGGCTGTTGGCGATGGCGTCCAGCATGCTCGCTCGCGGGATCGGGGTGGGTGGTTGCTCCTTCGGCGGCCGAGCTTACTCCAGGCGCCGCCGCGCCTCAACGTCGGATCGCGGCCAGGACGTCAAGGAACTGGCGGGTGGCGGCCACGTCGTGCACGCGCACCACGGCCGCGCCGGCGTCCAGGGCCGCGGCCGCCGCGGCCAGGCTGCCGCCCAGGCGGTCCGGCGTCTCCGCCCCCGTCAGACGGCCGATGAACGATTTGCGCGACGCGCCCAGCAGGCACGGCCGCCCGCCGGCCGCCCGGGCCAGCCCGCGCAGCAGGGCCAGGTTGTGTTCCAGGGTCTTGCCGAAGCCGATGCCCGGATCCACCAGGATGCGGCGCGGGTCCACGCCCGCGGCCTCGGCGGCTGTCGCCCGCTCGGCCAGGAAGGCGCGTACCTCGGCCACGGGGTCCGCGTACGCCGGCGCCGTCTGCATGGTGGCCGGCGTGCCCTGCATGTGCATGAGCACCAGGCCCGCGCCCCGCGCCGCGGCCAGGGGCAGCAGCTCGGGATCGTCGCGGCCGGCGCTCACGTCGTTGATGCCGTCGGCGCCGGCGTCCAGCGCGGCGCGGGCCACCGCGGCCCGGCGGGTGTCCACGGTCAGGGGCAGGTCGCAGACCCGGCGCACGGCCTCCACCACGGGCAGCAGGCGCCGCAGCTCCGCCTCGGCGTCCACCGGCGCGGAGCCGGGGCGCGTGGACTCGGCGCCCACGTCCAGCAGCTCGGCCCCGGCGTCGGCCATGGCCCGGGCCAGGTCCGCGGCGGCCCGGGCGTCCACCCGCGAGGCCGCGTGGAAGCTGTCCGGCGTGGCGTTGAGGATGCCCATGACCAGAGGCCGGCCCGGCGGCGTCAGGGCGCGGTCGCCCAACAGGAACGCAGCGGCGCCGGAGGCCGGCGCCGCTGCGGAGGAGGGACTCGGATGGGGATCGCGGGTCATTCCGTGTTGAGGTTCCGGCCCCAGGCGTCCTCGTCCGCGGGCGGTTCAGGCTCGCTCGCGGGCTCCGCCGCGGGCTCCACCGGCGGCGGCGGCGCCACCTCCACCTCCATGGCGGGCAGGGGCTCGCCCTTCATGATCAGGGCGATCTCCTCGCGGTCCAGGGTCTCCCGCTCCAGCAGGGCCTCGGCCATGGTGCGGGCCTCGGCCTCGTGCTTCTTCAGCAACGATCGGGCGCGCTCGTACTGCTCGGAGACGATGCGCTTCACCTCGTCGTCCACCAGCTGCAGCGTGCGCTCGCTCATGCTCTTGCGGCGGCCGTACTCGCGGCCCAGGAACACCTGCTCCTCGCCCTCGGCGTAGGAGATGGGGCCCATGAGGTCGCTCATGCCCACCCGCGTGACCATGGTGCGCGCCAGGTCCGAGACCATGTTGATGTCCGAGTAGGCGCCGGTGTGGATCTCGCCGATGAAGATCTCCTCCGCCACGCGCCCGCCCAGGGCCATGCAGATGCGGTCCAGGAACATGCTGCGGCTCTGGTGGTGCTCGTCCTTCTCCGGGGGCGTGAAGGTGAGGCCCAGGGCCTGCCCGCGCGGCACGATGGTGACCTTCTCCGTGTCCGACGCGTGCTCCAGCACCTGCGCCAGCACGGCGTGGCCGGCCTCGTGGTAGGCGGTGATGCGCTTGTCCTCGTCCGAGAGGATGAGGCTGCGGCGCTCGGGGCCCATCATGACCTTCTCGCGCGCGTCCCAGAAGTCGTCCATGGTGACTTCCGTGCGGTTCTTGCGCGCGGCCAGCAGGGCGGCCTCGTTGACCAGGTTCTCCAGGTCCGCGCCCGCCAGGCCGCTGGTGCCCGCGGCGATGCGGCGCGGCTCGATGTCGTCGGCCATGCGGATGCGGCGCATGTGCACGCGCAGGATGGCCTCGCGGCCGTTGAGGTCCGGCACGTCCACGGTGATGCGGCGGTCGAAGCGGCCCGGGCGCATGAGCGCCGGGTCCAGCACGTCGGGACGGTTGGTGGCCGCCACCAGGATCACGCCCTCGTTGCTCTCGAAGCCGTCCATCTCCACCAGGAGCTGGTTGAGGGTCTGCTCGCGCTCGTCGTGGCCGCCGCCCAGGCCGGCGCCGCGGTGACGGCCCACGGCGTCGATCTCGTCGATGAAGATGATGCAGGGCGCGTTCTTCTTGCCCTGCTCGAAGAGGTCGCGCACGCGCGAGGCGCCCACGCCCACGAACATCTCCACGAAGTCCGAGCCGCTCATGCTGAAGAAGGGCACGCCCGCCTCGCCGGCCACGGCGCGCGCCAGCAGCGTCTTGCCCGTGCCGGGCGAACCCACCAGCAGGGCGCCCTTGGGGATGCGGCCGCCCAGGCGCTGGAACTTCTTGGGCGAGCGCAGGAAGTCGATGATCTCCTGCAGCTCGTACTTGGCCTCGTCGCAGCCCGCCACGTCCTGGAAGGTGACCGTGGGCTTGTCCATGTTGATGAGCTTGGCCTTGGACTTGCCGAAGCTGAAGGCCTTGTTGCTGCCCCCCTGCATCTGGCGGATGAAGAAGAGCCAGAGCACCAGGATGAGCAGGAACGGCAGGTAGTAGGTCACGATGACCGACAGCCAGCTCGTCTTGGGCGTGTCGCCGCGCAGGTAGGCCTCCGGGTTGTGCTCGCGCACCCACTCCGGAAACGCCGGGTCCTCCGCCAGCAGCACCAGGCGGAAGCGCTGCACCACGGGCGCGCTGCCGTTGGACAGCGGGATCTCCGTGGGCTCGACCAGCTCGCCCTCCACCTCGCGGTTGGTCTTGGTCAGCGAGCGGATGTTGCCCACTTCCACCTGGTTCTTGAACGCCGTCCAGCTGATCTCATGGACCGGGTCCCGGTCGATGGACATCATCTGGAACGTCATGAACACGAGCAGCAGCAGCAGCAGCCAGAAGCCGGCCGTGCGGCCGGGCAGTCCGCCGCGGCGGCCGGGGCCGCGGGGCTTGTTGTCCTGGGACATGCGTCTCCTTGCGGTCAGGCGTCCGTGCAGGCCGATCCGGGGGGATCGCGCCGATCAATCGGCGTCCGGACGGGCGTCGGCATCCCGAAAACCAACGGTCAGTGTAACGGCCTCATCCGTGTGCGGCAACCACCGGGTGCGCTCGTCGCGGGCCAGTCCCACCAGCCAGAGCGGACCGTCGTCGTCCTCGACCAGCAGGACGTCGCCGCGGCGGTCCCGCGGCACGCGGGCCTCCCGCAGAAGGTCGCTCACCTTCTTGGTCCCGTCCAGTCCGATCGGCCGCAGCCTGTCTCCCGGCCGCCAGGGCCGCAGGCGAGCCCGGCCGCGCAGGGCGGCGGCGGGCAGGGCCAGGCGCCAGCGGTCGTCGGGCGGGGCCAGGCCGGCCTCGGGTGCGCACGGGTCCAGGTCCGCGGGCACGCCGGGGGCGGTGTGGAGCCGCGGCCGTGGCCGCGGCGCGACGGTCGCATCCCCGCGTACGATCCGCAGCAGGTCCTGCGAGCGCACCGCGCGCCAGCCGGCGCCCAGCTCCAGGGCGGTGCCGGCCCCGGACCCGGGCAGCCACGCCGCCAGGGCGGTCAGCCGCTCCTCCGTCAGCGGGGAGGGGCCCGGCTCCCGCTCCGCCACGATGCGGCGGACCACGCGGAGCAGCAGCGCCGGCGGCAGGTGCGCGGCGATGGGCCAGGGCAGGGCGTCGGTAGGCAGGCCGCGGCGGTCCCAGGCGCGCCGCCGGGCCGCGGCCAGGCGGTCCAGGGCCGCGGCGTCGCGGGCGGCGATGGCGGCGGTGCGGGCCGGGCCCGCCAGGGCGGAAGGGCCGAAGATCTCCCGCAGCACGGGCACCAGGTCGCGGCGGAGGCGGGCGCGCAGATTGGCGTCGCCCACGTTCGTGGCGTCGATGCGCCAGGGCTGGTCCAGGGTCGTCAGGACCGCTTCCACCTCCGCCCGGGTCCAGCGGAGCAGCGGACGCACCCAGGAGCCCCGGCGCGGCGCCATGGCGCGCAGGCCGTCGGGGCCCGTGCCGCGGAAGAGGCGCAGCAGCACGGTCTCGGCCTGGTCGTCGGCGTGGTGGCCCAGGGCCACGGCGGCGAGCGGGGGCCGATCCGCCAGCACGCGGCGCAGGAAGGCGTGGCGGGCGTCGCGCAGGGCGGCCTCGCCCGGAGCGGCGCCGGGAGGCCAGGCCAGGGATTCGCGGTGCAGGGGGATGCCCAGCCGGGCGCAGAGGTCGGCGCAGAAGGCGGCGTCGGCGTCGGCGTCGGCGCCGCGCAGGCCGTGGTGGAGGTGGGCGGCCTCCACCGGTCCGCCGCCGGAGTCGCGGCGGGCGGCCGCGGCGCGCAGGAGCAGCACGGAATCGGGACCGCCGGACAAGGCCACGAGAACCCCGGCGCCGGAAGGCAGCAGGCGATCCAGATCGACGACGGCACGGGTGAGGGACGCGGGGGAGGGAGGCATGACGGCCACCGGAGGGCAAAAAAAAGTGGTAGCGGCTCAGGGATTCGAACCCCGGACACACGGATTATGATTCCGTTGCTCTAACCAACTGAGCTAAGCCGCCACCATATTGGGATGTCCGCCGGTCGGACCGGCAAGGGGGGAATCTAGGCCAAGGCTCCGCGCTTGTCAAGGCAGCGCTGCGTCGTTATGGTCGAATCCGTGTGCGACCAAGGAGTTGCCGCCGCGGCGGCCTGGCCCGTGACCCAGGGAGTCCCCATGAACGAGACGGTCTTCTCGCGCTTCTACGCCATCGTCGTGGCGCCGCGGGCGGCCATGGAGGCCGTGCGCGCGGAGCCGCGCTGGACGGCGGCCGCCTTGGCCATCGTCCTGATGGTGGCGGTGCTGGCCGCGGCCACCGTCCCCATCGCGGGCCCGGAGCAGCTGGACATGATGCAGGAGACGTCGTTGGGCCGGCACCTGCCGCCGGAGGAGATCGAGCAGGCCTACGCCCAGTTCGAGGACATGGGCCTCAAGGACCGCCTCATGAGCGGTCTGCAGGCCGGCTTCAGCGTGCTGGTCTCGCTGCTGATCATGTCGCTGGTCTACCTGCTCTTCGGCCGGCTCGCGGGCGGGCGCGCCACCTACCAGCAGATCCTGGGCGTGCTCTTCTGGGCCAACGTGGTGGGCATCGGGCTGGGGTCGCTGGTGAAGCTGCCGCTGGTGCTGGCCACGGGATCGTCGCTGAGGGTCTCGCTGGGGCCGGCACTTCTGGTGGCGGACCGGGGGCCGCTGGATCCCATGTTCCAGCTCCTGTCGTTCTTCGACGTCTTCAGCCTCTGGGCCGTGGCCCTGGTGGTGCTGGGCCACGAGGCGGTGCACGGCTTCGCCCGGAGCAAGGCCGCGGCCGTGGCCGGCGGCGCCTGGCTGCTGATGGTTTCCGTGATGTTCGGCGTGGCGCGTCTGGTGTCCTAGGCGGCCGCGGGCGCGGCGGGGGAGGCGATCGTGAAGAAGTGGCTGATCCTGATCGGCGTGCTGGTGGTGGCGGGGCTCGTGGTGGGCAATCTGCGCCACAAGGGCGGCAAGGCCGTGGCGGTGGAGACCGCCCAGGTGGGACGCAAGGATCTGGTGGAGACGGTGACCGCCTCGGGCTCGCTCACGCCCAAGCGCAAGGTGGACGTGAGCGCCAACACCATGGGCCGCATCACGCGGCTGGCCGTGGCGGAGGGCGATACCGTTCAGGCCGGGCAGGTGCTGCTGGAGATCGACCCGGTGGAGGCGGCGTCGGCGGTGCGCGCGGCGGAGGCGTCGGTGACCACGGCGCGCGCCGACCAGGCGCTGGCCGACGCCACCGCGGCCAAGTCGGCCAAGGATCTGGAGCGGCTGGAGGAGCTGCACCGCGGCGGCGTGGCCACCGACGAGCAGCTGGACGCCGCCCGCACCACGCTGACCGTGGACCGGGCCCGCGCCGACGCCGCCCGCGCCCGCCTGGCCCAGGCCCGCGCCAACCTGGACAAGGCCGCCCACGACCTGGACAAGGTCACCATCACCGCCCCCATGAGCGGCGTGGTCACGCGCCTGGACGTGGAGGAGGGCGAGAACGCGGTGATGGGCACCCTGAACGTGGCCGGCACCGTGCTGCTGGTCATCTCGGACCTCTCCACCATGGAGGCCGAGGTGGACGTGGACGAGACCGAGGTGGTGCGCGTGGCGGTGGGTCAGCCGGTGCGCGTGGAGATCGACGCCTTTCCGGACACCACCTTCGCCGGCGTGGTGACCGAGGTGGGCAACAGCCCCATCTACACCAGCACGGGGCAGAACCGGCAGGCCGTGGACTTCAAGGTCACGGTCACGTTGACCGACGACGTGCCGGGCGTGCGGCCCGGCCTCTCCGCCAAGGCCGACATCCGCGTGGCGTCGGCCGACCAGGCCCTGGCCCTGCCCATCGGCGCCGTGACCGTGCGCGAGTGGCCGCCGCGGCCCCGCGCCGAGCGCCGCCGCGGCCGTCCCCGCGCCGCCGCTCCCGACAGCGTGGAGCGCGAGGAGCGCGAGGGCGTGTTCCGCATCCAGGACGGCACGGCGGAGTTCGTGCCCGTGACCCTGGGCATCACCGGCGAGGACGACTTCCAGGCCCTGGCCGGCGTGGAGGCGGGCTGGACCATCGTCACCGGCCCGTTCCGCGAGCTGCGCGATCTGGAGCACGGCGACGCGGTGAAGCCCGCCGACGCCGAGAAGAAGCGCGGGCGCTAGGCCATGAACCTCCTGGAAGGCGTGCGCATCGCCCTGGGCAGCCTGCGGACCCACAAGCTGCGCACCTTCCTGACCCTGCTGGGCAACATCGTGGGCACCATGAGCGTGATCGCGGTGGTGTCGCTCATCAACGGCGTGGACATCTACGCGCGGCAGAAGGTGCTGGAGGAGGGCTCCAACGTGTTCACCGTGTCGCGGGTGAACATGTTCGCCATCCTCACGGACCTGGACGCCTTCCTGGAGTCCCTGGACAACCCCGACCTCACCCTGGACGACGTGCGCTGGCTGAGCCGCAAGATGGAGACGGCCGGCGTGGTGGGCGCCCACGTGGAGCGCACGGCGGACCTGCGCGGCCGCGGCCGCGATTCGCGCGGCGTCACCGTGCGCGGCAAGACCGCCGACTACCCCCTGCTGGAGGACCTGCCCCTGCACGCGGGCCGCCACATCACGCCGCAGGAGGTGGCCGCGAGCCGCCCCGTGACGGTGCTGGGCTGGGAGGTGGCGCGGGACCTCTTCCCCGAGCTGGACGACCCGGTGGGCCGCACCGTGAAGCTGGGCGGCCGCCACCTCGAGGTGGTGGGCGTGGTGGAGGACCGCGGCACCGTGCTGGGCAACAGCCGCAACCGCTTCGCGGTGATCCCGGTGACCACGCACCTCAAGGTCTTCGGCGCGCGCGAGTCCGTGGACATCAAGGTGGCGGTGGACGACCTCACGGAGATGGAGTCGGCCCAGGAGGAGGCGCGCGCGCTCATGCGGGTGCGGCACCGGCTGCGCCCCATGGAGGACGACGACTTCGGCGTGGTCACCCGCGACGAGCTGCTGCAGCTCTGGTCCGGCGTGTCCAAGGCCATCTACGCTGCGCTCACGCCCCTGGTGGGCATCAGCCTGGTGGTGGGCGGCATCGTGCTCATGAACATCATGCTGGTGGCGGTGACCGAGCGCACGCGCGAGGTGGGGGTGCGCAAGGCGGTGGGCGCCACGCGGCTGGCCATCCTCTGGCAGTTCCTGGTGGAGTCGGTCACGCTGTCGCTGGCGGGGGGAGTGCTGGGCATCCTCATCGGCCTGGGGCTGGCGCTGGCCATCGCCGCGGCCAGCCCGCTGCCCTTCGCCTTCGCGAGCTGGGCGCCGGCGCTGGGGCTGGGCGTGACGTTCGTGCTGGGGCTGGTCTTCGGCACCTATCCGGCGTGGAAGGCCGCGGGGTTGGATCCGGTGGAGGCGCTGCGCCATGAATAGGATGCACGCCGCCGAGGGGGTCCGTCAGGCCCTGCACACCATCCGCGGCCGCAAGCTGCGCAGCGGACTGCTGATCCTGGGCGTGGCCATCGGCGTGGCCACGCTGCTGGCCATCACCACCATCGTGGGCGGGCTGAGCGGGAAGATCCGCAACGACATCGTCTCGTCCGCGAAGCCCTATCTCTACGTGGCGCGCTTCACCGGCCTGGGCGGCGAGGACATGGAGGCCATGCTGCGCCGGCCGCAGATCATGCCCGAGTGCGTCGAGGCCGCGGAATCGCTGCCCGGCGTGGCGGGCGTGGACTACATGGTGCAGATGAACGACGGCACCATCCTCAACTACGGCGAGAACCGCACCAACATCGTGCAGGTGTTCGGGGCGTCGGACCAGTTCGCCAGCCTCTACTCCTTCAGCCTGGGCGAGGGCCGCTTCTTCACGGCCGACGACCTGGCCGCCCGCCGCCGCGTGTGCGTGCTGGGCGACGGCCCGCGCCAGACCCTCTTCCCCAAGACCGACCCGGTGGGCAAACGCCTGCGCATCGAGGGGGAGGAGTACGAGATCGTGGGCGCCATGGCCAGCCGGCGCCACGTGCTGGGCCAGATGGGCGACAACTTCGTGGTCACGCCGTGGACCAGCTACGAGCGCGACTTCCTGGTGCGCGAGCGCGAGGACCGCGCCATGGCCGTCACCGTGCGCGACGGCTGGAGCACGGACGCCGTGGAGGCCGATCTGGTGGGCGCGCTGCGCAAGGTGCGCGGGCTGCGGCCGGGCCAGGACGACGACTTCGCCATCGTGGCCTCCGAGACCTACGGCGAGCTCGTGGACCGCATCACCCAGGGCGTGGCCCTGGTGCTGGTGGTGCTGTCGTCCATCGGGCTGATGGTGGGGGGCATCGGCGTGATGAACATCATGCTGATCTCGGTGACCGAGCGCACGCGGGAGATCGGCGTGCGGATGGCCGTGGGCGCCCGCCGCGGCGACGTGCTGCGGCAGATCCTGGTGGAGGCCGCCGTGCTGACCGGCCTGGGCGGCGTGGTGGGCGTGGGGCTGGGCTACCTGGGCGCCTGGGCGGCCACCCGCCTGCTGGAGTTCCCCTTCGCGGTGCGGCCGCTGGTGGTGGTGGTGGCGGTGCTGTTCAGCTGCTCCATCGGGGTGTTCTTCGGACTGTATCCGGCCAACCGGGCGGCGCGGATGGACCCGGTGGAGGCCCTGCGCAAAGAGTGAGTTGTGCGCCGCCCCCGTTCCTCCGTATCCTGTGATCATGAAGACAAGCCCCCTCGTCATTCCCGCCGCGCTTCTGCTGCTCCTGGCCCTCGCCGCAGGCCCGGGCTGCGGCGGAGATCCCTCCGCTCCCGACCCCGTCGGCGTGATCCAGGTCACCGTGCTGCCGGAGACCCTGGCGGCGCCGTGGCTGCTCTTCGGACCCGGGGGCTACAGCCACCAGGGCGCCGGCACGCAGCGCCTCACCGGGTTGACGCCCGGCGCGTATCAGCTGAGCTGGGGGTCGGTGGAGGGCTGGTTCGCGCCCGCGCCGGCGAGCGCCACGGGCACGCTGACGGCCGGTGGCGAGCTGGCCCTGGCGGGAACCTACCGCGAAGGGGCGTCGCTGGTCGTCGAACCCATGCCCGAAGGCTTGGCGGCGCCCTGGAGCGTGGCCGGTCCGGACGGATTCGCGGACGCCGGCACCGGCGCCGGCGTGCTGGAGGACCTGGAGGCCGGGACCTACACGCTGACCTGGGGCGCCGTGGACGGCTACGACACCCCGGTCCCCGCCGCGGCGGTGCGCGAGGTGGCGGAGGGCGGCATCGAGGTGGTGCGCGGCCAGTACGGGCTGCGCTCCGCGGACCTGGCTCTGGCGCCTTCGCGGGCGGACGCGGCCTGGACCGTGACCGACGCCGACGGCGGTCCGCCGTGGAGCGGCGTCGGCCCGGCCGTGCTCGCCGACCTCGCTCCCGGCGCGTACACCGTGACCTGGACGCCGGCCTCCGGCTGGCTCACGCCCAGGCCGGTGGACGTCGTGCTGACCTCGGGCACGGACCTCACCCACGCCGTGGACTTCCTGCCCACGCCGGCGCGCAACACCGCGCCCGCGGGCCTCTACCTCATGGGTTGCCACACGGATTCCCTGGGCTTCGAGGTGGACGAGTTCCCGCAGCACCAGGTCATCCTCACGCGGGACTTCGAGGTGGCCGTCACCGAGCTGACCAACGCCCAGGCCGTGGCCCTGCTCCAGTGGGGCTACGACCAGGGCACCCTGACCTGCGACGGCCTCGCCGTGCGTCCTTCCGACGACGTGGGCCTCACCCTGGTGAACCTGCAGGTGGCCACCTGCGAGTTCGAGTTCTCCGACGGGACCTTCCGCCTGCGCGACGCCGGCTGGGGCCTGCAGCCGGATCATCCCGCGGTGGCCTTCTCCTGGTACGGCGCCGCCCGTTTCTGCGACCTCATGAACGACTACGAGGGCCTGCCCCGCAGCTACGGCGCCGACTGGCTCTGCAACGGCAACGACCCCTACGGCGCCGCGGGCTACCGCCTGCCCACCGAGGCGGAGTGGGAGTACGCCTGCCGCGCCAACCCGGACGTGGTGATGTCGTTCTGCGGGGGGTACGGCACCAACGAGGAGTGCCAGGAGCCGGTGCTGATGGACTACGGCTGGTACTGCGGGAACTCGGAGATCCGGCCGCATCCCGTGGCGCAGCTCCTGCCCAACGACTGGGGCCTCTACGACATGCACGGGAATCTCTTCGAGTGGGTCAACGACGTGAGCACGCCCCGCTACGAGAGCGGAACCGTGTTCGACCCCGTGGTGACCATCACGGGCAGCTACCGCACCACCCGCGGCGGCACGTCGGCCAACGGCACCCTGAACAAGGCGCTCAACTGCCGCTCCTCCAACCGGAGTTCGCGGCAGGCCAGCCTGGGCACCAACTACATCGGGATCAGGATCGTCCGCACCGCGGCCGCGGCGGGCTTCTAGGGGCTAGAGCTCCACCTTCAACCAGCGCTTCACGGCCAATCCCCCCGCCACGGAGAAGACGCAGAAGCCCCAGAACCACCGCTGGGCGAACCAGTCGGGCTCCGGCGCCGTGCGCAGCTCCACCGCGGCGAGCGGGCCGTCTGCTGGCAGGGGCGGTTCGGCGGGGTCGATCAGCGCCCGCCACGCGCCGCCGCGTTCGCGGCGCAGGGAGGCGGGACGCACGCCGGCGTCGGCCTTCACGGCCTTGGTCCAGCGGCCGGAGGCGCCGTCGGAGAGGGTCACCTCGTGACGGCCGGGCGATTCCACGCGCAGCCGCCACCAGACCGCGGAGCCCGCGGCGTCGCGCACGGGCGGCGCGTCCAGGGCCAGCCCTGCGCCGGGATCCAGGCGCAGGGCGTCCACAAGTCCGGGCCGGCCGGGATCCACGTGCGCGCGCACCAGCACGGTCTCGCCCGGCACGAGGGCGGGATGCTGGTAGCGGGCCTCCAGATGCACCAGGACCAGGGCCGCCGGCGGCAGCAGCACCAGCAGGGCCGGCAGGGTGAGGGTCACGTAGCGCAGGTTGGCCAAGGCCAGGGCGCCCTGCACGCGCATGAGGGTGGGCAGATCGTCCTGGTAGAGGCCCATCTCGTAGAGGTGGCCCAGCAGGCGGCGGCGCGCGGCGGCCAGGCGCGCCTGCGGCGTGACCAGCTTGAACAGCCACAGCAGGAGGATCCCGGTCAGGGCCGACACCACGGCGAGCGCGAGCCAGCCGTGGCCGCCGAACGGGGCCCAGAGCAGATCGAAGAAGCGGTTCACCAGCTTGGCCGCACCCATGGATCTCCTACGAGATGTAGCCCAGGCCCTGCATGCGCTTGCGGATCTCGTCCTCGGAGCCGCCGCCTTCCTCGAACTTGGCGATCTCCTTCTCCAGCACGTGCCGCACGAACTCCTCCGGCGAGCTGTAGCCGGCGATGCCCGCGTACTTCTGGATCTTCACCATGAGATCCTTGTCCACCTTGACCTTGGGTCCGAACATCACTTCCCCTCTCGATAGATGGAGGAACCGCGCATCTCCGGCAGCGGCTCCAGGCCGTAGAGCTCCAGGAAGGTGGGCGCCAGGTCCAGCAGCTCCGGGTCCGCCTTGAGCACGGGGCGGCTGCTGATGATGATGCCCGGCACCTCGTCGGCGGCCATGCAGTGGTCGCCGCTCCACTTCATCATGTTGTCGGCGAAGACCGTGGGCGGCACCTCGCCCAGGGCGCTCTCGTTGGAGCCGCGGTAGCCGCGGAAATAGCCGATGTTGATGTCCGGCGCGTCCGCGAGGTGCGGCCCGTGGTAGATCTCGTCGGTGCGGTAGGCGTACTTGACGGCGCGCTGCCCGGTCTCCGGATCCACCACGGCCTCCAGCTCCCGCACCAGCTCCTGCAGCAGCTCCTCGCGGTCCTCGCCCGGGTTGACGATGCCGCGCTTCTCCCGCCCGCGCAGGTTGAGGTAAAGCCCGTTGATCCCGATGGCGTAGGCCACGGTGTCCCGCCAGTCGATGCCCGACAGGTACGAGACGTCCTCCGGCGCCACGCCCGGCTGCAGGCTCAGGTAGCCGTGCTCGTACAGCCAGCGGTTCACGTGGAAGGAGCGGTAGTACGGCGCGAAGCCGTGGTCGCTCATGACGATGATCAGGGTGTCGTCGCTGAGGCGGTCCAGGGCCAGGGCCAGGGCGCGGTCGCAGTCGCGGTAGATCTCGTCGATGCGGCCCTCGAAGGTGGCCGCCTCGTCGTCGTGGCGCGGGTGGTCGTGGTCCATGGTGCGCCAGAACGTGTGGCAGGTCTGGTCCGGGCTGTTGAAGTAGAAGAAGAGGAAGCCGTCGTCGTGGGCGGCGAAATGCTCCAGCTCGTGGGCGAACTGGCGGTAGCGCTCCTCGAAGACCTGCGAGCTCTGGCTCACGTAGTCGGCGTCGCTGAAGACGCCCTCCTCCAGGGCCTTGGTGTCGTCGGGCATGCCCTGGGTGTAGTAGGGGCCCAGGTCCCGCGCCAGCTCGGCGGACCAGCCGGACGGCGTGCTGATGGGCATCTCCGGCTTGGCCGGATCGATGTTCACCGGCGTCACGTAGAGCCGGAACGCCGGCGAGGTCTCCATGAGGTAGAAGCGGCACACGCCCGACACGGACTTGAGCAGCGGCACCAGCTCGAAGTCCAGGGTGACCCACTCGCTCCACTCGCCCTCGCGCAGCAGCAGCGAACGGCCGGCGACCTCCACCACGGCGCCGCCGTGCTCGCGGTCCACCGCCACGCGGAAGGGCACCGACGACTCCGGGTCGCCCTCGCGGTAGGCGTTCACCGGGCCGTGGATCTCCGCTTCCATCACGCCGTCGTCCAGGTACACCGGCACCAGGCGGCCGCCGCTGAGGTCGGTCACGTTGGGGGGATCGTCCGTGAAGTACGTGAAGATGCCGTAGGTGCCCAGCACGTCCGGGGTGCCCATGCCGCTGAGCGAGCGCACGTCGGCCTCCACCGGCGGGAAGTTGGACGGCACCTTGAAGATGGTCACGTCCACGCCCGCCTCGGCCAGCAGCTCCCAGAACGAGGTGCCGTCGCGCAGGTTCTCCACGCCGCCGGCGTCGCCGCGGGGGAACTTCCAGCCGCCCACCTTCCACCAGCGCTGGGGGGCCATGGCCTGGGCGGCCGACAGGAAGGGCGTCATGTCCGCGGGGTTGCGGTGGATGAAGTCGAAGATGCCGTGGCCGCCCGGGTCCATGCCCGTGATGAAGTTGGACCAGGCCACCGGCGACTGGGGCGGCACGGCCGTGCCCAGCTCGCGCAGCTCGCCGCGTTCCAGCAGCCGCGCGAAGGCGGGCAGTTCGCCGCGGTCCACGCGTTCGCGCAGCAGGTCCGGATCCATGCCGTCGAAACCGATGACGAGCACCTTGGGCTGCGGCGCGGCGACGGCGTCCGCGGCCAGAAGCAGGAGCAAGAGCAGCAAGGCGCCGCGGCGCATCATCGCGATCCCTCCCGGGGCAGGAAGCTGCGGCCGGTCATCCACGCGGGCCGCGCGATGCCGAACAGGTCCAGGATGGTGGGGGCCAGGTCGATCAGCGCCGGCTGCCGCTCCGCGAACGGCACGCTGCTGAACAGGATGCCGGGCACCACGCGGGGATCGTTGCAGTGGTCGCCGGACCAGCTCCGCGTGTTGTCCTCGAAGGTGCGGCCTCCCACGCGGCCCACCGCGGCGTCCCAGCCCGTGCGGTAGCCGGGCTTGAAGCCGATGACCAGATCCGCCGCGTTGCCCGTGTACGGCCCGCGGTACACCTCCGGCGCCAGCCACACGGCGTTCACGCAGGCGCAGCCGCGGTCCGGATCGCGCAGGGGGCGCAGCGCGGCGGCCAGCTCCTCCAGCAGGGCCGGCGCCGCCTCCGGCGTCACGATGCCCCTGGCCTCGCGGCCCTGAAGGTTCAGGTAGAAGCCGCCCAGGCCGCTCACGTAGGCGCGGGTGCGCGACCAGTCGATCTGCGCGGGCTCGGCCTTGAAGTCCGCGGGCAGCACCGGCAGGGGCCCGGCGGCGGGATCGCTCTGCAGGAACAGGTAGCCGTGTTCGCGCAGCCACGTGTTCAGGTTCACGCCGCGCTGGAAGGTCTTGAACCCGTGGTCCGAGATCACGAAGAGCACGTCGCCCTTGCGCAGCCTGGCCACGGTCTCGCCCACCAGCGCGTCGGCGCGGTCGTAGAGGTCGCGGATGGCGTGGCGGTGCTTCTCCGTGTCCTTGCCCGCGTTGGCCGGATGCCGCGGGTCCAGGTAGCGGAAGAACATGTGCTGGATGCGGTCCGTGGCGTCGAAGACCACGGAGATGGAGCCCGTGCGCTGGCGGTCCAGCACGTGGAAGAACTGGGTCTTGCGCTCCTCGTGGATCTGGTAGGCCTGATCCAGGAAGCCCTGCTCGTCCAGCACGCGCTCGTTCAGCGCCCAGGTGTCCTCCGCCAGGCCCAGCGTGGCGAACTTGCCCTGCAGCTTGGCCAGGGCGATGGCGTAGTGCGCCGGATGGCTGATGGCCATGGCCGGCGATTCCGGGTCGATGTGGATGGGCGTCACGTAGAAGCCGAAGGGGTCGTCGAAGCTGATCACCCGGAACTTGGCGATGCCCTGGGCCTTCACGCCCGGCCCCGCCCGGAACGTCATGCCGATCCACTCCGAGTTCTCCTCGGGGCCCAGCACGAACTCCCGTCCGTCCACGCGGAACACCGCGCGCTTGGCGGCCGCGTCCACGGTCACGTCCACGGGCAGCGTCATGAGCTTGCCGTCGGGATCCTCCGGTCCCACCAGCCGGCCGCGGTAGCCCGCGCCGTGGCGCTCCAGACGGTTGCGCACGCCGCCGATGGTCTCCTCGTCCGACACCGGCGCCACGCCCGCGCTCGCCCCGTCCACGCCGCCCTGCACCTCGCCGGCGGTGAAGAAGCTGAAGGTGCCCTGGGTGCCGCGCAGGTCCGGCACGCACATGGCCGACAGCATCTGCCCGTCCACCTTCTCCGGCGGGAAGGTGATGGGCACGCGCAGCACCGTGCTCTTCACGCCGTTCTCGCCCAGCACCTGCCAGAAGGCCTTGCTGCGCCGCAGCAGCTCGATGCGCGGCTTGCCCAGCGGCAGGCGGAACGGCCCCAGCCGCAGCACGCGGCCGCCGCCCTCGATCTTCGTGGACGAGAGGATGGGCAGGTAGGTGCGCAGGTCGCGCTGGAGGAAGTCGAAGATGTTGTGCTTGCCGGCGTCGGTGCCGGTGGCGAAGCCGCTCCACGCCACCGGGCTCATGGCCGGCCACACGGTGGCCAGGGGGCGGAAGCCGCCGCGCTCCTTGAGGGCCCGGAAGTGGGGGAGGCGCCCCTCGCGGAAGCCTTCCTTGATCAGGCCCGGGTCCAGTCCGTCCAGCCCCAGCACGATCACGCGACGCGCCCGCGCCTTGCCCAGGCGCCGCCGGCTGCGCAGCCAGCGGAGGAGCGTGCGCAGGGGCCACAGCAGCAGCGCTCCCAGCGCCACCAGCACCCCGGCCACGCCGAAGAGGATGGATCCGCCCAGGGCGAAACCGGCGCCGGGGCCGATGTAGGCCAGCGCGGCCTGGGGCACTCCGACGAGGACCGCGCAGAGGGCGGCCGCCGGGGCGATGCGGTGCAGACGGCTAGGCATGGAGTCGGGCTCGTCCTCGCGAGGGAACGGGGGTCCGGAACCGAAACGACGTCTCATGATACGACATCTTCGCCGGGACGGCACGGCCCGATCCCGGCGGCGTGCGGAGACCCGCTCAGTTCTTGAGGCCGGCGAAGGCGATGATGGTGCTGGCCAGGTACCCCGGCTGCTCGATCATCATGTAATGCCCCACTTCCGGCATCGTCTTGTAGGTGATGGCGCGGGCGTCGCCGAAGCCCATGAGCTCCATGGCGCGGCGCGCATGGGCCGGATCCGGGAAGAGCATGGCGCTGCCGATCAGCAGGATGGGGATGGACTGCTGCTTGAGCTCCTCGGTCACGTCGAAATCGAAGCTGCTCAGCAGGAGCTGCTGGAACGTCACCTGGTCCGTGCGCAGGGCCATGTCCACGGCCTTCTGGTTCACCTCTTCGCGCGGGCTCATGTTCAGGTAGTAGCCGGCCACGAAGCGGTCGTAGTTGCGCACCAGCTGGTCCGCCACGGCGGCCTTCTGCTCGTCGGTGGCGAGCTGCTTGGGGGCGCAGTCGATGAGCGCCACGCGGTTCACGGCGTCGGGACGGTCGAAGGCGTAGCGCAGGGCCACCAGCCCGCCCATGCCGTGGCCCACCAGCGTGGGCCGCCGGATCCCGTGCTCCGCGATGTAGTCCTCCAGCTCCTGGCTCACCGTCTCGATGGTGGCGTCGGCGATGGGCGGCGTGGTGCCGTGGCCGGGCAGCTCGAAGGTCCACACGTTGAAGACCAGCTTCAGCAGCGGGATCGTGTCCTCCCAGATGGTGGCGTTGCCGCCCAGGCCGTGGATGAGGACCAGGTCGTAGTCGCTGGTGCGCTCCACGGGAGCCTGGGCCGCGGCGGGCAGGGCCAGGGACAGCAGCAGCAGGCAGCACAGGATGCGGTTCATGGGCGTTCCTCGCGCAGGGGGATGGGGACGGCGAACAGATCCCCGTCGCGGGCGGGGGTCACGGGTCCGGACCAGGCCGCGCGCACCAGGGCCGCGGCCTCCGCGCCGGCCTCGCCGGGCGGAAGGTGGGTCAACACCACGGAGGCCGGTTCGGTTTCCAGGCAGAGCGCCGCCACCTGCTCCGGGGTCAGGTGGCCTTCCAGCTCGCGGCCTGAGGGCAGGGAGCACTCCACCACCAGGAGGTCGGCGCCGCGGGCCGCGGCGGCCAGCTCCGCGCACGGTCCGGAATCTCCGCTGAGCGCGAGCGTATGACCGGAGGCGTCGCGCAGGCGGTAGCCCAGGTTCCAGACGCTGAAGCGGTCCTCGAAGTGGGCGGCGCGGAAGGCGCGCACCGGCGCGTCGTCCGCCGATGTGACCGTCCAGCCGCCGTCGGTGTCCGAAGAAGTGGACAGGCCCTGGCCCGGCGCCAGCTCCAGGACCTCCAGCCGGCGCCGACGCGGCTCGGCCCACTCGCCGTAGAGGCCGCGCAGCCCTTCCACATAGGCGGCCAGGCCGCGGGGGCCGATGAGCTGCAGGTCCCGCTCCGACGTCAGGCTGCGCAGGCGCAGCGCGAAGAGCAGGGGCAGCAGATCCGCGCAGTGGT
Organism: Candidatus Krumholzibacteriia bacterium; assembly: GCA_035447065.1. Classification (GTDB taxonomy): domain Bacteria; phylum Krumholzibacteriota; class Krumholzibacteriia; order LZORAL124-64-63; family LZORAL124-64-63; genus CALEMW01. The sequence goes on from DAOTGJ010000001.1 coordinate 120,195, forward strand.
CGGGATGGAGATGGGTGAACAGCACCGCATCCACGGCGTCCAGGCTGTCCGGACCGTGGGGCGAGGCCACCAGGCGCGCCAGGGCGCCCGGACCCGGGTCCAGCAGGAGAGAGCGGCCGTCCAGCGTGAGCCAGGAGGCCGACGGGGACCGGTCGGGCGTGGGGACCGCGCCCCCGGTGCCGAACAGGACGATGCTGATCATGGGCGACAAGGAACATGGACGGACGCCCCGGGTCAAGCCCGCCGCCCGTGGGGGAACTGGACACCCCCAGCGACGGCCACTATCATGATCCGTCCGTCCGTGCCGACTTGCGGGAAGGAGAACGCCTTGAGGATTCGACGTTTCGCGCCGCCGTCGTCGGGAGCCGCCCTGCTGCTGGGCCTGCTCCTGCTGCTGGCCGGCGCCGCCGCCGCCCAGCCCGCCGACGCGCCCGCCGAGGACGTGGTGCTGGGCCCCGACGAGATCCTGGCGTCGGACCTGCCCGTGGACGAGAAGATCGCCGCGGTCAACCGCCTGCTGGCCATGAACTCCCGCAACGCCGACCTCTACAACACCCTGGGCGTGCTCTTCGCCGAGAAGGAGGCCTGGTCCGAGGCCCGCGACGCCTTCCTCAACGCCGTGCAGCTCGCGCCGCGCAAGGCGGGCAACCACAAGAACCTGGGCCTGGCCCTGTCCAACCTGGGTCAGACCCAGATGGCCGTCATGGAGTTCCAGGCCTACGGTCGGCTGGACGAGGCCGGAGGCCGCGACGCCGGCCTGCTCATCGGCGACGCCTGGCGCCGCGCCGGCGACGACGCCCAGGCCCTGGCCTCCTACATGCAGGCCCTGGACGCCGCCGGCGGCTACGACGAGATCACCGCCCTGACCGCCGCCCAGGCCGCCCGTCTGCTCGACGCCCAGGACCGGTCCGCGGAGCTGGAGCAGCTTCTGGACCGCTACGCCGACGGGGCCGCGCGGCAGGTGGCCGCGGTGGGCGGCGAGCCCGTGGACGCCTTCAGCCGCGCGTCGGCCTACCTGGTGGACCGCCGGCTGGCCCTCTGGACGGAGAACGCCCGTCTGCTGAGCGAGGCCGGCCGCCCGGCCGAGGCCGCCGCCGTGTACGAGCGCGCCCTGGAGGCCGCCCCCCACCACGACGAGCTGCTCACCCTGCTGGCCACGGCCTGGCTGGACGCCGGACAGCCCATGAAGGCCAAGGTGCTGGCCCAGCGCGCCGTGACCGAGGCCCCGGAGCGGCCCGGCGGCTGGATCACCAAGGCCCGCATCGCCGAGGCCGAGCGCCGCACCCGCGACGCCCTGGACGCCTACGAGAAGGCCTACGAGCTGGATCCCGGCCAGGAGGGCCTGGCCGCCAAGATCGGCCAGCTCCACATGGTGCTGGGCGACACGGCCGCCGCGCGCCGCTTCATGGGCGCCGTGGCGTCGGACCCCAACACGCCGCCGGAGCTCCTCTACAACTACGCCATCAGCCTGCAGCGCGAGGACGAGTGGAGCCTGTCCGTGGCGCCGCTGCGGCGCGTGGTCCAGGCGTCGCCGGATCTGGCGCCGGCCTGGCGCGCCCTGGGCACGGCCCTGCGCCGCACGGACCGCTACGCCGAAGCGGCCCGGGCCTTCGACCGCTCCGTGGCCCTGGAGGCCGATCCCAAGGCCGCCTTCCAAGCCGGCTACTGCCACGCGCGCGCCGACGACCACGAGGCGGCCGTGGCGTCGTACCGCCGCTCGTTGGAGGGGGATCCCACCAACACCAAGGCCTGGTACAACATGATCCTGGCCGAGATGAAGATCCGCAGCCACGCGGCCGCCCTGGCGGACCTGGACGTCCTGCAGGGTCTGGAGGGCGACACCTACCGCGTGCACTTCAACCGCGGCATCGCCCTGGGGGCCCTGGGCCGCAACGAGGAGGCCGTGGAGGCCTACGAGCTGGCCATCGAGCAGGAGGAGACCTCCGCCGCCTGGAACAACCTGGGCGTGGCGCTCAACGCCCTGGGCGAGAAGAGCGAGGCCGCCGAGTGCTTCAAGGTGAGCAAGGAGCTCGCCGCAAAGGGGAAGTGACCGTGAGCCGACACCCGTCCCTGCTGCTGCCCGTGCTCCTGTACGCCGCCGCGGCCCTGGCCGGCGAGCCCGCCGTCCCGGGCCACCCCGCCCTGCTGCCGGAGCTGGATCCCGACGGCCCGTTCCCCCGCTTCTCCGCGGAGGAGCTGGCCGCGCACGGCTTTCCGGACCACCAGCACCGCTACTTCTGGCCGGGCTACGCGGCCCCGCGCGACGCCGACGGCCGCGAGTACGGACTGGGTTCGCTGTGCTCGGGCATCGTGAGCAAGGAGCGGCCGGACCTGACGGTGGAGCCGGGCCTGCTGCGCCTGGGCCGCTACGAGCTGGCCTACAAGGCGGACGCGGCGCCCTGCTACGTGGCGCCGTTCCTGGGACTGTGCGAGATGGCGGAGCGCGACCTGGCCCGGGTCCTGCAGCTCACGCCGCCGGAGCGCCTGCGCATCGTCAGCCCCGACGACACGGAGGCCTACACCGCCCGCACGGGTCTGGGCATGTGGCGCATGTACGATCTGGAGGGCGACACCTGCGTGGTGCAGCCGGTGGGCATCCTGGCGCGGCGCACGCTCATCGGCCACGCGGCGTGGGACATGATCGCGCGCTGGACGCTGGAGCGGGAGGTCGGAGGTCGTCTGCCCCTGTGGCTGCGCGACGGCACCGCCTCCTGGTTCGCGGAGATGGGCGTGCACCTGGTGAACTACACGGCGCAGATGCGGCTGGCCGGCATGCCGGTCCTGCAGTCGCCCGCCGAGACCGACGCCGTCCTCGCCGCGCCGCCCCTGGCCGACGACGAGGCCGACCGCTTCGCCTTCCGCCGCGCCCGCTACAACGCCTTCCTCATGGTCTGGCACCTGGTGGAGCACCGGGGCGGCGTGGCCACCCTGAGCGCCCTGCTCCAGTCCGTGCGCGACGGCGCGGACCCCGACTCCGCCTGCCGCAGCCTCTACGGCGAGGGCCTGGCGGACCTGACCGCATCCCTGGATCCCCGCGAGATCGGCGAGCCCCTGGGCGACGCCGTGCAGCAGCGCAACCCCGCCCAGCCGCCGCCGGCGGGCGCCACCCACGGAGAGTGACCCGCCCATGAGCGACGACATCCGCGTCCGCTTCGCGCCCAGCCCCACCGGCTACCTGCACGTGGGGGGCGCGCGCACCGCCCTGTTCAACTGGCTGTACGCCCGCAAGACCGGCGGCGCGTTCATCCTGCGCATCGAGGACACGGACCAGGAGCGCAGCACGGAGGCCTCCTACGCCGCCATCCTGCGCGGCATGGAGTGGCTGGGTCTGGACTGGGACGAGGGCCCGGGCGTGGGCGGCCCCAACGGGCCGTACCTGCAGTCGGAGCGTCTGGACATCTACCGCGAGCAGCTGGACGCGCTGCGCGCCGACGGACGCATCTACCCCTGCTACTGCACCAGCGAGGAGACGGCCGCGCGCAACGTGGCCAGGGGCGAGGAGGCCATCGCCGGTTACGACGGCCACTGCCGCGAGCTCACCGCCGCGCAGCGCGCCGCCTTCGAGGCCGAGGGGCGCGTGCCGAGCTGGCGTCTGCGCACGCCGGACGAGGGCAGCACCGTGTGGTTCGACATCGTCTACGACAAGCGCGAGTTCCCCAACAGCACCCTCGTCGACCGCGTGGTGCAGAAGACCGACGGCTTCCCCACCTACAACTTCGCCGTGGTGGTGGACGACCACCTCATGGGCATCACCCACTGCCTGCGCGGCGACGACCACGTGAGCAACACGCCGTTCCAGATCGCCGTGTACGAGGCCCTGGGCTGGAAGCCCCCCAAGTTCGGCCACATGCCCATGATCCTGGGCCAGGACCGCAAGCGGCTGAGCAAGCGGCACGGCGCCACCAGCGTGGAGGAGTTCGCGGGCGAGGGCTACCTGCCCGACGCCATGGTCAACTACCTGGCCCTGCTGGGCTGGTCGGCGGGCGGTTCGGGCGACGAGGTCTTCGCCCGCTCGGAGCTCATCAAGAAGTTCAGCCTGAAGAAGGTGAACTCCTCGCCGGCGGCCTTCGACTACGACAAGCTCAACCACATCAACGCCCAGCACCTCAAGCGCCTGGGTCCGCCGGAGCGCCTGGCCCTGGCCGAGCCCATGCTGGCCGAGCGCGGCTGGGCCCTGGACCCCGCCTGGTCCGTGCCCGCCAAGGACACGCGCGACTACCTGGGCCAGGTGCTCAAGCTCCTGGGCGGCCGCTTCAGCGACCTGCGCCGCGTGCCCGAGCAGATCGGCTTCTTCTTCACCGAGGACTTCCCGCGCGACGACGAGGCCGTGGCCGAGCACCTGGCCGGCGACGACGTGCGCGCGCGCCTGAGCGGCCTGGCCGCCCGCCTGGAACCGGCGCTGGCGTCCGGCGCGCCCCTGGGTCAGGATGTCTACGAGGAGGCGGTGCGCGCCGAGGCCGAGGCCCTGGGCGCGACCGCGGGCGAGCTCATCCACCCCTGCCGCGTGGCGCTCACGGGTCAGACCCGCAGCGCGGGCATGTGGGAGGTCATGGAGCTCATCGGCGGGCCGCGCGTGGTGGCGCGGCTGCGCGCCGCCGGCGCCTGAGGCGGCAGGGAGGCGGACGAGGGGAGCGGGTCCTGATCTGGCGGATCGTCGTACGCTACCTGCTGGTCTGGGGCGTGAACGCGGCCTCCCTGGCCCTGGCCGCCGCGCTGGTGCCCGGCCTGTGGTTCGACACGGGGGATCCGCGCTGGTGGATCGCGGCCGTGCTGCTGCCGGTCTGGTTCTCCCTGGGCATCCTCCTGCTGCGCCCCCTGCTGGTGCTGGCCACCCTGCCGCTGAACGCCGCCGCCCTGGGTCTGCCCACGCTGCTGTTCAACGGTCTGATCCTCTATCTGGTCGCGGACCTGCAGCCGGCGTTCCATGTGGAGAGCCTGGGCGACGCCTTCCTGGGCCTGATCCTCTTCACCGTGATCAACACGGCGGTCTCCAGCCGGCTCGGCATCGACGAGGTCTATCCCTTCTTCCAGACCATCCTCAAGCGGGTGGGGACCCGCTACGGTCCCCGCCCGGCGCCCGGCGTGCGCCGGGGCCTGATCATCCTGCAGGTGGACGGCCTGGCCTGGCGCAGCCTGGTGCGCGCCGTGCGCCGCGGCCGCATGCCGGCCCTGTCGGCCATGATGGGCCTGGGCACCCACCGCCTGCGCCGCTGGCAGGCGGGCGTGCCCTCGAACACGCCGGTGGTGCAGAGCGGCCTGTTCTACGGCACCCGCGGCGCGGTGCCCGGCTACCGCTGGTACGACCGCGCCGAGGACCGCGTGCGCGCCGCGAGCTCGCCGTCGGACCTGCGCGTGCTGGAAAGCACCGTGGCCGACGGACGCACGGGCCTGCTGGCCGGCGGCTCCTGCATCAACAGCCTGCTGGGCGGCGGCGCCGAGAAGAAGCTGCTCACCCTGAGCGCCATGAAGGGCGCGCGCGTGGACCCGGCCGGCGGCGAGCGCGCCGATGTGAACCTCTTCTGGCTCAACCCCTGGGCCTACTCCTCGGCGGTGCTGAGCACCGGCTGGGAGTTCCTCTCGGCCCTGGTCTGGACCGTGATCTCCCGCTTCCAACCCCGCAAGCGGGTGATCCGCCGCTCCCTGCGCGACGCCGCCGCCCGCGCCGTGGGCAACGCCTTCCTGCGCGAGACGGCCTTCTTCTGGCTGGAGCAGGACGTGGCCCGGGGCGTGCCGGTGATCTACTCCAACTTCGTGGGCTACGACGAGGTGGCGCACCATGCCGGCCCCGATGCAGGGGAGGCCTTGGCCACCCTCACCGGCTTCGACCGCAAGCTGCAACGCCTGCGCCGCCAGCTCCAGCGCGCGCCCCTGGACTACGACCTGGTTCTGCTGTCGGACCACGGCCAGAGCGCCTGCGTGCCTTTCCGCGTGGTGGCGGGACGCACCCTGGAGGACCTGGTGGACGAGCTCTGCGGGCGCACGGTGCCGGTCTGGCGCCTGGACGACACGGAAGCGGCCTACGTGGACGGCCTGCTGGAGGAGCTGGACACGGACCCGGATCAGGTCTCCTGGCTGTCGCGCCGCAGCTACCGCACCCTGGCGCGCCTGCGCGCGGCCGGGCCGCGGGCGCTGCCGCCGCCGGCGGCGGAGGACGACCACCTCATCGTGTGCGTGTCCGGCGGTCTGGCCCACCTGTACCAGCGGCGGGCGCCGCGGCCCTTGGGCCTGGAGGAGGTGCGCACCCTGTATCCCGGTCTGGTGGAAGGGCTGGTGAGCACGCCGGGCATCGCGGTGGTGGCGGGGCGGGACCGCGACGGCCGTCCCCTGGCGGTGGGCCGCGCCGGCGTGCGGCATCTGGCCACGGGCCAGGTGGTGGGGGAGACCGACCCCATGGCCGTCTACGGGGACCGCCATCTCTGGAGCCGCGAGCTGGCCCGTCTGGCGGCCCTGGACACCGCCGGCGACCTGGTGATCCTGGCCGACCGGCTCTCCGAGCGCCGCGAGGTGACCTTCGAAGAGCAGGTGGGGACCCACGGCGGCGTGGGCGGTCCGCAGAACGAGCCCTTCCTGCTGATCCCGTCCACCTGGCGGGTCTATCCGTCGGATCTGAACGGCCCGGAAGCGGTCCATACGCTGCTGAAACGGCACCTGGAAGGGGTGGCGGAAATTCCACCCGATTCCTTGCATTCGTCCGGAGGGTGATCTATATTCCCCCTCCGATTGCCCGGTCGTCCAACGGCAGGACAGCTGACTCTGGATCAGTCGATGAGGGTTCGAATCCTTCCCGGGCAACCATGGCAATCGCGCGGCCTGACGGGCTGCGCCTTCAGAACGGGCCCCCTTCGTCTAGTGGCCTAGGACGCCGCCCTCTCACGGCGGTAACACGGGTTCGAGTCCCGTAGGGGGTACCAGATCGAACGGGCCGCTCCATCAGGGGCGGCCCGTTTCCTCATGCCTCCGACCCGGAGAGGGAACCTGCCATGCGGCAGGTACGCTCCGCTATTGCTCGTCGTCCTCGTAGAACGACTCCAGGAACGTGCGCACCGCGGCGTTGAACGCCTCCGGCTGCTCCAGGTTGGGCAGGTGGCCGGCGCCGGGGATGACCACGAGCTGCGCGTCGGGCAGGCGGGAGGCCGTGAGCTCGGCCTCGGCCACCGGAATGAGCCGGTCCTCGGCGCCGTGGATCACCAGGGCCGGCACGTCGAAGCCGGGCAGGTCGTCCACGGAGTCCGGGCGGTCGCGCATGGCCGCCAACGCCCCCACCATGCCGTCCAGCGTGGTCTCCAGCATCATGGCGCGCACGAAGTCCACGAGCTCGGGCTGGGCCTCCAGATTGGCCGGCGCGAAGAGCTTGGGCAGCATGCCCTCCACCACGGCCGCCACGCCGTCGGTGCGCGCCGTCTGCGCGGCCTGGTCGCGGCCGGCGCGGCCCTCGGCCGAGTCGGCGCCCGCCCGGGTGGCCGCCAGGATCAGGCCGGCCACGCGCTCGGGGTGGCGGCGGCCGATCTCCAACGCCACGTAGCCGCCCATGGACAGCCCGCCCACCACCACGGGGCCGGTCACGCCCGCGTGGTCCAGGACGCGGATGCAGTCGTCGGCGTACTGCGCCACCGTGCAGGGCGGGGGCGTGGGGGCGGTGCGCCCGTGGCCGCGCAGGTCCGGCGCGATCTGGCGGGCGATGTCGGCCAGCTCCACGGATTGGATCCCCCACAGCAGGGAGCTCAGAGGATAGCCGTGGATCCACAGCACGGGGACCCGGTCGGCGCTGTCGTCGTAGGCGAGCAGGGGAGCGTCGGCGGTCATGGCGTCCTCCTCGGGAGGGGGGAGAAGAAACGGCCCCGCTCTGCGGGAGAGCGGGGCCGTCCGGAATCTCATGCGTCGGGCCCGGGGGCCCGGCGGCTGGACTTACCAGCGAGGTCCGTTGCTGCGGGGCTCGCGCGGGCGCGCCTCGTTCACGTTCAGGGCGCGGCCGTCGATTTCCTTGCCGTTCATGGCGTCGATGGCCTTCATGGCGGCCGCGTCATCGGACATCTCCACGAAGCCGAAGCCCTTGGAGCGGTTGGTGTCGCGGTCCATGATGACCTTGGCGCTCACCACCTCGCCGAACTCGGCGAAGAGGTTGTTCAGGCCGTGGTCGTCGGTGCGATAGTTCAGGTTCCCCACATAGATCTTCTTCAAGAAACACTTCCTTGGAGCGGGTGAGCCATCCCCGGTGCCATGATCGGCAGAAAGGACGCCGTCACCAGAAAATGGCCCGGCATGGTTGCCGAGCCATGAGGGAAAAGATAGCACATTCCGACGATTCCGCAAGGAGGAAAGGCGGGTCAGAGCGTGATCACGGCATCCGCGTGGCAGGCGTGGATGGCCAGGATCTCCACGCGGCTGTCGGCGAAGGCGTCGTAGACCGCGGGGTCGAAATGATGCCCCCGGCACTGGGCCATGGTGTCCAGGGCCTCGTCTAGGACCACCGCGTCGCGGTAGACGCGGTCCGAGGTGAGGGCGTCGAAGACGTCGGCCACGGCCACGATGCGCGCCTCCAGCGGGATGTCCTCTCCGGCCAGGCCGTGGGGGTAGCCGGAGCCGTCCCAGCGTTCGTGGTGGCAGAGGGCGATGTTGCTCGCCATGCGCAGGAAGGGGTTCTCCGCCGCGTCGGTGCCCAGACCGCTCAGGGGCAGGAGGCTGGGCGTGGTGCGCGTGAGGATGTCGTGGCCCTGGCCGCAGTGCCGCTCGATGATCCGGCGCTCGTCGGGGGTGAGCAGCCCGGGTTTGTTGAGCACGGCGTCGGGCACGGCGATCTTGCCCACGTCGTGGAGCAGGGCCGCGTGCTGCAGCAGGTTGAGGATGGGCTCGCCCAGACCCAGGGCGGCCCCGACGGCGCGGCTGTAGAGCCCCACGCGCAGCACGTGCTGGCCCGTGTCGTTGTCGCGGGCCTCGGCGGCGTGGGCCAGGCGCCAGATCAGCTCCAGGTTGGCCTCGCGGAGCTGGGCCGTGCGGGCCTCCACCATGCGCTCCAGCGCCGCGTTCTGCGCCTTCATGGCGTCCTGGTAGGCCTTGAGGCGCAGCATGTTGTCCATGCGGGCCACCAGTTCGTCGGGGTCGGCGGGCTTGTCGAGGAAGTCGGTGGCGCCCAGCTCCAGGCAGCGCCGCTTCAGGTCCGGCGTGGCCAGGCCCGTGAGGACCACCACGGGCAGGTCGGCGGTGTCGGGACGGGCGCGCAGGGAGCGCAGGAGGTCCAGACCGTCGCGGCCGGGCATGGTGATGTCGGTGATCACGGCATCGGCGGCGGCGACGTCCAGCAGGGCCTCGGCGGCGTCGGGGCCCTCGGCCTCCAGCACGCCCCAGTCGCGGCGCCGGCGCCGCAGCACCGTGCGCAGTCCGGCCCGCACGTGGGGCTCGTCGTCCACCAGCAGGATCACGGGCATGGCGCTCATCGGTCGCCTCCCGCGGTCGCCGGCTCCGGCTGCTCCGCCTCCTGCTCCACCCGCACCAGCACCTTGAGCATGCCGGGCACCAGATCCTTGGCGAAGTTCCGGGCCTTCTGCAGGAAGCCGGGCGTGACCACGAACCCGCGGGCCACCAGCAGGGCGCCGGTCTTGGTGCGCACGTCCTCGATGAAGACCATGCCCTGACGCACCTGGGCCAGGGTCACCTCGCGCACCTCGCGGCGGCGGCCGGCGTCGCCCAGGAGGTCCGTGAACGCGGCCAGCACCACGGGGTCGTACTCGCCCTCGCGGTTGCGCAGGGTGTCCAGGGCCAGCGACGGCGCCATGCCCGAGGATTCCAGGTCGTCGAAATCGCACACGGCGCGGAGGATGCGCGAGCCCAGGGGGATCTCGCGTCTCTCCATGCGGGAGGCCGGCGTATGCTGGTCGCGCAGGATCGCGCGGACGCCGTCCAGGCGGGGGATGTGGCCCAGCAGCGATTCGGTCACCTCGGGCAGCTTGGCCACCATGGCCTGCTCCGGCTCGCTGAGGGCCTCGCCGCGGAAGTAGCGCTCGGTGGTCTCCTCGGGGAGGGACACCGCGCCCACCAGGGCCAGCATGGCGGCCACCTCCACCTCCCAGGCCTTCGGCATGGCCAGGATCCCGGCCAGCCGGGCGCAATGGTCGCGCAACCGGCTGCCGCGGCCGAAGGCCATGGGGCTGGTCATGGCGAGCACGTCGGTCAGCATGGCGATGCTGCCGCGCAGCGTCTGCTCCAGCAGCACCTTCTCGGCAACCACCAGATCGTGCTGCTCCACCGCCGCGGCGAAGGAGTCCAGGATCTGGTCGGGCGGGCAGGGCTTGGTGAGGAAGCGGAAGATGCGGCCCTCGTTCACCGCCGCCACCGTCGACGGGATGTCGGCGTGGCCGGTCAGCAGCATGCGCGTGGCGTCGGGCGAATGGGCGCGCACGCGGGAGAGGAATTCGGCGCCGTCCATGCCGGGCATGCGCATGTCGGAGAGGACCACCGCGAAGGGGCCTTCTGCGTTCAGGACGGACAGTCCTTCGGCGCCGTTGGTTGCGGTGCGCACCTCGTAGCGGCGGCGCAGGTGGAGGGTGAGGCCGTCGAGCACCAGAGGCTCGTCGTCCACGCAGAGGATCTTGATCCGTCGCTCGTCCATCTTGCTCCATCCTTCCGACCCTTGTCCGACGCCGATCCCCGCGGGATCAGACGGCGGCGGGTTCCATCTGGTCGATCCGTTCCCGCCATGCTGGGAGCCGCCCCAGGCAGCCGATGCGTTCCAGGTACTCCAGGTCCAGGTCGACTTCGCGGCCGCGCATGATCCGGTCCGTCACGTGGACGGCGGTCAGCAGCGTCGGCGAGGTCCCGGCTGTATGGGACGGGTCGTGGTGGTGAGCGGCCGCGTCCACCAGCGGCGCGGGCAGGCCCCAGAGGCCCAGGAGATAGCCGCCGATCCGGGCGTGGGTGATGCCAAGCAGCTCCCGCTCCACCTCGTGAGGCTGCCGTCCGTCCCGGTCGGCCAGCCTCTGGATCTCCCGCTCCTCCTCCGGCATCACCGCGGCCAGGACGATGCGTCCCACGTCGTGCAGCAGGGCGGCGGTGTGGACCTCGGCGGGGGGGAGGATGTCCGCGAAGCAGGTGGCGGCCCGGTCGGCCACGCGCACGGCGTGTTCGCGCAGCGCCTCCAGGTGCGAGGGCTCGGCGTCGGGCATCTCCGTCATGGCGGTGGCCTGCGCGAGACGGCGGATCCGCTCCAGCCCCAGGTGGCAGACGGCGTCCTCCAGGGAGACGATGGGCCGGGCGCTGTACACGAAGCCGGAGTTGACCGCCTGCAGGATCTTCACGGCCACCGCGGGATCGCGGCTGACGATGCGCATGACGCGGCCCAGGGTGGTGTCCTCGCGCTCCAGTGCCGCGCTCAGGAGCCGGACCGTGGCCGTCGCGGAAGGCAGATGCTCGATCCCGCTCACGAGGCGGCGGATCGGTGCGTGGGCCACCAGCGAACGCAGGTCGCAGATGCGGTCGATGACCTTCTCCAGGACCTCGGGCGAGCAGGGCTTGGTGAGGAACTGGTGGGCCACGGGCACGGACTGGAGCAGCCGCTCCTGCTCGGCGTAGCCGGAGAGGACGATGCGGATCGCCTCGGGGTGGCGCGCCCGGACCTGGGTGAGCAGGGCCACCCCGTCCATGACCGGCATGCGCATGTCGGAGACGATCACGTCGCAGGGGCCCGCCTCCAGCCGCTCCAGCGCCTCGCGGCCGCTCGCGACGAAGGTCATCTCCCAGGTGCGCCGCTTGCGCCGCAGGCGGTCGCGCAGCCCGTCCAGGATCTGCTGCTCGTCGTCAACGAACAGGATGCGCCGCATCGGCGGTCACCTCCTCGCGTGTCGCCGTGGGCAGACCGCCGATGGGGATCCGGATGGTGAATGTGGTGCCGCCGTCCCTCCCGCAGCGGAAGTCGATGGCGCCGCCGTGCTTGTCGGTGATGATGGAGTGGGCGATGGCCAGACCCTGGCCGCTGCCGCGTCCCACCTCCTTGGTGGTGAAGAAGGGCTCGAAGATCCGCGAACGCACCTCCGGCGGCACGCCCGGGCCGGTGTCCTCGATCTCGATGACGGCCCACTCGGCCTCGGCCCGCGTCCGCACGCGGATGACGCCCTTGGCGCCGCTGTCGCCCACCGCGTCCTCGATGGCGTGGGCGGCGTTCACCAGCAGGTTCAGGAACACCTGGTTGAGGTCGCCGACCTGGCAGCGCACCGGCGGCAGCGGCCCGAAATCCGTCTCCACGTCGGCCACGTACTTGTATTCGTTCGTGGCGATGGTCAGCGTCGCCTTCAGGGCCTCGTTGAGATCGGCGTGGGCCTGCTCGTGCTGGCCGGGGTGCGAGAACTCCTTCATGGCGCCCACGATGCCCGCGATGCGGGTCAGCCCGTCCAGGCTGCGGTCCAGGGAGCGGGGCACGTTCTCGGTGAGGTAGGCCAGGTCGGCGTCGTCCTCGGCAACGGCTGCCCGCGCCAGCGCTTCGGCCCGGTCCGGACCCTCGGGCAGATCCGACAGGATCCCACGGTACCTGGCGATGATGTCCATCTGATCCGCGAAGGCGTCGCGCAGGAAGTAGACGCTGTCGCTCACGAACTGAGTGGGCGTGTTGATCTCGTGGGCGATGCCGGCGGCCAGCTGGCCCACGGCCTCCAGCTTCAGCGCCTGCGCGAGCTGCCGCTCCAGGGCGCGGCTCTCGGTCAGGTCGAAAAGCGAGAGCAGCACGTGGCGCGCGCCGCTCATCTGCACCGCCGAGGCGCTGATGGAGAAGTGGTAGGTCCGCACCGAGTGGTCCACGAGCACCTGCAGGCTGCTCTCCCGGTTACGCACGGCCGCGCCGGTCTCCAGCACCTCGCCGATGGTCGCACGGATCTCGCAGCGGCCGCAGTACGGGGAATTGCCGCAGCCCTGGGCGTTGGAGACGGCGTTCAGACAGCTCATGAGGTTGCCGGGCGACTTGTTCTGCAGCCCCATGATCTCGGGACCCAGCAGCTCGGCCATGACCCCATTGATCTTGACCACCTGCAGGGAGTCGTCGATGAGCAGCATGCCGACCTGCGCCGCGTCGAAGATGGCCTGCAGATTGGTGCGCTCCTGCTCCAGCTCCGAGCGTTGGCGCAGGAGCTTGCGCTCGGCCAGGTGGCGTTCCACGGCGCCGGTGAGCATGGAGGTGATGCCGTTGATGAGCTCGCGCTCCTCCGTGCAGAAGGGCCCCTCGTCCATCTCCGGCCGCTCGTCCAGGTAGTAGACCTCCACGGCGCCGCGCACCACGTCGTCGATCACGATGTCGGCGGCCAGCCGCCACGGCGTGGGCTCGAACGGCGCCGACGTCTGGACCATGCCGTCCAGGGTGATCCGGCTCCGCGCGCTGCCGGGATAGGTCCAGGCCGAGGGCATGAGCAGGGCCGTGCGGTGCAGCAGGCTCTCCAGATCCGGGCTGACGGTGATGACCTCGGCCACGCCGATCAGGCCCTGCAGCACCTTCACGCTCTCCTCGGTGCTCTGCAGCAGGATCTCCCGCTCCAGCTCCATCTGCTTGCGCCGGGTGATGTCCAGATGGGTCCCGCAGGCGCGCACCGGCTTGCCGTCGGCGTCGCGTTCGGTCACGCGGCCGCGGTCCAGGATCCAGATCCACAGCCCCGACTTGTGGCGCATGCGGTGCTCGGACTCGTAGGTCTCGGTCTTCCCCTCCAGATGGGCGCGCAGCAGATTCATGGTGGGGCGCAGGTCCTCGGGATGGACCAGGCGCTTCCAGGTCTCCAGCCGCGATTCGATCTCGCCCAGCCGGTAGCCCAGGATCTCCGCCCAGCGGGCGTTGTACTTGACCTCGTTGGTGCGCAGATCCCAGTCCCAGAGACCCAGGTCCGCGCCTTCGAGAACCATCTGCAGCTGCTCGCGGCTGTCCAGCAGCTCCTGTTCCACGTGGCTGCGCTGGGTGATGTCGATGGCGAGGGCGGCGAAGGTGGGGTGCTCGCCGCGGGACAGACGCAGGTGGAGCTCCACGGGATAGCGGGAGCCGTCGCCGCGGGCGAAGTCCACCACCGTGACCACCTTGTCCCGTTCGCCCGTGCGCAGGGGCGCCGCCAGGGTCTCGAACGTCTCGCGGCTGAGGCTGGGGACCAGGTCCAGGAAGGAGCGGGCTTCCTGCGCATCCCAGTCCAGGCCCAGGTTGCGCAGCGCCGGTCCGTTCATCTCGAGCAGCCGGCAGGTCTCCGCGTCGAAGAACAGGTTCTCGATGTGGGTGCCCTCGATCAGGCGGTTGAAGCGGTCCCAGCGCTCCTGCAGACGCCGCCGGTCGGTCACGTCCTCGAAGGCTTCGATGCCGCCCACCACCACCCCGTCGGCGTCGCGGATCACGTCGATGTTCTTCACGATGGTCCGGCGCTCGCCGTCCTTGCGCACGATGGAGCACTCGATGCCGGTCACGGGCTTGTCCGCGGCCCCGTCGAAGAGCAGGCAGCGTCCGCCGCAGGGCGCGGCGGCCAGGCTCTCGCAGGAGCGGCCCAGCACCTCGTCGGCGCGGTAGCCGGTGATCTGCTCGCTGGCGCGGTTCCAGGTGAGGATGCGGCGCTGCGTGTCCACGGTGAAGATGGCGTCGGGCGCGGTCTCCGCCACCAGCTCGGCGCGGCGACGCGCCAGCTCCGTCTCGGCCAGGGTGTCGTCCACGAGGGCGCGGGTGCGGCGGAGGGCGCGGAACATGACGAAGAGCAGCAGGGAGAGCAGGACGAGAAGGAGGTAGAAGGCCGGACCGGGCTCCGACGGCAGCCAGGGCGGCGGCGAGACGCCGGAGCTCGCGGCGATGGTCCGGATCGCCCGCGGCACCAGACCCGACGCCCCCAGCACAAGCGCCATGACCACCAGGGCCAGGGACTGCACCCTGCCGTAGGCGCGGCGGAGGTTCCGCAGGCTGGCGCGGGTGTCGGAACGGATCACTGGCATCCCCCCATCGGGTCGCGTCGGGCGAGGCGACTGGTCTTTCGTGCTGTTTCGGCACGGATGGCGCAAAACTTGAGGTCGGAAAGGCGTTTTCGACGCCTTGCGGCCCATTCGGACCGAGTATAGATTGGGCGCCGACCCGGCTGGACCGGCCGGAAAACCCCGCGAACGCCGCGTCAGACAGAGGTGGAATCCACTCCGGAGGAGGAGCATTACCATGTCCCAGTTCATCGGACAGCAGGCCCCCGACTTCACCGCGACCGCCGTCATGCCCGACGGCTCGTTCAACGAGAACTTCAAGCTGAGCGACTACCGCGGCAAGTACGTGGTCCTGTTCTTCTACCCGCTGGACTTCACCTTCGTCTGCCCGAGCGAGATCATCGAGTTCAGCAAGAAGATCGGCGAGTTCCAGGGCCGCGAAACCCAGGTGATCGGCGTGTCCGTGGACAGCCAGTTCAGCCACTGGGCCTGGCGGAACACCCCCGTCAACGAGGGCGGCATCGGCGAGATCAAGTACCCGCTGGTGGCCGACATCACCAAGACGATCAGCCGCGACTACGGCGTGCTCCTGGACGACAGCGTGGCCCTGCGCGGCACCTTCCTGATCGACAAGGACGGCGTGATCCAGCACATGGTGGTGAACAACCTGCCCCTGGGCCGCAACATCGACGAGGCCGTGCGCATGGTGGACGCCCTGCAGCACGTGGAGAAGTACGGCGAGGTCTGCCCCGCCGGCTGGAACAAGGGCGACGAGGCCATGACCCCCAACGCCGACGGCGTGGCCAAGTACCTGAGCGACCACGCCTAGACGTGTCCGCAGCCAGGTTCGACATCGACCGGGCCGGGAGCACGCCTCCCGGCCCGGCGCCGTTTCCACGGCGGGCGGTGCTGATCTTCGTGGACGGTCTGGGCGTGGGCTCCGGCGGCCCGGAAGACGCCACCGCCTCCTACGGCGGCGACCTGCTCCACTTCGCCCGCAGCCCCGGCGCCAAGCGCGCCGTGGACGCCGCGCTGGGCGTGCCGGGCATCCCCCAGAGCGCCACCGGGCAGACGTCGCTGTTCACCGGCCGCAACGCCCAGGCGGCCCTGGGCCACCACGCCACCGGCTTTCCCGGGCCCACGCTGCGCGCCATCCTCAAGGAGCACTCGGTGCTGCGCACGCTCAACGAGCGGGGACGCGACGCCATGTTCCTCAACGCCTTCCGCCCTCCGTTCTGGGAGCTGACGGAGGAGCAGCAGTGGCGCCTGTCCGCCTCCACGGTGGCCCATCTGGCCTGCGGGCGCCCCTTCTGCGACCTGGACGACCTGCGCGCCGGCCGCGCCGTGTACCAGGACCTGACCAGCGCCGACCTGCGCGCCCGCGGTTTCGACGTGCCCCTGCGGGAGCCGGCGGAGGCGGGGGAGATCCTGGGGCGGGCCTCGGCCGCCCGCGACTTCACCCTCTTCGAGTACTTCCAGACCGACAAGGCCGGCCACACCCAGGACCCGGACCTCTGCCGCGCCCGGCTGCGCGATCTGGACGCCTTCGTGTCCGCGCACCTGGCCGCCGCCGCGCCGGACACGCTGACGCTGCTGACCAGCGACCACGGCAACATCGAGGACCTCTCCACCCGTTCGCACACCACCAACCCCGTGCCGTTGCTGGCGTGGGGGCCGGGGGCGGAGACTGCGGTGGCCCGCATCGGCGCCATCGATCAGGTGGTCCCGCACGTCCTGGATGTTTTGACGGTCTGAAGCGCATCCCACGCGAGACAGCCGAGGCCGGGTGTGGGATGATCCGCCCATCGACCAACCCCGCGAATCGATGTCCGGAGAGATCATGCGCGACCCCCGCTCCCTGCTGACCGCCCTGCTGGTCTTCCTGCTGCCCGCCGTGGTGGAGACCCTGGCCGCGTGCCAGGGCTTCAATCTCCTGGACGACGGCCTCTGGCTCCTGGGCGCGGACGTCCTGCGCCGCGGCGGCGTGCTCTACCGCGACCTCTTCGCCATCTACGGTCCCGCCAAGTTCGTGCTGCTGACGCCGCTGCTGGCGCTGACCGGCAACGCGGTGGCCCTGGCCCTGCTCAAGGGCGTCACGGTGGGGGCGGGGTCCCTGCTGGGCTTCCTGGCCGCGCGGCGCGGCGGCGCCGGCCGCCTGGCCTGGCTGGTGCCCCTGGGGGTGCTGGCCCTGGAGGCCAACCGCCCGCGCTATGCGGCGGCGGGGGCGCTGGCGCTGCTCACCGCCCGGGTGGCCGGAGGCGAAGGCTCGCGGCGGGACTGGGCGCTGCTGGGGCTGGCCTGGGCCGGGTTGGCGGCCTTCGGATTGGACGCGGCGGCGTACGGCGGCGTGATCATCGCGGGTACGGCGGTGCTGGCGCCGGCGCGTCGGCCGACCCCCGCGCAGCTGGGCGCGACGCTGGGCGGTCTCGCCGCCGGCCTGATCCTGCTGCTGGGCCTGGCCGCCGCCACGGGGGCGCTGGATGCGGCGGTGTGGGACACGGTGGTCTATCCGCTGACGCGCTTCAACGACGAGATGGGCCTCTCGCCCCTGGACAGCTTCCGCTCGCCGCAGGCGCTGGGGCAGCTCTTCGCGGAGCACCAGACCGGGGAGGCGTACGCGCCCGCCTGGCCGGGCCACGCGGCCCAGCTCGTGCTGGCGCGGCGGCTGCTCTATCTGGGTCTGCTGGCGTTGCCGGTGCTGGGTGTCGTGGCGAGCCTGCGCCGCCGTGAGGACACGCTGCTGGCCGCCGTCACCGCCTTCGCCCTGGCCGGCTGGTCCACCGCCGCGGTGCGCGGCGAGGCGGTGCATCTGGCCTGCGGCTGGCTGGGGGCGCTGTGGCTGCTGCCGCTGCTCGCCGCGAGGGTGCCGGTGCCGCGCCGGCCGCTGGCCGCGGCCGCGACGGGCCTCTACGCCCTGGTCGCCCTGGGCCCCCTGCTGGCCGAGCCCGTCTGGCTGGCGCTCCATGCCGACCGCCCCGGCCTGGCGGTCTGGGACCGGCCTGCGGCCGGCATCCGCCTGAGCCGGGACCGCATCGCCGGCCTGGAGTCCGTGGGCGATTTCCTGGCCGAAGCGCGTCCCGACGCCGCGGTGTTCTGGCCCGTGCAGCCCGGGCTCAACGTGTTCTTCGACGTGCCTCCCGCCACCGCCCAGGCCACCCTGCTGGGCGGCGAGGTGCGCGACGCCGCCGCCGTGCTGAGCGAGCTGGGCCGCCACCCCCGCCGGGTGGTCCTGATGGGCCTGCAGCCGGGGGACCGCCGCCGCCGGAACAAGGACGTGGCGCCCGAGCTCTGGGACGGCCTGCGCCGCACCCACATGGTGGCCGCCCTCCTCACCGGTGGTCCCGACGAGTTCACCATGCTGGTCCCGCCGCCCCCGGGCACGCCCCTGGGCCGGCTGCCGCTGACCGCACGCCTGCCCGACGAACGCCACACCGTGGCCACCGCCGCCACGCCGCCGCTGACGCCGTCGGACCGCGTGGGCCAGAGCTTCCCGGTGGGCGGCAACGGCCTGTCCGGACTCGCGGTGAGGTTCGTGGCCGACGCGCCCGCGAACGTGGACCTGATCCTGACCGTCCGCGCTCTGGACGGCGAACGCCCCGGCCCCGAGCTCGGAGAGCGGCGCCTGCCCCTTCAGCTCGGTGAAGGCCAGAACCTCTACTACCTCCCCTTCGCGCCCGTCGACGGCGCCGCGGACCGCACGGTCCTTGTGGAGCTGGGCCTCGAGGCGTCCGCGGGCGTGGCCGTGCGAGCGCTCTGGAACCAGGGCGACGACGTGTATCCGGGCGGCCGGGCCTGGTGGAACGGGCGCGGGGTGGAGGGGGATCTGTATTTCCTGAGCTATTGAGTGCCTCCCCTTCCCCTCCGAGATTGACGCCGACGCGATCGTGCTTAACCATGGGGTGCTCACTTCGCTCCCCAGACAGACCGGAAGGAGGCCGGAATGGCCGACATGCCCGCCCATGAGCAGGACCTGCTGCGCGGGATCGAGGACCGCGAGTGGCGCGAGTCCATCGACTACGTGCTGAAGACCCAGGGGCCCGAGCGGGTCCGCGAGCTGCTGCACCACCTGCAGGTGCGGGTGCAGGAGCAGGGCGTCAGCATCCCCTTCACGGCCAACACGCCGTACATCAACACCATCGCGCGCAAGGACCAGCCGGTGTTTCCCGGCAACCGCGAGATGGAGCGGCGGATCAAGAGCATCGTGCGCTGGAACGCCATGGCCATGGTGGTGCGCGCCAACCGCGAGAGCGCGGGCATCGGCGGCCACATCTCCACCTACGCCTCGGCGGCCACCCTCTGGGAGGTGGGCTTCAACCACTTCTGGCGCGGCCCGGACCACGCCTGCCTGGGCGACATGGTCTTCTTCCAGGGCCACGCCTCGCCGGGCGTGTACGCCCGCGCCTTCCTGGACGGCCGCCTGGACGAGGGCGACCTCTCG
This sequence comes from Candidatus Krumholzibacteriia bacterium, assembly GCA_035447065.1. Lineage (GTDB taxonomy): Bacteria > Krumholzibacteriota > Krumholzibacteriia > LZORAL124-64-63 > LZORAL124-64-63 > CALEMW01. The sequence continues at coordinate 139,531 of DAOTGJ010000001.1, forward strand.
CGCTTCCGCCGCGAGCTGGACCCCGAGGGCGGCCTGGCCAGCTACCCGCACCCCTTCCTCATGCCGGACTTCTGGGAGTTCCCCACGGTCAGCATGGGCCTGACCGCCATCCAGGCCATCTACCTGGCGCGCTTCAACCACTACCTGGTGGACCGCGGCCTGCGCGTGCGTTCCGGCCGCAAGGTCTGGGCGCTGCTGGGCGACGGCGAGATGGACGAGCCGGAGAGCCTGGGCGCCATCACCCTGGCGTCGCGGGAGCAGCTGGGCAACCTCATCTTCGTCATCAACTGCAACCTGCAGCGTCTCGACGGTCCGGTGCGCGGCAACGGCAAGATCATCCAGGAGCTGGAGGCGGCCTTCCGCGGCGCCGGCTGGCACGTCATCAAGGTGATCTGGGGTTCGGACTGGGACGTGCTGCTGGAGCGCGACGAGACCGGCCTGCTGCAGAAGCGCATGGAGGAGGTGCTGGACGGCGAGATGCAGCGCTACACCATCAGCGACGGCGCCTACATCCGGCAGCACTTCTTCGGCAGGTACCCGGAGCTCCTGGAGCTGGTGGCGGACTACAGCGACGAGCAGATCCGCAAGCTCACGCGCGGCGGCCATGACCCGGAGAAGGTCTACGCGGCCTACCACGAGGCCACCACCCACGGCCGTCCCCAGCCCACGGTGATCCTGGCCCAGACCATCAAGGGCTACGGCCTGGGCGAGGCGGGCGAGGGCCGCAACGTGACCCACAGCCAGAAGAAGCTCAACCACGACGAGCTGCGCGCCTTCCGCACCCGCTTCAACATCCCGGTGGCCGACGAGGACCTGGACGGCACCCCGTTCTACCGTCCGCCCGTGGACAGCCCGGAGATGCAGTACCTCAAGGAGCGGCGCACGGCCCTGGGCGGCAGCCTGCCCCGGCGCAGCGTTGAGGTGAAGCCCCAGGCCTGCAAGACCGACCTCATGTTCCAGGACCTGTACGAGGGCACCGGCGACCGCGAGGTGGCCACCACCATGAGCTACGTGCACCTGCTGGCCAAGCTCATCAAGGATCCCGAGTTCGGTCAGAACATCGTGCCCATCGTGCCCGACGAGGCGCGCACCTTCGGCATGGAGTCCCTGTTCCGGCAGGCGGGCATCTACAGCCACGTGGGCCAGCTCTACGAGCCCGTGGACAAGGGCAACCTGCTCTTCTACAACGAGAAGAAGACCGGCGCGATCCTGGAGGAGGGCCTGAGCGAGGCCGGATCCATGGCCAGCTTCATCTCCGCGGGCACCGCGTACGCCAACAACCACGTGAACACGATCCCGTTCTACACCTTCTACAGCATGTTCGGCTTCCAGCGCGTGGGCGACCAGATCTGGCAGGCCAGCGACATGAAGGCCAAGGGCTTCCTGGTGGGCGCCACCGCGGGCCGCACCACCCTGGCCGGCGAGGGCCTGCAGCACCAGGACGGCCACAGCCACGTGCTGGCCTACGCGCCGCCCACCCTGAAGGCCTACGACCCCTGCTTCGCCTACGAGCTGGGCGTGATCATCCACGACGGCATCACGCGCATGTACTGCAACGGCGAGACCTGGATCTACTACATCACCGTGATGAACGAGAACTACACGCACCCGCCCCTGCCGGACGATCCGGAGGTGCGCGAGGGCATCGTGCGCGGCATGTACCGCTTCAGCCGCAGCGCCCTGAAGGGCAACAAGGTGAAGGGCCGCGCCCACCTGCTGGGATCGGGCGCCATCCTCAACGAGTCCATCAAGGCCGCGGCCCTGCTGGAGGAGAGGTACGGCGTGGCCGCCGACGTGTGGAGCGTGACCAGCTACAAGGAGCTGTACCGCGACGCCGTGGAGTCGGAGCGCGAGCACCTGCTCAACCCCGGCGCCAAGCGCCGCCCCTGGATCGAGACGGTCCTGGGCAAGGAGAAGGGCGTGTTCGTGGCCGCCAGCGACTACATGAAGGTGCTGCCGGCCAGCGTGGCGCGCTGGGTGCCCGGCCGCCTGCACATGCTGGGGACCGACGGCTTCGGCCGCAGCGACTCGCGCGCGCGTCTGCGCGACTTCTTCGAGGTGGACCACCGCTACATCGCCCTGTCCGCCCTGCACGAGCTGGCCCTGGACGGCGCGCTGGACATGAGCGTGGCGCGGCAGGCCGTGAAGGACCTGGACATCGACCCCGGCAAGCTCAACCCGCACGTGGACTAGGGAGCGCAAGGAGAGCGACATGAAGCAGGAGATCCGAGTCCCCGAGGTCAGCGACGGCGTGACCAAGGGCAAGGTCATCGGCCTGAGCGTGGCCGTGGGCGACCGCGTGGAGGTGGATCAGGCGCTGCTGGAGATGGAGACGGACAAGGCCGTGGTGGCCGTGCCGTCGCCCTTCACGGGCAAGATCACCGCCATCCTGGTGGACGAGGGCGACGAGGTGGCCGTGGGCCAGGTGGTCATGGCCGGCGAGCCGGAGGACGGCGCCGGCGCCGCTCCCGAGTCGGAGGCCGCGCCCACGCCCCAGCCGGAGCCCGAGCCCGCGACCCAGGCGTCGACGCCCGCTCCCGCGGCGCCGGAGCCGCCGCGCCCCGCGCCGGCTCCCGCGGCTTCCGGCAGCCTGCCGCCCCCGCGCACCGAGCCCACGCCGCCGGCGGAGGTGGCGCCGGCCTCGCCGGTGGTGCGCCGCTTCGCCCGCGAACTGGGCGTGGACATCCACGCCGTGCGCGGCAGCGGCCCCGGCGGCCGCATCTCCGAGCAGGACGTGCGCGACTTCGTGAAGGCCGCCCTGGCCGGCGGCGGCGGCGGCGGCGCGGTGGCCGTCTCGCGCCCGCTGCCCGACTTCGCCAAGTGGGGCGAGATCGCGCGGGAGCCCCTCTCGCAGGTGCGGAAGATCACGGCCGACGCCATGGCCTACGCCTGGGCCACCGCCCCGCGCGTGACCCAGGACGACAAGGCCGACATCACCGCCCTGGAGGCCTTCCGCAAGCAGTACAACCGCAAGGCCCCGGACGACGCCAAGCTCACCATGACCGCCATCCTGGTGAAGGTGGTGGCCGAGGCCCTGCACCGCTTCCCCCAGCTCAACTCCACGCTGGACCTGGCCGCGGGCGAGCTGATCCTCAAGAGGTATGTGCACGTGGGCGTGGCCGTGGACACCCCGGGCGGCCTGCTGGTGCCGGTGATCCGCGACGCCGACCGCAAGGGCGTGGCCACCCTGGCCGCGGAGCTCAACGCCACCGCCGCCAAGACCCGCGAGCGCCGCATCTCGCCCGCGGACATGGAGGGCGGCAGCTTCACCATCAGCAACCTGGGCGGCATCGGCGGCACGGGCTTCACGCCCATCGTCTACGCGCCCCAGGTGGCCATCCTGGGCGTGTCGCGCGCGGAGATGGAGCCGGTGTGGGACGGCGAGGGCTTCGAGCCGCGCCTGCGCATGCCCCTGTCCCTCAGCTACGACCACCGCGTGGTGGACGGCGCCGACGGCGCCCGCTTCCTGCGCTGGATCTGCGAGGCCCTGGAGCAGCCCCTGCTGCTGGCCATGGAGGACGCGCGATGAGCAAGACCCTGGACAAGGCCCAGCTCGTGGTGATCGGCGCGGGGCCGGGCGGGTACGCCGCCGCCTTCAAGGCCGCGGACCTGGGCCTGGACGTGACCATCGTGGAGCCCGAGGCCAACCCGGGCGGCGTGTGCCTGCACCGCGGCTGCATCCCCAGCAAGGCGTTCCTGCACGCGGCCAAGCTGATCCGCGAGGCGGAGGAGTCGCATGAGATGGGGGTGACCTTCGGCAAGCCGAAGATCGACGTGCCCAAGCTCCGCGCGTGGAAGGACGGCATCGTGGAGACACTCACCGGCGGCCTGGGCGGCAAGGTGAAGCACAAGAAGATCCGCCACGTGCGCGGCCGCGCGCGGTTCCACGGCCCTAAGGCCCTGACCGTGGAGCTGGTGGAGGGCGGCGAGGCCACGCTGGAGTTCGAGCAGGCCATCCTGGCCACGGGCTCGCGGCCGGCGCTGCCGCCCTTCGTGGAGGGGCTGAGCGAGCGGATCATCGACTCCACGGGCGCCCTGGACCCCACACGCGCGCCCACGTCGCTGCTGGTGATCGGCGGCGGCTACATCGGCCTGGAGCTGGGGTGCGTGTACGCGGCCCTGGGCACCGCGGTGACCGTGGTGGAGATGCTGCCTCAGATCATGACCGGCGCCGACAAGGACCTGGTCTCCCAGGTGAAGCGGCGGCTGGACGCGCAGTTCGAGGCCATCCTGCTCAACACCAAGGTGCTGGCGCTCAAGGAGCAGAAGAACGGCGTGAAGGTCACGCTGGAGGACCGCAAGGGCGAGCAGACCACCAAGATCTACGACCAGGTTCTGGTCTCGGTGGGGCGCCGTCCCAACACCGAGGACCTGGGCCTGGAGGCCGCGGGCATCGCGCTGGACGGCCCCTTCGTGAAGGTGGATGCCCTGCGGCGCACCACGGCCGACGGCGTCTTCGCCATCGGCGACATCACCGGCCAGCCCATGCTGGCCCACAAGGCCACCGCGGAGGGCCACGTGGCCGCCGAGGTGGCCGCCGGCCGCACCGCCGCCTTCGAGCCCCGCTGCATCCCGGCCGTGTGCTTCACGGATCCGGAGGTGGCCTGGGCCGGGCTCACGGAGATCGAGGCCAAGGAGCGGGGCATCAAGATCAAGACCACCAAGATCCCCTGGCGCAGCATCGGCCGCACCCTGACCCTGGGGCGCGACGACGGCATGACCAAGGTGATCATCGATCCCGAGACGGACCGCGTGCTGGGCGTGGGCCTGGCCGGGCCGGGCGCGGGGGAGCTGATCTCCGAGGCGGCCCTGGCCATCGAGATGGCGGCGCGCTGGCAGGACCTGGCGCTGACCATCCATCCGCACCCCACGCTCTCGGAGAGCATCATGGAGGCGGCCGACGGCTTCTTCGCCTGAGCCGCGCAGGAGGACGCCCATGCCCAAGCTCTACCAGCGCGTGACCGGGCCGTTGGCCCAGTCGCCGGGCACCGTGATCTACCGCGGCGAGAAGCGCGTGGAGGCCGTGGCGCTCGAGCTGTTCGACTACGACGCCGAGACCCTGCGCGAGACCCGCGGGCCGGAACTGGAGCTGCCGCCCCCGGGCCGCGGCCACGGCGTGACCTGGCTGGACGTGGACGGCCTGCACGACACGGACCTCCTCGGCCGCATCGGCAAGGTCTACGGCCTGCACCCGCTGGTCCTGGAGGACGTGGTCAACCTGCACCACCGCCCCAAGCTTGAGGACTACGGCGGCTACCTCTACATCGTGCTGCGCATGCTCTCGTTCGACCGCGAGGAGTGGCGCCTGGACTCGGAGCAGATCAGCCTGGTGGTGGGCGACGGCTTCGTGGTCACGTTCCAGGAACGCCCCGGCGACGTGCTGGAGCCCGTGCGCGAGCGCCTGCGCCGCGAGGGCGGCCGCATCCGCCAGCTCGGCGCCGACTACCTGGGCTACGCCCTGATCGACGCCGTGGTGGACCACTACTTCCACGTGCTCGAGGGCATGGGCGAGGCGGTGGAGGACCTGGAGGAGGAGCTGCTGGGCAGTCCCGCCCGCGGCACCCTGGAGCTCATCCACCAGCTCAAGCGGGAGAGCATCCTGCTGCGCCGCTCGGTGGCGCCCCTGCGCGACGTGGCCTCCAGCCTGGCCCGCGACGAGCTGCCGCTGATCGGCGCCGAGGTGCAGCCCTTCCTGCGCGACCTCTACGACCACGTGATCCACGTCATCGACACGGTGGACTCCTTCCGCGACATCCTCTCGGGACTGCAGGACCTCTACCTGTCCAACGTGAGCAACCGCATGAACGACGTGATGAAGGTGCTGACCATCTTCACCACGCTCTTCGTGCCCCTGACGTTCATCGCCGGCGTGTACGGCATGAACTTCGAGCACATGCCCGAGCTGGCCTGGCGCTGGAGCTATCCGCTGTTCTGGGGCATGATCCTGGTGCTGGCGGTGGTCATGCTGATCTTCTTCCGCCGCCGCAGGTGGCTGTGAGCCGGGAGGGCGCGTTGGAAGGACGCTGGTGGGGCGAGTTCGAGTTCGCGCCGGGCGACGTGAAGCTCTGGCGGCTGGGGACCTACGCCCTGTGGGCGGAGCGCACGGGCACGGAGTTCCGGCTGGCCAGCCGCCGCGACGAGGAGTCGTCCGAGAGCCTGGCCGTGGCGCTGCCCGTGCCGTCCGTTCCCGACGACGTGACCCGCACGCGCTACGGCGTGCGCGAGGCCGCCCACAGCCTGCGGCTCTCGCCGGCCACCGCGGACCGCGCGGTGGTGGTCAAGTCGCGCGACCCGTTCATCGTGCCGCCGGGCGGCGCCGTGACGGTCTTCGTGAGCTCGCCGGTCTGGGTGCAGGTCGCCCTGACCGATCCGCACAGACCCCTCCAGGAGGAGCCGGTGCGCCGTCCCTCGGACACCTGGTTCGGCCCCGACACCATGACCGGCGACCTGGGCTACGCCGTGCGCACCAGCGTGCGCTACGATCTGGCCCACGTGCCCGCGGAGCCCCATCGCGTGGTCTCGGTGGCCCGCATCCGCAACCAGGCCGGCACGCCGCTGCCCCTGGCGCGCATGCGCCTGCCCCTGCCGTACCTGTCGCTCTTCGCGGACCGCGAGGGCAGGCTGTGGACGGAGGCCGTGAGCCTGGACCGCAACGACGACGACGACCTGGCCGAGATCAAGCTGGGCCGCTCGGCCCCCCGCGAGGCCGGCCCCTGCGAGCGCGTGGCCGAGCCCCGCGAATCCATGACCGCCAGCCCCATCTTCCGTTCCTTCGCGGGGCTGCTGGGGCTGCGCACGAGCCGGGAGGCCTATGAGCGCGTTGTGGAATGACCTGGGCCTGGCGGACCTCTTCACCACGGCGCGCCTGCTGAGCCTGGCCCGCGCCGTGCTGGTCCTGCTGGTGGGGCTGGTGCTGGCGCGGGGCCTGGCCGCCGCCGCCGGGCGGGCCGCCGCCACGCGCTGGAGCCGGCAGGAGTCCATGCTCACGCGCCGGCTGGTCTTCTACACGCTCGTCGGGCTGCTCGTGGCCAGCTCGCTGCACCAGCTCGGTTTCCAGCTCAGCGTGCTGCTGGGCGCGGCCGGAATCCTCACGGTGGCGTTGGGCTTCGCCTCGCAGACGTCGGCCTCCAACCTCATCAGCGGGCTGTTCCTGATCGCGGAGCGGCCCTTCGTGGTGGGCGACGTGATCCGCGTGGACGACGTGACCGGCGAGGTCCTCTCCGTGGATCTCATGAGCGTGAAGATCCGCACCTTCGACAACCTCTACGTGCGCGTGCCCAACGAGGCGGTCATCAAGTCGCGCATCACCAACCTCACGCACTTCCCCCTGCGCCGCGTGGACGTGAAGCTGGGCGTGGCCTACGGCACGGACCTGGGGCTGGTGCAGCGGGTGCTGCGCGAGACGGCGGAGGCCAACCCCCTGTGCCTGGACGAGCCGGCGCCCCTGTACATCTTCCGCGGCTTCGGGGAGTCGTCCCTGGACATCCAGTACAACGTGTGGGGCAAGCGGGAGAACTACCTGGACCTGCTCAACTCCATCCACCAGGAGATCGCGGCGGCGTTCGCCGCGGCGGGCATCGTGATCCCCTTCCCGCAGCGCACCCTCACCGCGGCGGCGTCCGGCGATCCCTTCCCGGTGCGCGTGGTGTCCGATCCTTCCCCGCCGCAGACGTAGGGGCCGCCCCCGAAGGGACGGCCCCGTCCGTGTCCGCGGGTGGTCCCGGGCCGGGCCCTCGCACGACGTCGGCCGCCGGACGTCTGGGACCATCGGCCGCGGCCCGGCGGGACTTGAGCATCGCTTTTCGATATCAAAACACCAGGAACTTGCTAGGAGATCGCCGGGGTGCTATGCTCATGGGGTCGCAAGGACGTGCCCGCGACCCACATCGAAGGAGCATCCATGAAGACCAAGCTCATGACCTTGACCCTCGCCGCGGCCCTGGCCGTCGGTTTCGCCCTGGTGCAGGACGCCCAGGCGTACACCCGCTTCGCCGGCAGCAACAACTGCGACCAGTGCCACACCGGCTTCAACGGCTTCAGCGGCGCCACCCACCAGCTGCACACCAGCGGCGGCATCAGCTGCAGCCAGTGCCACGGCAGCACCGGGGACAACCCCTTCGTCAGCAAGTGCGCCGAGTGCCACACCCCCAACCCGCTCTGGAACACCCACCTGTCCGCGCCCGCGGACGGCCAGGGCATGACCTGCGGCAGCTGCCACACCATCACGGCCAACGAGCTCTGGAAGTGGAGCCAGGCCAAGCGCACCTACCGCTAGTCGCGTCGGGGGACGCGGATCGCGAGGGGCCGCCCGCAAGGGCGGCCCCGTTCCGTCGGTGGCTCAGCCGCGGCGGCCGTGCTAGCTTGGGCCCGTCGTCCGCAATCCCGATCCGAGGAGACGCCGTGAACGATTCCGTGCTGCGCCTGGGCGTGAGCGCCTGCCTGCTGGGGGAGAAGGTCCGCTACGACGGCGGCCACAAGCACGACCGCTACCTCACCGACGTGCTCGCCGACCATTTCGAGCTGGTCCGCGTGTGCCCCGAAGCGGAGGTGGGCATGGGCGTCCCCCGCGAGACGGTCCGCCTGGACGGCGACGTGGACGCGCCGCGCATGACGGCCTCGCGCAGCGGCAAGGACTGGACGGGGCCCATGAACGCCTGGGCCCGCGGCCGCTGCCGCGACCTGGCGCCCCTGGACCTGGACGGCTTCGTCTTCAAGAAGAACTCGCCGAGCTGCGGCGTCCACCGCGTGCCGGTGATGCAGGACACGGGGATGCCCCTGAAGCAGGGCCGCGGCCTCTTCGCCGCCGCCTTCACGCGGGCGTTCCCCCTGGTGCCGGTGGAGGAGGAGGGCCGCCTGCACGACGCCCCCCTGCGCGAGAACTTCCTGGAGCGCGTGTTCGCCTTCCACCGCGTGAAGGCCGTGTTCCGCGGCCGCTGGAAGCGCGGCGACGTGGTGGCCTTCCACAGCCGCGAGAAGTACTTCCTGCTCGCCCACAGCCAGAAGCACTACAAGGAGCTGGGACGCCTGGTGGCCGCCATCGCGGACCTGCCGCCCGCCGAGTTCCGCGACCGCTACCTGGCCCTCTACATGGAGGGCCTGGCCCACAAGGCCACCACGCGGCGTCACGTGAACGTTCTGCAGCACATCGCCGGCCATCTGCGCGGCCCGGTGTCACCGGAGGAGCTCACGCGCGTGCACGCCGTGATCCAGGACTACGGCCGCGGCCTGCTGCCGCTGATCGTGCCGGTCACCCTGCTCAGCCATCTCATCGACCTGCACGACGTGCCCTACGTGAGGGACCAGGTCTACCTGCGTCCGCACCCCAAGGAGCTCATGCTGCGCAACCACGTGTGACGCGGCGCCCGGAGGATCCCATGTCCCAGTCCGCCCCCGTCCTGCTCTGGTTCCGCCAGGACCTGCGCCTGGACGACCACGCCGCCCTGCTCGCCGCCGCCGCGACGGACCGCCCCGTGCTGCCCGTCTTCGTATTGGAGGACGTGGGCGACTGGCGGTGGGGCGGCGCGTCGCGCTGGTGGCTGCACCGCTCCCTGGCCGCCCTGGATGCGGACCTGCGCCGCATGGGCGCACCGCTGGTTCTGCGCCGCGGCGATCCCCGCCGCGTGCTGCCGGAGCTGGCCGCCGCCGCGGGCGCCGACACGGTGCACTGGAACCGCCGCTACGAGCCGGACGCCCGCCAGCGCGACCGCGAGACCTCCGACGCCCTGCGCGACGCCGGCGTGACGGTGAAGGCCCACCCCGGCGCCCTGCTCTGCGAGCCCTGGTCCCTGGCCACGGGCCAGGGCGGCCCGTACCAGGTGTTCACGCCCTATCACAAGGCGTTCCTGCGCGACGTGTCGCCGGCGGAGCCCCGCGGGGCGCCGCCGCGCCTGCGCGCGCCCGCGGTTGCGCCGGAGTCCCTGCCCCTCGCCGCGCTGGACCTGGACCCCGGTGTCCTCTGGGGCCAGGGCATGGCGGAGGCCTGGACGCCCGGCGAGGCCGGCGGCCGCGCCCTGCTGGAGCGCTTCGCCGCCGGCCCCGTGGCCGCCTACGCGGACCGCCGCGATCGGCCCGCCGAGCCGTCCACCTCGCGCCTCAGCCCGCACCTGCATTGGGGGGAGGTCAGCCCGGCCCGCGTCTGGTCGGCCCTGCGCGGGGCCGACGGCGCCGACCCGTTCCTGCGCCAGCTCGTGTGGCGCGAGTTCGCCCATCACCTGCTCCATCACTTCCCGCACACGGACCGGCACCCCCTGCGCGGCGAATTCCAAGACTTCCCCTGGGACGGCGATCCCGCCCACCTGCGCGCCTGGCGCCGCGGCGAGACCGGCTACCCGCTGGTGGACGCCGGCATGCGCGAGCTCTGGACCACGGGCTGGATGCACAACCGCGTGCGCATGGTGGTCGCCTCGTTCCTGGTGAAGCACCTGCTGCTGCCGTGGCAGGAAGGCGCCGCCTGGTTCTGGGACACGCTGGTGGACGCCGACCTGGCCAACAACAGCTTCGGCTGGCAGTGGACCGCCGGCTGCGGCGCCGACGCCGCCCCCTACTTCCGCGTCTTCAACCCCATGCTGCAGAGCCGCCGCTTCGATCCCGACGGCGCCTACCTCCGCCGCTGGCTTCCGGAGCTGGCAGGCCTGGGGAACAAGGCCATCCACGCGCCGTGGGAGGCGTCGCGGGCCGAGCGCGAAGGTGCGGGCGTGGAGCTGGGCCGGACCTATCCGCGGCCGCTGGTGGAGCACGGCGCGGCCCGCGAGCGGGCGCTGGAAGCGTACAAGAGATTGCGGGGGGCGTCTTGAATCTGGCCGGCCATGTCCGTTCCTTCCATACGTAGCCTTCCGCACCCGGAAGCGAATCCATGCCATCCGCGATAGGGGGAAAACCATGAACAAAAGGATCCTGTCGACCGCGTTGTTCCTGATCCTGGCCGGCACCGCCGCCATCGCCGCCGCTCCCGGCGGCGTGTACGCTCCCGACCGGTCCGGCGCGCTGGACGCCGCGCGCTCCGCCTGCCAGGTGGGCAGCGTGGAGTTCGCCGGCTACCAGGGCTACTACACGGACTTCTGGACCGGCGGCCAGACCTACTTCCAGCTCATCCAGCCCACCGCCGACGGCTGCGCCTGCGCGGCCGGCGTCACCGTGGCCAACGTGGACATGTACATCACCGCCAACGCGTTCTCGATCTTCGTGGCCCAGGCCGAGCTGTGGTCCGCCGTGGACGACGGCAGCGGCTGCATGGTGCCCGGCGGCCCCCTGGCCCTGAGCGACGCGGTGGGGTTCAGCGGGTTCCCGTCGGACGGCGTGTACCACTTGTCCGTCCCCTTCGGCTCCCCCTGCCTCACCCCCGGCGACGCCTACTTCATCGCCTTCCACTACCTCGACTCGTCGCAGAGCATCTTCTCCGGCGTGGCCGTGGACTCCACGCCCGAGGCCTGCGAGCAGTACGTGAAGACCGACGGCATCGCCGGCTACCATGATCCCGTGGCGGAGTACGGCTGGGTGGGCAACTACTACGTGTTCGCCGACCTGGACTGCTGCGCCGATCCCGTGGCCAACGACGTGGAGACCTGGAGCACCCTGAAGCGGAGCTTCCGCTAGATCCCCGCGCCCAGATCCGCGGCGAACCGCCGGCCGAGTCCGCTCAGGGCTCGGCCGGCTTCGTTGCGGCCCGCTTCGGTCAGGTGGAGGCGGCCCCCGTCGCGGCCGATCCACTCCCGATCCAGGGCGAAATCCACCACCCGCGCCGTGAAGCGCGGCGTCCAGCCCACGTGGCTGCCCTGCAGGTGCTCCACCCGCGACTCCTCGTCCTCGTCGGCGGTGCCCTCGTGCTGGGCCAGGTGGATGGCGAGCATGACCGCGGCGAACTCCAGGCGCTGCCGCCGCCGGCGCAGCAGGGTGGCCAGCAGGCCGCGGCGCGGTGCGGCCAGGAAGACCAGCGCGAACATGACGCCCACGCCCACGGCCATGGCGCCGGCGATGGAGGCGTCCAGGGCCCAGGCCAGGACGAACCCGCCCGCCGCCGACACGGCGCCCAGGCCGGCGGCCAGCAGCAGCATGACCGCCAGCCGGTCCGTCAGCAGCGACGCCGCGGCGGCCGGGCCGATCATCAGGGCCACCACCAGTACCAGCCCCACCGCGTCGAAGGCGCTCACCGCCGTCACCGACACCAGGCCCATCAGCCCGTAGTGGATCACGGCCGGGGCCAACCCCAGGCTCGCGGCCAGGCCGGCGTCGAAAGTGGCCAGCTTCAGCTCCTTGTAGAACGCCGCGATGGCTGAGGCGTTGAGCAGCGCCACGCCGCCCATGAGCCAGAGGCCGCGCGCGCCCACGTCGTGGCCGCCCAGGATCATGCGGTCGAAGGGGGCGAAGGCCAGCTCGCCCAGCAGCACCGAATCCACGTCCAGGTGCACGTGGCCCGCGAAGCGCGTGATCAGCACCACGCCCAGGGAGAACAGCGCAGGGAAGACGATGCCCATGGCGGCGTCCTCCTTGAGCCGCCGGGTGCGCGCCAGGGCCTCCACCGCACCCACGGTGAGCACGCCGGTGGCCGCGGCGGCCAGCACCAGCCAGGGGGAGTTCAGATCCTTCGTGGCGAAGTAGGCCAGCACGATGCCGGGCAGGATGGCGTGGCTGATGGCGTCGCTGAGCATGGCCAGGCGCCGCAGCACCAGGAACACGCCCACCAGGGCGCAGGCCACGGACGCCAGCACGGCGATGGCCAGGATCTCCCACAGCGCGCCGCTCATGCGCCCGCCTCCGCGTCGCCGTCCAGCAGGCGGCGGCCCGCGTCCACGCCCGCGGGAGTCAGGGACCAGCGGCCGTCGGCCTCGCGGGCGGCCAGGCCGCGCTCGGCCAGGAGCTCGAGGCCGCGGCCGGTGCCGGCGCCGTCGCGCATGGCGCGCAGCACGTCGGGGGCGTGGGGCGCGCGGGTGGGGTCGTCGTGCTGGGAGGCCAGGCGGTAGAGGTCGGCCAGCACGGAGTCCACGGCCACGCGCCGCCGCTGCCGCAGCCGCCGCACGCGCGCGGCCAGCAGGCCTCGGCGCGGCGCGAAGAGCAGCGAGGCCAGCGTGAGCAGCGTGAGCGTGAGCACGATGGTGGGGCCGGTGGGCAGCCGCTCCACGCTGCTGGAGACCAGCGCGCCGATCAGTCCGCTGGCGGCCCCGAAGGCGCCCGCCAGCAGCACCAGCCGGCCCAGCCGGTCGGTCCACTGCCGCGCCGCCGCCGCCGGCGCCACGATCACCGCGCTCATCAGCACCACGCCCACCGTCTGCAGGCCGATGACGATGGCCACCACCAGCAGCGTGGTCAGCGCCACGTCCAGCCCGCGCACCGGCAGCCCCAGGGCGCCGGCGAAGCCCGGGTCGAAGCTCAGCAGCTTGAACTCTTTCCACAGCAGCAGCAGCCCTGCCACCACCACGGCGCCCAGCACGGCCATGGTGCGCAGGTCGTCGCCCACCAGGGCGGCCGCCTGGCCGAAGAGGAAGGAGTCCAGCCCCGCCTGCGCCGCGCCCGCGTGGCGCTGCACCACGGACAGCAGCAGCAGGCCCAGCCCGAAGAACACCGACAGCACCAGGCCCAGGGCCGTGTCGATCTTGATGCGCGTGGTGCGCACCACCAGCATGACCAGCAGCGCCGCCGCCCAGCCCGCCAGCGCCGCGCCCACCACCAGGGCCAGGGGCGTCTTGGCGCCGGTGACCACGAAGGCCAGCACGATGCCCGGCAGCGCGGCGTGGCTCACGGCGTCGCCCAGCAGGCTCTGGCGGCGCAGCACCGCGAAGGCGCCCAGCATGCCCGCCACGGCGCCCAGGGCCGCGGAGCCCAGGCTCACGGTGCGCAGGGTGTAGTCGGTGACCAGTTCCGCCAGCAGGGTCACGGCCGGATCCTGCCCTGGAACCCGAAGCCGGGCGTGCGGCCGTCGTCCGGCGCGGGGTCGGCCGGGGCCTTGCGCTGCAGGAACTCCACGCGGCCGCCGTAGGCCAGGCGCAGGTTCTCGTCGGTGAAGGTGGTCTCCACCGGGCCGCAGGCGATGCGCCGCACGTTCAGCAGCAGCACCCAGTCGAAGTACTCGGCCACGGTCTGCAGGTCGTGGTGCACCACCAGCACGGTGCGGCCCTTCTCGCGCAGCTCCTTCAGCAGGTCGATGATGGCGCGCTCCGTGCGCGCGTCCACGCCCTGGAACGGCTCGTCCATGAAGTACACGCGGGCGTCCTGCACCAGGGCCCGCGCCAGGAACACGCGCTGCTGCTGGCCGCCGGAGAGCTGGCTGATCTGGCGGTCGCGGAAGTCGGCCATGCCCACCTTCTCCAGGGCGGCCAGGGCCTGCTCGCGCTCGCGGCGGCCGGGGCGGCGGAACCAGCCCAGGGCGCCGTAGCGGCCCATCATCACCACGTCCAGCACGGTGGTGGGGAAGTCCCAGTCCACGCTGCCGCGCTGGGGCACGTAGCCCACCAGCCGGCGGTTCTCCGCGTAGGCGCCGCCGTGGATGCGCACGTCGCCGGCGGCGGTGGGCACCAGGCCCAGGATGGCCTTGATCAGCGTGGTCTTGCCGGCGCCGTTGGGGCCCAGCACGGCCATGAGCTTGCCCGCGGGCACGTCCAGGTCGATGTCCCAGAGCACGGGGCGCTCGTGGTAGGCCACGGTCAGGTCGGTGACCTGCACGGCGCAGGCGTCGGCTGGAGCGTTCACGGCGCCGCCTTTCCGCCGAGGGCTTCGGCGATGGTCCTCACGTTGTGCCGCACGGTGCCTTCGTAGGTGCCGGCGGGGGTGCCCGGGTCGCCCAGGGCGTCGCTGAACAGGGTGCCGCCCAAGGCCACGTCGAAGCCGCGGGCGCGCACCGCGGCGCGCACGGCGTCGATGGCCCGGCGCGACACGGACGTCTCCACGAAGATGGCGGGGATGCGCCGCTCGGCGATGAAGGCGGCCAGGCCCTGCACGTCGCCGGTGCCGGCCTCGGTGGCGGTGCTGATGCCCTGCAGGCCGCGCACCTCCAGGCCGTAGGCGTGGCCCAGGTAGGCGAAGGCGTCGTGGGCGGTGATGAGCACGCGCTGGGCGGGCGGGATGGTGGCCAGGGTGTCGCGGCACCACACGTCCAGGGCGGCCAGCTCCGCGCGGGCGGCGTCGGCGTTGGCGCGGTAGGCGGCGGCGTGCTCGGGGTCCACGCGGATCAGGGCGTCGCGCAGGGCGTCGCCGGCCAGGCTCCAGAGCGCCACGTCGAACCACACGTGGGGATCGTGGGCGCCGTCCGAGCCGGGAGGCGCCAGCAGCCGCGCGGGCGGGACGGCCTCGGCCACCGCCACCGACGGCAGGTGCTCGCCCACGCGCGTGAGCACCTCGCCCATCTTGGCTTCCAGATGGAGGCCGCTCACGGCCACCAGGTCCGCCGAGCGCAGGCGCTCCACGTCGCCGAAGGTGGCCTTGTAGAGATGGGGATCCACGCCGGGGCCCATGAGCACGGTCACGCGCACCAGGTCGCCGCCCACCAGGCGCGCCAGCTCGCCCACCTGGCCGGTGGTGGCCACCACGTGCAGGCGCCCGTCGTCCCGCCCGCCGCCGCCGCCGCAGCCGGACGCGGGTCCGAGCAGCAGGAGCAGGAGGGTCAGGGCGCCGAGGCGTCGCATGGGCGATGGGTCCTTCCGATCAGGGGCGGCGGCCCTCCAGGTAGAACACCTGGAAGACCTTCTCGTGGAAGATGGGGCCGTGCCCGAAGTAGCCGTCCTCGCCGAACAGCTCGCCGTGGTCGGACATGATCATGAAGTGGGTGTTGGCCGGGCAGCGCTCCAGGAATCTGCCCACCTCCCGGTCCAGGTGCTCCACGCAGACCACCTGCTTGTCGTAGAAGGCGCGGAACTGCTCCGGGGTGAAGAACTCGTCCTCGCGGCGGTCCTTCACGAACTCGCCGGGGTTCTTCAGGAAATCGTCCAGGTGCTTGAAGACGCCGTGCACGCCGGAGATGTGGGGGAGGTCGTCCGCGCTCTCGCCGGGCAGGATGTAGGGGTAGTGGGTCTCGCCCGTGTTGATGAAGAAGAACGACGGCTTGTCGTCGCGGAACTGCAGCTTGCTGAAGATCTGCGAGATGTCGTTGTGGCTGGGCGCCAGCTCGTAGCGGTCGAAATGCTGGCTCATGCTGGTCATGGGGTTGAGCACGGGCAGGCTCACCCAGCCCTCGGTCCAGTAGCCCGCGGCCTTCAGGAAGTGGGGCAGCGAGAGCTGGGGCACGAACTTGCCGAACTCCACGTCCGGCAGGTTCAGGCGCGTGCTCCACTGGGCGAACTCGTCGCGGTACACGTTGCTGGCGAACACGCCCTTGGGGCTGGTGTGCGGCACCATGCCCATGAGGAAGGTGAAGTGGCTGGGGCTGGTCCAGCTGGCGTAGCTGTAGCGCGGTTCGGCCAGGCCGATGCGGTCCAGGTTGGGCGTGCGGGCGGCCTTGTAGGCGTCCCAGCGGCAGCTGTCGAAGACGATGAAGACCACGTTGTTGAGCTTGCCCTCGCGGTGGAGCAGGCCTTTCACCTTGTCGATCAGTCCCATCACGGTCCTTCCGGGGCGGGTGGCGTGCGCGGATCGGCCCATGATGCCATGACCCGTCTCGACCCGCAAGGAAACGCGGCTCCCCGGACGCCACCTGTCCGGGGAGCCGCGTTGCGGGGGAACCGTGCCGACGGTCTACAGGGCGTCGTCCAGCGCGGCGGCCAGCTGCTCCTTGGGCTGCAGGCCCACCATGGTGCTGACGGCCTGGCCGCCCTTGAACACCATCACCGTGGGGATGCCGCGGATGCCGAACTGGGCGGCGAGCTGCTGGTTGTCGTCCACGTTGATCTTGACCACCTTGGCCTTGCCCGCGTACTCGCCGGCCAGGGCCTCGATGGTGGGCGTGAGCATCTTGCAGGGGCCGCACCAGGGGGCCCAGAAGTCCACCAGCACGGGCACGTCGCTGTCCAGGACCTCGCTCTGGAACGTGTTGCTCTCCACCTTGATCGCGTCGCTCATGGGTCACTCTCCCTCTTGGGTGTCACGGGCCGTGGCCCGGTTGCAGGCTGCGGCCCGTATTGCAGCGGTCGTGCCAGTCCCGCAACAAGGCTGAGATCATTTGTATCTTCAATCATTGCAATGGAATGATCGATTCGACGGCGGCTTGCGGGCGGCGAGGAATCGTGGTATGCTACAGAAACGTTGAAACAAGAATGTTGCGTGCAACGCGAGGTTTCGCCGTGACCCTGCCCAACAGCCTGGCCGCCCTGGATCCCGACGCCCTCGCCGCGGTGCTCGACGCCCTGGACGAGGCCGTGATCGCCGTGGACGCCCACCTGACCGTGGCGGCGGTCAACGCGGCCGCGCGGCGGCTCTTCGGCCGCTTCGTGGGCGAATCGCTGGGCACGCCGGTCTGCGCGCTTTTCGGCGAGGGCGCCTGCCCGGTGGACTGCCTGGAGGAGACCCTGGCCACCGGCCGCGGCATCCTGGACTACCAGACGGAGGTGCGCCTGGCCGGCGGCCGTCCGGGCCAGGTGGTGCTGCGCACGGTCCCCCTGCAGGACGCCGCCGCGGCCGTGCGCGGCGTGGCCATGATCCTGTCCGACGTGACCGAGGTGACCACCCTGCGCAAGGCGGCCGCTCCGCGCGACGGCTTCGCCGGCATGGTGGGCCGCGACCGCCGCATGCGCGACCTCTACCGCCTCATCCAGAGCGTGGCGCCCACCGACGCCACCGTGCTCATCCGCGGCGAGAGCGGCACCGGCAAGGAGCTGGTGGCCCGCGCCGTGCATGCGGAGAGCCGCCGCGCCGCGGGCCCGTTCGTGGCGGTGAACTGCTCCGCCCTGAGCGAGACGCTGCTGGAGAGCGAGCTCTTCGGCCACGTGAAGGGCGCCTTCACCGGCGCGGTGAGCAGCCGGCGCGGCCGCTTCGAAGAAGCCGACGGCGGCACCATCTTCCTGGACGAGATCGGCGACGTGAGCCCCGTGGTGCAGGTCAAGCTCCTGCGCGTGCTGCAGGAGCGCACCGTGGAGAGGGTGGGGGAGAGCGCGCCCACCGCCGTGGACGTGCGTGTGGTGGCGGCCACCAACCGCGACCTGGAGGCGCTCATGGCCGCCGGCCGCATCCGCGAGGACTTCTACTACCGCATCCGCGGCGTGACCCTGGAGGTGCCGCCTCTGCGCGAGCGTCCGGGCGACGTGGCGGACCTGGCCGCCCATTTCCTGGAGCGCCACGGCCGCGCGCCCGACGCCTGGACCGACGCCGCCCTGGACCGCCTGCTGGCCCACCGCTGGCCCGGCAACGTGCGCGAGCTGGAGCACGCCGTGGAGCACGCGGCGGTGCTGTCGCGGGGCGGTCCCATCCGGCCCGAGCATCTGCCGCCGGAGGTGTCCGGCGCCGACGGCCTCCGCCGTCTGGCCGACGTGCCCCTCCATTCCGACGCCGAGCGCGACCGCCTGCGCGCCGCCCTGGCCCGCAACCACTGGCACCGCTCGCGCACGGCGCGGGAGCTGGGCATCGACCGCACCACCCTGTGGCGCAAGATCCGCGAATACGGACTGACCCCCGAGGAGGCCCCATGAACGTCAGGAACCTGCTCACCGGCTGCGGCGCCGGCTGCCTGCTCACCCTGGTGGTGGCGGCGGTGGTGGGCGCGCTCGTCTTCCGCGAGGTGAAGGATTCGTTCGACCGCTTCGAGTCCGTGGCGGACCTGCAGGCCCGGCTCCTGGAAGAGCACGGCAGCGTGGCCGACTACGTCCCGCCCGCCGACGGCGTGATCCCCGCGGAGCGGCTGGAGACCTACCTGCGGGTCCAGGCCGACGTGAAGCCCGCCGCCGACAGCCTCGAGACCCGCGCCCGGATCCTCCGCGACCTGGAGGAGGGCGACGGCGCCACCCCCGGCAAGATCCTCCGCGCCGTCAAGGGCGTGCGCTCGCTGGGCGACGCCATGGGCCGCCTCCTGGAGGCCCGCGACACGGCCCTGCTGGAGCACGGCATGGGCCTGGGCGAGTACACCTACCTCACGGAGCTCGTCACCCACGGCTGGCTGGGACGCCCCCTGCGCGCCGAGCTGGGCAAGGACCCCAACCACGAGCGCACCCGCCTGCTCCGCGAGGTCCTCCGCGGCCTCCTGGAGCGCCAGCGCGAGGCCGCCCTCGCCGCCGGCGACCCCAACGTCCTGGTCCCCGCCCTGGACTCCGAGCTCGACGCCCTGGACGCCGACCTCCACTACGTCCCCTGGTCCCGCGGCCTCCCCGCCGCCACCGAGTCCAGCCTGACCCCCTACCGCGACCGCCTCGAACCCCTCGCCACCGACTCCGCCCTCGCCATCTCCTACGGCCTCGAGGGCGAAGCCAACGGCATCACCTACGACTTCTGACCCCATGGAGCCTCATCCTGCACCAACCCACGACGCCGGGGAAAGCCGAAGGAGCCGAACGACGCACCGAATCGCGCCCGAGAGGTCCTGACGATGCGAGCCTCGGGAACAATCCGCAGCCCGAAGGGTGAGGACGTTCCCGAGGCTCGCATCGTCAGGACCTCTCGGTCACGACTCGTCGTCGTCCGTCTCCTCCGTCTTCCCCCGCCGCCGCTTGACGGCCTCCTGCAGGATGAACTCCATCTGCGCATTGACGCTGCGCAGCTCCTGCTCGGCCCAGCGCCGGAGCTCCTCGTAGAGCTCCGGACTGAGCCGAAGGGGGAAGGACTTGCGCGGGGGCACGATGGTCACTCCTTCCCGGGCGAGTGCTTGCGGGCGCGGTCCAGGGCCTTGACCAGGGCTTCGGGATCGGGGGTGCCGATGAGGACCGTGCGGCCGTCGCGCAGCAGGATGTTCACCGCGCTCGGGCCGGCGATCACGTACTTGCCGTCGCCGGGCTTGAGGGCCAGACCCAGGTGGGTCTCCCGCTTGGAGCGGGTGACGCGGTACGCGTCGATGGCGGCCAGGGGAATGGTCCGCCGCGGCACGCCCGTCCAGAAGCGGATCCGCAGGGCTTCCGTGTCCACGCGGATCCTCAGCACGGCCAGCCAGAGGAACACCGCCGCCCACACCGCGGGCAGCCACCAGATGGGGTCGTCCTCGCCCAGCGCCATGATCAGGGTCGTCGTCAGGGTCATCAGCGCGAGGAACGCCAGCAGCCAGGTCCCCACCACGGTGCGTTCGTAGATCGGCGTCATCCCGCCCCTCCTACTGGTACAGGGTGCCCGCGTTCACCACCGGCGTGGCCGCGTGGTCGCTGCAGAGCACCACCATGAGGTTGGAGACCATGGCGGCCTTGCGCTCGTCGTCCAGGTGCACCACGCCCTTCTGGGCCAGCTCGTCCAGGGCCAGCTCCACCATGCCCACGGCGCCTTCGACGATCTGCTGGCGCGCGGCCACCACCGCGGCGGCCTGCTGGCGCTGCAGCATGGCGCCGGCGATCTCCGACGCGTAGGCCAGATGGCTCAGCCGCGCCTCGATCACGTTCACGCCGGCCCGGTTCAACCGCTCCTGCAGCTCGCGCTCCAGGCGCTCGTTGATCTCCTCCGTGGTGCCGCGCAGGGTGAGCACGTCGTCGGGGCCGTCGTAGGGGTGGGTGCTGGCCAGGTGGCGCACGGCGGCCTCGCTCTGGGTCTCCACGTACTCGCGGTAGTCGTCCACCTCGAAGAGGGCCTCGGCGGTGTCCACCACCTCCCAGACCACCACCGTGGCGATCTCGATGGGATTGCCCGTGGAGTCGTTCACCTTGATCTTCTCGCCGTTCAGGTTGCGGGCGCGCAGCGAGATCTTCTGCTTGGTCATGAAGGGGTTGGTCCAGAAGAAGCCGTTGGCCTTCACGGAACCCTTGTAGTCGCCGAAGAGCAGCAGCGCCGCGGCCTCCTTGGGGTTCACGATGAAGAATCCGGCCATGAGCGTGAGAGAGACGACGAAGCCCAGGCAGCCGCCTGCGATCCGCATGGGATCCTTGGCCGGTACGCCCATGATGAACACCCAGATCGACGCGGCGAAGAAGACGAGGAGCAGGGGGAGCATGAGCCAGCCGGACGTGGCCTTGATCGTCTTTTCCTTGTGCATTGGGACCCTCCTGGGGTGTTGCGAAGCCCGCAGGCTTCTGACTTCACAACGATAGCGGAATGATATCACAATGATGTCCTACGGTCCAGCCCCTACCCGGTTGCGCCCGCATGAAAAACCTTGTGCCACGGAAATTGTGCCCGAGTCCTTTTGGGCCGCTTTCCGGAACATCAGCTGTTGAGAACATTGAAGTTACGAGGTCGAGGCGGGCTCAATCGGGCCCAGGCACAATTTCAGCGGCACAACTAAAAAAAAAGAGGCCCGACCTTGTCGGCCGGGCCCCGGGCGCAGGACGAGGGAAGGGTCAACCCTCCTTCTCCGCCCACACCGCGATGGTCTGCAGGATGCTCTGGGTGGCCAGCTCCATGTCCTTCACGCAGACCCATTCCGTGAACGAGTGGAAGCTCTGCTCGCCCGTGAAGATGTTGGGCGTGGGCAGGCCGCGGGCCGAGAGGTTGGAGCCGTCGGTGCCGCCGCGGATGGAACCCAGGTGCGGCGTGAGGCCGGTGCGGCGGATCCCCTCCATGGCGTACGCCACGGCGCGGGGCTCCTTCTCCAGGTCGTACTTCATGTTGCGGTAGTACTGCTTGATCTCGATCTCCACCGAGCTGCCGGGCCAGTTGGTGCACGCCTTCTCCGCCAGCTCCTCGATGAGCTTGGCCTTGGGGGCCAGGCCCTCCTCGTCGAAGTCGCGGATCAGCACGTGGATGCTGGTGCTGCTGGTGTTGCCCTCCATGGTGATGGGGTGCACGTAGCCCTGCTTGCCCTCGGTGGTCTCGGGGGCCATGTCGTGGGGCAGCAGCGCGATGAAGTCCGCCGCCACGCGCACGGAGCTGATCATCTTGTCCTTGGCGTAGCCGGGATGGATGTCGCGGCCGGTGAAGACCACGATGGCGCTGTCGGCGCAGAAGGTCTCGTTCTCGATCTCGCCGCGCTGGCCGCCGTCCATGGTGTAGGCCACCGTCGCGCCGAACTTCTTCACATCGAAATGCAGCACGCCCTTGCCGATCTCCTCGTCCGGCGTGAAGGCCACCTTCACCGGGCCGTGCTTGAAGTCCGGGTTCTCCACCATGCGCGTGAGCGCCTCCATGATCTCCGCGATGCCGGCCTTGTCGTCGGCGCCCAGCAGGGTGGTGCCGTCGGCGGTGATGATGGTCTCGCCCAGGCACTGCTGCAGGTACGGGTTCTCATGGGCGGGGATCACCACCCCGTTCCTGGGCAGCGGGATGTCGCCGCCCTGGTAGTTCTCGTGGAACACGGGCTGCACGTTCTTGCCCGACACCTCGGGGTACGTGTCCATGTGCGAGATGAAGGCGATGGCCGGCACCTTCGCCAGGGCCGGATCGTTGGCCGGGAGGGTGGCGGTCACGTATCCGTGCTCGTCGAGCTCGGCGTTGGACAGGCCCAGGGCCTTCAGCTCGTCCACGAGCAGGCGGGCCAGGTCCAGCTGACAGGCGGACGAGGGGTAGGTGTCGCTGGTCTCGTCGGCCTGGGTGTTGATCTTGGCGTAGGTCACGAACCGGTCCGTGAGCGAGGGAAACCGGGATGCCGGCTTGCGCTCGAGCATGATGTCGCTCCCTTGAGGGTTGAGGGCGAAACAGGTCACGATTCAGGCGGGTGAGGTGAGGCCAATCTATCGGGTGTGCGATGGGTGTGCAAGCCTCGGGACGGATCACGAGGCCTGATGCTCCGCCACGTCCTGCACGTCGGCCTGGTCGCCGCCGAACGCCACGCCCAGCTCGCGCAGCAGCCCGAAGGGCGGGATGCCGCCCGCCAGGATGAAGACGTCGTCGTTGGGCAGCAGCAGCGGGCCGTCGGGGGTGTCCAGCACCGCGCGCTCGGGCTCGATGCTGCGCACGGTGCTGCCGCCGCGGAAATCCACGGCGCCGCTCTCGATCAGCGGCGCGATGCGTTCGGCGTTGCGCTGCTTGATGCGCAGCAGCTCCGGCTTGCGGTAGGAGAGGGTGACGGTGCAGTCCTTCTGGCCGGCGAGGCCCATGGCGGCCTCCACGGCGGAGTCGCCGCCGCCCACCACGAGCACGCGGCGGCCGGCGTAGGCGGCGGCGTCGATGAGCTTGTAGGCCACCTTGCCCAGGTCCTCGCCCGGCACGTTGAGGCGGCGGGGCGTGCCGCGGCGGCCCAGGGCCAACAGCACGCGGCGGGCGCGGAAGGTCTTCTCCGCGGTGATCACCTGGAAGTCGTCGCGGCGGCCCACGATGCCGGTCACGCGGTGGTTGGTGTGGACGTCCAGGTCGTGGTCGCGGTGGAGGCCCAGCCAGATCTCCAGCAGCTCCTCCTTGGTGTACTCGTGCTTGGGCAGGCGGCCCAGGGTGGGGATCTCCACGGGCTGCACCATGACCAGCTTGCGCCGGGGATACTGGAGGATGGTGCCGCCGGGCGCCTGCTGATCCAGCACGCTGCAGCTCAGGCCGAGCTCGCCGGCGCGCAGCGCCGCGCTCAGGCCGGCGGGTCCGGCGCCCACCACCAGGAGGTCGCAGCCGTCGCCGCGCATGGGGGGCAGGTCGCGGGCCACGGCCTCGGCCGCGCGGCGGCCGCCGGCCACGGCGTTGTTGATCAGCGCGAAGCCGCTCAGCTCGCCGGCGATGTAGAGCCCGGGCACGCTGGTCTGGCCGTCCTCGTCCAGAAGGGGGATGTCGTCGCGCTTGGTGATGTCGCCCAGGCCCACCTGGATGGCGCCCACGGGGCAGGCCTCCGCGCAGCGCCCGTGGCCGATGCAGCGGGCGCCGTTGATGACCACGGCCTTGCCGCTGACGATGCCCAGCACGTCGCCCTCCGGGCAGGCCGCCACGCAGGTGCCGCAGCCGATGCAGGCGCCGGCGTCGATCAGCGGGTACTGGCCCGACGCCTTGTCCATGCCCAGCTCGCGGGTGCTGGCCAGGCGGGCGGCGTCGTCGCGGCGCTGGCGCTGGAAGCGGACGGCGTAGAGGCCGACGCCCAGGCCGGCCAGCAGGAGCACGACGCCCCAGATCAGCAGGGTCTCCACGGGGTCTCCTTCGGTCAGATGCGGCGGCGCAGTTCCAGGAACCAGCGGCGGCCCACGGCGTCGTCGCCGCCGTCCCAGCGGGCCTCCGCCGCCACGGACCAGGCGCGTCCCAGGGTGCGGTCGTGGGTCAGGGACAGCCAGCGGCCGGTGGCCGTGCGGTCGAAGCCCGTGAGCTCGTAGCGGCGCAGGCCCGCGCGCACGCGGGTGGCGTGGCCGGCGCGGGTGCGGTGCGAGAGGGTCAGCGACGGCGTGCTGCCGGTGGCCCGGGGGCCGTCGAAGCCGCGCAGGTCGGCGCCCACGCCCAGGCCGCGGGCGGGCCAGTCGCGCAGGTCGCCGTGCAGGCCGTAGGACGTGGTGGTGGCGTCCAGGCGGTCGTCGCGGCGCAGGCCGCCGTCCACGCCCAGCGATGCCCGCCCCGAGCGCCAGGTCACGCCGGCGCGCAGGCCGCGGCGGGCGGAGTCGGCGAACAGGCTGTCGGGCAGGGAGCGGGTGGTCCAGGTGCGCACCATCTCGCGCCGATCCAGGGACAGCGAGAGGCGCCAGCGGTCGTCGGGCCGGTAGCGGGCGGCCAGCAGCACGTTGCTCAGGGCCAGGGTGGAGCCGCCGGCGTCGCCGCGCCAGCCGCGGTTCCAGTCGATCTGGGCCGACTGCGTGAGGCTCAGGCGGTCCCGCGACCAGGTGCCGGCCAGGGCCAGGTAGTCGCGGTCCACCTCGCCGGCGCGCCGCCGGGTGACGCCGGCGATGGACAGGTCCAGCCGGCCGTCGCGGCGGGTGCCGGTCTCCAGGGAGGCCACCACGCCGCTGAGGCGGTCGTCGGCCCAGCCGGCCTCGGCGCGGTCCGGGACCAGGCCGCTGAACAGGCCCAGGCGCCAGGCGCCGTTCAGGCGGCGGTTCACCAACGCGCCGTCGAACGGGCCCACCGCCGCGGTGGCGCGGGAGCCCACCCGGCCCACGGCGAACTGCCAGGCGTCCGCGCTGCCCAGGTTTGCGAACGACGCCTCCCAGAGCCGGCGCTGCCACTCCTCCCGCGGCACGTCGCCGAAGGCGCTGGAACGGCGGTCGTGGCGCAGGGAGCCGCGCAGGCGCGCGGTCCAGCCGGCGGCCAGGCCCTGCAGGCGCAGGTTGATCCGCAGCCCGGGCTGATCGAAGTCCAGGTCGGCTTCCGAGGTGTCGTCGATGTGATCCCACTGGAAGGCGACGGAGCCCGCCAGGCGCAGGGGATCGCGCGTCGGCTCCGCCGTGCGCGAGCGCTGTTCTACGGCGCGGGTGCGGGTCGGCGGCGGCGCGGCCTGGGGCGCGGGGACGGGTTCGGGCGCATCCGCGGCCGCGTCGAAACGCACCTCGTCGCCGGCGGCGGGGGCGTCCGCACCGGCCGGCAGGACGCAGGAGGCGGAGTGCTCGGCGGCGAAGGCCACCGTGAGGGTCACGAGGTCGCGTCCGTCCCGCCGCACCGTGACGGCCAGGCCTTCGCGCAGCCCCTCCGCACGGCCGGCGTCCAGGTACACGTGGTCGGCCGAGACGTAGCGCACGCGGCAGGAGCGCGGCGCGGCGCCCGCGGGGACGGCGGCGAGCAGGCCGAGCAGCAGCAGGAGGTGGAGACGCACGGCTAGTCCTCCTCTCCGCGCGGGTGGCACTCGAAGCAGGCGGTGCTGAGGTACTGATAATCCGGCACCTCGTCCAGCGGGTGGTGGCTGTCCGTCTCGGACCGCGAGTGCTCGTGGCAGAAGATGCATTCGAAGATCTGGTAGTCGGTGGGCGTGACGTGGCAGTCCACGCAGGCGTCCCACTCGTTGCGGTGCCTGCCGGAGTAGATGGGGAACAGGGTGTCGTGATCCCAGTCGGCGGGCTCCCAGGCCGTGGTGCCGTGGCAGGCCACGCAGTCCACGGGGAAGCCGGCGGCGCCGTGGTCGGGATCGGCGCCCTCGTAATCGGTCTGGTGGCAGGCGTAGCAGTCCGACGGGGTGCCCACGTAGCCGGCGGTGTGGCAGGAGGCGCAGTCCGTGGTCACGTGGGCGCCGGTCAACGGGAACTGGGTGGCGGCGTGGTCGAAGTCGGCCGGCTCCCAGGCGTTGGTGGTGTGGCAGACGGTGCAGTCCACGGGGAAGTCGGAGGCCACGTGGTCGGGGTCGTCGGCGCCCTCGAAGTCGGTCTGGTGGCAGGCGTAGCAGTCCGACGGGGTGCCCACGTAGCCGGCGGTGT
>DAOTGJ010000001.1:165846-178511 GCA_035447065.1 Candidatus Krumholzibacteriia bacterium
GGAGGCCACGTGGTCGGGGTCGTCGGCGCCCTCGAAGTCGGTCTGGTGGCAGGCGATGCAGTCTGTCGGCGTGTCCGCATAGCCGGCGGCGTGGCAGGAGGCGCAGTCCACGGTGCGGTGGGCGCCGGTCAGGGAGAACCGGGTCAGGTCGTGATCGAAGGTGGCCGGTTGCCAGGCGGTGGTGGTGTGGCAGCCTGTGCAGTCGGCGGGGAAATCGGCGGCCACGTGGTCGGGGTTCTCGGCGCCTTCGTAGTCGGTCTGGTGGCAGCTGTAGCAGGACGTGTCCAGGCCGCCGAAGCCGTTCGTGTGGCAGCTCGCGCAGGCGGTGCGGGCGTGAGCGCCGGTCAGGGGGAAGGTGGCCGGGTGCAGGAAGCGGTCGCCGCCCCAGGAGGCCGCCGTCAGGTCGTGGCATTCCGAGCAGTCGTGCCCGAAGCCGGCGGGGCCGTGGGCGGGCTCGGTGGTGGCGTGGTAGTCGGCGGCGTGGCAGCCGTAGCAGTCCACGGGCGTGTCGGCGTACACGGCCACGGGCTCGCCGCGGTGGCAGGCGTTGCAGTCGGTCTGGGCGTGGGCGCCGCGCAGGGGGAAGGCGGAGCGGTCGTGGCGCTCCCGCATGCGCGCGCGGTCCTCCCAGGCGCGCTCCGTGTGGCACTCCTCGCAGTCCAGGCCCAGCTGGCCGGCGTGGGCGTCGGAGTGGCAGTCGGCGCAGAGGGAGCCCACGTGGCCGAACTCCAGGGAGGCGTGGCAGGCGGTGCAGGCGGCGCCGCGGTGGCCGCCCACCAGGGGGAAGCCGGTGGCGTCGTGGTCGAAGGCCGGCGTGGCGGCGCGGTCGTCGGCGGCCGCCTCCACGTGGCAGGCGCTGCAGGCCACGCTCAGCTCGCCGTGAGGGCTGCCCGCGGGAGCGGTCGCCGCGGCGATCGCCGGCGTCAGCAGGGCGAGCAGGAGGATCGGGATGCGGTTCATCGCTGGACTCCCTGTTGGACGGTCCCGGGGACGTGGCAGGCCTCGCAGGCGGTGGCCACGGGCTTGAAGCGCAGCGAGCGCGCGTCCGGCCCCTCCAGGGGCTGGTGGCAACGGTCGCAGGCCACGCGCTCGTGGCCGCCGCGCAGGGCGAAGCGGCTGTCGCGCTCGTGATCGAAGCGTTCGGCGAACCAGTCGCGGGTCACGTGGCAGCGGTCGCAGGCGGGGGGCGCATCGTCCGCAGCGAACTGGCCGGCGTGGATGTCCTGGTGGCAGGCGGCGCAGGCGGTGGGCGTGGCCGCGAAGCGGGGGGCGTCGTCGGGCGCGGCGCCGGCGTGGCAGGCGCGGCAGGCCGCGCGGGCGTGGGCGTCGGTCAGGACGGTGCCGGTGGAGGCGTGGTCGAAGGTCGCCGGGCGCCAGCTCTCCACGCCGTGGCAGCCGGTGCAGGCGCGGCCGGCCTCCGGCGCGGGGCCGTGCGGGTCGGCGTGGCAGGCGGTGCAGTCGCCGTGGGGCAGGCGCAGCGCGAAGGCCGTCCCCGCGTCGCGGCGGTGGCACTGGTCGCAGGCCACGGCCTGATGGGCGCCGGCCAGCGGGAAGGCCGAATCGGCATGACGGGCGAAGGGGTAGCGCGAGGGGCGGAAGCCCTGCACGTCGTGGCACTCGTCGCAGCGGCGGAGGTCGGGGCGGCCGCGGGCGGCGCCGTCGTGCTGGTCCCGGTGGCAGTCGATGCAGGCGTCGAAGGCGGGGCGGGCGCGGTCGCCGCCGTGGCAGCGGTCGCAGGCCAGCGCGGCGTGGCGGCCGCGCAGGGGGTAGCGCGTGCGGTCGTGGTCGAAGCCGACGGCGCCGGCCACGGCCCACGACGCCGTGGTGTGGCAGTCCGTGCAGTTGGGGCCCAGCCGTCCGGCGTGGTGGTCCTGGTGGCAGTCGGTGCACGACGTGTGGGCGACGCCCTGATAGCGGTTGGCGCCGGGCACGGGAGCGTCGGCGTCCAGGGGGGCGTGGCAGCGGTCGCAGGCCGTGTCGGCGTGCTTGCCGGTCAGGGGGAAGGCCGTGGCGCCGTGCTGGAAGCCGGGGGCCGGCTTCCAGGCGTTCTGGTCGTGGCAGGCGTCGCAGGTCCGGGTGAACGAGGGACGATGGGGCTCCTGGTGGCAGGAGGCGCAGACCGTGTCCAGCCCCAGGAACGTGCGGTCCAGATCCTTGCCAGCCTCGCGGAGCTCCGCCGCCGCGGCGATCAGGCCGGCCTTGTGGCAGTCGCGGCAGGCCGTCGCGGCGTGTTTGCCCTCCAGACGGTGACCGGTCTTGCGGTGGTCGAAGGCGTCGCGGCCGTCGGGCCAGCGGATCAGCTCGTGATCGCGGCCCTGATGCTCCACGTGGCAGTCGGTGCAGACGGAGAACTCGGAGCCGGCGTGGAGACCCTTGCCCAGATCCCGCCGCACGGCGATCTCCACGTGGCACTCCAGGCACTTGCCGCTGACCTCGCGGTCGCCCAGGCGATGGCAGTCGCGGCAGCGGCGGAGCCCTTCCAGGGACTCGTGGGGACGGCTCAGGTCGCCCGGCGAGAGCTGGGCCGCGGCCGGCACGGCGCCGAGGACCACGCCCAGCAGGGCGAAAAGCCTTATCCAAGACAGCGCAAATCCTGTTTTGCCTGATCGATCCATCACCAGACCCACGTGTAGCCCAGGGCCACGGCCACGCCCACGT
The DNA here is from genome assembly GCA_035447065.1 of Candidatus Krumholzibacteriia bacterium. Lineage (GTDB taxonomy): Bacteria > Krumholzibacteriota > Krumholzibacteriia > LZORAL124-64-63 > LZORAL124-64-63 > CALEMW01. The sequence goes on from DAOTGJ010000001.1 coordinate 168,505, forward strand.
GGACGATCATGATCAGGATCATGATCACCGCGAAGGGCTTGTGCAGGACGTGCCACCAGTGGAAAAGGTCGCGGATCGTGTGGAACAGGTGCACGCGGCGGGTCAGCAGGACCCAACGCCGGGCCAGATCACGATCCTCGGGCGCCAGGGCCTGGCCCTTGGCGTCCCGGAACCCTTGCAAGGCCCGGGCCGTGGTCGCGTTGAGCCAGGGGAGGAGGAACAGGGCGACCGGAGCGGAGCGCCCTTCCAGGGAGCCGACGGCCAGGTCCTCCAGGCGGTCCAGGGCGGCTTCATCCAGGCCGGTCCGCTCCGAGAGGGTGACCAGCAGCTCCTCCCGCCGCGACTCGGCCGCGCCGGGGTCCATCTCCTCGCCCAGCACGTTGCGCGGGAGCTGCTGGTAGAGGTAGCGGCCCAGCACGCCGCTGAGGGCCACCGCCACCATGGACCAGTAGCTCAGGGCCACCAGGCCCTCCACCTTGAACGACGTGTGGAGGGTGATGAGCACGGGACCCGCCACGCCCAGGAAGATGTGGTAGCGCAGCCAGGTCTTCAGGCTGCCCGCGCGTTGGAGTCGGCGGGAGCGCTTGCGCACGGAGTAGAGCAGCAGCAGCAGGATCATGGCGCTGCCCAGGATGCCCAGGCCGTGGCCGATGTCGCCGGCGGGTCGGAAGCGGCGGAAGTCGGGGTGCGCGGCGCGTTCGGCCAGGGGGGTGCGGTAGAGGTCCCAGGCCTCGAACACCGTGGCCGCCACCAGGACGGCAACGGCGAGGCCCATGATCGTGAGGATCACGGCGTGGAGGCGATCGGATGAACGTGTCGTCATGGACCTGGGTCTCGATGTCGGGCGGTGAGAGCGGAGCATACCGCTCCGGGCTCGGAAGGCCAAGAGTTCTTGTTCCGCCCCGGCGCGGATGGTACCTTGCTCCCACGCCGGTCCGGATGGGCCGGCGCACCCCGTCCGCACCCTTCCAGCGCCCACGGAGGTCTCCATGGAAGTCAGCAACCCCAAGGGTCTGCCCGAGAACGCGTACCGCCTGCTGAAGCCGGGCGAGACGTACACGCCGGTGACGCCCGCGGACCGCATCGTGCCGGAGGTGACCGCGTACTCCCTGTTCTGGGGACTCTTCTACGCGGTGCTCTTCTCGGCGGCGGCGGCCTACCTGGGCCTGAAGATCGGCCAGGTGTTCGAGGCGGCCATCCCCATCACGATCCTGGCCATCGGCCTGTCCAACCTGCTGGGCAAGAAGAACGCGCTGCAGCAGAACGTGATGATCCAGTCCATCGGGTCGGCGTCGGGCGTGATCGTGGCGGGCGCCATCTTCACGGTGCCGGGGCTCTACATCCTGGGCCTGAACGAGCAGGCGGGCTTCTTCCGCATGTTCATGGCCTCGCTGCTGGGCGGCTTCCTGGGCATCAGCTTCCTGATCCCCTTCCGCCGCTACTTCGTGAAGGACATGCACGGCGAGTTCCCCTTCCCCGAGGCCACCGCGAGCACGGAGGTGCTCATGGCCGGCGAGAAGGGCGGCGACCAGGCGTCGGTGCTGGTGCAGGCGGGCGCCATCGGCGCGGTGTTCCAGTTCATGGCGCAGGGCATCGGCGCGTGGCGCGAGGAGTTCAGCACCCACACCTTCGGCTGGGGCGAGCGCCTGAGCCGCAGCGTGCGGCTGGAGTTCAACATGCTGGTGGACGCCGCGGTGATCGGCCTGGGCTACATCGTGGGCCTGCGCTACGCGCTGATCATCGCCAGCGGCTCGTTCCTGGCGTGGTGGGTGCTGGCGCCCATGATCGGCATGCTGGGCAAGGGCGTGCTGGTGGACGGCGCCATGATCCAGCTCCAGGCCGTGGCGGACATGTCCACCGGGGAGATCTTCCGCAACTTCGTGCGGCCGGTGGGCATCGGCACCATCGCCATGGCGGGCCTGATCGGCGTGTACAAGTCGCGCAGCATCATCTTCGGGGCCTTCAAGCTGGCGGCCAGCGAGTTCGGCGCGGGCGCCAAGGCCAAGCAGGCGTCGGAGCGCACGCAGCAGGATCTGCCCATGCCGCTGGTCATGCTGCTGATGGTGCTCACGCTGCTGGTGACCTTCTTCTTCTTCTGGCTGGGCGTGACCGGCAAGCTGAGCTGGGCCGTGACCGGCCTGCTGGTGCTGGGCGTGATCGCGTTCCTGTTCACCACCGTGGCCGCGCGGGCCATCGCCATCGTGGGCACCAACCCGGTGTCGGGCATGACGCTGATGACGCTGATCATCAGCGCCGTGGTGCTCAAAGCCGTGGGCCTGCAGGGCAACGACGGCATCGTGGCCGCCCTGCTCATCGGCGGCGTGGTGTGCACGGCGCTGTCGGTCAGCGGCGGCTTCATCTCGGACCTGAAGATCGGCTACTGGCTGGGCACCACGCCGCGGGTGCAGCAGCAGTGGAAGTTCCTGGGCGTGATCGTGTCGGCGGCGGCCGTGTCGCTGGTGATCATGATGCTGGACAAGATCTACGGCTTCGGCGGCGAGACCGGCCTGGCCGCGCCCCAGGCGGGCGCCATGGCCGCGGTGATCGAGCCCCTGATGACCGGCAAGCCGGCGCCGTGGCTGCTCTACATGGGCGGCTGCTTCATGGCCCTGGTGCTGGAGTGGGTGGGCGTGCCGCCCCTGGCCTTCGCCCTGGGCATGTACCTGCCCCTGGAGCTGAACACGCCCATCCTGCTGGGCGGCCTGGTGGCCCACTGGTCGGCCAAGTCCAAGACCGAGGAGGCGGCGGGCAAGCGCAAGGACCGCGGCACGCTGATCGCCTCGGGCTTCGTGGCCGGCGGCGCCATCATGGGCGTGCTGACGGCGGCGATGATCTTCATCGGCCGCACCATCAGCAAGAACGACGACTGGACGCTGATCAACGTGCTGGGCACCACCGGCTGGGTGGAGGACAACCCCATGTCGGCGCTGGTGGGCCTGATCGCCCTGGCCGCGCTCTGCGTCTACATGTACACCGCCACGCGGGCCGCGGCGAAGGACTAGCGCCCGTGGCTCCGACGTTCCCGGAGGGCGGCCCCACGGCCGCCCTCCGTCCGTACCCACCCCGCCCCTAGGCCGGGAGGCCGCGACGCGATGAAGGAAATCCGTCCGCTGACCTCCCTGCGCGCCTTCGCCGCCTTCCTGGTCTTCATGTACCACTACGCCAACCTCTTCCCGCCGGCCGCGCGGGGCGTTGCGCACTTCCCCGGCGAGTGGATCCCGCTGCGCTTCCTCTGGAGCCAGGGGCAGGTGGGCGTGAGCATGTTCTTCGTGCTCTCGGGCTTCCTCATCACGCGCATCTACTACGACAGCTTCGCGGAGGGGCGCGCCTCGCTGCGCCTGTTCCTGATCAAGCGCGTGGCGCGCATCTGGCCCCTGTTCCTGGCCTTCGCCGCGATCCAGCACGGCACGCGGCTGCTGGCGGGCGGGCACATGGACGCCACCTGGTGGGTGACCCTGAGCATGACGCAGGGGTTCTTCGAGCACCTGCGCTACGAAGGGCTGCCCACGGCCTGGTCGCTGACCATCGAGGAGTCCTTCTACGTGCTGGCGCCGGCGCTCTTCCTGCTGCTGGCGGGCGTGCGCGCGCCGCGCCGGCCGTCGCCCGCCGACTGGGCGCGGATCGTCATGCATGTGGCCGCGGTCACGGTGGGGCTGCTGGCCCTGGGCGCGGCGGGGCATCGCCTGGCGGCGGCGCAGGGCTGGGACTGGCAGGGGCTCCTGGGCAGCCGCGACCACGTGCTGCGGGCCACGCTGTTCGGGCGCTTCCCGGAGTTCGCGGTGGGCGTGCTGGCGGCGTTCGTGCATCGGACAGGCGAGCTGCCGCGGCGGCTGGGCGGCGGCCGGGCCGCGTGGCTGGCCACGGGCACCGCGGCGGCCGTCCTGGCGGCGCTGGCGGGCAAGGCCGCCCTGGCCGGGGCGGCGGGCGTGGGCGCGGCCCTGGGGACCGTGGTGCTGACCTACGCCGTGGCCGTGCTCACCGGCGTGCTCATCCTGGCCCTGAGCGTGGGCGGGAGCCGGCTGCACGCGGCGCTGGGGTGGGAGCCCTTCGTCTACCTGGGGCGGGTGTCCTACGGCTTCTACCTGATCCAGCTCACCGTGATGATGGATCCTCTGCTGGCGCTGACGGACCGTCTGGGGCCGGCGCGCCTGCCCGCCCTCTTCCTGCTGACCAACCTGGCCTGCGCCTCCTTCTACGAGCTGCTGGAGAGTCCGGCGCGCGCGTGGATCGTGGCGCGTTGGGGGCGTCGGGACTGACCCCCTACTCGCCGTCGCGCAGCACGCCCCGCAGGCTCCAGCCGGCGGGGCCGCGGGCGTAATGGGCCTGCGTGGGGGGGAGGAGACCGCCGTCGGGGCGGTGGGCGGTCCAGCGCACCACGGCGCGGTCGGCGTCGGTGGCGGGAACGGTCACGGCGGGGGAGGCGGCGCCTTCGCTGAGGATCTGCCGCACGCTGCCGTCGGCGTTCAGGAACTCCACGCGCCAGGCCAGGGGGACGGCCAGGCCGGCGCGGTCGCAGGCCGACGCGGCGTCCACGCGGAAGCCGTCGGCCGCCGGGATCGGTTCCAGGTCCACGGCAGGGCTCACGCGGGTCAGGGCCCAGGCCAGGGTGAGGTGGCGGCGGGCGATGAGCACGCGCGTGAGCTCGGCGGCGGCGGCGGGATCGCGGAAGCGGCCGGTGGACGCGGCGGCGGCGAGGGCCTCGTCGGAGAGGCGGGCCAGCACCGTGCCGGCCCAGAAGGCGTCGGCGGGGCCGCAGGCCAGGACCTGGTCGTTGGCGTAGTTGGGACGCCACGCGGCGGGATCGTAGGCGAACGCGGAGAACTGGCCCACCTCCGCGTGGGCGGGCGGCGGCGTGTCCTCGTAGGGCCGCACGTGCAGGCCCAGGGCGGGGATGCCCAGCAGGAGCTCGCGCCAGTCGAAGTCGTAGGCGTGGCCGATGCGCTTCTCGTGCCGAGCCGCCCAGTAGCCGCCCAGGCAGCCGTCGAAATCCACCAGGTGATGGCGCAGGTGCCCCGCGCCCGGTTCGCCCACGTACACGTCCAGCGTGTTGTCCTCCTTGAGGTCCACGTGCTGGAGCCAGGCGCCGAAGACGCGCAGGGCGCGCAGGGAGCGGCGGTCCTGGTGCGGGATGCGGTCGTTGGGATCGTCGCCGTTGGTGCCGCGCAGGCTGAAGCCGCCGCGGGGGATGCCGTCCAGGAAGCGGCTGACCAGGGCGCGGTAGCGGCCGTCGGCCAGGGCCTGGGGCAGGCCGGCGAGCATGGCGTCCACGTCGGCTTGCGTGAGCGGGCGCGCCTCGCCCACGGAGTTCTTCACCGAGGCGTCCGGTGCGACCAGCAGCTCGTCGCGGGCGAAGGTCACCACGCGGTTGTCGGGCACGTGGTAGCCCAGGGCCCAGAACAGGCGCGCGGCCACGGCGCCGGCGGCGGTGCTCACCGACGGCTCGCCCTCCTTGTCGAACTTGCAGATGTAGGCGGCGCCGCGCGCGTCGCGGAACACGAAGCCGGGGTTGCGGCCGCCGACCTTCAAGCCGGTCACGGTCCAGGGACGATGGGCCTCGGGACCGGGATCGTCGCCGCCGGGTCCGCGGGCCACGGCCGCAGGGTCCTGACGATCGTCGGTGCCGGCGTACCACGACGACGCGGGCACCTCGCCCAGCCGGTTCACGTCCAGCGCGGGGCCGTGGGTGGTCACGCCCAGCACGTCGATGGGCTGGCGCAGGCCGTAGTTCTCGATCAGGTAGGAGAGGCGGTGGAAGCCGCGCTCGTCCGGCACGGGGATGGGCGCGTCGTCCCGCACGCGGGTGACCGCCGGCGCATCGGTGAAGACGGGCGGAGGCACGGGACCGCCCGCGCAGCCGGCGAGCAGGAGCAGCAGCAGAGGGAGCGCGCGGCGCCTCATCGCTTCCTCCGCGATTGATAGCCGAAAGGCGTGGTGGTTCCGGCGAAGACGTGGCCGCCCTCGGCGCCGCGGGCGTACTGCAGCACGAAGACATCGTCGTCCAGCAGCAGGGCAAGGCCCAGGCCGGCCGACGCGTGCAGCTCCGCCAGGTCCAGGTCCCGGGTGCGGGGGGCGGCGGCGCCCCAGTCGGCGAAGAGCCGGCCCTGGAACATCTTGGTCACCGGGTAGCGGTACTCCAGGGCCAGGGCCAGCAGGTGCAGGTCGCGGAAGCGGTCGCGCGGGTAGCCCCGCAGGTCGTAGCGGCCGCCCAGGGCCCGCAGCTCGGTGAAGGGGAGGCGGGCGGCGTCGTCCGGGTCCACGGCCTCGTAGAATACGCGCGCGGCGAGGATGCGGTCGCGGAAGAGGGGGCGGTGGAGCTGGTACTCGAAGGTGAGGTGGCGGTAGTCGGCGTCGCCCGGGGCGCGGGCGGCGTTCCAGCCGGCGGCCGCTCGCAGGAGGGATCCGCGCGAGGCCATCTCGCCGGCGTCGCGGCTGTCGCGGCGCAGCTCCGCCTCCACGCCCAGGTAGTGGTTGGAGGCGGCGCGTTCGGCCAGGGCGGGGGCCAGGCGTTCGTCGGGGTCGTCGTCGTGCTCGGGCCGGAGGCGTGTTGCGCGGCTGTGGAGGGTGAGCGCGGCGTCCAGGGGACCTTGCAGCGGCAGGCGGAGCTGCGCCTCGTTCAGCAAGAGCTGGAAGTCGTACTCCTGGTCGTCGTCGGCGTCGGCCGCGGGGTAGTAGTGGCGGCCGGGCGACCGCTGGAACCGCGTGCGGGTGCTCCAGGCCGGCGCGCCAGGCGGAGCCCCGAATTCCAGCTGCACGATGTTCTTGCGCGTGTTCAGGTAGCTGAAGCGGAAGCGGTTGTCCAGGCCGGTGCCGTACCAGTCGGTGGAATGGACGCGCAGGCCCAGCACCGTCATGCCGAACCCCGTCTCGTAGCCCAGGTAGGCGGCCACGGTGGTGTTGATGGGCGCCACGTCGCGGGTGAAGAAGCCCGCCACGCGCCGGGAGAAGCCGCTGCGCTCGTCCCAGCGGATCAGGGCCACCGGCGGCGCCGTGACCAGGCGGAAGGCCGTGGCCGGCACCTCGGCGACCTGGCGCACGAGCCAGGGAGCGCCGCCGCGCCGCACGTCCAGGGGCTCCTGCGTGCCGCGCAGCGTCCAGGCGGGCGCGTCGGCCGGGTCCCATGCGGCGGAATCCGGCGCGGCGTTCCGGGCGAGCGCTGCGACGGGCAGCAGCAAGGCCAGCAGCAGCAGGCCGACGCGCCTCATGCCGCCTCCTCCGTGCGCGATCGGAAGCCGCGTCCCACCGCCACGGAGACCGCCAGCCACACCGCCACGGCGCCCAGGTTGACCAGGGCGAACTGGCGCGTGCCGAATCCCAGGGTCGCGCCCAGCCACACCACGCCCGCGGCGCTCACGTCGCCGGCCCGGTAGAAGAAGGTGTCGATGGTCTGCTTGGCCTTGTACTTGGCCTCGCGGCTGGTGGGCAGGAAGAGGGCCTGGCGCGTGGTGTTGTGCAGGGAGTAGTCCGTGGCGTTCTCCAGGATCTTGGCGCCGCGGATCACGCCCAGGGCCGCGCCCGCCGCGATCACCGCGTAGCCGCCCAGGGCGATGAGCGGCAGCACCAGCAGGGCCCGCGCCACGCCGGCCACGCGCAGGATCCGCGACACGGCGAAGAGCTGCAGCACCGCGCCCAGCGCGTTGACCCAGGTGAAGAAGCCCGCGTAGAACCCGCCCACCACGGCCTCGCGCGCGGCCGGCGGCGCCGCGGCGGCCGCCTCCGTCACGGTGCGCGAGAGGATGTACTCGCCGGTGCTGTTGACCAGGTTCAGCAGCAGGTAGAGGGCGGCGATGCCGCGCAGGTAGGGATCCGACAGGACCAGGCGGAAGCCGTTGGCGCCGGTGGACGCCTCGGCGTCGTCGGATCGGGCGGGCGCCGCCTCCCGCCGCGCCAGCGACGCCGCCTCGCGCCGCCGCACCGCGTTGGTCAGACCGAGGCACGCGCCCAGCAGCGCCGCCGCCGCCAGCATCATCTCGAAGGAGCCCAGCCCCAGCGCGTAGAGCCTGCCGGCCACCAGCGATCCCGCCACCGCGCCCAGGCTGCTGCCGAAGGCCACCACCGGGAAGAGGCGCTTGCCCTGGCCTTCGGTGTACAGGTCGTTGGCGAACGACCACACCTGCGCGATGATCATCAGGCTGAAGATGCCCACCCAGAGGAAGAACGCCACGCCCAGATACGGCGTGCCCAGCCGCGCCAGCACGTAGAACAGCCCCAGGTTGGCCATGAAGAAGAGCGTGACGCGGTTGATGAGCGTGACGCGGTCCATGCGGTCCACCAGGGCGCTGTACAGCGGGATCACTCCCAGCAGCAGCACGGCCTGGCCGGCGGCGGCGTAGCTCTTCACCTCGGCGCCGCCGCCCATGAGGATCAGCGGTTCGCGCACGGTCTTCAGGATGTAGTAGGAGGTGAGGACCAGGAAGAGGTTCAGCATCAGCAGCAGCGCCGTGCCGGATTCTCCGGGTTCCACGCGCGTGAACACGCCCAGGATGCGGTCCGGGAGGGATGGCGCGGCGGTGGGGGCGGGTCGTGTCACGGGCGGTCCTCTCCTGAACGAAGCCCAGAGAGTACCCCAAGCGGCGGAGGCTGGCCACGGCGAAGCCGTCCGCTGGCGGGTGCGGCGGTCGTATGCTACCGTTGGCCCCGTTCGTGATCGATTCCTAGGCCCGACCGAGACCGGGAGGTGTGCCGTGCTCCGTTCCGCGTCCCTCCGCATCATGCCCTGGCTGCTGCTCGCCCTGCTGGGCGGCTGCGGCGGCGCCGACACCGGACCCCGCCTGCTGGGGACCTTCCCCCTGCGCGCGGAGGCCGAACTGCCCGACCTTCCGCCCGAGGCCCGTGTTCTGGAGGATCCCGAGCTGGGGCCGGCGCTGTGCGTGGACTCGGACCGTCTGGTGCGCGTGCCCGTGCTGACCACGGACCTGGTCCCCCTGCACGCCGACTCCCTGGGCGTGGGCGGCCGCTTCCGCGCCGAGCTCCTCGCCGCCGCCGTGAACTGGCAGCTCCGCCTGGAGGACGCCGACGGCGGTGTCCGCGTGCTGACCACGTCCTTCGACACGTACATCCGCACCCATGGTTGGAAGCCCGTCCGCGTGGCCTTCGGCCTGGGCGACGGCGCGACGCCCGTGCACGCCACCCTGTCCATCCTGGCGCCGCCGGGACGCGTGTGGGTGGAGGAGCTCCAGCTCTGGGACGGTCCGCCTCCCGCCGGGACCACGCCGTGAGCCTGCGCCTGGTCCTGCCGGGCACCGGCGCCCCCGAGGTGTTCGAGGTCCGCGACGAAGCCGCGCCCCGCCCCGGCCCAGGCGAGGTGCGCGTGCGCGTGGACGCCGCCGGCGTGAACTTCGCCGACGTGATGATGCGGCTGGGCCTCTATCCCGACGCCCCCCCCTTTCCGCTGACGCCCGGCTACGAGGCCGCCGGCACCGTGGACGCCGTGGGCGAAGGCGTGTCCGCCGACCGCCTGGGCGAGCCCGTCGTGGCCCTGGCGCGCCACGGCTGCTACGCCGAGCACGTGTGCGTGCCCGCGGCCTTCGCCGTGCGCCGTCCCGACGGCGTGGGCGCCCTGCAGGGGGCGGCCCTGGCCGTCAACTGGCTCACCGCCTACCAGATGCTCGAGATCATGGCGCCGCCACGCGCCGGCGAGACCGTGCTGGTGCACGGGGCGGCCGGAGGCGTGGGGCTGGCGGCGGTGCGTCTGGCGCAGCGGCGCGGGGCGCGCGTGATCGGCTCCGCCTCGCCCGTCAAGCACGCCGCGCTGCGCGAGGCCGGCGTGGCGACGGTCTTCCCGTCGGACCAGAGGCGCTTCGCGGGCACGGTGCGCGCCGCCACCGGCGGCCGCGGCGCCGACGTGGTCCTGGAGCCCCGCCACGGCCGCTGGATCGGCGAGAGCTACCGCGCCGCGGCCCCCTGCGGGCGCGTGGTGCTGCACGGCTTCGCCGCCGCCGCCACGGGCAAGGGCGCCTCGCGCTGGGGCGCGCTGCGCACCCTGGCCGGCGTGCCCTGGCTGTCCATCA
>DAOTGJ010000001.1:178611-180015 GCA_035447065.1 Candidatus Krumholzibacteriia bacterium
GCCTCGCGCTGGGGCGCGCTGCGCACCCTGGCCGGCGTGCCCTGGCTGTCCATCAATCCCATCTCGCTGATGAACGACAACAAGGCGCTCATGGGCGTGAATCTGGCGCGCATGTGGGACGAGTCGGACCGCCTGCTGGGCTGGCTCGCGGGGCTGATGGAGCTGTTGGCGGCGGGTGAGATCGCCTCGCGCATCGACCGCGTGCATCGGCTGGAGGACGCCGCGGCGGCGCACCACCGGCTGCAGGACCGGGGCAACATCGGCAAGGTGCTGCTGGCCACGCCGGACTTCGTGGCGCGGGGCGCCGAGGGCGCGGAGATCGCCGACCCGCACGGGGACGGCGGCGCGTGAAGGTCTCCGCGAGCATCATCACCCTGAACGCGGCGGCCCACCTGGACCGCTGTCTGGATTCGCTGGACTGGTGCGACGAGGTGGTGGTGCTGGACCAGGGCAGCACCGACGGTACGCGGGAGATCTGCGCCCGTCACGGCGCCACGGTGCTGGACGGCGAGTGGCGCGGCTTCGGTCCCACCAAGGCGGCCTGCGTGCTGGCCTGCCGCAACCGCTGGATCCTGTCGGTGGACGCCGACGAGGTGGTGGACGCCGCCCTGCGCGACGCGATCCGGGCCCTGCCCGACGACCCGTCCCAGGCCGCCTTCCGCGTGGATCGGCGCAGCCGCTTCCTGGGCCGCTGGATCCGCCACTGCGGCTGGACGCCGGACCGCCTGCTGCGGCTGTTCGACCGCGACCGCGCCGGCTTCGACGACGCGCCCGTGCACGAGGCCGTCCACGCCCGGGGCCCGGTGGGCGACCTGCCCGGCCTGCTCCTGCATCACACCTACGACAGCCTGGAGCAGTACCTGGCCAAGCTGGACCGCTACAGCACCCTGGGCGCGGAGGCGGCCGCGGCCCACGGCCGCCGCGCGACCCCGGCGGGCGCCGTGCTGCGCGCCCACCACACCTTCGTGCGAACCTATTGGATGCGCCGGGGTTTCCTGGACGGCGCGCACGGCCTGGCGCTGTGTTCGCTCATGGCCTTCCAGACCCTGGCGAAGTACCTGAAGATCTGGCACGCCGGCCGCCGCGCCGGCGCGGGGAGTGATGGGAATGAAGCGACGCGTCCGTAGCCTGATCCCGGTCCTGCTGACGCTCGTCGTCCTGGCGGGCGCGCCGCGCGGCGCCGCGGCCCAGGACTCGGCGGCCGAGGAGGCCCGCCTGCGCTGGATCGCCCCCATCGAGCAGACGCTGCGCGAGGCCAAGGAGATGGGTGCGCCCAAGCGCTGCCCCCGCACCTACGAGACGGCGGTGGCCGCGCTGCAGGCCGCGTCGGCCGCCGTCCTGGCCGATCCCGCCGGCGCCGGCCGCGGCACCACCGCCACGCTGCTGGAGTCGGCCCGCGTGCAG
>DAOTGJ010000001.1:180115-183444 GCA_035447065.1 Candidatus Krumholzibacteriia bacterium
GACCTCACCCGCTGGGTGGAGGCCGACCGCGCCGTGCGCGACACCCAGGTGGCCCGCCTCGAAGAGCAGATCACGCTCCTGCGCCACCAGCTATGGGAGAGCGAGCTGCGCGCGGGCATGGCCGAGGCCGACGCCGGCGAGGCCCAGATGCGCGCCCAGCGCCTGGCCGAACGCCAGCAGCGGGTGCGCGCCCTGGCGGACCTGTTCACGCCCGAGGAGGGCGAGGTGCTGCTCACCCCGGACGGCGACGTGCGCGTGCGCCTCACGGGCCTCAAGTTCGCCTCGGGCAGCCATTGGCTGAACCCCAAGTACGATCCCCTGCTGGACAAGGTGGCCCAGGTGGCCCGCACCTTCCCCCAGGCCCGCCTCACCGTGGAGGGCCACACCGACGACGCCGGCAGCCGCGCTACCAACCAGACGCTCTCGCTGGAGCGCGCGCGGCGCGTGGCCGCGGCCCTGGCCGGTCGGCTGGAGGTGCCGGAGGATTCCCTGCAGGTGGTGGGGGTGGGGCCGGACCGGCCGGTGGCGCCCAACAGCACGGCGGAGGGCCGCGCGCGCAACCGGCGCATCGAGTTCCTGTGGGAGACGGGGGAGGAGACGGAGGCTACTCCCGCCCCGGCAGCGGATTCTCCTTGAGCACGTCGGCCACGGCCTTGAACTCGGGCGTGCGCGCCACGCGCAGCAGCTCGAACATGATCATCTCCGTGGTCATGACCTGCACGCGCAGGTCCCGCAGGTAGGCCAGACCCAGGTTGCGGTTGCTGACCTGCCGCGACGACACGGCGTCGGCCGCCACCACCACCTGGAACCCGTCGCTCATCAGGTCCCGCGCCGTCTGGTAGACGCACACGTGGGTCTCGATGCCGCAGAGGATCACCTGGTCCCGGCCGGTGGCGTGCAGGCGCTCCAGGAAGCCCGGATCCCCGGCGCAGCTGAAGCTGATCTTCTCCACGGGCGCCCCTCCCGCCGTCAGCCCCGCCAGCTCCGGCACCGTGCGCCCCAGCTTCTCCGGATAGTGCTCCGTGACGATCACCGGCAGCTCCAGGCGCTCGCAGAAGCGCATGAGGCGGCTGCTGTTGGCGATGACGTGGCCCATGTCGTGGATGAGGGGGCGGAACGTCTCCTGGACGTCCACCACCACCAGGACGGTGCGTCCCAGCTTGAGTCGGCGGGGGATCTTGGACATGACGGTCTCCATGATGTCGAACCTCGGTGTGTTGGTCCAAGTGTAGCCGCCCCGCGGGGCCGGGGCAAGGCGGCCCGGCTCAGCGGTCGCGCGCGGGCGGTTCGTAGTCGTTGCGGCCGGGATCCAGGACCTCCGCGTACGGGCCGTCCCAGCCGCGGGCGAAGAACGCCGCGAGCTGCTCGGCCACGCCCTCGCCCTCCACGATCACGCCCACGTTGCGCGAGGCCGAGAAGTAGTCGGGACCCCAGTTGCTGGTGCCCACCCAGCCGCGCACGCCGTCGACCACCAGATACTTGGGGTGCTCCACCCGCGCGAAGGGCACGAACCCTCCCGACCACTCCGGGATGTTGGTGAAGCGCACCTCCAGGCCGGGCACGCAGGCCAGGCTCTTGAGCCAAGGCAACTGCGACCGGCTCTTGGCCCAGTTGCTCACGATCAGGCGGACCTTCACGCCGCGGGCCGCGGCCTGGCGCAGCTCCGTATCCAGGCCGAGCCACTCGTCGCCGTCGCGGTCCGTGGGGTGGTAGGAGAGCATCTGCAGGTCCAGGGTCTTCTCGGCGTCGCGCACCAGGCGCGTGAGCTGGGGAAGATCCCAGGGCACGCCGGCGGGCAGGGCCTTGATGGGGCTGGCGCCCAGGGCCACGCGCACGGGACCCAGCTCGTCGGTGGTCAGCTCGTAGGGCCCGGCGTCGGCGGCGGTCTTGGGGCGCTCCTCGTCTCCGGCCAGGGCCCAGTCCAGCAGGAACACGTCGCGCAGGGCGCGGGCCAGCTCGGTGTGGCGCAGCCGCACCCCCAGCTCGCGGATGTGGGTCAGGGCGCGCCAGTCCCAGTTCTGGCTGCCCAGGTAGGCGTCACGGCCGTCCACCACCATGTACTTGGCGTGCTGCACGCCGCCCCACAGGGCGCGGGCGTCCAGCAGGCGCGACTCGCAGCCGTAGAGCTCGGCGAAGCGGTCCGGGATGTCCGGGTAGGTCTTGTGGAAGCCGGCGTCGGAGAGCAGCCGCACGGACACGCCGCGGTCCGCGGCCCGGGTCAGGGCGGCGAGCACGCGGTCCAGACGGTCGTCCGGGTCGTCGGGATCGTCGCTGAAGTAGAAGGAGGCCACCAGGATCTCCTTCCGCGCGCCGTCGATCATGTCCAGCCACTGCTCGTGGGCCTGGGGGATGGCGGGGTCGTCCAGGCCCTCGGTCTCCACGGGCGTGGTCTCGACCAGGAGGAACTCGGGCGGCTCGGCGGCGACGGCGCTTCCGGCGGCCAGGAGCAACAGGAAGACGATGACGATCCGGGTGGGCATGCGGCGCATCCTTTCTCATGGTAGGGTGACGGGGACCTTACGCCCCACGGCCCCGCACGACAACCCCGGGGAGGACCGCATGTTCCGCGCCGCCGCGATGCTGCTCCTGTTCGCCCTGGCCGCCGGCTGCGACGACGCCGGCCCGCTGCCCGTCTACGCCACCCGCGTGCTGGCCGTGGACGCCTGGGAGAGGACTCCGGTCACGGACGTGGACGTGTTCCTGGTGGACATGGACAGCGGCCGCATCGCGGCCCCGCCCACGCCGGTGGACCCTGCCGGCCGCGCGGAGGTCACCGGCCTGCCCGACGGCCGCTACGCCTGGTTCGTGCGCCAGGGCGCCGGCTGGACCCTGGCCGGCCTGCCGCCGCAGGCCAAGCTCCTGCCCCCCGGGACGCCGGACACGCCGGGGCTCTCCACGCTGGAGCTGCGACGCACGCGCGTGGGCGGGGCCGTGCGCATCTCCGGCCGCGTGCTGGACGGAGAGACCGGGCTGCCGCTGGGTGGCGTGGTCATCGGCCTGCCGGGCTGGCCCGTGCGCTGGGACGGTCTGCTGCCCCTGCCGGGCGACGTGACCGCCGCCGACGGCACCTTCCTGGTCCACGACGTGCCCTTCCTGGAGGATCCGGACGGCGACGATCCGCCCACCCAGCTCCAGCCCCTGATCTTCCAGGCCCAGGGCCGGGCGCCGCAGGCCCTGCGTTTCGAGGCGCCGGGCTTTCACTTCCAGGAGATCACGGGCGTGGAGGTGGTCCTGGTCAAGACCTCGCCCGCGGGCGCCGGGCATCTGGAGGGGCGCGTGACCCACGCCGGCGAGCCGGTGGCCGGCGTGGCGGTGGCCGCCGCCTGGAC
>DAOTGJ010000001.1:183544-212790 GCA_035447065.1 Candidatus Krumholzibacteriia bacterium
GCGTGGAGCAGGGCGAAGCGGTACTGGTCGGGGGAGAAGCTGTCCCAGCGGCTGCGGTTCTGGAAGAGATGGCCGTGGTAGCCGGACAATCCGGACATGATGCGCACTCCTGACTTCTTTAGCGCCTTGTTTAACGTGGCGGCAAGCGAGTCGCTCAAATCACCACGGTCGTTTCATGATAGTCTGAGCCCCGCGGCTGTCAAGCCGCGCGGCGGTTCGCGCCGATTTCATTTGCGTCTGGGGACGATGACGCTACTTTGCCGCCAAGCGCAGAGCGAGTCGCATCGTCGTCTGCAGGTGATCCCCCCGGGGAGGAAGGGAGACCCCCATGAGCGTCACGCTGAAGTATCTGAAGAGCCGCCCGGTGGCCAAGGCCACGTTCCGCCTGCCCGCCGAGGCCGCGCCCAAGGCCAAGAAGGTCCACCTGGTGGGCGACTTCAACGACTGGAACGAGAAGGCCACCCCCATGGAGCGCCTGAAGGACGGAACCTTCAAGGTGGTCCTGGACCTGGATGCCGGCCAGGCCTACAGCTTCCGCTATCTGATCGACGGCAAGCGCTGGGAGAACGACTGGGACGCCACCCGCTACGAGCCCCATCCCTTCGGCGACGGGGACAACTCGGTGGTGCAGCTTTGAGTCCCGCGCTGCCCGGCGATCCCGATGATGTGGAAGGCCTCCGTCGCTGACGGAGGCCTCGCCTCATCCGGGGGTTGACCCCGCCGGGCCCGGACGTTACCGTGCCCGTGGATTCGGCCCGTGACCGCACGCCGCCGTCCGTCCTTTAATCGGCGCCCGTGAGCGCCGGAAGGAGATCGTCCCATGCCGCAGGCCGCCCTCGCCGCCACGCCCCGCTCCACCCTGTTCCGCACCGTCCGTCCCGAGCCCGACAGCGCCCGCCGCCGCCGCGTGGCCCATCTGGTGCAGGCCCGCGTCCGTGATTGCCTGGACGCCGCCGGCTGCACGGTGACCCGCGCCGACGACCACCAGGTGGACGCCGCCCTGCCCGCCGCCGCCGAGGGTGCGGCCCTGCTGGAGCGCCTGCTGGTGGACGTGACCGGCCGCCTGCACGCGGACCTCATCGGCGGCGAGAACGCCACGCGCCTCAGCCGCGCCCGCGGCCGGCCCCTGCCGCGCCTGCGCTGGGAGGAGGCCGTGTCGTTGCTGGACGCCGACGCCGCCTGCGAGCTCGACGCGCGCCAGTCCGACGCCCTGATCCGCCACGGCGGCGGCCTGCCCCTGCACCTGACGGATCTGCCCGGCCCGGCCCGGGGTGCCGTGCTGCTGCCCTTCGGCGGCCGCGCCGGCGAGGTGCGCGCCGACGCGTTGCACCTGGACCTGGACGCCCTGGAGCGCTACGTGCTGGGCGCGGCCTGACGCCCCGCAGGGTTCCGGAACGAGAAGCGCCCCCTCCACCGCGCGTGGAGGGGGCGCCGTCGTTCCGGGAGCGGTGCCGAGGGCCTAGCCCAGCGCCTTCAGGGCGGCGGCGTAGTCCGGCTCCTCCACCGTCTCGGCGTTGAGCTCGCTGTGGAGCACCTTGCCGTTCTCATCGACCACCACCACCGAGCGGGCGGTCAGGCCGGCCAGGGGGCCGTCCTCGATGCGCACGCCGTACGTGCGGCCGAACTCGCCGCTGCGGAAGTCCGACGCGGACACCACGCCGTCGATCCCCTCGGCGGTGCAGAAGCGGCCGTGGGCGAAGGGCAGGTCCATGCTGGCGCACACCACGGCGGTGTTGTCCAGCTTGGCGGCCTCCTCGTTGAAGCGGCGCACGCTGGCGGCGCACACGGCGGTGTCCAGGCTGGGGAAGATGTTCAGGACCACGCGCTTGCCCGCGAAGTCCGAGAGCTTCACCTCGCTCAGGTCCTTGCCCGTCAGGGTGAAGGCGGGGGCCTGGCTGCCGACGGCGGGCAGGGTGCCGTTGGTGTGGAAGGTGTTGCCCTTCAGCTTGAACTCGGCCATGGAATCGCTCCTCCGGTTTGCGGTCCGCTGGGCGCGGCGCGCCGGCGGCGCGCCTTCTGGCCGACATCCTAACCCCGCCGCCGCGGATCGCCATGGGAAAAGCGCGCGGCCCGCGCCGGCGAGGGCGCGGGCCGCGTGACGGCGCCGTGCGCCGCCCGTGGGCTGATCGCTACGCCGGCTGCTTGGCGTGCGCCCCGTACTTCTTGTCGGTCTTCTGGATGTGGTTGCGCACCCAGTCGCGCAGGAAGCCCATGAGCTTCATGCTGATGGTGGCGTTGCCCGCGTCGTACTCCTTCTTGAACTCGGTCACGGTCTGCAGCAGCTTGGCGTGCTCCGCCTTGTGGGCCGCCAGGTCCGGGTAGCCGATGGACTGCATGTAGCGCTCCTCGGACGCGAAGTGCGACTGGGTGTAGCTGGCCAGCGCGTTGAAGGTGCGGTCCATCTCGTCCTTGGCCTTGCCGGCCTTCATGGCGTCGTTCAGCTCGTTCACCAGGGTGATCAGCTTCTGGTGCTCGCGGTCCATGGCGTCCACGTCGACGCTCAGGGTGGGGTTCCAGCTCATCAGGGCCATGCGTTCGCTCCGTCCGGGATCGTACGGGTCGCGTGCGGTTCTTCCCCTCGATCCCTGGGGGGAAGGCACGGGTGCCGCGGTTCAGGCGCTGCGCGCGCCGCCGCGGTTCAGGGAGGCTGCCATGTCCTGCACCAGGGTCACCAGGTGCGTGGAGAGGGCGGAGAGCTCCTGGCAGGAGGCCGCCGTCTCCTCGCTGCTGGCGGCGTTCTCCTGGACCACGCGGTCCAGGTCGCCCACGCCCTGATTGATCTGTCCCAGGCCGGCCGACTGCTCCTCCGTGGCCGTGGCCACCAGCCGCGACAGGTCGCCCAGCTGGTCGATGCCCGCCACGATCTCCTCCAGGCTGGCCACGAAGGCCTCGGCGCGGGTCACGCCGGCGTCGGCGTGCTCCACCGAGCGCGACACCAGCTCCGACGACGAGCGCGCCGCCTCGGCGCTGCGGGCGGCCAGGTCGCGCACCTCGGCCGCCACCACGGAGAAGCCCTTGCCGTGGTCGCCGGCGCGCACCGCCTCCACGGCGGCGTTCAGGGCCAGCAGGTTGGTCTGGAAGGCGATCTCGTCGATGGTGGTGATGATGCGCGAGGTCTCGTCGGCCGCCTGCTTGATGCGGCCCATGGCGTCCACCATCTCGTAGAGCACGTTGCGGCCGTCCTCGGCCACCTCACCCGTGTCGGAGGCGGTGCCGTCGGCGGCGGCGGCGGTCTCGGCGTTGGCCTTCACCCGCGACGCCAGCTCCGTGATGGTGGCGGAGATCTCCTCCAGGCTGGCGGCCTGGTTGCCGGCGCCCTCGGCCACGCGGGAGTTGGTCTGGGCGATGAGCTGGCTGGCGGCCTGCACCTGCCGCGCCATGCGCAGCAGCTCGTCCACGGAGCGCTGCAGCGGCTTCAGGACGCTGCGGTCCAGCACCAGCACGGCCAGGCCCGCGGCCAGCGCGGCGCCGGCCAGGCCCAGCAGGATCTGCAGGGAGCGGGGAAGGGAGTCCATCGCGCCGAGCGTGAGAACGGGAAGAGCTCCCGCCACGGCCACCAGGCCGGCGAGACGCAGCCGCAGTCCCATGGGACGTGCCTTTCGGTTCTCGGGCGATGAGAGATGTGTGGAAGGCATCGGCAGACGGGGCGGGGACCTTGAGGAGAAAGGCCCCCGCGTCGCTGGGCGATGCGGGGGCCTCGGGATCGGGCGGGCGCCGAAGCTACACCTTCGCCGCCGCCTCCATCATCTCCTTCAACCGCGCCATGCGCTCGCCGTGGTCCCGGGCGAAGCGGATCACGCCGGCGGCCAGGCTCACGGGATCGATGTGCGCATCCTCGCAAACCTCGTCCACCGAACCGCCCACGCGCCACTCGTCGTCCCAGTCGCTGCTCATGGCGTACTCGTCGCAGAGCGGGTTGAAGTTCCAGTCGCTCATGAGGCGGCGGGCGCGGTTGGTGACCACGGTGCTGTTCATGCGGTCGGCCGGGGTGATCACCTGGTTGCGGTAGGACTCCGGCTGCAGGGCGAAGAGCTGCGGGCTGGGCACCGCCACCAGCTTCACGTTCACGCCGGCCGCGTCGATCTCCGGCAGCGCGCGCAGCAGGTTGTGGGTGCTCATGGTGCCCTGCACGAAGAGGCAGCCCTGGTGCGGGCCGGCCTTGTAGTCACGCAGCACGTAGGCGCCCTTGGCGGCCAGGACGTGCGAGGCCAGGCCCAGGGCCTTGCGGTCCAGCACCTCGATGCCCGGGCGCGTCAGGTGCAGCGCCACGATGGGGCGGTCGGTGGACAGGGCCGCGGCCAGCAGCACCGGCACCTCGTTGTACTCGTAGGGGTGCAGGTCGATCACGTGGCCGTCGGGGAAGAGCTGCGTGACGCCCGGGGAGAAGATGCCGAAGTGCGTGCGCGAGTCCTCGGCCGTCTCCGGGCCCGAGTGGCCGGCCACCCAGATCACCTTGCCCACCTTCAGCTCGCAGTCCGCGGCGAGCTGGCTGTACAGCCGCATGGCGCCGTACTTGAGGTAGCTGAACGATCCGTAGGTGGAGCAGGCGCCCCAGAAGCCGTTGAACTCCTCCTCCGGCCGGTCGCTGAAGTTCACCGAGGCGGCGCCCACCATCAGGGCCGAGTTCTGGAACTCGGTGATCTCCTGGGGCAACAGCACGCCCTCGGGCTTGGTGTCGCGCTCGAACCAGCCGAAGTTCTGCAGGTCGTCGTAGTCCTGGCAGAAGCCCTCGATGTTGGTGGAGCCGGCCAGGTCCGCGCTGCAGGCCAGGAACTGCGGCCGGCCGTAGTGCTCGCGCGAATAGGAGTTGATCCAGCTGCCCCAGCGGGCCAGGGCGGCGCGGTTGGGCTTCTTCTCGCCGGGCTTGGCCCACATGTTGTCGGGGTAGCTCTCGAAGTCCAGCAGCTTGGCGTCGTGCAGCGGGTTCTTGCCCACGGGCAGGCGGAAGCCCTCGATCTCCGCGGGCACGCTGTCGCCCAGCTCCACCAGGCGGTCGGCCAGGTAGCTGCACAGGTCCTCGTCGTGGCGCAGCACGTCCAGCGAGGCGTTGAGGTTGGCGGCGAACTGCTCGCGCAGGGCCTCGCCCTTGGGCGCGGGCTCGCCCTTGCCGATCCACTCCGTGCCGTAGAGATCGCTGAAGTCCTGGCGGCACTGCCAGAACAGGTCGCTGTTCAGGGCGTGGGGCGAGCCGTGGCTCTTGTTGTCGAACTTGTGGTAGCCGCGGCCCTTGCGGGTCCTGCCCCACATCATGCCGGGGCGGCCGGCAGGGTGGTCGCCCCACAGCATGGCGTTCATGGCGGCGTTCACATCCTCCCAGGCGCTGCCGTCGGCGGCGTGATGGGTGTGCCAGCCGTAGGGGGCGAACCAGTCCTCGGGGCTGCCGTGCACCACGCTGCTGATGGTCTGGTCGTCGATGCCGTAATCGTTCCAGTCCACCAGCAGGAACATATTGTCCAGGCCCAGGCCGTAGCCCGTGTTCTTCATCTCGTGCCAGCAGCCGGCGGTGAGGCCGCCCTCGCCCTCGATGCCGAAGACCTTCACGCCTTCGGCCCCCGCCCGCTTCAGCGCGATCGCCTCGCCGCACATCACCGGGCCGCCGTGGCCGCTGGGCCCCGTGTTGAACTTCACGAAAAGGTTGTTGCCCGCCATCTCCACGTGGCCGGGCAGGCCGCCGCGGTTGCGGAAGTCCAGCAGGTTCTCCCAGGTGAGCTGCCGCGCGGGCGCACCGGGCACCGCATAGCGCGGGTCGCCGGTCTTCTGGTGCATGGTGCGCAGCGCCTCGTTGAACACGCTCAGCGTGGCGTAGACCAGGGGCGCGGTGTGGCCGGCCACCAGGATGAAGCGGTCGCCGAAACGCTTGCCCGGGTTGCGGATGTCCCAGCGCATGCCGCCGCCCAGCAGCAGGCTCACGAACATGTGCACCTTGGAGCGGCTGCCGCCGGGGTGGCCGCTCTGGCGGTAGTTGAGCATCAGGTCGATCTGCTGATCGATGATGTCCTTGAGCTTCTCCCAGCGCTGGAACTGGGTGCGCTGCACGGCGAGCATCTCGGTGGGCTTGGACACGCTGGGCCTCCCGCGGAAGGACAGGACAGGAAAGAGCGCGGCGGGTGCCGCGGCGACCGCCTCCAAATGTGGCAGGGATCAGGGGGTGTTCGCAAGGGATTCCTGGGGATCCGGAGTTCTCCGGTAGGGGAATCAGGCGGGCAGCACGTAGCCCAGATGATGCTTCTGCAGGATCATCGCCGCCGCCCGCGCGTCGTCCACGGCGCGGTGCAGGGACAGCTTGCCGAGATCCACGCCCATCTTCTCGAGGATGGTCTCCAGGCGCTGGCCGCTGGTGCGCTCGTGGTGCTCGGCGAGCCAGACCGTGGCCACGGCCCGGAGGTCGAAGGCCCCGCCGGCGATGTGGGCGCGGAAGTCAAGGCCCACGGCGTCGCACTCGCGGCGCAGCAGCGGGATGTCGTAGTAGGCGCCGAAGGCGCCGATGATCGCCTTGTTGCGGTGCCCGTACCACTCGAAGAACCGCCGGCCGACCTCCACGAACGGCGCCGCCCCGGCCACCATCTCCGGCGTGATGGACGTGAGCTGCGTGATGAAGGGCGTCACGGGATACTCGTGGGGCCGCACCAGCTCGCTGAAGGTGTCCACCACCTCCAGGCTGCGGCGGTCCACGCGCACGGCGCCGATCTCGATGATGTTGCTGCGCTCGACGGAGTTGTTCCCGCCCTCGTCGGATTCGGGGCAGGTGGCCTCCAGGTCGATGATCACGATGTCGGTGCTGTAGCGCATGGGGCCTCCGGGGTTGAGGCCCCAACCTAGCGCGTGCCGGGGCTCTGGGCAATCCCGGCCGTGAAGAGGGCTACAGGGAGATGCGCCGCAGCCGCAGGGCGTTGCCGATGACCGATACCGAGCTGAAGGTCATCGCCGCGGCTGCGATCATCGGACTCAAAAGCAGGCCGAAGAACGGATAGAGCACGCCGGCTGCGACCGGCACGCCGATGATGTTGTAGATCAGGGCGAAGAACAGGTTCTGGCGGATGTTGCGCATCGTCAGCCGTGAGAGGCGGCGGGCCTTGACGATGCCCCGCAGATCACCCTGGACGAGGGTGATGCCGGCGCTTTCCATCGCCACGTCCGTGCCCGTTCCCATCGCGATGCCCACCTGGGCCTGGGCCAGGGCGGGGGCGTCGTTGACGCCGTCGCCGGCCATGGCCACGCGGCGTCCGCTTCCCTGCAGGCGCCGGATCACCTCGTTCTTCTGCTCGGGGAGCACTTCGGCTTCGACGCGCTCGATGCCGAGCTCGCCGGCGACGGCCTCCGCGGTGATGCGGTGGTCGCCGGTGAGCATGACGATCTCGATGCCGTCGGCGCGCAGCATCGCGACCGCCTCGTAGGAGGAGGGCTTGATCGGGTCCGCCACGCCCAGCAGACCCGCAGCCTTGCCGGCGACGGCCAGGTAGATCGCGGTCTGGCCCTTGCGGCTCATGGCCTCGGCTTCCTCCCCGAGGGAATCCAGGGCGACGCCCTCGCCTTGCATGAGCTTGCGGTTCCCCAGCAGGACCCGCCGACCGTCGATCATGCCTGCGACGCCCTGGCCGGTGACGGATGCGAAGCTCGCCACCCCGGCCGGCTCGATATCGCGCTCGCGGGCCCCCGCGAGGACGGCCTCGGCAAGGGGATGCTCGCTTCCGAGTTCGAGGCCCGCCGCCAGACGCAGCAGCTCCGCCTCGTCCATGCCCGCAGCGGGCACCACGCGGACGAGCCGGGGCCGGCCTTCGGTCAACGTACCCGTCTTGTCCACCACCAGGGTGTCCACCTTCTCCAGGAACTCGAGCGCCGCGGCTTCACGGATCAGGACTCCGGCCTGGGCGCCGCGGCCCACGCCGACCATCACCGACATGGGCGTGGCCAGCCCCAGGGCGCAGGGGCAGGCGATGATCAGCACGGCGACGGCGTTGACGATGGCGTAGGCCATGGCGGGATCGGGCCCCGCCAGCGCCCAGGCCCCGAAGGTGACCGCGGCCGCGGCGATCACCAGCGGGACGAAGGAGCCCGCGACCACGTCGGCGATGCGCTGGATGGGGGCGCGGCTGCGCTGGGCCGCGCCCACCATCGCCACGATCCGCGCCAGGAGCGTCTCCGCGCCGATCCTGCGGGCCTCCATGACGAATCCGCCGGTGGCGTTGACCGTCCCCCCGATCACCGTGGCTCCCGCCGCCTTCGCCACGGGGATGGGCTCGCCGGTGATCATCGATTCGTCGATGGAGCTGGATCCCTCGATCACCTCGCCGTCGACCGGCACCTTCTCGCCCGGTCTGACCCGCAGCCGGTCGCCGACGACGATCCGCTCCAGCGGAACGTCCTCCTCGCTGCCGTCGGGGCCGATCCGCCGCGCCGTCTTGGCCGCCAGCCCGAGCAGGGCCCGGACCGCGGCGCCGGTCCTGCGCCTGGCCCGGAGCTCGAGGACCTGTCCCAGCAGGACGAGGGTGGTGATCACCGCCGCGGCCTCGAAGTAGACGGGAACGGGACCGCCCCCGTGCCGGAAGGATGCGGGGAAGAGGCCGGGAGCCGCCACGGCCACCACGCTGTAGCCCCAGGCCGCTGCGACCCCCAGGCTGATGAGGGTGAACATGTTGAGGTTGCGGGTCCTCACCGAGCGCCACCCGAGCGTCAGCAGGGGCCGGCCGCACCAAAGGACCACCGGCAGGCTGAGCGCGAGCTCCACCCAGGGCCGGATCGGAGGCGGGAGAACCCGGACGCCGGCCATGGGGAGCATGGCCGTCATCAGAAGGGGAAGCGACAGGGCGGCGCCGAGGCGGAACCGGCGGATCATGTCCCGCAGTTCCTGGTCGTCCTCGTCCGCCGTCGCGGCGGGCGACCGCAGCTCGAGGGCCATGCCGCACTTGGGGCAGCTTCCCGGGCCCTGCTGGACGACCTCGGGATGCATGGGGCACGTGTATGTCCTGCCCGCCTGCGGGGCGGTCGCGGCATCCCCGCCGTCCCGATCCGGGCCGGCGAGGCGATCGTCCCCCTCGTCCGTCGCGGCGGCGTACCGATCCGGATCCGCCTCGAACTTCCCGGCGCAGCCGCGGCTGCAGAACAGCCAGGTCCTGCCCCGATGCTCGACGGCGGCGGCCGCCGACTCCTCCGTGACCGCCATCCCGCAGACGGGGTCGGTCCGGTCCGGGGCCGGAAGGCCGCCGTTCCCGTGGAGATCGTGAGGCTCGTGACGTCCGTGCTGCCGCTGCATAGGATTCCTCCCCGCGCTTGCGATTCTTGCTGGCGGAGCGGGCCGGGAGGCCCGGGCTCCGCATTCTCTCATCATAGCCTCAACCAGACGCTGACCGCGACGCTGCCGTGCTGGCCGCCTCCGGTCGTGCTGGCCGCATAGAGCGCGGTCAGGGACACGTCCGGCGAAACCACGCTCCCCAGGCCGAGCGACCATTCCCCGTAGGGCGGTTCGCCGGGCGCCAGGGAAGACGCCCGTCCGTAGCCGGCCAGGGGGTAGAGCCTGGCGCCCGGCCGGGCATAGCTGAGGAACGAGGAGACGCTGGTCATCCCATCCTCTCCGTACCCGGACGGGCCTCCCAGGTGGAGGCGCCCGATCTCGGTCAGGAGCGTGGCCCGGCCGAGCCTGAACGTCGTGAACAGGCTGCCGCCCCAGTCGAACGCTCCGGAGCCGGTGACGCCGAAGTCGGTCTGCAGCGGGATCTTGCCCTTCAAACGCAGCCAGGCGGTGGCGGAAGCACCGTCCGCTCGCGTCGTCCAGATCCGCCGGCCCGCGCTCAGGTAGGCCGAACCGAACCCGGAATCGCCGGGAAGCGCGAGTGCGCCGCCGTCATCCCGCCAGTGCAGCCAGCTCAGGCTGGCGCGCAGGTCCCAGTCGCGGGAGCGCAGGCCCAGCGCCGTGTACGAGGCGACCTGGCGGCCGCGGACCCCGCCGTCGTCCCGCGGGGTGACCCGAACCGTCTGGGTGGCGGAGACCACCCGCGGCGCGGCCGAGGCGCCTGCCGGCGCTCCCGGCCCCGCGAGGGCGGCGGCCACCAGGAACGCCCAGGAGGCGGCGAACCTTCTCATGTCGGTCCTCAATGCCGATGGGCGTCGTGCCCGGAGGCGTCGGCAGGGTGCTCGGCCGGAGCCATCGTCGCCATCATCCCGCGTCCGGCCTGCATCATGCGGTCGAGATGATCCGCCATCTGGTTCATGCGTTCCATGGCGGCGGCGTCGCCCCGGACCGACTCGTCGTCCATGGTGTTCCGGAGATGCCCGAACATCGATTCCATGGCCTGCAGCATCCTGTCCATGTCCTGCGAGATCCCCTGCATCATCTCGTCATGGAGGCCCTGGTGGTCCTGGCCGAGCATCGCAGCCCGGTCGCCGTGCATCTGCTGCATCATCTCGTTCATCTGGTCCATCATCACGGACATGTGGCCCATCTGCTCTCCGTGCATCCCGGCCATGTCCATGGCCTCGCCCGGGCCGTTCTGGGCGTGCTGGTGTTCGTGCATCCCGCCGTGCTGGGCCAGGACCGGCCCCGCGGCGAGGAACAGGCCGATCGTCAGGCAGGTCAGAGTTTTGGTGAACATGGCTCTCTCCTCTTTCTGGCGAAGCGCGGTCACTCCGGGGGGCCGGCGGATTCCGGCCGTTCCACGAACACACCGCAACGGAACATCTGGGAACCGTAGTAGGGGTTCTCGATCGCGTCCGCGGCCTGAAGCCAGTGCTTCTCGGCCATCGGGCAGTACGCGACCTTCAACCCGTCCGCAGGGATCAGGGCCTCATCCTCCAGGAGCAGCAGGCTGAGATCGCCGAAGCAGCGACGGGCCTCGCCGAGATCCTGGGATCGGGCCAGCCGGTTCGCTGCCGCGGCGATCGCAGTTCCGTTGTGGTCCGTCGGAGCCGCGGCTTCGGCCAGTGCGCCGAAGGCGGCGGCGTGGCCGGAAACGCCATCGAGCGAATCGTGTGCCAGGGCCGACTGGATGGCGAGGTAGTGCCGGACCGCCTCCGCTCCGGCGGAGTCGTCCGTACCGGTGGTGGCCGAGGCGAAGACAGGGATCAGGGCCGCGGCGGTCATCAGCATTCCGAGTGTCAATTTGCGGTGCTTCAACGGGGGTCTCCTTGTCTCGATGGAAACGGGGGCTTGGGGACGATCGTGCATGGCAATGTTCGTGCCTCCACATAACTGATTGTATTGCAATATGTTGGAGCTCTGGCGCTCGGGTCGGATAGAGAATATTCTCTGAAACCGGGAAGAGTCCGGCGAATAGTCTCCGGAATGGGAGGCCTGTTCCGGCTCGGATTCGGTCCAAACCCCGGAGCGGGCCAGCAGGCGTGGGCAAGGATTGGAGACTATTCTCCGCAACGAACTGGGGAATATTCTACATTCCAGGCCTGCCGCCTGGATCTGGTGTATTCTATCTTGTTGAAATTCATAGAGATATGCTTTCCTTGGTGGTTGGCGCAATCCCTGCTAGCGCCATCGGGTCCGACGGCCTCTCAACTTCTGCCAAAGGTGGCTCGGAAACATGAACGCAGACATTTCCAGCAGGATCGTGTTCGTGGGCGTCCTGCTTGCGCTGGGGGCCTCCGGGTCCGCGGCTGCTGTCGGAATGCCGGCGGATGTCGAACCGCGGTCCGCGACGGAAACCGGTCGGGCCGAGCGTCCGGGTATCGCGTCGGATCCGGAGGGCGCCGACGGTTCCTTGTCGGTGCTCCTGGACCGCGCCCTGAGCCGGAACCAGGAGATCAAGGCGCAGGCTGCGCGCCACCGGGCCTCCCTGGCCGCCGAGCCGCAGGCCCGGTCCCTGCCCGATGCCAGGCTGACCCTCACCGAGCAGTTCCGGCCGGTCGAGACCCGGGTCGGCCCCCAGCGTCGAGCCATCGCGCTGAGCCAGTCGTTTCCCTGGTTCGGCACCCTGGGACGGGCGGGCGACGTGCAGAGGGCCCGTGCCGAGGCCGCGCAGCGGGATGTCGACCAAACGATCCTGGACGTGGTGCAGGGGGTACGACACGACCACGCCGAATTGGCCTACCTGGAACGGGAACTGGAGATCACGCACCGCCACGCCGAACTGCTGGCCCGCTGGGAGGAGGCAGCGACGGCGGGCTATGCGACGGGCCGCGTGAGGTACGCCGATCTGGTCAAGGTCCAGGTCGAGGTCGGGCTGCTGAACGACCGGCTCGTCGGGCTTGCGGAACGGCGCCGGCCGTTGCAGGCCGCGTTGAACGCCTGGTCGGACGATCCGGCGGACCGACCGGTGCGGGCCGAGCTGGACAGCGTTCTCCCCGAACTGGATCTCAGCACCGAAACGGCTTCGCCCCTGCTGCGGCAACGGAATCCGTCGTTGGCGCGCTGGGAGGCGATGGCCGACAGCTATGCCGCCGGCGCGGCCCTGGCCCGGGCCCGGGGGAAGCCGGCGCTGACGCTCGGCCTCAACTACATCCAGGTGGATCCGACCTCGATGCAGAACGTGCAGGACAGCGGTCGCGACGCATTCTCGGTGTCTCTGGGCATGAGCCTGCCGCTCTGGCGCTCACGCTACGATGCCGCCGTGGCGGAAGCCGCAGAGGGCCGATCCGCCGCCCTCGCCTCGCGGTCGCAACGCTCCGCCGAACTGACGGCGAGGCTCGAACGTGCGATCTACGAGGTCCGGGACGCCCGCCGGCGCTATGAACTCCAGCGCACGACTCTGATTCCCAAGGCCCGGCAGGCCATGACGGCCGCCCGCACAGCCTACGAGGCGGGGGCGTCCGGGCTGCTCGACCTGATCGACTCGGAGCGCGTCCTGCTGGAATTCCAGCTCACGGGCGCACGTGCCCTCGCCGATTTCTGGATCGCCCTGGCGACCGTCGAAAACCTGACCGCCACATCGTGGACGCGATGAGACGGCGGACCCAGCCAACCGGAGGCCGACCCGATGCGTAGATTCCTGATCCCCGTGCTCCTCGTCCTCGTGTTCGCCCTGGGTCTGCTCCTCGGCGGGCGCGGCACCGACGCGCCTCACGCCGTATCCGATGCGTCGGATGCGGAACCCACGATCTGGACCTGCTCGATGCACCCTCAGATCCGGCTCCCCGAGCCCGGGCAGTGCCCGATCTGCTTCATGGACCTCATTCCGCTGGTCCAGGGGGCCGACGAGGATCTCGGCCCGCGGACCCTGGTGCTGAGCGCCGCGGCGGCTGCCCTGGCCGAGATCAGGACGGCTCCCGTCGAGACCGCCACGACGGAGTCGGCCGTGCCGGTGCGCCTGATCGGCAAGGTGATCTACGACGAGACGAGCTACCGGACGATCACGGCCTGGGTCGCAGGCCGCATCGACACCCTGCTGGTCAACGCCACGGGCATGAACGTCCGGGCGGGGCAGGGGATGGCTTCCCTCTACAGCCCGGATCTCTACGCGGCCCAGGTGGAGCTGCTGGACGCGGCGAGGACCGCCGCAGCGTTGGCCGACGGCCCCGATGCGGCGATGGCGCGGTCGGCGCGGCAGACCGTCGAGGCCGCGCGCCGCCGTTTGACGCTCTGGGGCCTTTCCGCGGCCCAGGTGCGTGAGATCGAACGTTCGGGCGCGGCCCGCGAGCATGTCCGCATCCCGGCGCCACAGGGGGGCGTGGTGGTCCACATGGAAGCCTCGGAGGGCATGTACGTGCAGCCGGGCTCGAAGCTCTACACCGTGGCGGACCTGAGGCGCGTGTGGGTGTCGCTGGACGCCTACGAATCCGATCTCGCCTGGCTTGCCGTGGGCCAGGACGTGACGTTCCGCGTGGCCGCGCTGCCGGACCGGACGTTCACCGGCCGTGTGGTCTTCATCGATCCGGTCCTGGACAAGCGCACCCGCACGGCGGGCGTGCGGCTCGAGGTGGACAATCCCGACGGAGGGCTGCGCCCGGGCATGTTCGTCACCGCCACGGCGAACTCGGGCTTCGCCGCCCTCTCGGCCGGCCGGGGGCAGGGCGGCCCCGTCCTGACGATCCCGGCCACGGCGCCGTTGCTGACCGGCAAGCGGGCCGTGGTCTACGTCAAGATCCCCGGCAAGGAGAAGCCCACCTTCGAGGGGCGCGAGGTGGTCCTGGGCCCGCGTCTGGGAGATCGCTACGTGGTGGCATCCGGACTGAACGAAGGCGAGCAGGTGGTCAGCCGGGGAGCCTTCAAGCTGGATAGCGCGCTGCAGATCCAGGCCCGCCCCAGCATGATGAGCCCGCCGGAAGCCGCGGCCTCGGCGGGCGCCGGCCCGTCGGATCCCCTCGACGACGTTCCCGCCGCGTTCCTGCACGAACTCCGACCGGTCCTGGACGGCTACCTCGGGCTGCAGGCCGCGCTGGCCGCCGATGATGGTGCGGGCGCCCGCGTGGCCGTCGCGGCCGTCCGCGATGCGATCGCCGCCGTGGACATGGACGCCGCCGGTCCCGCCCACGCGGCCTGGATGCGCGACGCCGCAGCCCTCGGCGAGGTGCTCGCGCCGATGGACGCTGCCGATTCCATCGAAGCGACGCGCTCCGGCATCCAGGACCTGACGGCGCATCTGTGGAATGCCCTGGTCCGTTACGGGTACGAGGACGGGCGGACCGTCCGGCGCTTCCATTGCCCCATGGCGCGCGACGGCGTCGGCGGCGACTGGATCCAGCTCGAGCCGGAGACCGCGAATCCCTACTACGGCGCGATGATGCTGCGCTGCGGCAGCGAGACCGCGGTGCTCCAGCCCGCCGCGAAGGAGGAGGAGCGATGACCTCCAACGATGCGTCGCCGCGCGGCAGCTGGCTCGACCCGCTGCTGCGTTTCTGCCTGGAGAACAAGCTCGTCGTCGCCCTGCTGGTCCTGTTCACGTTGGTGTCCGGCGTGTTGGTGGCGCCGTTCGATTGGGATCTCGGCGGGTTGCCGCGCGACCCCGTGAGCGTGGATGCGATCCCCGACCTGGGCGAGAACCAGCAGATCGTCTTCACGGAATGGATGGGGCGCTCCCCCCAGGACGTCGAGGACCAGATCACCTACCCGTTGACCGTGTCGCTGCTGGGATTGCCCGATGTCAAGACGGTCAGGAGCTACTCGTTCTTCGGGTTCTCGAGCATCTACGTGATCTTCGAGGAGGGCGCCGACTTCTACGACTCCCGCTCACGCATCCTCGAGAAGCTGAGCAGCCTGCCTGCCGGATCCCTGCCCGATGGCGTGCAGCCTTCGCTGGGCCCGGACGCCACCGCCCTTGGGCAGATCTTCTGGTACACCCTGGAGGGCCGGGACGAGCAGGGGAATCCCGCCGGCGGCTGGGACCTGGACGAGATCCGCAGCGTCCAGGACTGGTACGTCCGCTACGGGCTGCTCGCGGCCGAGGGCGTGTCCGAGGTGGCGTCCGTCGGCGGCTTCGTGCGCGAGTACCAGATCGACGTGGATCCTGCCGCCCTGCTGGGATTCGGCGTCGGGATCGATCAGGTGTTCCGGGCGGTCCAGCGATCCAACGTGGACGTCGGAGCGCGGACCATCGAGATCAACAGCGCCGAATACCTGATCCGGGGCCTGGGCTTCCTGAAGAGCCTGGAGGACATCGAGCAGAGCGTCGTGACGGTGCGCGACGACGTGCCCGTGACCGTGGCCGACGTCGCCACGGTCCGGCTCGGACCGGCCCTGCGTCGGGGCGCCCTGGACAAGGAGGGCGCCGAGGCGGTGGGGGGCGTCGTGGTGGTCCGCTACGGGGAGAACCCGCTGGCGACGATCAAGAACGTCAAGGACAAGATCGAGGAGATCTCGCCGGGACTGCCGAGCCGCGTGCTGGCCGACGGCCGCGTCAGCAAGCTGACGATCGTGCCGTTCTACGACCGCTCCGGGCTGATCTACGAGACCCTCGGCACCCTCAGGTCGGCGCTGTCCCAGGAGATCCTGATCACGATCATCGTGGTGATCGTGCTCATGATGAACCTCCGCAGCAGCCTGCTCGTGGCCGGCCTGCTGCCCCTGGCCGTGCTGATGAGCTTCCTCGGCATGAAGCTCTTCGGGGTCGACGCCAACATCGTGGCGCTCTCGGGCATCGCCATCGCCATCGGGACCATGGTGGACATGGGGGTGATCCTCTGCGAGAACATCCTCAAGCGGCTGGACGAAGCGCCGCCGGAGCAGGACCGCCTGGAGGTGGTGTTCGCGGCGTCCTCGGAGGTCGGCGGCGCCGTGGTGACCGCGGTCACCACCACGATCATCAGTTTCCTGCCCGTGTTCACGATGCAGGCGGCCGAGGGCAAGCTCTTCAAGCCGCTGGCCTACACCAAGACCTTCGCCCTGGTGGCGTCGATCATCGTGGCGCTCACGGTGATCCCGCCCTTCGCGCACCTTCTGTTCTCCAGGCGTTTCGGCGGGCGCTTCGCGCGCCGGCTCGGGGGGATCTCGTTGATCCTGGTGGGGGCCGTCGCGACGTTCGGACTCTCCGTCTGGGTCGGCCTGGCCCTGGCGGCCTGGGGCATCGCGACGATCCTGGGGATGAGTCGATCCGTCCGTGTGCGCCGCCTCGTGCCGCTGTCCGTCAACGGCGTGGCGGTGGCCCTGGTGGCCGTGCTGCTGACGGCGCAGTGGCTGCCCCTCGGGCCCGGGGCCGGCCTCGTGCGCAACGGGATCTTCGTGATCCTGCTGCTGGGCGGGCTGCTGGGCGCGTTGCTGCTCTTCGCCCGGTACTATGGGCGCCTCCTGGCCTGGTGCCTGGATCACAAGCTCCTGTTCCTGCTCCTGCCCGCGGGGCTCCTGTTGACAGGCGCCTCGGTCTGGCTCGGCTTCGAGTCCGTCTTCGGATTCCTGCCCGGCGTGCACGACGACGACGCCACGCGTCTGGGGCGCGTCTGGTCGGCGCCCAAGCACGCCTTCCCGGGCCTGGGCAAGGAGTTCATGCCGCCGCTGGACGAGGGATCCTACCTCTACATGCCGACGACGATGCCTCACGCCTCGATCGGCGAGGCCCTGGATGTGCTGCAGAAGCTGGATGAGGCGATGGCGAGCATCCCGGAGGTCGAGTCGGTGGTCGGCAAGCTGGGGCGGGCGGATTCGCCGCTGGACCCTGCGCCGATCTCCATGGTGGAGACGGTGATCAACTACCTGCCCGAGTACCGTCTGGACCGGGACGGTCGGCGGCTGCGCTACCGCTACGACGACGACGCCGGAGATTTCGCCCGCGACGCCGCCGGCGAGCTGATACCCGACGAGGACGGACGGCCCTACCGCCAGTGGCGCGACGAGATCCGCTCCCCGGATGACATCTGGGACCAGATTGTGCGTGCGGCCAAGCTGCCGGGTACGACCTCCGCGCCCAAGCTCCAGCCCATCGCGGCCAGGATCGTGATGCTCCAGAGCGGCATGCGCGCGCCCATGGGAGTGAAGGTGAAGGGACCCGACCTGGAGACGATCGAGGAGGTCGGGCTGCAGATCGAGAAGTTCCTGAAGGAGGTTCCGTCCATCAAGGCGGATGCGGTGATCGCGGACCGCATCGTGGGCAAGCCCTATCTGGAGATCGACATCGACCGCGAGGCCATCTCCCGCTATGGGCTGACCGTCCGCGACGTGCAGGACGTGCTGGAGATCGCGGTCGGAGGCCGGACGGTCACCACCACGGTCGAGGGCCGCGAACGCTACCCTGTGCGCGTACGCTACGCCCGCGAACTCCGCGATACCATCGAGGGCCTGGAGGACCTGCTCGTGCCCACGCCGGGCGGGGCGCAGATCCCGTTGATCCAGCTCGCCGAGATCCGCTACGTGCGCGGGCCCCAGGTGATCAAGAGCGAGGACACGTTCCTCATCGGCTACGTGCTGTTCGACAAGCTCGAGGATGCGGCCGAAGTGGATGTCGTGCGGGCCGCGCAGCGTCATCTGTCGGACAGGATCGCGACGGGGGCGTTCGTGCTCCCCGCGGGCGTGAGCTACAGCTTCGCCGGCAGCTACGAGAACCAGGTGCGGTCCGAGAAGAAGCTCCAGCTCGTGTTGCCGCTGGCGCTCTTCCTGATCTTCCTCGTGCTCTACTTCCAGTTCAAGTCCGTCGCGACCACGAGCATGGTCTTCTCGGGCATCTTCGTGGCCTGGGCCGGTGGATTCCTCATGATCTGGCTCTATGGCCAACCATGGTTCATGGATTTCTCGGTCTTCGGCGTCGGCATGCGGGACCTGTTCCAGATGCATGCCGTGAACCTGAGCGTCGCGATCTGGGTGGGCTTCATCGCCCTCTTCGGGATCGCCTCGGACGACGGCGTCGTCATGGCCACCTATCTGGATCAGACCTTCGCCGCCCGGCGGCCTGCGACCGTGGCCGCGCTGAGGAAGGCCACGGTCCAGGGGGCGAACAGGCGCGTGCGCCCGGCCATGATGACCACGGCCACCACGATCCTGGCGCTGATCCCGGTCCTGACGTCGTCGGGCAGGGGGGCGGACATCATGGTGCCCATGGCCATCCCGTCCTTCGGCGGCATGATCATCGAGATCCTGACGATCCTCGTCGTGCCGGTCCTCTACTGCGGTTACGAGGAGCTGAAGCTGAAGACGGCATCCCGCGCCCCGACCGGCGGCGCACCGCTGGACGAACCGGATGCGGCGGGCTAGGATGACGGCGAAGATGGGATCTGCCCGGGCACGCACGATCGGAACGGCGAGGATGACTCCGCTCTTGGGACGATACGCACCGGTCGCCCTGCTCGTGCTGCTGGTCACCCTGCTGCACTACAACACGGGCATGCACCTGCACAGCGCCCACGGCATCTACCGCCGCCTCTACTACTTCCCGATCATCCTGGCGGCCTTCCGCGGGGGCTGGCCCGCCGGCCTGGTCACGGCGCTGGCCTGCATCGCCGCGTACCTGCCGCACGCCATGGGGCACGTGGGCCACGATCCCGGCACGCCCCTGGAGAAGACGCTCGAGATGATCCTCTACGTGGCGGTCGGGCTGGTCTGCGGTCTGCTGGTCACTCGCCGCGAACGCATCCTCGGCGAATTGGAGCGCACCCTCGTCGAGAAGTCGCGCATGGAGGCCGAGATGCTCCGCCAGGCGCGCATGGCCGCGGTGGGGCGGCTCAGCGCGGGACTGGCCCACGAGATCCGCAACCCCCTGGCCTCCATCAAGGGGGCCGCGGAGATCCTCTCCGACGACGCTGCACCGGGCGACCCCAAGGCCCGGCTGCTGAAGATCCTGAAGGTGGAGGCCCTGCGCCTGAACGACGTGCTGACCCGCTTCCTGGAGTTCGCCCGCCCTGCGGACCGCCATCCACGCCGCTTCGACGCCGCGGCCGAGGCGCGCGAGGTGGTGGAGCTGCTGCGCCACCGCAACGACGCCACGCGCTGGACCGGCCCGGACGCCGGGGCGCCGGCCTGCCACCTGACCGGCGACCGCGAGCAGATCCGCCAGCTCCTGCTGAACCTGGCCCTCAATGCCGGCGAGGCCGCCGGCGACGGCGGTGCCGTGGCTGTGGACGTGCGCAACCGCGGCGGGGCGGTGGAGCTGGTGGTGGAGGACGACGGTCCCGGCTTCAGCCCCGAGTCGCTGCAGAACCTGGGCACCCCCTTCTTCACCACCAAGGACCACGGCACGGGGCTGGGGCTGGCCATCGGCCTGCGCATCGTGGAGGACCACGGCGGCTCGCTGCGCGCGGAACCCCGCGAGCCGCGCGGCGCCCGCGTGACCGTCACCCTGCCCCGCGGCGGAGAGGAGTCCTGATGGCGCGCGTCCTGGTCATCGACGACGACCGCAGCCTGCGCGACGTCATGGGCTGGATCCTGAGCGACGCCGGCCACGAGGTGCTCACCGCCGCCGACGGCGCCGAGGGCGTCCGCGTGTACGAGGCCGAGCGCCCGGACCTGGTGCTCACCGACGTGAAGATGCCGGTGCAGGACGGGCTGGACGTGCTGCGCCACGTGACCGCCGGCGGGGCCGAGGCCGCGCCGGTGATCGTGGTGTCGGCCTACGGAACGGTGGAGCAGGCCGTGGAGGCCATGAAGCTGGGCGCCTTCAGCTACGTGCTCAAGCCCTTCAACCGCGACGAGCTGCGCCTGACCGTGGAGCAGGCCCTGCGCGCCGGCGCCCTGGCGCGGGAGAACGCCGGCCTGCGCACCCTGCTGCGCCGCAGCACGGCGCGGCCCGCCCTGGTCTACGCCTCCGACCTCATGAAGCGCCTCATGGACCGCCTCGCCGCTGCCGCCGCCAGCGACGCCGCCGTGCTCATCGTCGGCGAGAGCGGCACGGGCAAGGAGCTCGTGGCCCGCGCCCTGCACGACCTCTCGCCGCGCTGGGACCATCCCTTCGTGCCGCTCAACTGCGGTGCCATCCCCGAGAACCTCATGGAGTCGGAGCTCTTCGGGCACGCCCGCGGCGCCTTCACAGGCGCCGTGGCCGCGCGCGAGGGACGCCTGGCCCAGGCCGACGGCGGCACCCTGTTCCTGGACGAGATCGGCGAGCTGCCGACCACGCTTCAGCCCAAGCTGCTGCGCGTGCTGGAGACCCGCGCCTTCGAGGCCGTTGGGGAGAACCGCACGCGCAGCTCGGACTTCCGGCTGGTCAGCGCCACCAACCGCGACCTGGCCGCCGCCGTCGCCGACGGTGGCTTCCGAGAGGACCTGTACTACCGTGTGGGGATCGTGCCGTTGCAGGTGCCGTCCCTGCGGGAGCGCCCCGAGGACATCCCCCTGCTGTGGGAGCACTTCACCGAGCTGCACGGCGGCCGCCCGGGCGAACCCCCCGCCGACGTGCTGGAGCGCCTGCGCGGCCGGCCCTGGCGCGGCAACGTGCGCGAGCTGAAGAACCTGAACCAGCGCGCGACCCTCCTGGCCGGCGACGGCCCCCTGGACCTGCGCGCGCTGGACGAGGCCCTGGCCATGGAGCCGACCCGGCCCTTCGCGCCGGCGGCGGGCGCGGGGCTCGGACCCGACGGCCTGCTGCACGGGCCCCTGCCCGAGGGCGGCCTCTCCCTGGTGGAGCTGGAGAAGCAGGTGGTGGCCCTGGCCCTGGCCCGCTGCGGCGGGAACAAGAGCCGGGCCGCGGACTTCCTGAGGATCCCGCGGCACGTGCTCGTGTACCGCATCCAGAAGTACGGACTGGAATCGTAGGCCGCGATCTTCCATAATCGTAGGTTCACGATTCAGCGGGCCCGCCGCCGTGCGGGCCGGGAGGTCGACGTGTCCGATCGCGTTCTCGCCACGGTCTGGAACTGGCGCGAGCCCCGGGCCGCCCGCGCGGGCGGCTCGCCGCGACGTCGCGGCCTGATCCAGGCGGCCGTGCTGCTGGCCGTGGCCGTGGTCTTCCGCTGGGGCCTGG
Source organism: Candidatus Krumholzibacteriia bacterium (assembly GCA_035447065.1). Lineage (GTDB taxonomy): Bacteria > Krumholzibacteriota > Krumholzibacteriia > LZORAL124-64-63 > LZORAL124-64-63 > CALEMW01. The sequence goes on from DAOTGJ010000001.1 coordinate 204,799, forward strand.
GCCATGCCCTGCCCGCCTTGATCGCCGGCGGCCTGGCCGCCGTGGTGCTGGTGACCTCCCAGGCGATCCCCGCAGCCTTCGCCGCCATCGAGGGCTTCGGCCGCCGCCTGGGCGTCTGGGTGGGCGCGGCGCTCACCTGGCTGCTGCTGGTGCCGGTGTGGCTGCTGATCTTCGTGCCGGGCGGCCTGGCGCTGCGCCTCCAGGGCCGCGACCCCCTGCACCGCTCCCTGCGTCCGGTCCACCTGACCTACTGGATCCCGCGCCGCCGCCGCCCCGCCCGCGAGGACTACGCGCGCCAGTTCCTGGTGGAGGACCGCGAGGCCCGCCACCTGGAGCGTCCGGTGGACGCCGCGAAGCGGGAGGACGCCCGATGACCATCCTCGGCATCTCGGCCCTCTACCACGACGCCGCCGCCTGCCTGGTGCAGGACGGCCGCATCGTGGCCGCCGCCCAGGAGGAGCGCTTCACGCGCCGGAAGCACGACGCCGGCTTCCCCCTGAACGCCGTGGCCTACTGCCTGGCCGAGGCCGGCGTGCCCCGCGGCGGCGTGGACGCGGTGGTCTTCTACGACAAGCCCCTGACCAAGTTCGGACGCATCCTCAAGACCTCTTTCGCCGTGGCGCCGGCGGGGCTGCAGCCCTTCCTCATGGCCCTGCCCCAGTGGCTGCGCGGCAAGCTGTGGACCCCTGGCCAGATCGAGCGGGCCCTGGAGCAGGCCGGCGGCGGCCGGCCCGGCCGCATCCTCTTCACCGAGCACCACGAGGCCCACGCCGCCAGCGCCTTCTTCCCCAGCCCCTTCGCGTCGGCCGCGGTGCTGACCATGGACGGCGTGGGGGAGTGGACCACCACCAGCATCGGCCGCGGCCGCGGCAACGACCTGGAGCTCCTGGAGGAGATCCACTTCCCGCACAGCCTGGGCCTGCTCTATTCGGCCGTGACCTACTTCACCGGCTTCCGCGTGAATTCCGGGGAGTACAAGGTCATGGGCCTGGCGCCCTACGGGGAGCCGGTCTACGCGGACCTCATGCGCGAGCACCTGATCGACATCCGCGACGACGGCAGCTTCCGCCTCAACATGGACTACTTCGGCTACGCCGACGGCCTGACCATGACCAACGAGCGCTTCGCGACCCTCTTCGGCGGCCCGGCGCGCGCGCCGGAATCGGCGCTGACCAGGCGCGAGATGGACCTGGCCCGCTCCGTGCAGGACATCACCGAGGAGATCGTGCTGAAGATGGGCGCCCACGCCCGCAGGGCGACCGGCGAGCGCCATCTCTGCCTGGCCGGCGGCGTGGCGCTGAACTGCGTGGCCAACGGGAAGCTGCTGCGCGAGGGGATCTTCGACGACATCTGGATCCAGCCCGCCAGCGGCGACGCCGGCGGCGCCCTGGGCGCGGCCCTGCACGCCTGGCACGTGCTTGAGGGCGGCGCCCGCACGGTCGACGGCGCCCGCGACGCCATGGCCGGCGCCTACCTGGGCCCCGAGTTCCCCCAGGACGAGATCAACGCCTGGCTGGACGCCCAGGGCTATCCCTACGAGCTGGCGCCCGCCGCCGACCTGCCGGACCGCGTGGCCGCGTTCATCGAGGACCAGAAGGTTGTGGGCAACTTCCAGGGCCGGATGGAGTTCGGGCCGCGCGCCCTGGGCAACCGCTCCATCCTGGGCGACGCCCGCTCGCCGGCCATGCAGTCGGTGCTCAACCTGAAGATCAAGTACCGCGAGAGCTTCCGGCCCTTCGCGCCCAGCTGCCTGGAGGAGCGCATCTCGGACTTCTTCGAGATCGACCGCCCCTCGCCCTACATGCTGCTGGTGGCCCAGGTGCGCGCGGAGCGCTGCCTGCCCCGTCAGGGCGACGAGGCGGACCTGCCCATCATGCAGTGGGTGAACCGCCCCCGCAGCGACGTGCCGGCCATCACCCACGTGGACGACTCGGCGCGCATCCAGTCGGTGTCGCGGGAGACCAATCCGCGCTACCATGCGATCATCGAGGCCTTCGAGCGCCGCACCGGCTACGGCATCGTCATCAACACCAGCTTCAACGTGCGCGGCGAGCCCATCGTCTGCACGCCCGAGGACGCCTACCGCTGCTTCATGCGCACGGAGATGGACGTGCTGGTGCTGGGCGACGCGATCCTGCGCAAGGAGGACCAGCCGCCCCTGGACGACGACGGCGACTGGCGCGAGGAATTCCAGCTGGACTGAGTCCGGCGAGCCCCCGGGAGGGTCCGTGTTCGCACTCCGACAACTGGCGCGTCTGCTGTCCGACGTGTGGTCGTTCGCCTGGCACAACAAGGCCTGGTGGCTGGTGCCCCTGGTCCTGGTGCTGCTGGTGATCGGCGCGCTGATCGTGAGCGGCCAGGCCGTCGCCCCCTTCATCTACACGCTCTTCTAGGCGGCGGGTCCCCCGGATGCTAGGGTCCGCCCCATGAGCATGTACTGGCGCGTCCTGCGGCTCGTCCGCCCCTACCTGAAGCAGATCCTGCTTTCGATCTTCTTCATGGTGATCTACTCCGTGCTGAGCGGGGTGGGCTTCCTGATGCTCATCCCGTTCCTGGACGCCCTGTTCAAGGACGCCCCGCCCGACGCCGCCCAGGCCGCGGCCGCCGCCGCCGAGGGCTTCTCCCTGGAGGCGCTGCGCGACCAGCTGCTGGCCTGGCTGAGCGGGCTGCTCATGCAGGGTACGCGCGAGGAGGCCCTGCGCCGCATCGTGCTGGTGTTCTTCGGGCTGGTGCTGGTGCGCAACATCGCCGGCTACGTGCAGTTCCTGTTCACGGACTACGTGCAGCTCAGCTTCATCCGGGACCTGCGCGAGCGTCTCTTCGAGAAGTTCACCGAGCTGCCCCTGAGCTACTACCACCGCCACCGCGCCGGCGAGCTCATGAGCCGCGCCACCAACGACGTGCTGGTGATGAACCGCTGCGTCAACATGAGCTTCACCAACCTGTCGCGCGACCCGCTGCTGATCGTGATGTACCTGGGCACGGCGCTGCTGATGAGCTGGCGCCTCACGCTCATCGCCCTGGTGCTGCTGCCGGTGAGCCTGGGCATCATCCTGGCCCTGGGCCGGCTCCTGCGGCGCTACTCGCGGCGGCAGCAGGAGGCCATGGCCGTGCTCACGGCCCGGCTGCAGGAGACCATCACCTCCATCCGCGTGATCAAGGCCTTCTCGGGCGAGGCGCGGGAGAACGCGAGCTTCCGCGTGGAGTCGCGGCGGCTGTGGCGGGCGGTGCTGAAGATGGCGCGCTTCCAGCGCCTCAGCTCGCCGCTGACCGAGCAGCTCTCCATGCTGGTGGGGCTGTTCATCCTCTGGTACGGCGGGCGGCAGGTGCTGGCGGGGGATTCGCTGCCGCCGTCGGCCTTCATCACCTTTCTCTTCGCGATCTTCTCGCTGGGCAAGCCCATCAAGGAGCTCAGCCTGATCAACGGCGCGATCCAGGAGGGCATGGCCGCGGCCGAGCGCTTCTTCGAGGTGATCGACCACCCGCTGGAGATCGAGGAGCGGCCCGGGGCCGAGGCCCTGGTCGACGTGAAGGGGCGCGTGGAGTTCCGCGGCGTGCGCTTCGCCTACGACGAGGCCGACGGGGAGGTGCTGCGCGGCATCGACCTGACGGCGGAGCCCGGCACCAGCGTGGCCCTGGTGGGACCCAGCGGGGCGGGCAAGTCCACCCTGGTGGACCTGATCCCCCGCTTCTACGACCCCGTCGCCGGCGCCGTGCTGCTGGACGGCCGCGACCTGCGCGACCTCACCCTGGCCTCGCTGCGCGCCGCGGTGGGCGTGGTGACCCAGGACGTGATCCTGTTCAACGACACCGTGCTCGCGAACATCGCCTACGGCCGGCCCGACGCGCGCCGCGAGGAGATCGAGGCCGCCGCCCGCGCCGCCAACGCCGACGAGTTCATCCGCCGCCTGCCCCAGGGCTACGACACGGTCATCGGCGACCGCGGCCTCAAGCTGTCCGGCGGGCAGCGCCAGCGCCTGAGCATCGCCCGCGCCATCCTGAGCAACCCGCCGGTGATGATCCTGGACGAGGCCACCAGCGCCCTGGACACGGAGAGCGAGCAGCTGGTGCAGGAGGCCATCGACCGCCTGATGAGCGAGCGCACCACCTTCGTCATCGCCCACCGCCTGTCCACCATCCAGAACGTGGACCGCATCTGCGTGCTGGACGAGGGCCGCATCGTCCAGACCGGCACCCACGCCGAACTGCTGGCGGCCGGCGGCCTCTACGGACGCCTGCACGAGCTCCAGTTCCGGGGCTGATTTTTTCCTCCGCACCCCGCAACCCGGACCCGAACCCTCCGTAGAAGCACCCATGCCCGCCCGACGCCCGGGCGCGGAACCCGTCCCCGGAGGAACGCCATGACCATCCGCAAGCGACTCGCCACCCTGCTGCTGGCCGCCCTGGCCGTGACGGCCCTGGCCCTGCCGGCCGCCGCCAAGGACCGCACCGTGACCATCATCGACGACGACGGCGTGACCTACCGCTGCACCTACGTGGACGGCCAGTTCCTGCGCGTGGTCAACCAGGACACGGGCGAGCAGGTCCTGGACTTCGACATGGACGAGGTGGAGGAGGCCGTGGAGGAGGCCATGGAGGGCGTCCAGGAGGCTCTGGAAGCGCTGGAGGGCCTGGATTTCGACTTCCGTTTCGGCGATGACAACCACGTCCGCTTCGAGATGGGCGATGAACGCGTCTTCGTGGATTTCGACGGGATCATGGAATCCGTCATGAGCGTCCTTGAGGATCTGGACGAATCGGAGATCCACGTGAACGACTTCCACTGGGACTCCGACCACGACGACCACGACCACGATCACGAGGCCGCCGCGCTCAAGGACGAGCTCCGCGAGCTGCGCGACGAGGTGCGCCGCCTGAAGCGTGAGCTGCGCGACTCCGACCGCCGCAGCCGCCACTAGAATTCCGCAGACGCCGCCGGTTGGCGAGGCCGCCGTCTTCCCTTCGGGGGAGGCGGCGGCTATTTTGATGCGCTGTATTCAGCTATGATGAAGATGCGATATCGAAATGTCGTAGCTTTAATAATACCAACCAAGTTGGTATTGTACGTTAAAAATTAAACTGGATGTTGCGGTCTTCAACGTCTATGATTTCCACAGTTGTCGAACCCGCTCCCTGCCAAGGAGGAGGACCCGATGTCCACCAACGCGATCTTGTTCGACCAGACCCTCTGCATCGGATGCAAGGCCTGCGAACAGGCATGCCAGGCCGAGCACGATCAGCCGGCGCACACGGCGACGCAGCTCGATCAGGATTCCTACACCTGGGTCGAGGACCTGGGTGACGACCGCTACACCCGACACCTCTGCATGAGCTGCAAGCACCCCACCTGCGTGTCGGTGTGCCCGGTGGCCGCGCTGGTGAAGCACGAGGAGGGTCCCGTCACCTGGGATGCGGCGCGGTGCATCGGCTGCCGCTACTGCATGATGGCCTGCCCGTTCACCATCCCCACCTACGAGTGGCATTCGGTCAACCCGCGCATCCGCAAGTGCGACATGTGCGTGCACCGCGTGACGAAGGGGCTGCCCACGGCCTGCGCCAGCATCTGCCCCACGGGCGCCACCAACTTCGGCGACCGCGACGCCATGCTGGCGGAGGCGCACCGGCGCCTGGAGGCGGATCCGGACAAGTACGCGGGTTCCGTCTACGGCGAGATCGAGGCCGGCGGCACGTGTGTGCTCATGCTCCTGTCCTCGGATCCCGCGGCGGCCAACCTGCCGGCCACGGTTCCGCACGAGGAGCTGCCGGAGCTCACCTGGAACGTGCTGGAGAAGCTGCCCCAGATCATCCCGGTGTGGGGCGTCTTCCTGGGCGGCATGTCCTGGCTGACCAGCCGCAAGAACGAGATCGCGCACAAGGAGAACGACAGGGGGAACGGACATGAGTGAACGTCGTCTGCCCAAGCTCCACTTCTGGTCCACGGTCGCGGGCCTGATCTTCGTGGGCTTCCTGGTGATGCTGTTCCGCCGCTTCACCATGGGCCTGGGAGCCATCTCCAACCTGTCCAACGAGATGCCCTGGGGCCTGTGGATCGGGTTCGACCTGCTCTGCGGCGTGGCCCTGGCCGCGGGCGGCTTCACCGTCACCGCAGTGGTCTACATCTTCCACCTGGAGAACTACAAGCCCATCGTGAGGCCCACGGTGCTCACGGCGTTCCTGGGCTATCTGCTGGTGATCTTCGCCCTGCTCATCGATCTGGGCCGGCCCTGGAACATCTGGCACCCCCTGGTCTTCTGGAACCCCCACTCGGTGATGTTCGAGGTGGGCTGGTGCGTGATGCTCTACAGCACGGTGCTGTTCCTGGAGTTCCTGCCGCTGGTGCTGGAGCGCCTGGGGTACAACCGGCAGGTGCATTTCATGCACAAGTACCTCACGCCGGTGCTGGTGATCATGGGCGTGCTGCTCTCCACCATGCACCAGAGCTCCCTGGGCACGCTGTACGTGATCGCACCCAGCAAGCTGCACCCGCTGTGGTACTCGCCCATCCTGCCCGTGCACTTCTTCGTGTCGGCCATCGCCCTGGGTCTGGCCATGACCAACGTGGAGTCGTTCCTGTCGCTGCGCGCCTTCGGCAAGCGGCTGGAGCCGCACCTGTTGCGTGGAATCGGCCGCGCCACGGCGGTGATGCTGCTGCTCACCTTCGTGATCCGGCTCGAGGACCTCATCGTGCACGACAAGCTGGGCATGGCCTTCGCCTTCGACACGGCGTCGTGGTTCTTCCTGGCGGAGATCGGGCTGGGCGTGCTGCTGCCCATGATCCTGCTCTTCAATCCCCGGGTCCGGCAGCGGCCCGCGGCGCTGGTGGGCACCCAGTTCCTGGTGGTGCTGGGCTTCATGTTCGGCCGCATGAACGTGGCGGTGACAGCCTTCCAGCTCGGCACGGGCGTGGAGTACCGCCCCCACTGGATGGAGTTCCTGGTCTCCATCGGTGTGATCGTGCTGGGATTCAAGGCGTTCTCGCTGGCCGTGCGCTACCTGCCGGTCTTCGAAGAGGGGCCCATGCCCGACGCCAAGCCGGTGGATCCGTTCCTGGACCCCACCTTGCGCGGAAGGGCCTGACAGCGGAGGGAGGCGCGCCGTGAGGATGTCCGTCGCCGGTAAGATGACCCTCGTGACCGGACTGCTGCTGACCGTGGTGTTCCTGGCCACGGGCCTGGTCAACGTGGCCCTGCAGCGGCGCGCCACCACCGCCATCCTGCACCAGAACGCCGTGCGTCTGACCGAGACCACGCTCGGCGCCCTGCGGGACGGGATGCTGGCCAACGACACCGACCGCATCCGTGGCACCATCGCCACCCTGAGCCTGGAGCGGGAGATCCAGCGCATCCGCATCATCGATCCCGAAGGCGACGTGGCCTACTCCACCTTCGCCCACGAGGTGGGGCAGGGCTGCGGCACCGAGCGCACCGTGTGCGCGAGCTGCCACGACGACGTGTCCGAGCTCACGCCCATCCCGACGCACGAGATGGTGCGGGAGCATGCGCTGGACGGGCTGCCGGTGCTGAGCCTGTCCGTGCCCATCGTGAACGACCCGAGCTGCTTCACGGCGGCGTGCCACGTGCATCCCGCCGAGGAGTCGGTGCTGGGCGTCATGAGCGTGGACCTGTCCCTGGCGTCGTACCGGACCATGATCCGCGGCAGCGCCAGGGAGCTGCTCCTGTCCAGCCTGGTGGGCATGCTCCTGGCGTTGGTGGTCACGGCCATGGCGGCGCGGCGCATCGTCTCCCGGCCCATCAACGAGCTCATCGAGGGGACGCGGCAGCTCGCCCGCGGCGATCTCTCCGTGCGCGTGCACGCCAACGGCAACGACGAGGTGGGCCTGCTGGGGAGCACCTTCAACCAGCTCGCCATGGAGCTGCAGCAGGCCCGTCATGAGCTGCTGGAGTGGGGGCGCACGCTGGAGACGCGGGTGGAGCGCAAGACCCAGGAGCTCAGCCAGGCCCGCGACCAGATGATGCAGGTGGACAAGATGGC
>DAOTGJ010000001.1:212890-217492 GCA_035447065.1 Candidatus Krumholzibacteriia bacterium
AGACCCAGGAGCTCAGCCAGGCCCGCGACCAGATGATGCAGGTGGACAAGATGGCCTCGCTGGGCAAGCTGGCCGCCGTGGTGGCCCACGAGATCAACAACCCGCTGGCCAGCGTGGTGACGTACGCCAAGCTCATCGCCCGCCGCATCCGCACCCGCGACCTGACGGACGAGTGCAAGGAGAACCTGACCTACCTGGACAGCATCGCCAGCGAGGCCGGACGCTGCGGCGAGATCGTGTCGCGGCTGCTGGCGTTCTCGCGGCGGGATTCCGGCGAGTACGGCCCCACGGACCTGAACAAGGTGGTGGAGCAGTCGCTCTTCCTGGTCAAGCACCAGCTGGAGATCAGCGCGGTGGAGGCCCACGTGGACGTGGACGCCGCGCTGCCGGAGGTCGAGGCCGACGCCAACCAGATCCAGCAGGCCCTGCTGGCCCTGCTGATCAACGCCACGCAGGCCATCGAGTCGGGCGGCAACGTCCACCTCGCCACGCGCCGCGTGGACGGGGGCGTGCAGATCGAGGTGCGCGACGACGGACCGGGCATGCCGCCCGAGGTGGCGGGCCACGCCTTCGAACCGTTCTACACCACCAAGGAGGAGGGCCAGGGCGTTGGGCTGGGCCTCTCCGTGGTCTACGGCATCGTGGAGCGGCATCACGGACGCATCGAACTGGAGACGGCCCCGGGCAAGGGCTGCCGTTTCCTCATCACGCTGCCGGTGAGGCGGCCGGCGGAGCGGGAGGCGGGATCATGAGCGGACGCATGCCCCGGTTGCTGATCGTGGACGACGAGCGCCACGTCCGGGAGTCCCTGTCGCACTGGTTCACGGAGGACGGCTACGACACGGTCACGGCCGGCGGCGGGCGCGAGGCGCTGGAGCTGCTGGGCCGGCGCGACGTGGACGTCATCGTGTCGGACATCAAGATGCCGGGTATGGACGGGCTGGAGCTCCAGCACCGCATCCTGGAGAGGAATCCCCACGTGGCGATCATCCTGGTCACGGCCTACGCCTCGGTGGCCACCGCGGTGCAGGCCCTGAAGGAGGGCGCCTACGACTACATGGTGAAGCCCTTCGATCCGGAGCAGCTCTCCCAGGTGGTGGCCCGCGCCTACGAGAAGGTCAAGCTGTCCACGGAGAACGAGACGCTCAAGGAGCGCCTCAGCGCCGCGGAACCGCCGTTCGTGACCGGCACCAGCCGCGCCATGGCCAAGGTCATGGAGCTGGTGGACATGGTGGCGCCCACGGACACGTCGGTGCTGATCCGGGGCGAGTCGGGCACCGGCAAGGAGCTCATCGCGCGCCTGATCCACCTGCGCAGCCAGCGGGCCTACGGGCCGGTGGTGGCGGTGAACTGCGGCGCGCTGTCGGAGAGCCTGCTGGAGTCGGAGCTGTTCGGGCATGAGAAGGGGGCGTTCACCGGCGCGTCGAGCCGACGCACCGGCAAGATCGAGCTGGCCGACGGCGGCACCCTGTTCCTGGACGAGGTGGGCGAGGTGACCCCCAAGGTGCAGGTGGAGCTGCTGCGGGCCCTGGAGGAGCGCACCATCACGCGGGTGGGCGGCAACCAGGAGATCCCGGTGAACTTCCGCCTGGTCACGGCCACGAACCGCGACCTGGAGGCCGCCATCCGCGACGGCAGCTTCCGCGACGACCTCTTCTTCCGCATCAACGTCTTCACGATCACCATCCCGCCCCTGCGCGAGCGGCGCGAGGACATCCTGCCCATCGCCGAGCACTTCCTGCGGCGCTTCGGCGCGGCCATGGGCCGTCCGATCCGCGGCTTCAGCGCGGAGGCCCGGGACCTGATCCTGGACTACGAATGGCCCGGCAACGTGCGCGAGCTGGCCAACGCCGTGGAGCGCGCCCTGGTGGTGTGCCGGGGCGAGGAGGTGGGCGCCGAGCACCTGCCCATCGCGGCCCATGCGCACGCGGCGGATCCCGGCCTGGCGGGCGACTACTCCATCGCCGCCCTGGAGGCCCAGCACATCGAGAAGGTGCTGCGCGTGCACGACTACAACGTGACCCAGGCGGCCAAGGCGCTGGGGATCGACCGCGTGACCCTGTACAACAAGATGCGCAAGTACGGCATCGAAAGGCCCTGAGCTTGGCGGAGTGGAGCGTGGAGCTGGTTCCGGGCGGCGCGGTGCCGCCGGCGGTGGTCCGCGAGCTGCGGCGGGATCTGGCCCTGTGCCTGGACCGCCGCGTGGCGATCGCGGACGAGGTCCTCGCTCTGGACGACGCCTTCTCGCCGGAGCGCCAGCAGTACCGCGCCGACATGATCCTGGCGGCGCTGCTGGAGGGCCTGGACGGCGGGGACGAACGCCGCCGCATGGCCGTGGTGGCCGAGGACCTGTTCCTGCCCGTCTTCACGCACATCTTCGGCAGCGCCCAGTTCCGCGGGCTGGCCGCGGTGGTGAGCACGTTCCGTCTCACGCCCACGTGGTCGGATCAGCCCGCCGATCCCAAGGTCCTTCGCCTGCGCCTGCTCAAGGAGGCCCTGCATGAACTCGGACACACCCTGGGGCTGGTGCACTGCAAGGTGCCCTGGTGCGTCATGAGCCCTTCCCTGGATCCCGACCACGTGGACCTGAAGGACCCCGCGTTCTGCGCGCCGTGCGCGGAGGCGGGGGGGATCCCTCGGGACCGCACGTTCCTGTTCCTCTGACCGTGACCTTTCGAAAGGAGCCCGACGTGAAGACCGCGGACATCCGAACCCTGACCTCGGCCCTGGCGCTGGTCCTGGCGCTGCTCGCCGCCGGTGCGGCGGCCGCCGACGACCTGGAACTGGGAAGCATCAGCCACTGGTTCCAGCCGGCCGTCTTCACCCACGGCGACCACGCGGACATGCTGGACTGCGCGACCTGCCACCACGTGGGCGGCGAGGACGACCCCGGCCTCTGCAGCGACTGCCACATGGCCGATTACGACCCCGCCGATCCCACCATGCCCACCCTCAACCACGCCTACCACCTCAACTGCGTGGGCTGCCATCAGGAGATGGGGGCGCCCGTGGCCTGCACCGACTGCCACGAGCGCGGCAAGCTGCCGGCGGGGCCGGAGCTGGGGAGCTTTCCGGTGCGGTAGGGGGCGCACCGCGGCGGGATGCTGGCCCATGGCCTGCTGTGTCCAAGCGACATCCCCGCCGTTGGATTTGAGGAAAAGTCACGGAACGGCTGGCCGGCCAGCCGTTCCGCTTCTTTCAGTCAAAAACGCGGCGCATGATCGGCTCCTTCGGAAAGGTCGGCACCGCATGGACTCTCAGGAACCCCGCAACCTCCGTGGACACCTGGCGACGCTACGCCCTCGATTGGTGGACAGGCTCACACCCGCTCAACAGTCGCTGCACAACAACTTTCTCGTCTCTGTGCAGACCCTGAAGACGGGACTGGTGCGCTCGATCTATTACCTGGACCGGATCCGCGCGCATCGGATCCACCGGCTGCTGGGGTACCGTACGATGGCGGAGTATGCGGCCGCCTACGCCGGCTTCACCTCGAGCCAGACCCGGGAATTCCTCTACATCGCACGGCGGCTGCAGGATTACCCTCTGGTTGCGCGAGCGCTCGCGGACGGCGGGCTCTCTTGGGGCAAGGCGCGTGAGATCTGCAGCAAGGTGGAGCCCGAGCATCAGGAGGTCTGGGTGGATCTTGCGCGATCGCTACCTCGGAATCAGCTCCGAGAGGCCATCGCCGCCAGTCGGGAGGAGGGTGGATCGGGAGCGGAATACCAGATGCGCCCGGCAGATCCGAGCGATGATGCTTCGGCGGCTGGTTTCGAGGCCGCCGCAGGTTCGTCGGGGGCGGTTTCGGGGGCGAACCGGGGCGCGCCGCCGCCGCCTGTCAGGCAAGGCGATCCGAAGTCCTTGGTTGATGGAGTGGTTAAGGATAGGCACTTCGTCACGCTGGGCTTCAGTGCAGAAGAGCTTGCCCGTTGGGAGTCTTTGATCCAAAAGCGGAGAGAAGGCGGAGCCGACCGGAAAGAGGAGGTCGTGCTCGCCGGGCTGAACGGTGGGGGCGGGAATTCGGACGGCGAGAGCCCGCCGCCGTACCTGGTCGTGCTCTTGGAGTGCCCGACCTGCAGGAAAGCGACGATGGTTACGGGGCGTGGAGAAGCTCCTGCGCCGCCACCGCTCATCCGTGCGGCGGCCTGCGATCGGACGGTCGAGGACTCGGATGGAAAGCGGAGTCGGGCCGTTGCTCCGAGGCTACGACGGCTCGCCATGCAACGGGCGAGGTTTCGTTGCGAAGCGGATGGGTGCGGCCGGACGCAGTTCCTGGAGATTCATCATCGTCAGCCGGTTGCGGAGGGCGGCCGGAATGAACTGGAGAATCTCGTGGTCCTCTGTTGGCGGTGCCATCGGGAGCTGCATGATCATGAGGAGCTCGCCAAGGCGGCGGCCGCCGCTTCGCCCGTCTGATCTCAAGCCGAATTCGAACACCCCAGCATGACGAAGGGGAGGGCCGCAGCCCTCCCCTTCCGTTCGTCCCCGGTGGGGTGTCGACTCAGTCCAGGCTCAGGAACTCGTCCACGAACTCGGCGCGGGCGGCGTCGTCCAGGGCGTTGAGGACGCCCACGATGGGGCGGGCGCCGTCGCTCAGGGTGG
>DAOTGJ010000002.1:0-21782 GCA_035447065.1 Candidatus Krumholzibacteriia bacterium
CATGCAGTGCCGGCCGAGCCTGGCGATGTGCCGGTCGATGGTCGACGGCGCCGCCAGCAGGGCCCTGGCTCCCTGCCGATTGGCCATGCAACCGACGGTGTTGAGCAGGATCTTCGGATCGAGCTCGGGCCGCTTCTGCCAGTAGGTGGTGGAGAAGGTCTGGCTACTGAAGTTGCGGCCGCAGGTGAGGCATGTATACCGCTGGATACGGTACGGACGGATGCGGCGGAGGAAGAAGCCGCGGCGTTTGTAGCGCCACCCCTCGGCCAAGCCGTGGTGGTGCTTGCAGTTGGGATTGGGGCAGTGGGGCGGATGCCAGCCGGCTCGTCGTGTGTTCATGCCCGGCCTGTTGCGAGGAACAGGCCGGGCACAATTTCAGGGGCACAACGCTATCCTTGCTCGCCCCCTACTTGAGCAGCATCATCCGCCGCCGCTGATCCTGCCCGTCGGCCCGCAGGCGCAGCAGGTAGGTACCGGAGGCCACGCCGCGGCCGGAGGCGTCGCGGCCGTCCCAGCGCACGCTGTGGGAGCCGGCCGTCAGGTTCCCCTCCACCAGGGTGCGGACCAGGGAGCCGCGCATGTCGTAGACCTCCACGCTCACGCGGCCATCGCGGGCGAGCTCGAAGGCCACCTGCGTGGACGGGTTGAACGGGTTGGGCGTGTTGGCCAGGAGCACCGTCTGCGCGGGGAGCTGCTCCACTCCGGTCACGCCGTCCTCCACCGAGGTGGTCACCAGGCCGGCCGTGTTGGCCGGCGTGCGGGCGTCCACGGTGCCGAAGCCGGGCGCCGCGGCGCCGAGCTGCTCCACCCGGAAGACCAGGGTCAGCAGCACGCCCTCGCCGGAGAAGGTGGGGCCGTCCTCGCCCAGGAGCACGAAGTCCACCACGCCCGGCGCGGCCGAGGCCGCCCACGCGGGTGCGCCTTGCGCCCCGAGCATGGGACCGACGGTGTAGCCCTGAAGGGTGAGCACGTCGGTGTTCCAGGTCAGCGGCACGCTGAGGCCCTGGAGGGTGCCGTCGGCGCTGAGCACCAGGTCCACGCTGAAGGTGTCGCCCACCGTGGCGTAGTCGTTGAAGACGAGCTTCAGCGAGTTGGTGCCGCCGCCGGGCTGGCCCTCGGGCGCCAGGGCCGAATCGGCCTGGAGCGCGAACATCATGAGGTCCTCGAAGTCCACCAGGTTGTCCGTGAGCGGACGCGCCAGGGGCGTGCCGTCCTCGGTGGGGCCGATGTCCAGGGCCGGGTCCCAGCCGCCGTCCAGGTCCGTCAGGCCGTAGACGGCGTCGAGCAGGGGCAGGTCGATGAGGTCCACGTGGTTGTCGCCCATGCCCGGCATGCTGCCGTCATAGACGTCGGCCGGCTTGTGGTTGAGGGCGCCCGCGGTGGGGGCCGAGGGGGCGGCCGTGTTCATCTCGTCGTCCACGGACACCGCCACGTAGAACCACTGGTCGCGGACCGTAGGTTCGTCGTCGTAGGCGCCCAGGGCGGAGTCCACGTTGCCCACGTACTCCCAGCCCTCGCTCGAGGGATCGCTCGGCGCGGCGGGCACGGCGCCGCCCTGGTCGTCGTACTCGGGCGCGAAGCCGAAGCCCTTGCGGTAGAGGTCCAGGGTGGTGGCGTAGGCCGGCGGCGTCCACGTCAGGTGGATGGGCATGGTGCCGTCGGCGTCCACGGCCGGGCCACGCGCGGCGGCCAGGTCCGTGACCGGCTCGGGGCCGCTGCCGCAGGGGTGACCGTCCTCGGGGACGATGGGCGAAGCCAGGTTGAACACGTAGTCGAAGACCGCCGTGCAGGCGGGCGCGGAACCGCCGCTGTTGCCGGCGTAGAAGGAGATCTCCGACATGGTCAGCACGTGGGTGAACGTCTTGTAGAGCTGCCAGGTGACGCCGTCGTCCAGGGAGTAGGACTGGGTCCACTGGTCGCCCTTGCGGACCACGCGCATGCGCAGCGGCCGCGTCAGGGCCGGCGCGATGTCCAGGCCCCAGTCGCCGAAGTTGGCGCCCACGCCGTTGGTCACGCGCAGGGCCGCGATCTGGGTGAACTGGTTGTCGTCGGAGCCGAACTCCAGGCGCAGGAAGTCGTTCTCGTCCTGGCCGATCATGACGCCCGCCATGGTCCACTGGCCGGTCAGGCCGGAGACCAGGCGGAACTCCAGGCTGAAGTCGCCGTCCACGGTGGGCTGGCTCACGCGCAGCACCTCGTTGTACCACGCCGACGGGCCGGTGCCCCAGGCGTCGTGGGCCGTGCCCGCGGGCACCGCGAGAGAAAGGTGCAGGGTGTCCTGGACCACGGTGCCGTCGCCCAGGGGGTCGTGCACGGTCCAGACGCCGGTGTTCAGGTCGCAGCCGCTGAAGTCGTCGGAGACGAAGTCGGCCTGGATGCCCGAGCCCACCACCAGGCGGAAGGACGTCCGGTCCCAGAGGCCGCAGTCGTCGGTGGCGGTGATCTGGAGGTCGTACACGCCGGCGTCGCCCAGCTGGGGCGCCAGGTCCAGATGACCGGTGCCGTCGCCGTTGTCGGTCAGCACGGCGAAGGCCGGCAGGGAGCCGGCGGTCAGGGCCGGGAACTCGCCGTCCAGATCCGTGGCGGCCAGGGGCAGCGAGACGAAGGCGTTCTCGATGAGGAACTGGTCGTCCAGCGCCGTCAGCACGGGGGCGTGCAGGCTGAGCGGATCCTCGGGCGACACGGGGCTCGCGGTCTCGAAGACATAATCCACGCTCACGTCGAAGGCGGGCGCGGGGCTGCCGGAATTGCCGGCGAACACGCCCACCTGCGTGGCCTGCAGGACCGAGTTGGCCTGACCCGCGGGCAGCCACGAGGCGCCGCCGTTCAGGGAGTAGAGCAGCGACCACACCGGGCCGAAGCGGTTGAGGCGCAGGCCGACGGAGGGCAGGGTCTGGCCGCTCAGGGTCACGGGCCCCAGCACCACGACGCGCGCGCCGCCGGTGAAGCGCACCAGCGAGAGCACGGGCTGGTCCAGGGCGTCGGACTCCGCCACCGCCTGCAGGAAGTCGTCGGCGTCCTGGCGCACGAGCAGGCCCATGCGGCGGCCGGTGGTGTCCACGGCCGTGTCGAAGAAGGCCTGCAGCTCGAAGTCCACGTTGTTGCAGCCCTGGAGCAGGCGCGCCGTGGTGTCCTCGAAATCGCCGGGACCGGTGCCGACGGCGGTGTGGGCCAGGCCCTCGGGCAGTTCGATCACGGCCTGGGTGCCGCTGAGGTGCAGGGTGGCGGTGCCCAGGGGATCGGTGAAGGTCCAGGCCGGGTCCAGGGCGCAGGCGTTGAAGTCGTCCGACGAGATGCCGGGGCCCACGCGCACCCAGAAGGTCTGGCTGTCCTCCAGCCCGCAGGGATCCGCGGCGGTGACGGTCAGCTGGTAGGCGCCGCCGTTGAGCAGGCCGGGGTTCAGGGACAGCTCGCCGGTGCCGTCGCCGAAGTCCGTGAACGACGCCCAGGCCGGCAGCCCGGAGGCGCTCAGGGTCACCGCGTCCAGATCCGGGTCCGTGGCGCTCACCGGCACGGCGAGGCTCTCGCCCACGTCCATCAGCACGTCGGCGATGGGATCCAGCACCGGCGCCTGCAGCAGGAACTCGTCCTCCACGCCGATGGGATCGGTGGTGTTGAGCACGTAGTCCACCACGGTGGTCATGGCCGGAGCCGGCGCGCCGCTGTTGGAGCAGTACACCGCCACCTCGTTGAGGACCATGGCGTGGGTGAAGGTCTTGTAGAGCTGCCAGTCCGCGCCGTCGTTCAGGGAGTACCACACGGTCCACTGGTTGCCCGAGCGCTGGATGCGGGCCGACAGGGGCTCGATGCCCAGCGACCCCACCGAGGCGCCCCAGTCGCCCAGGTTCTGCCCGTCGCCGTTGACCAGCTTCAACGCCACGATCTCCGTGCCGTTGACCTGGTCGAAGGCGAAGTGGACGAACATGAGGTTGCTCTCGTCCTGGCGGAAGTACACGCCCTGGGTCTGGAAGTAGGCGTCGATGGTGGACTCGAACTTCACCTCCATGGTGAAGTCCTCGTTGTCCGCGGGCTGCACCAGGCGCGGCACGTTGACCCAGTATTCCGTGGGGCTGAAGCCCCAGAGGCGGTGCTCCACGCCGCCCGGCGTGGAGATCACGGCCTGGGAGCCGTTGAGCTGCAGGCTGCCGTCGCCCAGGGGGTCCACCCAGGTCCAGACGTTGGTGTCCAGCTCGCACACGTTGAAGTCGTCGGAGCGCACGTTCCAGTTGACGGTGCTGAAGGTCAGGTCGCCGGTCTGGTCCTCGTCGCCGCCCGCCACGGCGCTGGTGATGCGGTAGTGGTAGGTCTGGTTCGGCGTGAGGCCGGTCAGCTCCACGGCGTGCTCGGTGACCAGGGCGGGATCGTCCGCCTGCAGGCCGTAGGCCGCGGTGAGGCCGTACTCCACGCGGCCGTCCGCGGGCTGGTCCGTGTCCCAGGTGATCAGGGCGGTGGTGTCGTCGGTCATCACCGCCTGCACGTTGCTGATGGTCACGGCGATGGGCTCGATGACCACGTCGCCCAGGGTCACGTCGGTGTGGTGGGCGTAGAGGAGCACGGAGCCGGCGGGCTCGTCGCTGGCGTTGCGCTGCTTGATGAGGTTCCAGGCCGCGGGCTCGGGCGTGCCCTGCTCCCAGACCTTGGCCTTGTAGAGGCCGCCCGCGCCGGGGGTGCTGGTGACGCGGATCTTGAAGAAGAAGGTGTCGCCGATGTCGATCTGCACGTTGGGGTCCGACAGGTCGTCCAGCTGCAGCTCCGTGGACGCCACGCGGTAGTAGCAGAAGGCGCCGCTGGGCAGCCAGCCGCTCTTGGGCTGCCAGCCGGAGACGGGCACGTCGGTGTGGCCGGTCCAGCGCGTCACGAAGCCGAAGCCGCCCGAGCTGCCGCTGTTGGGACCGGGCTGCTCGATGGCGTGGAAGGTGACCGGCGCCGTGATCTCGTAGTCGGTCCAGGTGCGGTCGCCGAACATGACGATGCGGTCGTAGTCCACCTGCAGGGTGCGCAGGCCGCCGCCCTGGACCTCCCAACGGCCGTCGGAGATCTGCGCGGAGCGCTGCAGGGCCGTGACGGTGTCCCAATCCACGGCGTAGGGCAGGGGCCAGGCGGCGCCGGCGTCGTAGTTCACGGTCACCGTGTCGGCGCTCACGTTGTCCAGCAGGTCCGTGGCCGTGATGATGACCGTGTTGGCGCCGTTCAGCAGGTCCGCCGCGGCCAGGTCCACGTTGAAGTCGCCGGGTTCGGCCAGCCGACGGAAGTCCTGTCCGATGGACAAGGGGATCTCCGCGCCGCCGTTGAGGGAGTAGGTCAGCGTCTGGATCGTGTCGGGGTCCGTGACCGTGCCCAGGATGTTGCACCAGTTCTGGGCCAGGCCGGGCGCACCGAAGTCCTGGACGTTGCCGTACCAGACGTCGATCAGCGGCAGGTCCTTGTCCGCATGGGCGGAGACCGCGGCCGGCTCGCTCCGGCGGATCAGGCTCTCCACGTACGCGGACTGCTCCGGCGTGAGCGCGGGGCCGGCGGGCTGCAGCCCGTGGCGCAGCTCGGGCGGGGTGACCTCGGGGGCCGACCCCACCACGCCGACGGCGAACGCCGCGCTCAGGATCAGGACGAGGAGCGAAAGAGGACTCAGAATCCGGCGCATGCCGCCTCCTTGAAGCCGTCCGTGCGGACGGTACCAGTCACGACGCCCCACCTGGGGGTGCGTCATGAAAACCCCTGATCTCCGTCAGGGACCTTATCATCTGTCCGGGCAGTGGAATGGTCGGTTTCTTCCCCCGCCTATGATTTTATCCCAAACCAGCATGGTTTGGAATCGGGAAATTTGCTTCCAGATTGATTTTTTCGACTTTTTATTCAGTCTTCGGCCTAAAGGAGCGCGGTGAATTCCGGTCGGTAGCGGATGGTCCCCGTGACCCCCTCCAGGCCTCCGGGACGGAGCTCCCGCACCAGGAAGGCCGGATCCGGCACCGCGTCCCAGACGCAGCCCAATCCGTACGTCCGGGCCGGCCGGAAGCCGAAGCGCGGGTAATAGCGTGGATGGCCCAGCACCACCACCCAGGCCTCCCCGTCGGCCGCGAGCCGGGCCAGGGACGCCTCCATCAGGGCCGTGCCCACGCCGGCGTTCTGCCGGCCGGAGGCCACCGCCATGGGGCCCAGGCCCAGGCCGCCGGGGCCGGTGTCGGCCCGCGCCGGCGTGTAGAGCACGTGGCCCGCCAGGGCTCCGTCCTCCGTGGCGGCCACCCAGGAGTGGAATTCCCGGCAGCCGCGGCGCAGGGCGTCCACCAGGTCCGCTTCCGCGGGCGTGGAGAAGGCGTCCAGGTGCAGGGCGCGGATTCCGTCCACGTCAGCGGGCTGTTCCGGACGCACGCGGATCACGGGGCTCCGTTCCGGTCGGGCGGTTGGTGCGGGGTCGCGAGCAAGGTACATGAGGACGGCTCCGCACGCCAATCCGGAAACCGGCTCCGAACTGGCGTCCCGGCTCCGTTCCCGCTATCATGGACACGCCTATCCGCTTCCGGTCACACATTTTTTCCCGCCTGGCCCGAGGGCTCCCTCGGCCCATTCGAGACGAGGAGTCTCCCTTGAGTTTCGACCGCTTCGACTTCGATCCCTGGATCCGCGACGGCATCCGCGACGCCGGCTTCACCGAACCCACCCCCATCCAGGCCCGGGCCATCGGCCCCGTGCTGGAGGGCCGCGACGTGCTGGGCCTGGCCCAGACCGGCACCGGCAAGACCGCCGCCTTCCTCCTGCCCATCCTCCAGCGCCTGCTCCAGGGCGAGCTGGGCGACGTGCGCGCCCTGGTCATCTGCCCCACCCGCGAGCTGGCGGACCAGATCGAGAAGGAGTTCAAGCTCCTGGGCGCCCACACGGACCTGGCCTGCGTGACCATCTACGGCGGCGTGGGCAAGGGCCCTCAGCTGCGGGCCCTCGAGAAGGGCGTGGAGCTGGTGGTGGCCTGCCCCGGCCGCCTGCTGGACCACTGGCGCGAGGGGGACATCGACCTGAGCTGGGTGGAGACCCTGGTCCTGGACGAGGCCGACCGCATGTGCGACATGGGCTTCCTGCCGGACATCCGCCGCATCCTGGAGGCCCTGCCCGCGGACAGGCAGACGCTGTTCTTCTCCGCCACCATGCCCGGCGAGATCCGCATGCTGGCCGACAGCATCCTGCGCGATCCGATCACGGTGCAGATCGGCGAGAGCGCGCCGGCGGAGACCGTGAGCCACGCCCTCTACCCCTGCAACGAGCGTCTGAAGCCGGCCATGCTCGACGCCATGCTGGAGCGGACCGCCACCGGCCGCACCCTGATCTTCTGCCGCACCCGCGACCGCTGCCAGAGCCTGGCCACGGACCTGGGCCGACGCGGCTACAAGGTGGCCGCCCTGCAGGGCGACATGCCCCAGGGCGCCCGCAAGGAGGCCCTGGAGGGCTTCCGCAAGGGCCGGTACGACCTGCTGGTGGCCACGGACATCGCCGCCCGCGGCCTGGACATCAGCGACGTGACCCACGTGATCAACTACGACATCCCGGAGAACGTGGACGCCTACACCCACCGCATCGGCCGCACCGGGCGGGCCAAGCGCACGGGCGAGGCCCTGACGCTGGCCACCCAGGCCGACGAGCAGCTCGTCACGCGCATCGAGTACGTGCTGGGGGAGAAGATCGAGCGGCGGGTGCTCGAGGGGTTCGACTACGGCGGCTACGACGCCGAGAACCAGGGCCCCAAGCTCAGCGACAAGCTGCCGCAGCACTCGCGCTCGGACCACCGGGGGGGCATGAACGCGCCGGACAAGCGGCGGAAGTTCAACCGCGGGCGCCGCATCTCGCGGCGGTAGATCGGCGGCGCCGGCTCACCCACCGGCCCGCTTCACGCGCCAGCCGCGGGCCTCCAGCACCGGGACCAGCGCGTCGCGGTGGTCGCCCTGGATCTCCACCACGCCGTCGCGCACGGTGCCTCCCGATCCGCAGCGCTGCTTGAGCTCGCGGGCCAGGTCCTTCAGGGCCTCGCCCGCCAGCGGGATGCCCGTGATGACGGTCACCCCTCTGCCCTTGCGTCCCTGCGTCTGACGGGAGACGCGCACCACGCCGTCGCCCGCGGGCGTCGGAGCCTCGCGGGCCGGCTGGGAGTCGACGCGGCCGCCGTCGGTGGAGTACACGCGGCGGGTGTCGCGGGGCACGGGTCAGTCCTCGTCGTCGTCGTCCGCGTCGTCGTCCGCGTCGACGGAGTCCAGCAGGGGATCGCCCTCGTCCCCGAAGCCCGCGCGGGGCTGGGGACCCGGCACGATGCCGGCCAGGGGATCGGGGGCGGTGTAGCCGTCCTCCTTCTTCTCCTGCTTCCGGGCGAGCTTGGCTTCCTTCTTCTTCTTCTTGTCGAGCTCCTTGCGGCGCTTCTCGAACGAAAAGTTGGTCTTCCTCGCCAAGTCGGCGTCTCCTTCCGATGGGTGGCGGGTCAGTCGGCGGTGCGGACCTCGACCGACTCGATGGTGTCGCCCTGCACGATGGCGTCCACCACGTCCTGCCCCTTGACCACCTTGCCGAACACGGTGTGCCGGCCGTCCAGGTGGGGCTGGGGCCCGTGGGTGATGAAGAACTGGCTGCCGTTGGTGTCCGGCCCGGCGTTGGCCATGCTGATCACGCCGGTCTCGTGACGCAGGGGGTTGCCCTCGAACTCGTCGGCGAAGCGGTAGCCGGGACCGCCCATGCCGGTGCCCGTGGGGTCGCCGCCCTGGATCATGAAGTTGGAGATGACGCGGTGGAAGCCCACGCCGTCATAGAAGCCCTCGCGCGCCAGGAACACGAAGTTGTTCACCGTGTTGGGCGCGAACTCGGGATGCAGCTCCAGCTCGATCTCTCCGCGCGAGGTGCGCAGCAGGCAGCCGCGTACGGCGTCCAGGTCCTCCAGGCGGGCGGGGGCCTCGTTCCACTGGCGATCGCTCACGGGTCCTCCTGTCAGAGCTGAACGGCGTCGAACAGCTCGGCGTTGGTCTTGGTCTTGCCCAGCAGGTCCACCAGGCCCTGCAGGGCGCTGCGGGGGTCGCGTCCGGCCAGGTAGCGCAGCACCTTGTCGCGCCAGGCCTGCTCCTCCGGCGTGTACATCAGGTCGTCGCGGCGCGTGCCCGACGCGCGCAGGTCCACCGCGGGGAAGATGCGCGCCTCGGCCAGCGAGCGGCTCAGCACCAGCTCGCTGTTGCCGGTGCCCTTGAACTCCTGGAAGATCAGGTCGTCCATGCGGGAGCCGGTCTCCACCAGGGCGGTGGCCACCACGGTGACCGAGCCGCCGTTCTCGATGTTGCGGGCCAGCCCGAAGAAGCGCCGCGGGATCTCCAGGGCGCCGGCGCCCACGCCGCCGCTCAGGGTGCGCTTGTTGCCGCGGTCCGCGCTGTTGAAGGCGCGCGCCATGCGCGTGAGGCTGTCCACCAGGATCACCACGTCGCGGCCGCACTCCAGCTCGCAGAGGGCGTGGGCCATGACCATCTCCGCCAGCCGCACGTGCGACGCCACGGACTGGTCGCTGCTGCTGGCCAGCACCTCGGCCTTCACCTGGCGGCGGAAGTGGGTGACCTCCTCGGGGCGCTCGTCGATGAGCAGCACCATCACGCGGGTCTCCGGCGAGCAGTGGGCGATGGCGTTGGCCAGCTCCTCCAGGATGCGCGTCTTGCCCGTCTTGGGCGGCGCCACGATGAGCCCGCGCGTGCCCTTGCCGATGGGCGCCACCAGCTCCACCAGGCGCATGGTCAGGTTGCCGTCGTCGCCCAGGCGGAAACGCTCGTGGGGGCTGATGGCGGTGAGGCGGTCGTAGGGGGTGCGGTCCTGGAAGAGCAGCGGCGGCAGGCCGCCCACGCTCTCCACCTCCGCCAGGCGCAGGCCCTTCTTGCCCTTGCGCACCGTGCCCGTGAGGGACGCGCCGTTGACCAGGCCCAGGTCCCGGATGAGCTGCTGCGGAACGAAGATGTCCTCGCCGGTGGACTGGAACGACTGGGCGGGGTCGCGCAGGAACCCTCCTCCCTTGGCATGGAGGGCGAGCACGCCGCTGACGGTGTCGGACATGGGGTTCCTTCCGTGGAACTGATGCGATCGGCGCCGGCGGGGCTGGGGGGCGCGCGTGCGGACCGGGAACGGGCGTCACGGGCCCATGATGCCCCTTGGAATCGCCGGGGTCAAGGCGCGGGTGGTTCCGCGCCCGGGTCAGTCGCGGCCGGACATGCGGCGCAGCATCTCGCGCTCGGCGTGGAGCGCCAGGGCGCGCACGCCGGCGCCCAGGCCGGCGCCGCCGCCCTGCTCGCGCACGCGCAGGCCGCAGCGCACGCCGGGGCGGCCCAGGTCGCACACGCTCTGCACCACCATGGCGCCGCGGTAGGCGTCGCCGTCCAGGCGGAAGGCGGCGTCGAGCTCCTCGCCCACCTGGTAGGTCTCGGGGGCCAGGGCCGCGAAGCCGGTGATGCTCACGTCGACCATGCGGCACTCCTCGGCGCCGTCCAGGGTCACGAAGTAGTCCGCGGCCGTGACGGGCACGCGGTAGTGCTCGCGGCTTTCCGCGGAGACGGGTTCGCCCACCAGCTCCAGGGTCAGACGCTGGCCGCTCTCCACCGGCTCCAAGGCCAGGATGCGGGCCGACTGCTGCATGAACTGGCGGCGGTGCTCGAAGTAGACCAGCACGTCCTGATCGGGGCGCACCTCGCAGCGCAGGTCCGCGAACTCGACGACGGGACCGGCGGCGGCCGCATCCACCACGCGGCCGGCGGTCAGGACGCGGGTGTCGGTGCGGGAGGGATCCTGCAGATGGAGGTCGGTGGTGATGGCGAGCATGATGGATGCCTCCGGACGGGGGACCAAGGGCCTTGCTGGGAACCGACGCATGCTATCATGCCGGTCCCTGGCCGCAAGCCCGGGATTTCTGCTACGATGGACGCCCCCTCGCCCCAAGGAGGTGATCCGATGAGCCGCATGATCCTGCTCGCCGCCTGCCTGCTCCTGCCCTGCCTCGCCCGATCCCAGACCATGGAGGCGCCGCCGGTGGCGGTGGCCGACGGCGGCGGCGCCGCCGCCTACACCGTCCGCATGACGTACCCGGCCTCGGGAGCCTTCTTCGGCGGCTACACCGTCATGCCGGTGGTGAACATCGGCGAGGGCGGCGTCTTCATCGACGGGTTCTGCATGAGCTGGGTGGACGGCGGCTCCGTGGCGGAGTGGACCGTGGAGGTTGTTCTGGCCGATCCCTCCATCAACGGGCAGGTGGATTTCGATTGGTTCGGATGCAGCCCGAACTTCTCGCTCACGGCCCGCACGCTGATCCTGGCGCCGAGCGTGGGCGACGAGACGCCCACGTGGAGCACGCTCAAGCGCTCGTTCCGCTAAGGCCGTTCCAGGGTGAAGGCGAAGCTGCGTTCCCCCAGGCGGTCGCGCGCCGTGAGCAAGTAGTCTCCCGCGGGCAGCGCGGATGCGTCCAGGCTGAGCACGAAGGTGCCGTAGGCGTCGAAGGCGGGCACGTCCGCGTGCCGGGTCACGGTGCGGCCGGCGGCGTCGGTCACCTGGACGTCGCAGCGCTCCATCGGCCCCTCGCCGTCGTCCGGGAGCAGGAAGCTGAGGGTCACGCGGCCGTGGACGTCGGGCGCGGCCACGGGCGCGGCCCCGCGTTCCACCTCCGCACGCAGCACCACGGCGCGGCCCACCGGACGCAGCGGATCCTCGCCGCCTCCGGGGCCGAGCAGCAGCACCGCCACCGTCGTCAGCGCCAGGGCCGGCACCAGCAGGCGCGGCGTCAGCAGCTGCGCCAAGCGCCCGCGCAGGCCCGGCCCGGCCACGGCGGGCTCCTCCCCGCTCAGCTCCCCCGCCGCGGCATGCAGCCGCGCCAGATCCTCCGCGCAGGCGTCGCACACGCGCAGATGCTCGTCCACGGACCGGCGCTCCGCGGCGTCGAGCTCCGCGGCGGCGTCGGCGTAGAGCACCAGGATCCGGCTCTCGGGGTGCTCGGAGAACATCAGCGCGCCCTCGCGGCGCACGGCGTCGTCCAGCCAGTCGTTCATGGGGATCCTCCCATCCGGCGCCGCAGCGCGTTGGCGTGCTCGCGGCAGCGGGCCACCCGGCTCTTGATGGTGCCGCGGGCCACGCCGTACTCCTCCGCCAGCTCCTCGTAGGACGCGTCCTCGGCCAGCAGGCGCCGCAGCAGCG
The DNA here is from genome assembly GCA_035447065.1 of Candidatus Krumholzibacteriia bacterium. Classification (GTDB taxonomy): domain Bacteria; phylum Krumholzibacteriota; class Krumholzibacteriia; order LZORAL124-64-63; family LZORAL124-64-63; genus CALEMW01. Next base: position 12,169 of record DAOTGJ010000002.1, read on the forward strand.
CGCGGCAGCGTTCGGGCAGGCGGGCGAGGACCGCGTAGGCGCGGCGGATCTCCTGGTCCGCCGCCACCCGCTGTTCCGGATGGTCGGCGCGGGGGGCCTCCGGTTCCCAGGTTTCCTCCAGCGGCAGGTGACGACGGTGGCGCTCGCGGCGCAGGGCGTCGATGCAGCGGTACTTGGCCACCCGCTCCACGTAGGTCTTGAGGCTGGAGCGGCCTTCGAAGCGGTCGGCGCCCAGGTTCCGCAGCAGATCCACGAGGATGTCCTGGACCAGGTCGTCGTCGCGGCGCAGGCCCCAGGCGCGCAGGCGCACCACGCGGGCGGTCCAGCCGCGGATCTCCGTCACGACGGCGGCGTCGCCGGCGAGGAAGCGCTCGATGCGCTCGGCGTCCGCGGGATCCGGGCGGGGCTCAGCGCTCATCGCCCACCAGCACGAACGGGGCCCAGAAGTAGGGGTGGCCGTAGGGGCGGCGGCCGTCGGCGTCCACGTGGTCGCGCAGGGCGCGGCGGGCGGCGGCCAAGGCCTCGGCGCGCGGACGGCCCGCGCCGCGCCAGGCGTCGTAGAAGGCGTCCATGAAGATCTGCGTGGCGCGGTCCGGCACGCTCCACTGGCTGACCAGCACGCCGCGGGCGCCGACGCGCAGCAGCGCGTGGGCCAGGCCCACCAGGCCCTCCCCTTCCACCGCGCGGCCCAAGGCCGAGTTGCAGGCGCTGAGGGTCACCAGATCGGCGTCCAGTCGCCAGTCCGCGGCGATCTCGCCCGCGGTGACCAGGCCGTCGGTCACGCGGCCGCCGTCGGCGAGCAGGCGCAGGGGGTCGGGCAGATCCGTCCGACTCAGGACCAGGGCCGAGGCGTCGGCATCCTCCGGGTCGGTCAGGGCGTGGGTGGCGAAGTGGAGCACCCGGAAGTCGCGCAGGGCGTCCGCGGCGGCCAGGTCCGCCAGCGCGGACTCGGAGGCGGCGTCGCCCAGCAGCACCAGGGGATCGGTCCAGGCGGCGGCCAGGGTCTCCACCTCCAGGCGCGTGCCGGGCAGGTCCGGCAGCAGGGCCAGATCCTCGCTCAGCCCGTGGGCGGCGCCGCGGATCACCTCGTCCGTTGGACGGCGGGCCAGGGCGAGGTCGGCCGGCACGGGACGCAGACGGGGATCGCCCAGGAGCAGGGCACGCGCGCCGGCGGCGGGCGGGCGGCCGTGGAGCCACGCGAGCATGGCCGGCGAGGGCGTGGACGAAAGGGTCCAGCGGTCGGCCAGCCAGCGGTCCCGGTCGTCGACCAGCGCCCCGATCGGTACGCCCAGCATGCCGTCGGCGGGCACGGTCACCAGATGGGTCACGCCGGCCAGATCCTCCTCCAGGGGCGACAGACGGCGCTCGTAGAGATCACGGGCCAGCGGGCGCAGGCGCGCCGGGGACCCGGGCGCGGCCAGGGCGTCGCGCAGGGCGCGGGCGGCGGGGGTCAGAGAGCCGGCGTCGGGCAGCTCATGCCAACGCACGGCGCCTCGGCGCAGGCACCAGGCCCAGGCGCGGGGGCCGTCGCCGGCGTCCAGGTCCAGCCAGCCGATGACGGCGGTGGCCGCAGGGAGGACCAAGGCCGGAGCACCCTCGGGGTAGAGGGCGTCGGCCAGCACGCGGCCCTGGCTGCGGATCAGGGCGGCCCAGGCGCCGTCGGGATCGCCGGTGATCAGACGGGCCGCGGCCAGGTGGCGCCAGGGATTCTCCACGTAGGTGGCGCGGCTGAGGCCGTCGCCGCTGCGGGCGCGGCCGGCCTCGAAGGCGTCGCAGGCGGCCTGGAAACGGAGCAGGGCGTCGGCCGGGCGGCCGTCGGCCAGGGCCAGGGAGCCCAGCTCGCGGGGGATCTGGATCAGGGAGCTGTGGCCGGGGTCGTAGAGGCGGGCGCTGAGGGCCAGGGCGGCCTCGAACTCCGCGCGGGCCTCGGCGCGGCGGTCCTGGCCGGCCAGGGCGCGGGCCAGCTCGTGGCGGGACATGGCGATGTCGGCGTGCTCCGGGCCGCGCTCGGCGAGGAAGGCAGCCAGGGCCGCGCGGAAGTCGGCCTCCGCCTCCACGTACCGTTCCTGTCGCAGGCGCAGGCGCCCCAGGTCGCGGCGGCCGATGGAGGTCTCCGGGTGCGTGGGCCCCAGCACGGAATCGCGCACGGCCAGGGCCTCGCGCAGCAGGGGCTCGGCCTCGGCGTAGGCTTCGCGGGCCGCCAGCAGGCGGCCCAGGTTGTTCACGGCGGTGGCGGTCACCGGATGGTCCGCGCCCAGGCTGGCGCGCAGGCGGGCCGCGGCGTCGCGCATGGTGCGCTCGGCGGCCACGGGGTTGCCCTGGTTCTGCTGGTTCACGCCCAGGTTGTTCAGGGTGATGGCCACGTACGCGTGATCCTCGCCGTAGTGCAGGCGCAGCAGGCGCAGGGACTCGCGCAGGGCCACCTCGGCGCGGCCGAAGTCGGCGCGATAGCCCAGATGCGACCCGTAGTTGTTGAGGGCCGAGGCCAGGTCCTCGCTCTCGGGACCGAAGGTGCGCTCCAGGCAGGCGATGGCCTCGCGGTGGGCGGTCTCCGCCGCCTCCCAGTCGCCGAGCTGGGTGAGCAGGGGACCCAGGTTGGAGGCCATGGAGCAGGCCTCGGGACTGTCGGCGCCCAGGGAGTCGGTCCAGGCCTGGAGGTAGGTGCGGGTCAGGGCCACGCCGTCGGCGTAGCGGCCCTCGGAGTAGAGGACGGCGATCTCTTCGTTCTGGGCGGCGAGGTCGAGAGGCGACGCGGCGGAGAGCCGGGCCGCCAGCAGCAGGCCCGTCGCCAAGACGGATCGCAGGAAACGGCGTCGGATCACCGGCGGACCTCGCGGGCGTTCGATGAGGGCGCGGTCGGCAGGGACCGGGCACGGATGCGGACGGAACGTGCCTTGGATTCTACCACACGGGGCGGCGATCCGTCATGGGCGCACGCTCAGCTCCGCACCTCCCGCACGCAGTCGATCACCGTCCCGTCCACCCACTTGATGGCCGCCACCACCTTCTCCCCCAGGTCCGGGGGCGTGGGCTGGCCGCCCACCATCTCGTCGATCTCGCCCTTGAGGTCGCGGATGTCGCGGATGGGGAGGCTGGAGCCGCGCAGGGCGTCGATGAGATCCACGCGCTGCGGATTGATGCAGATGCCGCGCTCGGTCACGATCACGTCGATCAGCTCGCCCGGGCCGCAGAGGGTGGTCACGCGGTCCACGATGACCGGGATGCGGTCGCGGAAGCTGGGGATGGGCAGGATGGTGCACTTGCCGGCCAGGCAGTTCTGCCAGCCGCCGATGCCGTGGAGCAGGCGTCCGTCCGAGTGCGTGACCACGTTGGCGTTGAAGTCCACGTCCACCTCCGTGGCGCCCAGCACCACGGCGTCCAGCATGCTGGCGAAGTTGCCCTTGCCGTGCCAGTTGTAGCTGGTGAAGGGGCTGGTGTTCACGTGGCCGGGGTTCTCGCGCATGGAGCGCACGCCCTCCAGGTCGAAGGTCTGGCCGTCCAGGATGTAGTCCGTCAGGCCCTCCTCCAGCATGTCCACCAGGTACTGCGTGGAGCCGCCGCGCACGAACCGCGCCTTGATCTTGCGCTCGCGCATCATGTCGCGCAGGAACAGGGCGAAGCTCAGGGCCGTGCCGCCGGCGCCGGCCTGGAAGCTGAAGCCGTCGCGCACGATGCCCGCCTCGTCGCAGAAGCGCGCGGTGAGCTCCGCGATGAGCAGGCGGTCCGGGCTCCTGGTGATCTGCGTGGTCCCCGACACGATCTTGCTGGCGTCGCCGATGGAGTCCATGACCACCACCTGGTCCACGTTGTTGCCCTGGATCTGCCAGGGCACGCACGGGAAGGGAACCAGGTTGTCCGTGACCACGATGACGTGGTCCGCGTAGATGCTGTCCGCCAGGGCGAAGCCCAGCAGCCCGCAGGCGGTGGGACCGCGGTCGCCGGTGGCGTTGCCGAAGGGGTCGGCCGTGGGCGCGGCGATGATGGCGATGTCGATGGGCACCTCGCCGTCCTGGATGGCCTGCCAGCGGCCGCCGTGGCTGCGCAGCACGCTCATGCCGCGCATCTTGCCGGAGCTGCAGTAGTCGCCCAGGGGCCCGTTCATGGAGCCCTCGATGTGGTGGATGACGCCGCTCTCCAGATGCTCGATCAGCGGCGCGTGGCAGGGGAACGACGCGCTGGGGAACCAGCGCAGGTCCTTCACCCCCAGCTCCGCCGCGGCGGCGAAGACCTGGTTGGCCACGCGGTCGCCGTTGCGCAGGTGGTGGTGGCTGCTGATGGTCATGCCGTCGCGCAGGCCGGCGTGCTCCAGGGCGGTCTTGAGGTCCTTGACCACCTTGTCGCCGTCGGACGGGTAGTCCTGGCACACGGCGATGGGCGATGCGGCCTTGCGTCCCGCGGGGCGGTACGCGCCCACGCCCTGGTAGGGCACGGCGGGCTCGCCGTTGATCTCCACGGGCACCTGCCGGCCGGCGGCGTTGGTCACGAGCTTGGTCATCGGGTCGCTCCTTCTCCGGACGCCGCGGGCAGCAGGTCCAGCAGGATCTCGCCGGCGGCGCGCACGGCGGACGGGCAGACGGGGTCGGACAGGCCCTCGGCCTTCACGCGCTCGGGCACGCCGGGAAGCGAGAGGTCGTGGCCCAGGATGTCGGTGCAGAACACGGAGCCGTGGCGGTCGCGGAAGCGGCGCAGGAACTCCTGGCTGAGCCCGGTGATGCGCGCCTTGTCCTCGTCCGCGAACGTGTCGGCGCCGCAGGCCAGACCCAGCACCAGCAACCCCCCGGTGCCGGCGCCGCAGGGTCCGCCGGTGCGGCTCACGCCGCCGGCGAAGGGCGAGGCCAGGCGCAGGGCGGCGTCGCGGTCCAGGCCCAGGCCCGGGCCGAAGGCGGCCAGCAGGGACTGGGCGCAGGAGTAGCCGTCGCGGAAGAGGCGTTCGGCCAGATCCACGCGCTCCATGTCAGTCCAGCTCCTCGAGGCCGCAGTTGCCCACGGGGCCCCGGCGCCAGCCCTCGCGCAGCAGGCCCAGCTCCACGGCCGTGCGCACCGTGGTCATGGCTCGCTTGACCACCGGCGCGTCGATCATCTTGCTGCCCAGGGACACCACGCCCAGGCCGCGGCTCTCGGCGTCCTCGAAGGCCAGCACGATGTCCCGCGCCTTGGCGATCTCCGCAGCCGTGGGCGCGAAGGCATGGTGCACCGGCGCGATCTGCCGCGGGTGGATGCAGCCCTTGCCCACGAAGCCCAGGGCCTTGGCCTCGGCCACGCTGGCGCGCAGGCCGTCCTCGTCGGCCACGTCGCTGAACACGGTGTCGATGGGCTGCACGCCCGCCGCCACCGCGCCGTTGATCACCTGGCAGCGCGCCCAGAAGCTCTCGCGCCCCTCCAGGGTGCGCGGCACGCCCAGGTCCGCCGTGTAGTCCTCCAGGCCGATGGCCACCGCGCACACCGACGGATGCGCCGACGCGATCTCGAAGGCCCGCCACGCGCCCAGCGCCGACTCCACGATGGGCATGAGCAGCACGTCGTGCGGCGCGTCCAGCGCGGCGATGCGCTCGGCCACGGCGCGCACCTGAGCCGGGTCCTCCACCTTGGGGATCAGCACCACGTCCACGCCGTGGGGCACGGTCCAGGCCAGGTCCTCCAGGCCGCGCTCGCCCTGGTTGATGCGCACCATGCGCTCGGCGCCGCCGAAATCCAGGCAGCGCAGGGCGTTGCGCACCAGCACGCGGGCGGCGTCCTTCTCCGCGGGCGCCACGGCGTCCTCCAGGTCCAGGATCAGGCCGTCGGGACGATGCAGCGCGGCGTTGAGCATGAGCTTGGGCTGGTTGCCGGGCAGGTAGAGGCGGGAGCGGCGCAGGCGGTCGCGGCGGGGGCCGTCGGCGGAGAGCGTGCGGGCGGGGGGCAGCCAGGTGCGGTCCAGCGACGGATCCGCGCGTCGGGCGGCGGCCTCCAGGCGGGCGGCCAGCACCCAGTCCAGGGCGCCGCGGTCGTCCACCTCCAGGCGCGCGTGCGCCAGGCCCAGGGCCGCGGCCGCGGTGGTCAGCAGCGCGCGGATGCGGTCGCCGTACATGCCCAGCACCTTGCTGGTCAGGTCGATCTCCAGGCCGCCGTCGCGGCGCGGCTCCACGGCCACCCAGGCGTCGGACCGGACGTCCTCGGCGCGGCTGCCGGCTTCTCCCCTGGCGCTCATCGTCCACCTCGCGGTCGCTGCGGTTCGGGCGGACCCCGGTCGGGCCCAAGCCCCTATGATCGCCGCCCGGCGCCCGCGGATCAAGGGTCCAGGCAGGAAAACGCCGGCCCCGTCCCAGGGACGGGGCCGGCGGGAACGGACGCTTCCGACTCAGATCTCCAGGGGGCTGTCCAGGTCCGACATGTCCAGGTCCGAGAGGTCCAGGACCTCCTGGAACTCCCGGTCGTCGGACCAGGCGGGCGCGGCCTTCGCTGTGATGCCGCTGCGCCGACCCACCGCGGCGGGGGCCGGCAGACCGGACTCCTCGCCGCCGCCCTCCATGACCCGCACGATCCCGCGCACGATGGCCTCCAGGTCCACCGCCTGTCCCGCCAGCTCCTCCGCCGAGGCGGCCGACTGCTCGGCGCCGGCGGCGTTGGCCTGGGTCATGTCGTCCATCTCGCCCACGGCCGCGGACACCTGGCGCAGCCCCACGGCCTGGCGGCGGCTCGCCTCGGCCACGTGGTCCGCGAGGGACCCCACGCCGCCGATGTGATCGCTGATCTCGGCCAGGCTGCCCCGCATGGCCGCCACCATGTCCACGCCGCGGCGCGTGCTGTCGTTGGACGCCACCAGCAGCGCGGTGGTGTCCCGGGCCGCCTCGGCGCTGCGGCGCGCCAGGCTGCGCACCTCCTCGGCCACCACGGCGAAGCCCTTGCCCGCCTCGCCGGCCCGCGCCGCCTCCACGGCGGCGTTCAGGGCCAGCAGGTTGGTCTGGAAGGCGATGGCGTCGATGCTGGCGATGATGGTGCCGGTCTGCTCCGCCCCGTGGCGGATCTCCTGCATGGCGGCGTCCAGATCCTGCATGGAGCGCGTGCCGGATTCGACGGCCGTCAGGGCCTGCCCCGTGCGCTGCCCCACCTCCGACACCTTCTCCGCGTTGCGCGAGGTGAGCTTGGTCATCTCGGTGAGCGCCGCGTTGATCTCCTCCAGGCGCGAGGCCCCCATGCTCGCCCGCTCGGCGAGATAGGTGCCCGACCCCGCCACCTGTCCCGACGACCCGCTCACCTGCCGCGCGTTCTCGCGCAGCCGGCTCACGATGCGTCCCATGGGTCCGGTGACCTCCCGGCGCACCAGCACCGAGAACACGGCCACGCCCAGCACCACGATGACGGCGGCCGCACCCAGGATCCGCCCCACCGCGGCCCGGGTCTGGGCCCGCATGGGCGCCAGCGACTGGATGATCTCGAAGGCGCCGTGGAGCTCGCCCACCTTCCAGCCCTCCATGCGCCCGCCGGTGGGATCCATCCCCGCGTCGTTGCCCCAGAGCCGCCGCGAGTCGGCGGGATCGCCGTGACAGAGCAGGCATTCGGAGGTGAGGCGGATGGCCCGGAAGTAGCGCACGGCGTCCAGGCGCTCGTCGAGCACGTGGTACTCGGCCAGGCCCTCGGCCTCCATGCGCTCCAGGGCCGCCAGCTCCAGGGGATCGGGTTTGTTCTTGGGGTTGCGCGGCGAGCGCTTGGGTACGCGGAACTCGTAGCCGCCCTCGTCGGCCTTCTTCATGGCCGTGTTCCAGGCGGTGGTGACCGGCACGGCCTGCAGGATCTTCTCCCGCTCGCCGGCGTCGGCCCAGGTGCGGAGCATCTCGGCCGTGAACAGGCCGGACTCCCACTTGGCGCCCATCTCCTCGCGGGCGGCCTCCGCTGCCAGGGCCACGCTGCGCGTCTTCTCGATGCTCAGGGCCACGGCCTGGTCGCGCATCTGGCGCACGCTGATCCAGGTGATGGCGGCGGTGAGGATCACCATGCCCATGCCCCCGATGAGGAGCAGGCGGGTCTTCAGGCTCAGGTGGTTCAGGACGTTCGGCACGGGACTTGCCCCCTGCATCGAAGGATCGGGCGATCCAGTCCCGTCCATCGGCGGGAATAGAGGAGCCTTGAGACCCGGCTTGGTAAAAAACGGTGCGTTTTCCACTCAACTCGCCATGGAAATGGCCGATCACTGAGGGGAGCACGGCCCTCCGTACCGTTGAAACGAGGGGTCGAGACCCAAAGAGCATGGGGGAGAGCAGATGAAGATCCTGATCGTCGATGATTCCCGCGCCATGCGGCGCATCATCCAGCGGACCCTGCGTCAGGCCGGGTTCAAGGGGCACGACATCGTGGAGGCGGAGAACGGCGTGGAAGCGCTGGCCGCCGTCAAGTCGGAGAGCCCGGACCTGATCCTGTCGGACTGGCACATGCCGGAGATGAACGGGATCGACTTCAAGCGGGCCCTGAACGCGGAAGGCGTGGACACGCCCTTCGGGTTCATCACTTCGGAAAGCACCATGGAGATGCGGAACCTGGCGGCCGAAGCCGGCGCGGATTTCCTGCTGGCCAAGCCGTTCACTCCGGATGACATGGAGCAAGCGCTGGGGATGTTCGTTTCATGACACTGACCGCTCAAATCGAGAAGCTGGGCAACCCTCCGTGTCCTTTCGACCCGAAGGCGGCCCTCATGGACGCGGTGAGCTCCTTCGTGGAGACCTGCGACGTCCAGTTCGAGCAGACCTACGAGCTGACCGAGGAGATGCCGGACCTGGACGCCGCCCGCTGCGGCAGCTCCATCAGCCTGACCAACGACCAGGGCGGCATGATCCTGGCCATCCTCTGCGACCAGGAGACGGGCGAGTCGCTGACGCGGCTCCTCTTCGCCCTGGAGGAGGACGAGGACGTCCCCCTGGAGGACATGGCCGATGCGCTCAACGAGATCGTGAACGTGGCGGCGGGCGTCTTCAAGGCCCTGCGCGCCGAAGCCGGCCAGCCCCTCAACCTCGGCCTTCCCCTCTACCTCGAGGGCGGCAACAGCATCAAGTTCATCCGCTCGGGCACGAAGGACCAGTCCCGGCTGATCCGGCATCCTGACGGCACGAGCATCCAGGTCCACCTCATCTGGCAAGAAGGAACAGGGAAATGAGTCTCAAGCTGCCCACCGCCGTCGACGTCACCAGGATCCTCGAGATGTGCATCGGGACCAACCCGGTCCTGAAGCAGGTCGAAGAGCCGTTCAACCTCGCCTCGCCCCCGGCCGGCACCTACGTGAGCTGGCTGAAGGACGACACGAACGAGGTGCGCGGCGCCATCCTGGCCAGCCTGCCCGCCGTGGCCTTCCTGGGCGGCTCCATGATCATGGTGCCGGTGGGTGGCCAGGAGGACCAGGTCAAGGCCGGCGCCGCCTCGGAGGCCATCGTGGACTCGATGGCCGAGATCAACAACATGCTCCGCGGGCTGTTCAACCGCCTGCAGGAGAACGTCCACGTCAGCCCGGCGCCCATGGTGCTCTTCAAGGCTCCCGGCGCCGACGACCCGAACGCCTGGGTGCTCTCGCCGGGCGAGCGGGTGGACATGTCGGGCGCGTTCCCCTACGGGAAGGGCCAGCTCACGATCCTGAGCCGCGCGGAGTAGCC
>DAOTGJ010000002.1:21882-146957 GCA_035447065.1 Candidatus Krumholzibacteriia bacterium
TCGTCCTGGGCGATGGTCACGGCGCCGCGCTCGCGCATGCGGCGCAGGCCGGCGGCCCCGTCGGCCCCCATGCCCGTGAGGATGACGCCCACGGCCTCGGGTCCGCTGACCTCGGCCACGGATTCGAAGAGGACGTCCACGCTGGGCCGATGGCGGTTCACGGGCGGATCGTCGCCCAGGCCGACCATCAGGCCCCCGCTGCGGCGCAGGCGCATGTGCCGGTCGCCGGGCGCGATGAGGATGAGGCCGGGGCGGACGCGGTCCCCGTCCCTGGCCTCGCGCACCTCCATCTGGCACTCGTGGTTGAGGTGCTCGGCGAAGGCCGCGGTGAAGCCCGCGGGCATGTGCTGGGTGACGAGGATGCCGGGGGTCACCTCCGGCAGCAGGGGCAGGATGCGGTGCAGCGCCTCGGTGCCGCCGGTGGAGGCCCCGATGGCGATGACCGTGCCCTGCGCGCCCTTCAGCGCGTTGACCCGCCGGCGGCGGGCGGCGTCCACGAGGCTCCGGAAGGCCGCGGTGGCGCGGGCCGCGTGGGCCGCGTGCACCGCCATCAGCAGGTCGGCGCGCCCGGGCTCGCCCAGTCGCAGCATCGCCACGTCCACGGCCTCGATGGCGCCCAGCTCCATGGCGCGCAGCCCGCAGCGGGAGCCGCGGCCGTCGCAGCGGGCCAGCACCACCACGGGCACGGGGAAGCGCTGCATGAGGCGGCGCAGGAACTCCAGCCGGGCGTCGGGATCCTCGTCCAGGTCGAGGATCAGCACGTCGGGCCGGTGCTGGCGCAGGAGGTCCGCGGCCCGGGAGAGGTCGTCGCCGCGGGCGCGGAGGCTCGTGTCCGGATCGCCGCCCAGCGCCGCCTGCACCGCGCTCCACACGGCGTCGGAGGCGGTGAAGGCGACGACGCGGGAGGCCATCTCAGGCACCGGACGGCAGCACGGAGAGGATGACCGGGGTGCCGTCCAGGCCGTAGCAGGCGGCGTGATCCGCCTGCGCCAGGTCGCGGCAGGCGGCGTGGTCCAGACGCTCCAGGCGCGGCACCGTCAGGTCGAAGGGGACCTCGGCGTCGTGCAGCGCCGGCACGATGTGCCCGGCCACCACGTTGAGCATCTCCATGAGGGCGTCCTCGGCCACGGCGTCGTTGGCGATGTCCTCGGGGTCCAGCCCCAGGATGTTCGCCGCGATCTCGCGGCTCATGGGCTCCGGCACGGTCAGCGCCAGGGTGCCGGAGATCCGGGAGCGGAAGTCCAGGCTGGCCCGCACCCAGCTCCCATCGTAGCAGTCGATCTCGCCCGCCTCGCAGGGGTCGCCGAACATGAACGCCAGCTGCTCCACCACGGTCAGGAAGACCTCGTCGATCTTGCGCGTGGACGTGCTCATCGCGACGTCACCTCCATCACCAGACTCACGGTCTGGCGGATCTGCTCGGGCGTGAACGGCTTGTGGATGAAGCCCTTCACCCCCAGCTCCTCGAGCCTCTTGAGGCGGTCCTCGCCGCTCGCGGACGAGACCACCACCACCGGCGTGCGCAGCAGCCAGCCGCGGCGTCCCATCTCCGTCACCAGGGCCTCGCCGTCCATCTCGGGCATGACCAGGTCCGTGATGACCAGGTCCACCTCCTGGGCCTCCAGCACCTCCAGCGCCTCCCGGCCGTTCCCGGCCTGATAGATGGTGCGGTAGGGGATCTCCGCGATCTGGAGCGCTTTCTGGACGACCGCGCGCACCGTGATGGAATCGTCGACCAGCAGGATGTTCCAAGCCATCAGTGGACTCCTTCCTCGACCGGATCCAGGAGCTGCTTCAGCTCCTCCAGACCGGTCAGGACGCGGCAGACGACTTCCTCGCCACGCGCGTTCGTGATGCCCAGACGGGAGGCGGCGCCCTCGTCCTGGCGGTACTGCAGGCCGTCGAGGCCCTGGCCCCAGCCGATGTCCATGCAGAGGATGTCGGCCACGTGGATCAGGTCCACCAGCGGCGGATGGTCCTGGCAGCCGCTGGGGTGGTGGTGCCAGCGCACCGCGTCCACGATGGACGCCGGCAGGTCCCAGTGGCGCAGGATCATGGCCCCCACGCCGGCGTGGTCCGTGCCCAGCACGCTGCGCTCGGCCTCGTCGAAGGAGCATTCGTCCTCCGCCACGAGCCGCTGGATCTCGCGGTACTCGTCCTCCACGAACATGCCCAGGATGAGCTTGCCCATGTCGTGGAGCAGGCCGGCCGTGAAGGCGTCGCCCTTGTCCACCGCGGGCAGGTCGGCCGCGAGGTGCTCGGCCGCCATGGCGGTGGCCAGCGAGTGCTCCCAAAGGGCGTCGGGGTCCAGCCCGTAGCCGCGCACCGTGCGCCGGGCGATGGGCGCCACGCAGACCGCCAGGGCGATCTGGTGCACGCGCTTGAGGCCCAGCCGCGAGATGGCGAAGGACACCGAGCCGATGGTGCCGCGCGCCCCGAAGTAGGCGCTGTTGGCCAGGCGCAGCAGGTTGGCGGTCAGGCCGGGGTCCGTCTCGATGACCCTCGCCATGGCCGCGAAATCCGCGTCGGGATCCATGCAGCAGGCCCGCAGCTTCATGAGCACGGCGGGCAGAGGCGGCACGGAGGACACGCGCTTGAGGATGTCGCGCTTCTGGATCACAGCTCCACCTCCCGGCCCCCGCTCTTGACCAGGGTGCGACCCGTGGCCATGTCCATGAAGAGCGTCCTGGCTTCCGGACCGCCCACGTTCTCCGAGGCGATCATGATGTTGTTCTTCCACAGCACCTTGCGGACCACCGTGTAGTTCCGCTGCCCGATCTTGAAGATCTTCTCCTGCCCCAGCGGCGAGCCGGCCCCGGCCACGCGCGCGATGAGGTCCTTCTTGCGGGCGCCGCGCTCGTAGACCGCGCGCAGCAGCGCCGAGAGCCCCGTATCCACGAACATGTGCGGCTTCAGGGCCGCCTTCTCGGGATCGATGCGCGAGAGCGGCAGCATGCAGTGGATCATGCCGCCCACCCGCACCACCGGGTCGTAGAGCACCACGCCCACGCACGAGCCCAGCGAGTAGGTGACCAGGATCTCCTCGGGATTCGTGGAGACCTTCATGTCCGAGATGTCCACCGTCAGCATGGGACGGCCGGACTGCTGGAGGGAGCGCGTCTCCTGCACGGCGGAAACCGTCATGGGCAGCCCTCCCTCTCGCGCGGATCGTTGGGGTGCAGCATCAGCCCACCTTCCTGTAAACCGAGGGCTGGACGAACCGGAAGCGGTTGTCCACGCCGATGAGGGTCTCGGCGTGTCCGATGATCAGGTAGCCGTCCGGCTGCAGCAGCCGGTGGGCCTCCTCCACGATGCGGCGGCGCAGGGTGGCGTCGAAGTAGATCATCACGTTGCGGCAGTAGATGATGTCGAAGACGCCCTTGATGGGGTACGGCGTCTTGTTCAGGTTCATGCGGCGGAACATGATGCCGCGGCGCAGCTCCGGCGAGACCTCGCAGGTGCCGTCGCCCACGTCCCGGAACCAGCGGCGGCGGGCGTCGGCGGGCACGCCGGCCAGGCGGTCCGCGGCGTAGCGGCCCTCCGCGGCGCTCTTGAGAACGCGCGTGGAGATGTCCGTGCCCAGGATGCGCACGTCGGCCTTGGCGATGCCGTCGAGCTGCGCCAGGGTCATGGCCAGCGAGTAGGGCTCCTCGCCCGACGAGCAGGCCGCCGACCAGAAGCGCAGCCGCGTGCGGCCCCGGGCCAGCCACTCCCCCACCGTCTTGGCGGTGAACAGGAAGTGGTCGTTCTCGCGGAAGAAGTGGGTCACGTTGGTGGAGATGGCGTCCGTGAGCTGGATCATCTCCTCGGCCCCGCCCTCGCCCTCCAGGTGCTGCAGGTAAGCGGCGTAGGTGGGAACGCCCAGGGCGCGCAGGCGCTTGTTCACCCGCGCCTCCACCAGGGCCCGCTTGTTCTCCTGCAGGACGATGCCCACCGACGCGTACATCAGATCGCGGATGCGGTGGAACTCCGCATCCCCGATCCTCTGCTGCTCCAGCGAGACCTTCTGCTGCGGCGCCGCGACGGTCACGTCGTCACTCCCCGTGCAGGTCGGACTGGCCGGGCAGGTCGCGGATCTCGTCGTCGCCCAGGACGGCGTCGATGTCCAGCAGGATGACCACCCGCTTGTCCAGCTTGCCCATGCCGATGATGAAGTCGGCGTCCATGTCCCCGCCGAAGGACGGCGGCGGCGCGATCTGCTCCTCGGTGATGTTCAGCACCTCGGACACGTCGTCCACGATGACGCCCATGGTCACGGTGGCGCCGCGCCGGTCCAGCTGCACCACGATGCAGCAGGTCTTCTCCGTGTCCTCCACGCGCTCCATGCCGAACTTTCCGCGCAGGTCCACCACGGGGATCACGCGGCCGCGCAGGTTGATCACGCCGCGCACGTAGTCCGGGGTCCGGGGCACGCGCGTCACCTCGGTGACGCCGTTGATCTCCTGCACCTTGAGGATCTCGAGTCCGTACTCCTCGCCGGCCAGGATGAAGGACAGGTACTTGCCCGGCTTGGCGATCGTCAGGGTCTGGGTGTCCATGGCCATTTCCATCCTCCTGTTGAACCGGACCCGCCGCGGGTCCGGCGTGGGCTACCCGGCGTGCGACTCGCGCTCCGGAACCGGATTGTTCTTCTGGGCGACCTTCACCAGGCCGGGCACGTCGAGGATCAGCGCCACGTGTCCGTCGGACATGATGGCGCCGCCGGCGATGCCGGGCGTGCCCTGGACCTTCTCGCCCAGGCTCTTGATCACGATCTGCTGCTGACCGATGAGGTCGTCGCTGATCAGGCCGATGCGCCGGCCCTCGCTCTCCACCACCACCACCACCGTGTCGGAGAGGTCCTCGCGGCCCGCGGGCACGTTGAACACCCGGTTCAGGCGCACCAGGGGCACCAGCTCCTCCTCGAAGCGCAGCATCTCCCCCTTGCTGCGCACGGTGAGGTAGTCCTCCATGTTGGGACGCACCAGGCGCACCACCGAGAGGGTGGGGATGATGTAGTTCTCGGCGCCGGTTCGGATCACCATGCCGTCGATGATGGCCAGGGTCAGCGGCAGCTTGAAGCGGAAGATGCTGCCCTTGCCCATGGTGGATTCGATCTCCACGCTGCCGCGCAGCTCCTCCACGTTCCGCCGCACCACGTCCATGCCCACGCCGCGTCCGCTCACGTCGGTGACCTGCTTGGCCGTGGAGAAGCCGGGCTCGAAGATCAGGTTGAAGACCTCGCGGTCGCTCAGCACCTGGCCCTCCTTGACCAGCCCGCGCTCCACGGCCTTGGCCATGATGCGCTCGCGGTCCAGGCCCTTGCCGTCGTCCTGCACCTCGATGACGATGTTGCCGCCCTTGTGGTAGGCGGTCAGGCGGATGTTGCCGGTGCGCGACTTGCCCAGGGCCTCGCGCTCCGCGGGATCCGACTCGATGCCGTGGTCCACGGCGTTGCGGATCATGTGCACCAGCGGGTCGCCGATCTTGTCCACCACGGGCTTGTCCAGCTCCGTGTCCTCGCCCGACATGGTGAACTCGATGGAGCGGTTGACCTTGCGCGAGAGGTCGCGGGCCAGGCGGGCCATCTTCTGGAAGATGGGCCGCACGGGCACCATGCGCAGGGCCATGCCGATCTCCTGCAGCTCGCGGCAGATCTTGTCCAGGTGGTCCAGGTTGCGCGCCACCTCCACCGAGGCGCCCGCGCGCAGCTCGCCGGACTGGCTCACCATGGCTTCCGCGATCACCAGCTCGCCGATGGTCTCCACCAGCAGGTCCAGGCGGTCGGCGTCCACGCGCACGGCCTCGCGGCGCTGGATCTTGGCCTGATTCTGGGAGCCGGCCTCGGAGCCCGCGGCCGGAGCCTCGGGCGCCGGCGCGGAGTCCGCGGCGCGGGGCGCCGCGGGCTTCTTCAGGGGCACGAAGCCCTTGAGCGGAGCGTCGTCCGCGGGCGCGGCGGCCGCGGCGGGAGCCGGCTGCGGCGCGGGCCGCGGCGCGGGGGCCTCGGCCTGCGGAGCGGGATGCGAGGTCGGCACGGCCTCGCCGGCGGCGCGGCGGATCAGGCGGTCCAGCAGGCTCGGCAGCTCCCCGCGCTTGCGCATCACGCCGTCGCGGGCCAGGGCCACCACGATGTCCTCGCACAGCTTCTTCAGCATGTCGATGGACTCGAAGGTCAGGTCCATGGCGTCGCCCTGGAGGGTCAGCTCGCCCTTGCGGGCCATGTCCAGCAGGTTCTCGGCCTTGTGGGCCAGGGTCTGGATGTGGGTCATCTCCACGAAGCCGGCCACGCCCTTGATGGTGTGGAAGGCGCGGAACACGGCGTTCAGGGCGTCGGTCTGGGTGGGCTCCGACTCCAGGATCAGGAGCTGGGCCTCGGCCTCGTCCAGATGCTCCGCCGACTCGCTGATGAACTCCTGCAGGAGTTCCACGTCGTCGTTGCGGTGGTCCACTGTGAACAGGGCCTCGTCCAGGCCCACGTCGGACCAGGAGGCCTCCACGTGGGACCCGGCGGCCTCCGCGGCGGGCTCGGGGGCCGGCTCCGGCGCCACGGCGGACGCCGGCGCTTCGCCCAGGGCCTGGATCAGGTCCGCCACCGGCTCCGGGGCCGCGCCGCGGCCCTCGTGGTGGTGCAGGCTGTTCTGGAACCAGTCCGTGACGCGCAACAGGCGCTCGGTGCACGCGGCCACCGGTTCGGTGGTCAGCATGTCCTCGGTGACGTGGGCCAGGCGCGCCATGTCCTCCAGGCCCAGCAGCCCGGCCTCGCCCTTGAGGGTGTGGAAGAAGCGCATCATGGGCGCGGCATCGCCGGCGTCCTCGCCCTTCTCCACGGCCAGCACCAGACGCTCCACCTCCTGGAGCTGCTCCACCTGGCGGGAGAGGAACTCCGAGAGGATCTCGTCGTCGGCCAGGGACACGGCGCCGTCCGCGGCGGGATCGGCGGGGTACCCGGCGGCGTCGAAATCGCATTCGCCGCCCGCGGAGCGTTCCATGGCCGCGGCCGTGCCCTGGATCCACGTCCAGAGCGCGACGGGATCGGCGGCGTCGCCGTCCGCCACGCTGGCGCAGTAGAGGGAGGCCTTGCGCGCCTTGGCGGCCTCGCGGTCCTGTCCGGTGGCGGCCAGGCCCGCGGCCACCTCGTCGAAGAGGCCGCGCAGCGTGCGCGCCGCGGCCCCTTGGGGCTCGGGCATGGTCTCCAGGAACCTCACGGCCTGGGTGACGAGTCCGGTGACATCCTTGAGCTTCATGGCGATCCGCGGAGCGCGACCGGCGCGCTCCTACTCCTTCCCGTCGACGAGGGCGACAAGGTCCGCGGCCACGACGCGCAGGTCGTTGGCCATGGCCGACAGTTCCTCACTGGCCGACGCCGTTTCCTCGGCGCCGGCGGCGTTCGTCTGCGTGATCCGGTCGATGCGCGACATGGCGGCGTTCACCTGCTCCAGCTCGTCCGCCTGACGGCGGGCGGTCTGGGCCACCGTGCTGATGATGCCGGTGGTGTCCTGGATGCTGTGGACGATGTCCTTCATGATGGCCTCGAGCTCCGCGGACACCTGCGCCCCCTCGGCCGTGCGGGCCAGGGAGGTCTCGATCAGCTCCTGGGTGCTGCGGGCGGCCGCGGCGCTGCCGGCGGCCAGGTTGCGGACCTCCTCGGCCACCACGGCGAAGCCCTTGCCCGCCTCGCCGGCGCGCGCGGCCTCCACGGCCGCGTTCAGCGCCAGCAGGTTGGTCTGGAAGGCGATCTCGTCGATGGCCTTGATGACCCGCGCCGTCTCCTGGGACGACTCGCGGATCCCCACCATGGTGCTGTTCATGCGCTCCACGGCCTCCTGGCTGCGGTGCACGCACTCGGAGGCGTCGCAGCCGCTGCTGTCGGCGCGCGCCACCTCGTCCACGTTGCGGCGGTTGCTGCCGGCCACCTGGTGCAGGGCCGCGCTGGTCTCCTGCAGGCTGGCGGCCTGGTCGTTGGCGCCCTGGGCGATGGAGGTGGCCGATTCCGCGAAGGTGCCGGCCGTGGCGCTCAGGGACTGGGAGCGTTCGTAGAGGCCGTGGGCCACCGCGTTGACCGGCTTGATGACCAGGGCGGTGAGGATGGCCCAGAGCAGGGCGGTCTGCAGCAGCAGCGCCACCAGGAAGGCGCCGGCCATGAAGGCCTTCTGGCGGCCCACCGCCGCCGCCGCCGCCGCCAGGCTGACGGTCACGTCGGCGCCGCCGAGCACCTCGCCGACCTTCGCGTCGGCGTGGCACTCCAGGCAGCTGGCCGCGGCGGGCAGCGGCATCACGTAGCGGATGGTGTGACCCTTGTGGTCCACGATCACCTCGGAGTCTGCGGTGGCGAGCACGCGGCGCTGGACCTCGTCGCGGGGCGTCGCCCCGTCGCGCTCGCCGTATTCGCGGCTGGTCGCCTCGCCCCGGAAGGCCTGCAGCGAGGCCACGCCCTCCTGGGCGGCCGTGGCCTGGACGTAGGCATCCAGGGCATCCATATCTCCCAGCTCGCCGAAGGCGGACATGGCGTGGGTGATGCTCGATGCGAGCAGCTCCGCGCCGCGGGACGCTTCATCGTCGGCCAGACGTTCGGTCATCAGCGTGTTCACCACGCCCACCACGACCAGGACCACCAGGAGACTCGCCGTGATCGCGGCGATCACCTTCGTTCGCAGTGCCATCCCAAGACCTTCCGGAAGCGGGCGATCCGGGTGTTCCTGGCCGGATAAGCCACGGAATCACCCCTCATCCATCGGCGTTTCGCACAGGAAGTTGAGGGGGAATCTGCAGAAAAGAAGGGGAGCGTCGGGAAAGGAGGAGGCGCGGCCCGCCGGAAGGCGGACCGCGCCCTGGAGGGGATCAGCCCAGATCGGCCAGGAGGGCCGTGAACAGCTTGAACACCCTCTGGACCGAGGGGACGTTCACCTGCTCGTCCGGGGAGTGGGCCCCGGTGATGTCCGGGCCGAAGGACACGATGTCCAGGTCCGGGTACTTCTCGGTCAGCAGTCCGCACTCCAGGCCCGCATGGATGGCCTTGAGCTCCGGCCTGCGCTTGAAGACCTTGGCGTAGCGGTCCGCGGTGGCCTTCACCAGCTTGGAATCCGGGTTGGGCTGCCAGCCCGGGTAGCCCCCCTCCTGGATCACGTCGCAGCGGTCCGCGAGCATGGCGCCCAGGGACCGGTGACGCCGGGCCAGCCCGGCCAGGGCCGAGCCGTTGGAGGAGCGGCTGCAGCACACGATCCGCACCTGGGCGCCGTCGGTCTTGACCACGCCCACGTTGGAGCTGGTCTCCACCAGGTCCGGCAGGGCGCGGCTCATGGCCAACACGCCGTTGGGAAGGGCGTCCAGCAGATGGAGGGTGCGCAGGGTGCAGTTGCCGCCCAGGGTGTGCTCCACCTTGGCGGCTCCCACCTTCACCTGGCAGCCGTCGTCGATGCCGTGGAGCTCCTCGGTCAGGATGCGCTTGGCCTCGGCGTCCACCAGCTTCTTGAAGAGGCGGCCGTCCGCGTCCTTCACCGCCACGCGGGCCTCGGCCTCGCGGGGGATGGCGTTGCGCATGCTGCCGCCGTCGATGCTCACCAGCCGGAAGTCCACCTGCTCCTTGGCCGCCAGCAGGCAGCGCGTGAGGATCTTGATGGCGTTGCCGCGGTTCTTGTGGATGTCCAGGCCGGAATGACCGCCCAGCAGCCCCTTGACCGTCACCTTCCGCCCCGCGAGCCCCTGGCCCAGCGGCACCTTCTTGTTCTTCACCGTGAGGATGGTGTCCTGTCCGCCGGAACAGCCGATGAACAGGGCGGCGTCCTCCTCGGAGTCCAGGTTGATCATGCGCTTGGCCGTGAAGAAGCCCTTCTGCACGCCCGCGGCGCCGGTCAGCCCGCGCTCCTCGTCCACGGTCAGCAGCACCTCCACCGTGGGATGCTTCAGCCCCTTCTCCTCCGCCACCGCCAGGCCCATGGCCACGCCGATGCCGTTGTCCGCGCCCAGGGTGGTGCCCTCGGCGGTCACCCAGTCGCCGTTGACCTGGAGCTTGATGGGGTCCTTCGCGAAGTCGTGCTTCGTGCCGGAATTCTTCTCGCAGACCATGTCCACGTGGCCCTGCACCAGCACGGGCGGGGCCTTCTCCATGCCTTTGCTGGCGGGGATCGTGATGAGCAGGTTGCCCACCGCGTCCTCCTTCCAGGCCAGGCCGCGCTGGTCGGCCCAGGTCTTGAACATGGCCTGCACGGCGGCCTCGTTGCCCGATCCGCGGGGGATCGCGCTCATGGCGGCGAAGATGCCCCACACGCTCCGGGGCTGCAGCTTGTCGATGGCGCTCACGGATTCCTCCCTGGTTGGACTCAGCCCTGCTCGGCGGCGCGGGCCTTGAACTCGTCGTTCACCTCGATGGAGACCTCCACGCGGCGGTTCTGGGCGCGACCGGTCGCCGTGGCGTTGTCGGCCACGGGGGCGGTCTCGCCGTAGCCGCGGGCGCGGATGCGGTCGTTGGTCACGCCGCGGCCCGCCAGGTAGTCGCTCACGCTGCCGGCGCGGCGCTCGCTGAGGCCCTGGTTGTACTCCTCGCTGCCGCTGCTGTCGGTGTGGCCCATGACCAGGATGTCGGTGTCGGGATAGCTCACGAGCACCTCGGCCATCTGGTCCAGACGGGCCATGGACTCGCTCTTGAGCGACGCGGAGTCCAGATCGAAGAGGATGGCGCTGTCGAAGGTCACCATCAGCTCGTCGCCGATGCGCTGGACCTCGGCGCCCTCGATCTTCTCCATCTCCTCCGCCTGGGCGTCCAGGTAATTGCCGATGATGCCGCCCAGCACCGCGCCGGCCACGCCGCCGATGGCGGCGCCCTTGGTGTCGTCGTCGCTCAGGGCCGCGCCCGCGGCCGCGCCGGCTGCGCCGCCGATGACGGCGCCCTTCTGGGTCCGGCTCATGTTGGCGCAGCCGGTCAGGGCCAACGCCAGGATCAGCACCAAAATCAAGGATCGCTGCATGGTCACTCTCCTCGGTTCAACGCGGCCGAAAGCGGGGAATCGGCCGTATCCCAGTTGCCTCGCTCGGGACGCCCCCGCGGCGGAAACACGAGCCAGGAGTACTTGCCGTAGTGGCTGATGCGGTCGGCCAGCCCCGGCAGGGCGGCCGCGTCGCCTCCGACGACCAGCAGCGACGTCACGTCGGGCTGGTCCGGATCCTTCACGGCCATCACGACCGTGTGGGTCTTGAGGTCCAGGCGCCTGCCTTCCAGGAACAGGAGGCCGCCGGCGGCCTGCACGCCGGCGGGCAGCCAGCGGTTCAGCTCCGCGGCGGGCGCCTCCAGCAGCACGCGGGCGCGACCGTCGGCCGCGGCGCCCATGGCGGCCACGTCGGCGGGTGCGTCCTCCATCCAGCCGGCCGCGAAGCCGCGCCCTGCCTCCCCGTCGGCCAGGAACAGGGGCGACTCCTCGCCGAAGACCTGGCTCAGGGTGGGTTCGATCTCCGCGGCGTGCAGTCGGCGGAAGACATGATCGTCGGGGTCCACGTGCACCGCCACGGCGCCGGGGGCCTCCAGCGTGAATTCGCCGCGCGGCCCGTCCAAGTGCACCACGTGCTCCACCGGACCGCCCGGACCATCCACCACCACCGGCACGTCCAGGCGCCACGCGGGCTCGTCCTGGGACAGGGTCACACGTACGCGGCCGCCGTCGCGCACGGCGGATTCCAGACGCAGCACGGGGGCGCCGGGCCGGTCCAGCCACTGGTCGCGCAGCCACGTCAGGTCCTCGCCGCCGTGGGCGGAGAAGGCGGTGAAGAAGTCGTCCCAGGACACCGGCTGGAACATGTGGCCGCTCCACACGTCGCGCAGGGCGGCCAGGAACGCCTCGCGTCCGATGCGGCGCTCCACCATGTGGAAGACCATCATGGACTTGCCGTAGCCGATGGCCCGCGTGCTGCCGCTGTGGCGCTCGCGGAACTCGCGCAGGGGCATGTCGCGCCCCTCGCGCACGTAGGCCACGAAGTCCTTCAGCAGGTTCTTGCGGTACTCGGCGGCCGCGGCGTCGCCCTCCAGCACCTTGTAGTGGTAGTCGGCGCAGTAGACCGTGAGGCCCTCGCACCAGTTGCCGCCCTCGTCGTCCACGAAGGCCGAGTTGCCCCACCAGTTGTGGGCGATCTCGTGGCCGAAGCTGGTGTAAGGGATGAAGGGCAGGCGCAGCACGGTGCCGCCCAGCAGGGTCCACGAGGGCATGCCGTAGCCGGTGGGGAACCAGTTCTCCACGGTGGCGAACTTGGCGTAGGGGTAGGGGCCGATCATCTCGTCGTACATGGCCAGGTAGGCGCCCGTGCGCTCCTGGTAGGTCTCCGCCAGGGCGGGGTCGTCCTCCAGGAAGTAGGTGTAGGAGGTCACGCCGCCGAAATCGCGCTCGGTCACGTGGTAGCGGTTGGCGATGAGGATCAGGCCGTCGGCGGGCTTCCAGGCCTCCCACTCGGTGACCTGGAGGCCGTTCTCCACCGCGCTGCGCACGCGGGCGCCCTGGGTCACGGGCAGCCAGCCCTCGGGCGAGCGCACGGTGAGGCGGTGGGTGGCCATGGCGTCGGGATGGAAGGGCAGCCAGCCCTCGCAGGCCAGGTAGACGCCCTCCTCGCCCACCGTGCCGCGGATCTCGCGGCCCACGTTCTCGCGGGAGAAGGTCACGTCGTCCGTGGACTCCAGCAGGCGCGCCGCGTAACGCAGCTTGACCTCGAAGGGCTCCGTGGGCGCCTCGCCCACCCAGGTGGCGAAGGGGACCAGCGAGTCCGCGGGGGCGATCGGCTCGGCCTGCACGGGGAAGAGCCGCTGGGCGTCGCGCGAGCCTGCCGGCCCCGGCCGGGACCAGCTCACCAGCCGGAAGGCGGCGTCGAGCCAGAGGGTGTCCACGCCCGCGGGCACGGTGATCACGTCTGAGACCGACACCTCGTGCTCCGCCACGTTCAGGCTCACGGAGGCCTCGTGGTGCAGCACCGGACGCGGCGCGGCGGCCGCCGCGGTGGCGGCCGCGAGCAGGAGCGGCAGGATGGGCGTCAGGCGCATGATCCCTCCGGGTTCGGGTCAGTCCACCACCACGGTGGCCAGGGGCAGGTCCTTCAGATACGTGCGGCCCACGCGCACCAGGTCGGCCAGGGTCACGGCCTGGGCGGCGCCGAAGGGATCCAGGTAGTCTCCCACGCGGCCGTCCAGCTCCGCCATGGAGAGGTAGTAGGCCTGGGCGATGCTGGAGAGGCGGCGCATGCGCAGCCGTCCCTGGCGGGCGTTGCGCACGGCGTCCAGCTCCTGCTGGGTGATCGACGCGGGATCGAAGCCGCGCACCGCCTCCAGCAGGGCCGCCTCGCCCTCGGCCAGACGCGGCGCGGGCGGGTTCAGCCAGGCCTCGAAGGAGGCCGACTCCCCGTGCACCTCCAGCCCGGCGCCCACGCTATAGCTCAGGCCGCGGGTCTCGCGCAGGTCCTGGGCCAGACGGTCCGAGAGCACGCCCGTCAGCAGCGACAGGGCGGCGGCGTCGCCGGGGGCCACACGCAGCAGGGAGCCCAGGCGCACCGAGGACATCTGGCCGCCCACGTGCTCCTGCACCCGCAGCGGCGCCGCGGTGACGGGCTCGGGATCCAGGCCGGGGCCAGCGGCGGCGCGGCCGCTCACCTGCTCCGCCACCAGGCCGGCCACGGCGGCGTGCGGCAGGGGCGACACCACCGCCAGCACCAGGTTGTCCGGGGAGAAGGCGCGGCGGAACGCGCGGCGCACGTCGTCGTAGCCGAGGGCCTCCAGGGCCTGGGCCGTGCCCGCGGGCGGATTGGCCAGGGCGTGCTCGCCGTAGAGGGCGTCGGCCAGGGCCGCGTCCGCCACGGCGCGGGCGCTGCCGGCGTCGCGGGCCACCAGCTCCAGCTGGGCCCGGCGCTCGGCCTCGAAGTCCTCGCGGGTGAAGCCCGCGTGCTGGATCAGGTCCAGCAGGAGCACCAGGGCCTCGGGCCCCTGGGCCGCGGCGGTCTCCAGCCGCACCCAGCTGAAGCGGCCGTTGGTGTAGTAGTCGTCCATGGGGAAGCGCGGATCGTCCACGTACTTCACCTGGGCGCCCAGGGCGCGCAGCTTGCGGGCCAGGCATTCCTCGTCGCAGCCGCCCAGGCCCTTGCTCAGCAGGCGGTGGACCATGTTCACGGCGCCCGGCTTGTCGCCGTCCAGCTCCGCGCGGTTGCGGGCGGTCAGGTGCGCGGCGAACAGCGGCGATCCGGGGTTCTCCAGGGTCACCAGCACCACCCCGTTGGGCAGCTCCGAACGCTCCACCTTCACCTCGGCCGCGGCGCCGTCCGCGGCGGCGTCCGCCTTGGGCAGCACGTGCACGGCCAGGTGCGGGGCGTCGGCCAGGTAGGCGGCCAGGACCCGGCGCACGTCCTCGGCGGTCACCCGCTCCAGCTCCGCCAGGTAGTCCAGGAAGAAGTCCACGCCGCCCTGGGCGATGGGCTGGGCCGACCCGATGGCCAGCTGGCGCAGCTGCTCCCGCTCGATGAGGGTCTCGGTCTCGCTCATGCGCACCACCTCGGCCACGTCCTGCTCGGTCACGCCGGCCTCCACGCCCTGGGCCAGGGCGGCGAGGACCAGATCGTGGTAGCGGGCGGCGTCGGCGCCGGCGGGCAGGTCCAGCTGCAGGACCAGGCGGCCGAAGCCGTCGGCCTGCTCCCACCAGGCGCCGGCGTCGGCGCGCTCGGCGGCGGGCAGGGCCTCCAGGGCGACGGTCACCAGGCCCGAGGCCGGAGCGTCCAGCAGGCGGCTCAGCACCAGGAAGGGGAAGTAGTCGGGCGAACCGAAACCGGGGGCCTCGAAGGCCAGGGCCAGCACGTGGGCGGCGCCGGCGCGGCGGGTGATCACGCGCGTGCGGTCGATGTACGGGGCCGGCCGCACCTGGCGCGCCGGCAGGGTGCCCGGGGCCACGGCGCCGAAATGCTCGCTCAGCAGGGCCAGGGCCGCGTCGCGGTCGAAGTTGCCGGCCACCGTGGTGATCATGTTGTTGGGCACGTAGTGGGCCTTGTAGAAGTCCCACACGTCGTCGCGCTGCATGTGGCGGATGGTGCTCAGGGTGCCCAGGGTGGGCAGCTCCAGGCTGCTGTCGGCGAAGAGGGCGCGGCGGATCTCCTCCCCCGCCTCGTCGCCGCCGCGGTCGCGGGCCTGCACGATCTCGCCCACCACGATGCCGCGCTCCTTCTCGAACTTGTCCGCGGGGATGATCGAGCGGAAGAGCATCTCGGCCTGGAGCTCCACGCCCTCGGCCAGGTGCTCGCGCGGCACCAGCATGATGTAGTTGGTGAAGAAGTCGGTGGTGTGGGCGTTGTTCCAGGCGCCGATGCGGTCCGCGAGCTCGTACTGCTCCTCCTGGCTCCAGCGGTCGCTGCCGTTGAAGAGCAGGTGCTCCAGCATGTGGCTCATGCCGCTGGTGCGCACGTCCTCCGACGCGGAGCCCACCTTCACCTGGGTCACCACGCTGACCATGTCCTGGGAGGGGTTGGGCAGCAGGAGCACCTGCAGGCCGTTCTCCAGGGTCAGCACCTCCACGCCGGGGGCCCGCTCCGCGAAGACCGGCGGGCGCGCTCCGGGGTAGGCCGTGCCGGCGTTCCAGGCGTCGGCCTCGGACTGGCGCGCGGCGGCGGCGGGCAGGGCGGTCACGAGCAGCGCGGCGGCGCCCAGCAGCGCGCGCCGAAGGAATCGGGTTCGCATCATGCCTCGGTCTCCGTGGTTGGTGCGGTCGTCGCCCGGATCAGGCGACCTCCATGGCTCCCCGGACGATGCCCAGGAAGTCCTCGGCCTGCAGGCTCGCGCCGCCCACCAGGCCGCCGTCGATGTCGGGCCGCCGGAACAGGTCGGCCGCGTTGGACGCCTTGACGCTGCCACCATAGAGGATCCGCACGCGGTCGGCCAGATCCGCGCCCAGGATCTCGGCCACGATGCTGCGCGAGAGGGCGTGGATCTCCTGGGCCTGCTCCGGGGTGGCGGTCTCGCCGGTGCCGATGGCCCAAACGGGTTCGTAGGCCAGCACCAGGTTCTCGGCGGCGGGCGCGGCCAGGCGGGGCAGCACGCCCTGGAGCTGGGCGCGCACCACGTCGGCGGCGCGGCCGGCCTTGCGTTCGCTCAGCTGCTCGCCGTAGCAGAAGATGGCGGTCAGGCCGGCGGCGTGCACGCGGTCCACCTTGGCCGTGAACTCGTCGTCGGTCTCGCGCTGGTCCGTGCGCCGCTCCGAGTGGGCCACGATCACGTGGCTGCACCCGACCTCGCGCAGCATGGGGGCCGACACCTCGCCCGTGTGGGCGCCGCTGTCGTGGGCGGCGCAGTTCTGGGCCCCCACCAGCAGGGCGGAGCCCGCGGCGGCGGCCGCCGCCGCGTCGATGGACACGAAGGGCGGGCACACCAGCACCTCGCAGCCCGGCCGCAGGGCGTTCACGCCCGCGGCCACGGCCGCGGCCAGCTCCTTGGCCTCGGCGGGGCCGTTGTTCAGCTTCCAGTTTCCGGCCACCAGGATGCGGCGCATGGGGTCCTCCTCGCGGGAGCGGTTGGGGTCAGCGGCGGTCGCGCAGGATGAGCAGCCGCACGAGCTGCACCACGGCCATGAGCGCGCCGGCCACGTAGGTCAGGGCCGCGGCGTTGAGCACCCGGGAGACCTTCCCGCTCTCCTCCGCCGTCACGATGCCGTGGCCGTTCAGCAGCGTCACCGCGCGCCGGCTCGCGTCGAACTCCACCGGCAGGGTGACCAGGGCGAAGAAGGCCGCCACCGCGTAGAACGCGATGCCCACGTCCATCAGCGCCGGGAACTGGAACAGGAAGCCGATGAAGAACAGGGGCATGGCCAGGCCGGAGCCGAAGCTCGTGACCGGCCAGATGGCCTGCCGGATGTTCAGCGGCGCGTAGCCCGCGGCGTGCTGCAGGGCGTGCCCGGCCTCGTGGCAGGCCACGCCCAGGGCGGAGATGCTGCGGCCGGCGTCGTTGGCCCGGCTGAGGCGCAGCACGCGGGCGCGGGGATCGTAGTGGTCGCTCAGCTCGCCGTCCACGGTCTCGATGCCCACGTCGTGCAGGCCGGCGGCGTCCAGCAGGCGGCGCGCGGCCTCGCGGCCGGTCAGCCCGCGGGCGGCGGGCACGGCCAGGAACTCGCGGTAGGTGCTCTTGACCCGGTGCTGCGCCCACATGGCGAAGATCATCACCGGCACCAGCAGCAGCAGGGTGGAATCCCAGAACATCGGTCGCCTCCTTCGCGCCGCGGGCTCAGGCGTCGAGCCGCGGCAGGAACTCCAGCAGCAGGCGCGCCATGCGGTCGCGCACCATCAGGCCCACATCCACAACGTCCTGGTGCGAAAGTTCCGGCTGGCCGGTCTCCCGCGCGGGATTGGTGATGCAGCTCAGTCCGGCCACCTTCACCCCCAGGGCCGCCAGCAGCGACACCTCGGGCGCCGTGCTCATGCCCACGGCGTCGCCGTGCAGCCGCCGCAGCATGCCGATCTCCGCCTTGGTCTCGTAGGCCGGGCCCCACATGCTCACGTAGGTGCCCGCGTGCAGCGGGACCTCCACGGCGGCGCCGGCATCGGCCAGACGGCGGGCGAGATCGGCGTCGTAGAGGGGGGCCGGCACGACGCCGCGCGGTCCCGGGGCGGCGGGGGCCAGCAGGCCGCGCAGGGGATCGCGCCCGTGCAGATCCAGGTGGTCGTGGATGACCATGAGATCGCCGGGCAGGAAGAAGCGGTTCAGCCCGCCGGCGGCGTTGGTGATCACCACGGCGTCCACGCCCAGGCAGGCCAGCACCGCCGTGGGCAGCATGAGCTCCCGGGGCGGCAGGCCCTCGTAGGGGTGGAGCCGGCCCTGCATGACCACCACGTCGCGGCCGGCGGCGCGGCCGCGCACCAGGCGTCCGGCGTGCTCCGCCACGCTGGTGACGTGGTAGCCCGGGATCTCGCCGTAGTCCACGGCGTAGGCGTGGTCCAGGGCGTCCACCAGGTTGCCCAGGCCGCTGCCCAGGATCAGGCCCACCGGCGCGTGGAAGCCGCGCTCGCGCAGCCACGCCACGGCCTCGCCCACGCGGGGGCGCCACTCGGGATGGAGCCGTTCCAGACGGTCGCTCACGCGGTCTCCTCGGAGTCCAGCCGGTGCAGGTCGCGCAGCTCGCGGAAGCGCGCGGCGGCGCGGGCGGTCAGCTCGGCCTTCTCCCGCTGCGGCAGGAAGCTGCTCTTGAAGCCGTTGAGCAGCAGGGTCTCCGCCTCCAGCAGGGTCAGGTCGAAGGTGTCCACGGCCCGGCGCAGCTCGCGCACCTGGTCCGTGTCCACCAGCAGGGTGTTGTCGGTGTTCAGCGACACCCGCAGACCCGCGTCAAGATAACGCCGCAGCGGATGTTCGCCCGCCGACGGCACCACGCCCGTGGCCACGTTGCTGCTCAGGGCCAGCTCCACGGGGATGCGGCGGTCGTTGACCCAGGCCAGCAGCTCCGGGTCCTGGTGCAGGGTCACCCCGTGGCCGATGCGGTTGGCCCCGCAGCGGTGCAGGGCCTGGTGGATGGACTCGGGCCCGAACCCCTCCCCCGCGTGGATGGTGCTGGGCACGTTGTGGTTCATGAGGTGGTAGAACGCGCGCCGGTGGTCCTTGGCCGGGTAGTCCTTCTCCTCGCCCGCCAGATCGAAGGCCACCACGCCGCGCCCGCGCCAGCGCACCGCCAGCTCGGCCAGCTCCAGGCTGGTGTCGGGCCCGATGGTGCGCACGCCGGTGACGATGATCCCCGCGCGGATGCCCGTGGACGTCTCGGCCTCGTCCAGGCCCGCGCGCACGGCGGCCACGGCGCCGTCGGCATCCAGCCCCGCCCCCAGGTGCTTCACCGGGCAGAACCGCACCTCCATGGCCCACACGCCGCAGGCATGGGCGTCCTCGGCGGCCTCGCGGGCCACGCGGCGCAGGGCGTCGGCGGTCTGCAGCAGGGGGACGGTGCGCCGGAAGCACTCGGCGAAGTGGGGGCTGGGTCGCGCGGCCCCGCCCATCACGTGCCGGCGCAGGGCCGCCGCGTCGTCGGGCACGTCCTCGCCGGCGGCGCGCGCCAGCTCGGCGTAGGTGCCGGGACGCAGGCTGCCGTCCAGGTGGAAGAGCAGGTCGGTCTTGGGCAGGTCGCGCAGCAGGGCGTCGGGGATGCGCCGACCACGCAGGCGGTCGCTGGGACGGTATCCGGACAGGCTCACGCGCGGGCCTCCCGTTCGCGGCGCGCCTTGGCGGCGTGGAGCTCGCGCACCAGGGCCAGCAGGTCGTCCTGGGCCGCGGCGTCGTCGCGCAGGTTGACGGTCTCGGTGTCGATGACGCGCACCGGGCAGATGTCGCGGGCGCGGGGGATCCACTCCTCGTAGGCCTCGTGCAGGTCCACGATGAAGCCGCGGGGGATGGTCTTCTCGATGTCGCGGCCCCGCTGGCCGATGCGCTCCAGGGCCGTATCCGGGTCGCACTTCAGGTAGAGGATCAGGTCCGGCGGCCGCAGGAACGAGATCATGTTGTGGAAGACCTCGCGGTAGTTCTCATAGTCGCGGGTGTCCATGGCGCCCATGCGGTGCAGCACCGGCGCGAAGATCTCCACGTCCTCGTAGATGGTGCGGTCCTGCACCGCCGACCAGCCGTGGTCGATGATGTCCTTCTGGACCTCGAAGCGCTTGCTCAGGAAGTAGATCTGCAGGTGGAAGGCCCACCGCGGCATGTCGCGGTAGTAGTCCTCCAGGTACGGGTTGTCGTCCACCGGCTCGTAGTAGGTGGGCCAGCCCAGGGCCTCGCCCATCATGGCGCACACGGTGCTCTTGCCGACGCCGATGTTGCCGGAGATGGAGAGGTAGAAGGGGATGTCGTGCTGCGCGTTCTCGGCCACGCGGGGATCCTTCCTATTGGGGCGGGGGCGGCTGTCCGGTGTTGATGCGGGCGTACTCCTCGCTGGAGATGAAGCTGTGCAGGCCGCCGCCGTCGCCGGCCGCCACGAACACGTAGGCGCCGAAGTTGATCTTGCTCTCGTTCACGAACTTGTCCACCACCGCGATGGAGACCGGCGCCGCGGTGAAGGCGTCCGTGGCGTACTCCAGGTCGTAGTCGCCCGCGGCGTGGAAGACCTGGAAGCGGGCGTTGCCGGTGTCGGCCACGAAGGCGCGGCCGCTGCCGTCCACGGCCACGGCCCGCGGTGCGTGGAACTCGCCCTGGGCGTCGCTGGGGCCGCCCGTCCAATCGGTCTCGCCGCACTGGGGGGCGTCGCCCAGGGTGTAGGCCGCGGTGGCGGGCGGGAAGCAGCCGTCCTCCGCGAAGACCACCACCGTGCCCAGGCCCAGGGGCTCGTCGGCGGCCGGCGTCGGGTCGAAGCGGGTCACCCAGTTGCGCGCGGTGTCGGCGTCGCAGATCAGCAGGCGGCCCTCCAGGTCCACGGCCATGCCCGCGGGCGACTTCACAGCACGGGCGCTCCCGCCCGCGTCGGTGCAGAGCAGGCCGGCCGGCAGGGCCTCGCCCGCCGCTGTCCAGGCGTAGCGGTGGACCACCACGGAGTCGGCGTCGGCCAGATACACGTAGGTCAGGGTGTCGACCGTGCCGGTCAGGCCCGCCGTGGCGGCGCCCAGGTGCGTCACCGTGCCCACCTCGGGCAGCTCGGCGGCGCCCAGGGGGCTCAGGTCCGAGGCGGCCCAGGCGCTCAGCCGCCCGGCCCCCGCCTCCCAGACGAAGATCACGGCCCCGTCCTCGGAGCGCGTCAGCGCGGTGGGATCGGCCAGGCCGTCCACGCGGCCGTCCTCGCCGAAGTCCTGGAAGCGCCGGGTCAGGCTGCCGTCGTCGGCCGTCACGAAGACCTTGCCGTTGGCCACGCAGAGCTGGCGAGCCCCGGCGCCGGGCGCGGACTCGAAGTGGTAGTAGGCGTTGACGGCGAACAGGCCCTCGGCCTGGGGGATGGCGATCTTGTCGCCGCAGCCGGGCAGCAGGGCCCAGGCCGCCAGCAGCAGCGCGGCGGCCGCGGCGGCCGCGGGCGGGCGGAGGCGGGCGTCGGTCCTCATCGCATCCCCCTCGGGGCGAGCAGCGGCGCCAGGTCCACCGACACCATGTGGATGGTGCCGAAGGAGCCCATGTCGCGCAGCGCGTAGTCCAGGCCCACGCGCCAGCGGTCGCGGGCCACCTCCACGCCGAAGCCGGCGCTCAGGCCGCCCTCGTCGCGGTTGGTCTCCCAGCCGCCGCGCAGGTCCAGGTGCGGTCCCAGGGCCAGCTCGCCGCCCAGGCGGAAGCTCTCGCTGTAGTCCGTGGGGTGGTGGAACTCCACGCTGGTCAGCAGGCTGGTCTGCCCGCCCAGGCTCCAGGTGTAGGCGGTGCCGAAGGAGCCGCTGGTGGGCGCCGAGAAGCTCTGGTACTCGGACGGCGTGTCGTAGCCGTCCAGCTCCAGGGGCGTGCCCCCCGGCCGCATGTCCGGCCCGAAGTTGCGCACCACGAAGCCGATGCGCAGGTCGCCGATGCCCGGGTAGTAAAGCACGCCCACGTCCATCACCGGCGCGCCCAGGCTCAGGTCGTCCAGGTTCTCCTGGTAGTACTTCACGTTGGCGCCGATGGAGAAGCGGTCCGTCATGGCGCGCGTGCCGGTCAGCCCCAGCACCATCATGTTCGCCTGGAAGGTCTGGCCGGTGCCCTGCTGGTGGAACTCGGTGGTGCGCGGGATGTCGCCCGAGCGCAGCACGCCGGCGCTCACGCCCCAGCTCCAGGTGTGGCCGTGGGTGTGGTACGAGGCGTGCTCCACGTCGATGCCCGCGGCGTAGGCCGTGTGCCCGAAGAAGAGGTTGCGCCGTCCCTGGGTGCGCACCGTGGCGGCGGGATTCCAGAACGGCGCGGAGCCGTCCACGGCCGCGGCCACGCCGGCCTGGCCCAGGGCCGCGGCGCGGGCCCCGGCGGGCAGGCGCAGGAACTGGGCGCCGGCGGTGCCCACGTTCTCGGCTCCGTAGAGCTGGATGACCGACCCGGCCTTGGCTTCCAGGGCGCCCAGCACCAGGCAGGCCAGCAGGCACAGGCCCAGCACCAGGGCGGCGCGGCGGACGGGGGAGCGCAGGATCACCACGAGTAGCTCACCCCCATCATGATGGTGCGCGGATCCTCCACGTAGCTGGGATCCACCACGCCCTTGGCGTACTCCTCCGAGTCCGTGGTCAGGGGCACCGGGCCCGCCCGCGTGGGGTCGTCGTACCAGTCGCCGTACTGTTCGGTCCAGGAGGGGTTGTAGTCGCCCACCTGGTAGCCGTCGCCCGTCCAGGCGTTCACGCGGCGGTAGTTGATGTGGTTGAAGATGTTCCGCCCCTCCAGGAAGAACGTCACGCGCTGCTTGCGGCCCACCTTCCAGAACTTGTTGAAGCGCAGGTTCAGGGTGCTGGTGTACGGACCCACCGCGGAGTTGTAGTCCGGCGGCAGGTAGTCGCCCGGCGTGGGGTTCTCAGGATCCGCGTAGGCCTGGGGCGTGTAGCGGCGCCCGGCCTCGGCCCGGTAGAGCACGTTCACGCTCCAGTTGGACGGCATGCGCCAGCCCAGCAGCTCCGGCCGCTGCTTCTCGAACACGGAGAAGTCCAGGTTCACCGACAGCTTCCAGGGCTTGTCCCAGAGCAGCGGCGTGCGGCGCAGGCCGCCGGCGCTGGCCGTGGGCGTGTAGGCCTCGTCGTACACGGCCTGCAGGTAGGCCTCGTCGGCGGAGCTGTTGGTGCCCGTGCTGCGCGAGAGCTCCAGGCTGGCCGACCCGCTCAGCCAGCGCGTGGTGCGCTTGATGACGCTGAGCTCCACGCCCAGGCTGCGCGCCGAGTCGCCGTTGAAGTAGCGCACCGGGCTGATGGTCACCGTGCCGGTGTCGTCGGGATCCGGCGTCTCGTCGGCGCCGATGTCCACCGCGCCCAGCCCCACGGACTTGGCGTAGCCGTAGATGTCGCGGTTGAAGAAGGTCACGCCCAGGCTCCAGAGGCCGGGGAACTCGTGCTGTAGGCCGGTCTCGTACTCCACCGTGACCTTGGGATCCAGGTTGGGGTTGCCCAGGAGCTGGATCTCCGTGGCGGTCTGCGCCTGGAGCTGCGGGTACACGTAGCTGAAGCGCGGCCACTGGCTGAAATGGCCGTAGTTGAAGAAGAACTTGTCCTTCTCCGTGACCGGGAAGCTCATGCCCAGGCGCGGCGACACGCGCAGCTTCCAGCTCCGCAGGGCGAACTCGTGGGTGCTGTCGTAGAACTCCTCGCGCATGCCCGGGAAGATGAAGAGGTATTCGTCGCTGTTGTCCATGACCTCCTCCACCTCCTTGCCCGGGGCCCAGGCGTCCAGGCGGAGGCCGGCGTTGAGCACCAGCCCGCGGTAGTTCACGGTGTCCTGGAGGAAGGCCGCGCCCACGATGGGGTGCGCCTTGAAGATGTCCTCCTTGATGCCCAGCTTGCCCGACGGCGGCGACGCCAGCGCCGACTGCAGGTCCACCAGCTGCATCTCCGTGAACGACATCTCCATGCCGATCTTGAACTGGTTGGTGCGGTCCGGCACCCAGCTGTAGCTGGTCTTCATGTTCCAGGATTCGGCGTAGTGGTCGTGCCAGCGGTCCGCGGTGCCGTTGGCCGCGCCGAAGGGCGACGTGGGCGAGTCGATGCGGCCGTAGGTGCGGAAGTCGTCGTTGCCGATCAGGTTGGCGTGCATGCGGCTGAAGTTGCGGCCCAGGTTGAACTCGAAGAAGTCGTCGTCGCCCACCACCCAGCGGTAGTAGAGCTGGCTGAGGATGCTCTCGTTGGTGAAGACCAGGAAGTTGTCCAGGTTGTCGATGAAGCTGCGCGGATAGCCTTCGCCCGGCAGCTCGAAGCCCTGGCTCACCGAGAACTGCCGGCTGGCCGTGATGTTGAGCTTGTGCCGCGGGTTGATGGCCCAGGTCCACTTGGCCAGGCCGTTCCAGTCGTTCTGCTGGCGCGGGGTCGTCCAGTCGTCGGTGTACAGGGGCGACGACAGGCGCTCGGTGCGCGAGTAGATGGGCAGGTAGCCGTCGCGCACGTCCATGGACCCGCTCAGCAGCAGGTAGCGCTTGCCCGGCAGGCCCAGGCCCAGGCGGTCCAGCAGGCCGCTGAAGGGGTCCGGCCCCGAGAGCGAGCCCTTCACGATGTCGATGTTCTGGCTGCCCCCGAACCGGTCCAGCTCGCGCCAGTCGGGCTCCTCGCGCGTGGTCGCCTCGCGGCCGGCCCAGTGGTCGGTCTTCCAGCTCACCTTCCCGTCCCAGCGCTCCGAGCCCTCCTTGGTGGACACGTTCACCACGCCGGAGACCGCCTGCCCGTACTCGGCGTTGAAGCCGCCGGTGAGCACCTCGATCTCGTTGACGATGGACGGGTCGATGGAGTAGCCGTAGCCGCCGCCGGCCAGCGGATCGTTAACGCTCAGGCCGTCGATGATGAACTGCGTGTCGTCGGCGCGGCCGCCGCGGATGTGGATCTCGTTGTCCTGCAGGGTCACGCCCGGCTTCTGGGCGATCATCTGCACCAGGTTGTCCAGGGGCATGGCCTCCATCTGCTTGGCCGACAGGTGGTGCGCGCTGCCCGTACGCTCCACCTCGATCAGCGCGCGTTCCCCGCTGACCACGATGGGGTCCACCAGGATGGCCTGCACCCGCAGCCGGAACTCGATCTCCGCGGTCTCCCCCGGCCCCACGGTGACGGTCTCCGCGCCGGTCCCGTACGAGATGTACGACGCCATGACCGTGTACGTGCCCGGCCGCAGGCCGTTGAGGTAGAAGTCGCCCGCCTGCAGGGCGATGGTGCCGATGCTGGTGCCCGCCAGGTACACGTTGGTGTAGGCCAGCACCTCGCCGCTCTCGTCGTCCAGCACCCGGCCCTTGATCATGGCGGGGGCCTGGCCCTGACCGGTGATGGCCCGGCCGGCGCCGCGCAGGGCGTCGCTCTGGGCGGCGGCCGTCGTCGTCAGCAGGAGCGCCAGCAGCAGGGCCGGCATCGGGATGCGCCAGGTCTTCACGGCAGCACCACCCCCAGCTCCTCGGTCAGCAGCCGGCGGAATTCGGCCCGCACCTCGTCCGCGCGCATGTACTGCCACTGCACGGAGCAGGTCACGGTGGAGGCCGCGGCCTGGGTGGCGCGGCGCGGGTTGCGCACCGCCACGTAGGGCTGCGAGGGGCGGTTCTGGAAGTAGTTGCCGCGCTCCAGGCGGTGCAGCAGCTCCGCCCCGTTCATGGCGGCCAGGCCCACCGCGCCGCCCACCGCGGCGGTGGAGCGGTAGACCACGTCGGTCTGGTCGTTGGTGTCGTCGCCGTCGTCGTAGAAGCGGTACACCTGCTTGTTGGCGGGGATGAAGAACAGCGGCACCGCGGCCTGGCTCACCACGCCCAGGGTGTTCTGCACCAGGGCCGGCGGCAGGGTGGGGTTGCTGCCCAGCAGGGAGCTGCTCACCAGCAGCATGCGGCCGGGGTCGTGGGCCGCGGGATCCGCCGGCCGCAGGTACTCGATGATCTGGGCCGACAGGTCCGCCATGGTCTGGCTGGTGCCGGAGCCCGTGTACCACATCAGGCATTCGAACTGGCGGAACGTCTCCAGGGCCACCCAGCGGCGGTCGAAGAGGCCGTCCCCCACGTTCAGCAGGGACCACTGCTCCGGGCCGTAGACCGAGTCCATGAGCGCGTAGTAGGTGGCGCGGTCGAAGTCGCCGGGGAAGTCGTCCACCAGCAGCACGGAGCTGAGCACCGGCCGCGCCTCCCAGCTCCAGGCGTGCGTGGCCACGCCGCCGGCCTCGTCGCCCACCTGCACGCTGAGGGTGCGCGCGCCCGGCGGGATCACGCCGTGGAGCTCCACCTCGAACTCGCCGGTCGCGGGGTCCTGCATGGCCATGCGCACCGGGCGCACCGAGGCGTCGGCCGCGGGGTCGTCCACCGTCACGGGCGGCAGTTCCGGATCCGCGGTGTCCAGGAAGAAGGTGACCGAGTCGTCCATGGTCACCGCGCCGTCCTCGTCGGCGGCCTTGTAGCGGAAGCTGCCGGAGCCGTAGCTCCAGCGCAGGGTGTCGTAGCCGGTGGCGAACTGCACCACGGGCGGGAAGTTGCGCAGGGGGATGTACTGGGACACGGTGTCGCTCAGGGCGCCGCGGTCGTCGCGGCAGGCCAGGCGGAACACGGCGCGGGCCAGGCCCGAGGCGTCGGTGACGAAGGTCATGGTGGTGTCCGTGGCCGCGGTGGTGTCCCAGGCGGCGTCCACGCCGGCCTCGGTCTCCACGGACACGTAGTACTCGCGCACGAACCCGTCCACGTCCGTGCCGCTCCAGTGGAACGTGCGCGCGAAGTAGCTGGTGGGGTTCAGGGTGTCCCCCGGCGCGGTGCTCACGAAGAGCCGCACCGTGGGCCGCGCGTTGGGCAGCGAATCGGGCTCGTACGGGTCGCCGGCGCAGCCCAGGCCCAGCAGCGCCGCGGCGGCGAGCAGGGCGGAGGCGAGGGCGGCGGCGCGCCTGTCCAGGGTGGGCCTCACTTGATGATCACCAGCTTTCCGCGCTGCACGGCACCGGTGGCCAGGTCCTCCACCACGAACACGTAGAGGCCCGTGGCGATGGCGCGCTGGGGCGAGCTCAGCAGGTCCCA
This sequence comes from Candidatus Krumholzibacteriia bacterium, assembly GCA_035447065.1. Lineage (GTDB taxonomy): Bacteria > Krumholzibacteriota > Krumholzibacteriia > LZORAL124-64-63 > LZORAL124-64-63 > CALEMW01. The sequence continues at coordinate 48,408 of DAOTGJ010000002.1, forward strand.
GGGCTCCATGCCGCTGGCGGGGTCGTCGTGGCTCAGGGCGGCCACCAGGTCGCCGGCCAGGTTGAAGACCTTCACGGTGCTGCGGGCCGGCAGGTTGGTGAACCAGATCTTGCGGCCCAGCTCCTGCTCCTCGTCGTGGCTGTCGAAGTACGAGGCGGCGCGGTACGGGTTGGGGAAGACGCCCACCGTGGCGCCGTCGCCGTCGGAGGCGGGGCCGGGCCCGGGATAGATCAGCGTGGAGTTCTCGAAGAGCCCGCTCTGGAACTCGGGCAGGCCCTCCTCCAGGTTGGGCGCCGAGTAGGAGACCACGGAGTAGAAGTACGGGAAGCCGTCCAGCAGCCCCGTGTCCGTGAAGCGGCGGCGGCCGTCGGCGCCGCGCGGCGGCAGGCCGGTGTCGAAGCCCACGCCGTCGATCCTGTCGAACTGCGCCACCAGCACCGACTCCTCGTAGGGGTCGCTCTGGAAGGTGTCGCCCTGGAAGCGGTACACGCGGTAGCCCTGGAAGTCGGGGCGGTTGGTCACCTTGCTGATGTGGTGCTCGGGCGAGCGGCGGGGGTCGTCGGTGCCCAGCTCCACCGGGTTCCCGTCGGCGTCCACGCCGAGGGAGTCGCCGGGCTCCCAGGCCAGCGTCACGGAGTCCTGGGCGTACTCGAAGCTCAGCCGCGGCGACGGGGGGCCCGCCGGGATGGAGAAGCCCTGGTCGTACGCCAGCTGCGCCACCTTGGAGTTCTCCAGCAGCGACAGCGAGTCCTGCCCGCAGACGATGGCCACCGTGAAGCTGAGCGTGTCGCCGCCGGCCAGCAGCGGGAAGGGGCCGGTGCTCATGATGGCCGTCCAGTTGGAGGCCAGGCTGTTGACCGGGTCCTCGCCCGGCTGGTCCACGTCCCAGTCGCCGTTGCCCAGGATCTGGTACTTGCCGGGGCGGTCCTCCTGCTCGCCGGAGGGGAGGTACCAGTCGTCCTCCTCCGGCTGGCCCCGGAAGCGCCACTGGTTGTAGCTGACGGCGGGCTCCCCTTCCGCGGGCTGCGCGGGCTCCGACGTGCCCAGCAGGCGCGTGCCCACCCAGGAGGCGGCCAGGCCCTCCCAGCCGTCCTCGTCGTGCTCGTACATCATCCAGAGGTCGTCGTCGGGGATGTCGCCGGGGCGGAAGGCGCCGTTGATGTCGTCGTAGTAGTTCCAGGGCGTGCCCTGGGCGCCGGGGTAGGGGTCGGTGATCGTGGTGTTGCCCACGGTGGTGTCGTTCCAGAAGCCCAGGTACACGTCGGTGAGGTCGTCGTTGGTGGCGTTGATGATGCGGTAGTCCAGGATCACGAAGTCGTCGGCGTAGGGCGCGCTCCAGCTCAGGGCGCGCAGCACCACCTTCAGGCCCAGGGGGGTGTGGGTGCCGGCCTCGTTGACCTGGAAATCGTTGAAGGAGACCTCGATGTGGCTGGTGGCCAGGGCGGCGGGGTCGTAGTGCTCCTGGTCGTTCTGCAGGTTGCTCCAGATGCGCACGGGGTAGTTCACGCTGGTGTCGTCGGTGGGCATGGCGAACTCGCGGAACTGCTCGCCCGCCTCCAGGCTGCTGGCGTCCTGGGCGCCGGTGGACACGGCCACCTCGCCGCTGGCCAGCACCGCGCCCACCCAGAGGCCCGCCAGGTACACGTGCTCCACGCCCGAGTTGGGCGGGTACTCGCAGGACGACAGGTTGGCGTTGCTGAAGCCGTTGCCCAGATAGCCCATGTTGGTCACGTTGAGCCGGATCAGGCCGGCGTCGGTCACCAGGTCCGTGCGGATGGACTGGGCGCTCGCCGCGGCGGCGAGGCAGATCACGCTCGCGGCCACGAGGGCGGCCGACCGCGCGCCGGCGGTCGGGAGACGGGTCGGACCCGTGCGTGCCAAGGGCGCCTCCAGGGTGCAGGGAGCCTTCCCCGTTCGTCCCTGAACGGGGGCGTGGGCTCGCGACGTTGCGCTTCGCTCCGTGACCCCGAAACCTAGTCTCCGCCTCCGCCCCCTGTCAACGACGCATCCCGCGCGCCCCCGCGAATTCCGCATGAAATCTCAAGGGGTTACGACGCGCGGCGCCCCTTGACCGCGCCGGTCCGTGCGGGCATCCTTCCGCCATGAGCAACGCCGTGCATCTGGAGACGGTCCCCTGCCGTCCCGCCGCCCCCTTCTGGACCCTGGGCGGGGCCTTCCCCGGCCCCTGGCTCGCCCTGCTGGACAGCGCCCACGCCGACGGACGCCTGGGCCGCTGGTCCTACCTGCTGCCGGATCCCGACCTGGTGGTGGACGCCCGCGCCGGCGACGGCTTCTGCACCGTGCGCCGCCGCGGCGCCGACGGCCGCTGGCGCGACGAGAACGTACCCGGCGACCCCACCACCGTCGTCCGCGCCCTGCGCGCCGCCCGCGGCGCGCCCGACCCCGGCGACGCCCCCTTCCCCTTCCGCGGCGGCGCCGTGGGCTGGTGGGGCCACGGCGCGGGCCGCTTCGCCGAGGACCTGCCGGAAACGGTCCCCGACCGCGACGGCCTGCCGGACCTGCGCCTGCTCTTCGGCGACGTGCTCCTGGCCCACCGCGCCCACGACGGCGCCGTCTGGCTCGCCTGCACCGGCCGCGGTCCCGACGCGGCGTCCGCCCGCGCCGCCGCCCGCGCCCTGGTCCGCGCCTGGCTCCCGGCCGTGGAGTCCTGGGCGCCGCCCCCGGCCGCGCCCCTGCCCGCCGCGCCCGCGCCGGTGGCCGTACGCGCCGACCTGGACGCCGGCGCCTACGCCGCCGCCGTGCGCGCCATCCAGGCCGACATCCTCGCGGGCCGCGTCTTCGAGGTGAACATGACCCAGACCCTGGAGACGGACCTGCGCGCGGACCCGTGGCGCCTCTACCGCTGCCTGCGCGCGGTGAACCCCGCCCCCTTCGCCGCCTTCCTGCGCACGCCGGAGGCCGCGGTGGTCTCATCCTCACCCGAGCGCTACCTGAGCCTGGACGCCGACGGCCGCGTGGAGAGCCGCCCCATCAAGGGCACCCGCCCCCGCCACGAGGACCCGGCCCGCGACGCCGCGCTGCGCGACGACCTGGCCGCGTCGGCCAAGGACCGCGCCGAGAACGTCATGATCGTGGACCTGGTGCGCAACGATCTGGGCCGCGTGTGCGGGACCGGCAGCGTGCGCGTGCCCGAGCTCTGCGCCGTGGAGGGCTACGCCACCGTGTGGCAGCTCGTGTCCACGGTGACCGGCCGGCTGCGCCCGGGCCTGGACGCCCTGGACCTGCTGCGGGCCTGCCATCCGCCGGGCAGCATGACCGGCGCGCCCAAGATCGAGGCGCTCAAGGTCATCGACGAGCGGGAGACCTGCCGCCGCGGCGTGTACGCGGGCGGCCTGGGCTGGTGGGACGACGGCGGGGCGCTGGACCTGCACGTGGTGATCCGCACGGCCGCTGTCTGCGGAGGGGTGATGCGGTTCGGCGTGGGAGGCGCCGTCACCGCGGACAGCGACCCCCACGCCGAATACTTGGAGAGCATGGACAAGGCCCGCGCCCTGATCCGGGCGGCGGGCCTGGCGAACGCGGGCTACTCGGCCGAGTAGCAGATCACTTCCATGGGCTCCGGCTCGGACTCGGCGTCGCCGCCCCCGCCCTGCAGGGCCGTCACCGCGGCGATGAACCCCTTCACCACGAGCATGCGGCCGTCGCGCGCGAACATCAGCGCGTCCTCGCGGCCGTCGCCCGGCACGTGCACGCGCACCCGGCGCACGAACTCGCCGGCGGGCGAGAACACGTCGTAGGTGGCCATGACGCCCTCGGGCTGGTCGGACTGGCCGCGCCCGCTGAGCACCCACAGCTCGTTCTGCGGCGTGACGAACAGCGAGATGATGTCCTGCTCCAGCTTCTCGGTCTGCGTCTTGACGGGGATGGGCCCGAACTGGCGCTTCAGGTTCTCCATCCCCTCCTCCACGCGGGCCAGGGTCTCGGCGTCGCGCTCCAGGCGCGCGTAGTCGCGCTGGATCACGTGCACGGGCGTGCCGTCGGCCTCCCACACGCCGATGCGGTAGCTGTCGCGGTCGAAGGCGGCGTACACGCGGCCGTCCGGGCCGGCGTCCCACTTGCGGTAGTGGACGAAGTACTCCGCGCCCTCGTCCCACACCATGTCGGCCCACTTCCACTGGCGCGTGCTGGTGAGGAAGTCGTGGGACTTGGCGCCGTCGGGGCCGAAGGCGCTGAGGAAGGCCACGCGCGTCTGCCCGGACTGGTCGCTCTCCATCTGGATCTTCTCGCCGCAGCCCACCAGCCACTTGCCGGCGGCGTTGATGTCGCGCATGAGCAGGAAGCCGCCGGCCTGGGCGTCGGCGCCGGGCTCCACGGTGCCCGCGGGCTGATCGTCCAGGGTGATCTTGGTCACCTTGCCCGGGAAGGTCTGCATGAGGGCCAGGGAGCCGTCCTGCAGGAAGCACATGTCGGCGGGCATGCGCACCTCGCCGGGACCATCGCCCTCGCGGCTGAGGGTGCCGGTGAAGTTGCCGTCGCGGTCGAAGACCATCACCTGGGAGAGCTGGGTGTCCAGCAGGTACACGTTCCCGGCGTCGTCGGTCTCGAGCTGGGTCACCACGCCGAAGATGACGTCCTCGTCGTCGGCGCCGCCGGCGCGCCAAAGCTCCTGGAGACGGAGATCCTGCACGCCGCCGCTGGGCGCGGCGCCGTTGCGGACCACCGTCAGATCGGCGGGCACGGTGGCATCCTGGGCGGCGGCGGGCAGGGCCGTCGTCAGGGCGAGCAGAAGCAGAAGCATGGTCGAGCGCATCGCGCGATCCCTTTCGTCTGGGGGGCCGGCCGCGGCGAGGCGGCCTGGGTCGGGCGCCGTCCTCGGACGGCGGTGGGTCCCTACGCAGGGATCCGGACGATGTTCCAGGCGCGGAAAGGCCCTCCCCGTCCGGGGAGGGCCGGTCCTTCGCTCCGCACCGCGGCGCCTACGGCAGGTCGCGCACCACGCGGAAGCCGGCGTAGCGGCCCTTGGCGGGCTCGCTGCGCGCCGCGGAACGGCAGCGGCGCGGCACCGAGCCGTAGCTGCCGCCGCGCAGCATGTGCACGGCGCCCGCGGTCTGCACCACGCCCACCGGATCGGTCACGGCCAGGCCGAAGAGGGCCTCGACGGTGATCGGGTTGCCGTCGGGCAGGTAGAACGAGTTGAGGCGCTTCAGGTCGAAGCCCATGAAGCGGTCCAGGCCGAAGGGCCCCGTGTCGGCGTCGTCGATGGCGAAGGAGTCGATCCAGAGCAGCGAGCCGCCGATCTCGATGGTCTCGATGTCGCCCGTCAGCGTCACCGTGCCGATGACGCCGTCGCCGTAGGTGTCGTGGGTGGTGGCCACGGTGCTCACGGCGATGCTCACCCCGGGCACCAGGTCCGACGGCAGGTCCGCCAGGCTCCCGATGTAGAGCTCCTCCGGCAGGCCGTTCACGCGGAAGTTCTGCACGCCGCCGAAGTCCAGGAACTGGAACTGCACGGAGTTGGTGGTGATGCCCATGGCCGAGAGATCGAAGCGGGCCAGGGCGTCCACCACGCGCAGCACCTGCGAGTCGCCGAAATCGGCGAGCTGCGCGGCCACGTACACGTTGCCGGTGGTGACGGGATCCTCGCCGATGGCCGTGTAGAACGGATCCATGTACATGGACACGGCGTCGTAGGACGTGTTCACGTCCCAGACCCACTCCCAGAGGTTGCCGCTCATGTCGTACAGGCCCCAGGGGTTGGGGGCCAGCTGGGCCACTTCCTGGGGCACCTGCTCGGCGTTGTTGCAGTACCAGCCGATCTCCTCGAGGTTCGGCTCCGAGTAGCAGCTGCTGGCCTCGATCACCACGGTGCCGTTGTAGTACTCCGAGGTGGTGCCGGCCCGGCAGGCGTACTCCCACTCCGCCTCGGTGGGAAGGCGGTAGCCGTCCGCGTCGCGGTTCCAGGTCACCAGGTCGCCGCTGAACGCGTAGGCCGGAGTCAGGCCCTCGATGGCCGACAGGGCGTTGCAGAACTCCGCGGCCTCCAGCCAGGTGACGCTGTCCACGGGGTGCGAGGGCCAATCGCGGCCCGGGAAGCTCGTGGGGTTCTCGTCCATCACGAACTCGTACTGGGCCCACGTGACCTCGGTCTCCGACATGAGGAAGCCGCGGGTCAGCGTGACGGAGTGGTTGGGCCACTCGTACGGGAGCGAGGCGGAGTTGTTGGTGGCCGAGCCCATCACGAACTCGCCGGCCGGGATCTCCACGAACTCGATGCTGGACGCCTCGGTGCTGGCGTAGGTGGCCGAGAAGGTCAGGCCCTCGCCCTCCACCAGGGAGGCGGTCTGGGTGCCGGTGGCCGGCGCGGTGATCTGCCAGCCGCCCACCTCGCCCCACACCACGGTGTAGGAGCCGGCGGGCATGTCCTCGAAGGTGGCGTCGCCCGTGCCGGTGGTCACGTTGCCGTCGGGGTCGGTCAGGGTCCAAGGAGCCCCCGCGCCGTCGTTGATGGTGTCCGGGTTGGGATCGAGCTGCACCTGGTCCGGCTGGGCCTGGCCCGTCTGCCGGTACGTGGCGATGAACTGGTGCGTGCCGCCGGAGACCAGCGTGGCCGTCTGCGTGCTCGGCGACGGGACCACCCAGCCGTTGAGCGGGTTCCAGGTCAGCGTGTATTCGCCGATGGCCAGATCCTCGAGCAGCACGGAGCCCGTGTCCGAATGCGAATAGCCGCCCGGCCCGGTCAGGGTCCAGGGGAACTCGGCCCCGAGATCGTTGGGAAAGGCCCGCGGCGTGACGTTGATCTTCCCTTTGCCTTCCAGGGCGGTCACGTCTTTGTTGCTGTCGCAGCCCAGGCCGACGAGCAGGAGCGCGCACAGCGCCAGCAGCGTCAGGCTCGACCAGGCGGTTCTCTTCATCAAGGGTCCCCCTCGCGGGTGATTGCGGTCCGGCCGGCGCGGATGGGGATCGCCGGGAATGGGCAAACCATGGATGAAAATACAACATGGGTTGCCCGAATGCCAGCGATCACCGGATGACGACGAATTTCCCCACGAAGTCCCGGAATCCGGCCCCCTGGGGCCTCACGACGTACAGGTAGAGGCCGCTGGCCACCTCCTGGCCGTTGCGGCTGACCAGATTCCAGGACGCCTCGCCGAAGCCGGTGCCGCCGTCGTGGTCGAGGGTCTGCACCCGGTCGCCGTTCAGGCTGTAGATCTCGATGCGGGAACGGCAGGCCGGCAGGTTGGCGAACATCACGCGGCGGCCCGTGGGGTCGTCGGCGTTGGGGTGCAGGGCCTGGAACTCGTCCAGCGACGCCCTGGTGGCGGGATTGGGATACACGTAGATGTCCGGGCCGTGGGCGGCCAGATCCTCCAGCGTGTCCGCGTCGGTGCCCGGCCGCGCCATGGCGAACATGGCGGCGGGATCGCCCTCGAGACCGGGCCCCACCGCCAGGGTGTCCGAGTAGGTGACGAGCATGGCCCGGTCGAAGCAGGTGACCGCGTAGAAGTAGAGGAAGCCGTTCTTGGGCGTGCGGTCCACGTACTCGTAGAAGCCCAGGCTCCGCTTGGACGCCGCCCCCCCCTCCGGATCGGTCCAGGGCGTGGCCCAGAAGAACGTGTCCAGGACCGCGGGCGCGTGCTCCCACGGCACCAGGGGCTCCAGCCCCGGACGCACCACGCCGCGGGCGTCGCGCACCGACGGCAGCCGGGACCCGGCCCGCAGCTCAGGATCGTCCAGCAGCGCGGTCACGGCGGCCTCCAGCCCGAGGAAGGCCGGATCGTCCAGGCAGGCGGGACGGTAGCGGATGGCCTCCAGACCGGTCTCGGCGCCCAGGGCGAGGGTGTCGCGGCCGCTCCCCACCTGCAGGCCCGAGGGCCTGACGATGAAGCTGGGCACGTCGTACTTTGCCAGAAGGTGCCAGAGGCTGGAGGCGGGCCCGAGCCGGGCGCTGGCGCCCGGCGGCCGGTCCCAATCGTCGGCGCGCCAGACGCCGTAGCCCTCGAAATCGATCTGGCCGTGCACCTCGTCGGGGGTGGTCTCGGGATCGTCGCGCCAGTACACGTGCACCGCCCGGTTCCGCGCCCAGACCCGCAGCGGCGGCGGCGGCGGCGGCATGTCCGTGACCCAGCGCACGCCCGTCTCCCGGCCGTAGATTCCGGTGCAGCCCACCAGCTCGTCGGGCGTGGCGTAGGGTTCGTCGCAGTGCCAGTGGCGCTCGAAATCCGCCTTGGTGCAGGGGATGCCCCTGGCGTGCAGGCATTCCTCGCAGGTGTCGGCGTTGACCCAGATGCAGTGGCGGCCGTCGGGCAGCTCCTCCAGGTCCTCGGGCCGCAGGAAGTGCAGCAGGTGGTCGGGCACGCACCCCGTGTGGTCGTAGAAGTCGGGGTCCTGCTCGTGCAGGGGCGACGCGTCGAAATCGCGCAGCGAGAAGCCCATGTCCTCCAGGCACACCAGCGTCTCGCGGCCGCGCAGCCCCGTGGCGTAGTCCACGTCCAGGTCGTACCAGCGGCCGCCGCGGATCTGGCGCACCTGGGCGCAGGTCTCGAGCAGCCCCTCCAGCCCGTCCCCCACCACCAGGGCCACCTCCAGCGTGGCGGTCCGGCCCGGGGCCAGCGCGTAGAACTCGCCGTTGGACAGCAGCATGCGGTAGTCGGCGGTGCGGCGCGGACTGATGTCGGCGTCGCTGCGGGTGCGCCCGAGCTCGGCGTAGCGCTCGGCGTCGTTGGTGGGGTCGCCGCCGAAGGCGTAGGCCTGGCGGCCGGAGTAGTACTGCACGTTGGCGATGCTGCGGCGCAGGGAGGTCTCCCCCAGGAACATCACGCCGAAGTAGCCGGGCACGTGGTCGCGGACGCCGCCGTCGTACATGTAGGCCACGTCCACGGCCTCGTAGCGCCCGTCGGGCGCGCGGGCGGCGCCCCGGAAGCGGGCGGCCAGATCGTCCACGCCCGCCTCGTTGTTGTCGCGGTGGCCGATGTCGGGATCCGCGAAGAAGCCCAGGCGCAGGCGGTCGATCACGGCCGTCCCCACGTTGGTCACGTCGAAGCGCAGGACCACGAAGTCGTCGATGTGGTCCTCCTCCCAGCAGTACGCCGTCTGCACCACCTCCACGGACAGGGGCCGGTGGTCGGGGTACTCCTCGCGGATGAGGGGGGCGTCGTCGCGGTAGGTGCAGACCAGCATCTGCGAGCCCAGCTGCTCGAAGTCCTCGTCCACCAGGCCGTCGCCGTCGTCGTCGCGGCCGTTGAGGGGATCCTCGTCCCGACGGCCGTCGCCGTCGTCGTCCGCGTCGGCCTCGTAGATCCGCGCCCCGGCGCGCGCGGGTCCGGGCGCGGGCCGCACCACGGTGCCGTAGCGGCTCTCGTACATGGTGTCGACGGGATCCGGCGCCGGGCGCAGCTCGTGCTCGTACTCGCCCGTGCTGACCCGCGGCTCGCCGTAGAGCACGCCGCCGATCCAGAGGCCGGCGGAGAACAGGTACTCCACGCCGGACCCGGCCGGCCACTGGGCGGAGGGGGCGTCGGAATAGGTGGAGGTCACGGAATGCCGCGAGCCGATCATGCCGAAGTTGGAGACGTGGACCTGCAGCTCGCTCAGGGAGAGGACCGTGGAGCCGTCCAGCACGTGGATCTTGTCCGCCGGCGCCGCGGCGGGCGGCCGGGCCTGCGGCGGGCGCGCGGAGGCGCCCGGCGCCGACGCCATGCCGAGCGCCCAGAGGAGGCAGCCCAAGGTCCGAGGCAGCATGGATGACCCCGTCGGCTGGAGGACGTCTGGCCGGGCTCCGCTGCGGTCACCGGTGGAACATAAGGAATCCCGCACGCCGAGGACAAGGCCTCAGCGGATGATCACGAACTTCCCGATGAAGTCCTCGAACCGGCCGTCCAGGGGCCGCACGGCGTACAGGTACACGCCGCTGACCACCTGCTGTCCGTTGCGGCTGACCAGGTTCCAGGAGGCCTCGCCGTAGCCGGCGCTGCCGTCGTGGTCGATGGTCTGCACCAGGTCGCCGTCCAGGCTGTAGATCTCGATGCGGGAGCGGCAGGCGGGCAGGTTGGCGAACGCGACGTGCCAGCCGGTGGGATCGTCGGCGTTGGGGTGCAGGGCCTGGAACTGCTCCAGGGACGCCAGCGTGGCCGGGTTGGGGTACACGTAGATGTCGGGGCCGTGAGCGGCCAGATCCGCGGGGGTGTCGGCGTCGGTGCCCGGGCGGGCCACCGCGAAGTTGGTGGAGGGGTCTCCCTGCAGCCCCGGCCCCGTGATCTCGAGCTGCGTCCCCGTGTCCAGCACGCCGTGGTCCGCGGCCGTCACCGCGTAGAAGTAGAGGAAGCCGTTGGCCACGCCCTCGTCCACGAACTCGTAGAAGCCCTTGCCCCGCTTGTCGCGGGCGGGATCCGCGGGGTCCTCCCAGGGCGTGGCCCAATAGAACGTGTCCAGGACGGCGGGCACGCCCTCCCAGGGAGCCAGGGGTTCCAGCCCGGGACGCAGGCGCCCGTCGCCGTCGCGCAGCGTGGGCAGGCGCTCCAGGCCGGCCACGGCCCCCGAGGCCAGCACCTGGGTCATGGCGTCGAGCAGTCCGTCGTGGCGCGGATCGTCCAGGCACACGGGCCGGTAGGCGATGGGCTCCAGGCCCGTGTTGTGGCCCAGGGGAATGGTGTCCAGGGGCACGCCGTCCGTGTAGTCCAGGCCGTACACGTAGCGGTTGATCAGGTCGTACTCCCCCAGCAGGGCCCAGAGGCGCGACGGCGGGCCGGTGGACTCGTCGCTGCCGGCGGGACGGTCCCAGCCCTCGGCGCGCCATACGCGGTAGGCCTCGAAGTCCTGGAAGCCCTCCACCAGGTCCGGGGCGTGCTCGGGGTCGTCGTTCCAGTAGATGTGCACGGCGCGGTCGCGTGGCCAGAGGCGCAGGGCCGGCGGCGCCGGCGGCGCTTCGGTGACCCAGCGCACCACGCTCTCGCGCCCGCCCACGCCCGTGCAGCCGGCGCGCTGGCTCACGGTCAGCCGCCAGTCCGCGCAGTTCCAGATGCGGGCGAAGTTGCCCGTGGTGCAGGGGCCGCCGTTGATCTCCTCGCACTCGTAGCAGGCGTCGGTGTTCACGTAGATGCAGTGCCGGTTGCCGGGGAAGAGGCTCAGGTCGCCGGCCGTCATGGGATCGATCATCCAGTCGGGCACGCAGGCGGCGCCGAAGAAGTCCGGATCCTGGCCCGAGAAGGGCGACACCCCGAACTGGCTGACGGTCAGGCCGAAGTCCTCGATGCACATGAGGGTCTCGCGGCCGTAGCGCCCGGTGTTCGCGTTGTGGTCCAGGTCGTACCAGGCGCCCTCCCACACCTGCTGGGCGTTGGCGCAGGTCTCCAGCAGGCCTTCCAAGCCGTTCCCGCAGGCCAGGACCACCTCCACCGTGACCGTGCGGCCGGGGTTGAGCGTGCCGTAGGAGCCGTTGGTCACCAGCATGCGGTAGTCGGCCTCGAAGCGGGGCCGGATGTCGGCGTCGCTGCGGGTGCGGCTCATCTCCTCGTAGCGCTCGGCGTCGTTGGTGGGATCGCCGCCCAGGGCGTAGGGCTGCTCGCCGGAGTAGTACTGCACGTTGGCGATGCGGTGGTTGGTGGCGCTGGGCCCCAGGAACATCACGCCGAAGTAGCTGGGCACGGGATCGGTGGCGCCGCCGTCATGCATGTATGCCACGTCCACGGACTCGAAGAGGCCGTTGGCGGCGCGGGTGAAGCCGCGGTAGCGGGCGGCCAGGTCGTCGAAGGCGGCGTCCGTGCGGTCGCGGCGGCCGATGTCCGGATCCGCGAACAGCCCCACGCGCAGCCCGGCGATGGGCCCCGACCCCGCGTTGGTGATGTCGTAGCGGATGATCACGAAGTCGTCGATCTCATCCAGCTCCCAGGCGTAGGCCGTCTGCACGATCTCCAGGCCCAGGGGCTCGTGGTCCGGATACTCCTCCAGCGACAGCGGCGTGTCGTCGCGCATGGTGCAGACCAGCATCTGGGTGCCGAGCTGGGCGAAGTCCTCGTCCACGCGGCCGTCGCCGTCGTCGTCGAAGCCGTTGAGGGGGTCCTCGTCCACGCGGCCGTCGCCGTCGTCGTCGCCGCCGTTCTCGAAGACGCGGGCGCCGCCCCGCTGGGAGTCGGCGAAGGGCTTCACCCGGTAGCCGTAGCGGCTCTCGTAGACGGTGTACTCGGGGCCCGGAGGCGGCCGCAGCTCGCGCTGGAACTGGCCCGTGGACACGTGATACTCGCCGTTCTGGTAACCGCCCACCCACAGCCCCGCCGCGAAGAGGTGCTCCACGCCGGAGCCGCTGGGCCACTGGGCGGACGGAGCGTCGGAGTAGGACGTGGTCACCGAGTAGCGCGAGCCGATGAGGCCGTGGTTGGACACGTGGACCTGCAGCTCGCCCACGGTCAGCACGCTGGAGCCGTCGGTGACGTGGAGCTTGGCGGCCCCGGCGGAGGCGGTGTCCGCCGGCGTGGGCGCCTGGTAGGCGGCGGCGTCGGACGCCGCTGCGAGCAGCGCCAGGCCCAGGACCATGGTGATGAGCGCCTTCATGGGAACGAGCTCTCTTCCGACGCGCCGGCGCGGGGGCTTCAGTCCTCCGCCGACATCAGCACCTCGATGTCGTCGGGGGTCTTGGGGATGGGGGTGCCCAGCACGCGGCGGCCGTCCTCGGTGACCAGCACGTCGTCCTCGATGCGGATGCCGCCGAAGCCGGCGAAGCCTTCCAGCCGGTCGTAGCGGATGAAGTCCCGGCAGGTCCCCGCCGCGCGCCAGCGCTCCATGAGCGCCGGGATGAAGTACACGCCCGGCTCGATGGTGACGGCGAAGCCCGGCCGCAGGGTCTTGGCCAGGCGCAGGAAGCCCAGGCCGAACTGGCCGGAGCGGGCGACGCCGGGGTCGTAGCCCACGGCGTCGCCCAGATCCTCCATGTCGTGCACGTCCAGGCCGATCATGTGGCCGATGCCGTGAGGGAAGAACAGGGCGTGGGCGCCGGCCGCCACGGCCTCGTCCACGTCGCCCTGCATGAGCCCCAGGTCCTTCAGGCCCGACGCCGTGGCGCGGGCCGCGGCCAGATGCACCTGCAGGTTGGTGGCGCCCGGCGCCACAGCCTCGATGGCCGCGCGCTGGGCCTCCAGCACCACCTCGTACACGTCGCGCTGCTTGCGCGTGAAGACGCCGCCCACGGGCAGGGTGCGCGTGATGTCGGAGCAGTAGTGCCCGGGCGACTCCACGCCGCTGTCGATGAGCAGCAGGTCGCCGTCCTTGAGCAGGTTGCCGTAGCCGTGGTTGTGCAGAACCTCGCCGTGCACCGTGACGATGGGCGGGAAGGAGAAGGACAGGCCCTCCATGAGCGCCACGCCGGCGATCATGCCCATGATGCGCGACTCCTGCAGCCCCGCCCGCGCCACCTGCATGGCCGTGCGGTACATGAGCGCGCTGCAGCCGATGGCGTACTCCATCTCCGCCACCTCGGCGTCGGTCTTCACCTCGCGCTGGGCCACCACCGCCGCGGTCAGCGCCGCCGACGCGCCGGGCGCCACCTCGGCCGCCCGCACGCCGAGCCAGTCGGCCAGCTTGCGGCGGTTGGCCTCGCGGTAGGGGGGCAGGTAGTGGACCGTCACGCCCTGCCTGGCGGCCTCGGCCAGGATCCCCGGCAGGTCGGCCAGGGGGCGGTGGTCGGCCATGCCGGCCTGCGCCGCGAAGTCGCCCAGGGTGGGGTGCGGCCCGAACCAGACCACGTCGTCCGGGTGTTCGGGAGCGCCGAAGAGGATCTCGCGCCCTTCGGGCAGCAGCAGCGCCGCCATGCCGGGGTGGTCCGTGCCCACGTAGTAGAGGAAGTGGGAATCCTGGCGGAACGGATAGGGGTTGTCCGCGTAGTTGCGCGGCGCCTCGTCGTTGCCGGGCAGCAGGATGATCCCGTCGGCGACGGCCTCGCGCAACGCGGCGCGGCGGCCCTTCCAGGTGGCGGTCTGCATGGGGCTTCCTTCGGTCGAGGTTGGGGTCGACCCATTATCATAGGGTTCCGGCCCCCAGGAGGCCAGTCCGGGCACGGAAAAGCCGCCCCTCCTACGGAGGGACGGCCTTCCGGTTGCGTCGGGATGACGACTTCTAGCGGTACTGGGCCTTCAGCGAGCTGAAGCTGCTGTCCTCGTTGCCCACCGGCGCGCACTGGCCGGCGCCGCCTTCCCAGGTGTGGGTCAGCGTGGTGGCCGCCGCGGTCATGTCGTCCACGGTGAACAGGTGGTTGCTGCCGCCCTCCCAGGTGGCGCAGTCGTCCTTCTTGGCCTTGTACTCGATGCTGATCGGGTACGGCGAGCCGGCCGGGAAGATCACGCAGGCCTGGTACAGGCCCGGGCCCACCATCTCGGCGGGGATGCCGGCGCCCCAGCTGTCCAGCTGGGCGATGTTGCCCACGATGCACACGCCGCCGGTGTTGTCCACGCCGTCCAGGCAGACCTGGAAGCACACTTCCTTGTCCTCGGACAGCACGTCGCCCTGGCCGCAGCCCAGGGGCAGGTTGTTCCAGCTGTCGTACGCCAGGACCACGGTGGTGGAACCGTCGGTGGGCAGGGTCACCATGCGGTTGCCCACGCTCTCCCAGCTCGCGCAGCCGTCCTTCTTGTACTTGTACTCGAAGGAGGGGTTGCTGCCGGCGGGGAAGGTCACGGTCAAGGCGTAGGCGTCGCCGCCCATGGCGGTCATGTTCACGCCGGTGCCCCAGGAGCCGATCTCCGGCGCGCTGCCGATGACGCAGGGCACGTCGCTGGTGGCCTCGCCGCTCATGCAGAGGCTGAAGCTCACGTCCACGTCCACGGGAAGCACGTCGATGACGTTGTAGGTCTGGGGCGCCGCGTTGCCGGCCTGGTCGCCGATGGCGTCGTACCAGGTGTCGTCGGTCAGGTCATGCACCTTGAACTGGATGGTCACCGACGTGGCGCCCACCAGCAGGGGCTGGGGGATCTGCACGGTGTACTCGTCGTTGGCGCCGTTGTCGCCCAGGAAGGCGCAGACCGTGTTGGGCTCGGTGGCGCCGTTGCTGCTGACCATGTCGCAGAACACCTCGATGTCCGCGCCCTGGCCGGGCAGGTCGGTCACGCCGGACTTCCAGACCTGGACGTAGCAGTCCACCGGGCCCGTGGGCACGACGTTGCTGCCGCTGTTGGGCCAGACGTTGCCGGCCCAGCCGATGGCGGCCGAAGCCACGCCGGCCAGAGCGAGGCTGAGCACGGCGGTGGTCAGGATCAGTTTCTTCATGGTCCCCTCCAGATGGTGGTTCCGAGGTGCGGATGACGAACACGCTCCGGGCGAAGACGTGGGCCCCGCAGCGTTGACCTTAGAATTTGTATGATTCTAGCACAAATGCCATGAGAATTGAGGAGGAAACCGGGAGAGCACGCGGGACGATGCTTGAAAAACGATTCGATTGACGAAACAATGATTGATGAGACAATCATTGCCTCGTCAACAATATTGGAGAACCACGATGTACGACGTCGAACGCCACCGCCCCCTCGCCGACCAGCTCGGCTTCTGGGTCGTCCGCTTGGCCCAGGCCGTGAAGGCCGACCACGCCCAGCACCTCAACGCTTACGGCGTCAACCTCAACCAGTACTGGACCTTGCGGGTGATCCGGCAGCGGGCCGACGCCACGCCGTCCGTGCTGGCGGGGATCCTGGGCATCGACCGGGCCCAGTCCACCCGCGTGGTGCAGGCCCTGGCCAAGAAGGCCCTGGTCCGCCGCAGCCGCGACGGCAAGGATCTGCGGGTGGTGCATCTGGAGCTGACGGACAAGGCGCGTGATCTGCTGACGCGCCTGGATTCGGCCGTGGGGCGGGCCGAGCGGGATCTGGCCGATGGGCTCACGCCCGAGGCCCGGGACACGCTGCAGCGCCTGCTGATCGACCGGCTCGCCCGCAGCGGCGGCTGGGACCCGTCGGACATCTGACCGGTCGGATCCGGCTCACATGTTGCGCCGGTACTGCCCTCCCACCCGGTACAGGGCCGCGGACAGCTGCCCCAGCGAGCACACCTTCCCCGCCTCCAGCAGCGCCTCGAACACGTTGCCGTGCTCCACGGCCGTGCGCTGCAGCGCCGCCAGGGCGGCGGGGGCGCGGTCGGCGTTGCGGGCATGGAAGGCCGCCAGCGAGGCCAGGGCGTGCTCCTTCTCCTCCGTGGTGGCGCGGATCACCTCGCCGGGCACCACCGTGGGCGAGCCCTTGGGATCCAGATAGGTGTTCACGCCCACGATCGGCAGGCTGCCGTCGTGCTTCAGCGCCTCGTAATGGAGCGACTCCTCCTGGATCCGCGTGCGCTGATACATGCGCTCCATGGCGCCCAGCACGCCGCCGCGCTCGCTGATGCGCTCGAACTCCGCCAGCACCGCCTCCTCCACCAGATCCGTCAGCTCGTCCACGATGAAGGCGCCCTGCAGGGGGTTCTCGTTCCTCGCCAGGCCCAGCTCCTTGTTGATGATGAGCTGGATGGCCATGGCGCGGCGCACGCTCTCCTCCGTGGGCGTGGTGATGGCCTCGTCGTAGGCGTTGGTGTGGAGGCTGTTGCAGTTGTCGTAGATGGCGTAGAGCGCCTGCAGGGTGGTGCGGATGTCGTTGAAGGCGATCTCCTGGGCGTGCAGGGAGCGGCCCGAGGTCTGGATGTGGTACTTGAGCATCTGGCTGCGCTCGTTGGCGCGGTACTTGAGGCGCAGGGCCTTGGCCCAGATGCGGCGCGCCACGCGGCCCATGACCGCGTACTCGGGGTCCATGCCGTTGCTGAAGAAGAAGCTCAGATTGGGCGCGAAGGCGTCCACGTCCATGCCGCGCGAGAGGTAGTACTCCACGTAGGTGAGGCCGTTGGCCAGGGTCAGCGCGAGCTGGGTGATGGGGTTGGCTCCGGCCTCGGCGATGTGGTAGCCGCTGATGGACACGCTGTAGAAGTTGCGCACGCGGCGGTCGATGAACGACTGCTGGATGTCGCCCATCATGCGCAGGGCGAACTCGGTGCTGAAGATGCAGGTGTTCTGGGCCTGGTCCTCCTTGAGGATGTCGGCCTGCACGGTGCCGCGCACGCTGCTCATGACCTCGGCGCGGATCCGGGCGTACTCCTCCGGCGGCAGCACCTGGTCGCCGCTGGCGCCCAGCAGCAGCAGTCCCAGGCCGTCGTTGCCCTCGGGAAGGTCGCCCCTGTAGGCGGGGCGGGGGGCGCCGCCGGAGAGCTCGGCGAGGCTGCGCTCGGCTTCAGCGACCTTGCCCTGCGCCCGCAGCCACTTCTCGCAGCCCTGGTCCACCGCCGCGTTCATGTAGAAGGCCAGCAGCATGGGCGCCGGGCCGTTGATGGTCATGCTGACCGAGGTCTTGGGGTCCGCCAGATCGAAGCCCGAGTAGAGGATCTTGGCGTCGTCCACCGTGGCCACGGACACGCCGCTGTTGCCCACCTTGCCGTAGATGTCGGGGCGGCGGTCGGGGTTCTCGCCGTAGAGCGTCACGGAGTCGAAGGCGGTGCTCAGGCGCTTGGCGGGCATGCCCAGCGACACGTAGTGGAAGCGGCGGTTGGTGCGCTCGGGACCGCCCTCGCCGGCGAACATGCGCGTGGGATCCTCCCCCTCGCGCTTCAGGGGGAACACGCCGGCCGCGTAGGGGAACTCGCCGGGCAGGTTCTCCGTGAGCAGCCAGTGCAGCAGGTCGCCCCAGCAGGCGAAGCGCGGCAGGCTCACCTTGGGCACGCGGGATCCGCTGAGCGACCGCGCGACCAGGGGCAGGGCGATCTCCTTGCCGCGGACCGTGTAGCGCAGCTCGTCCTCGCGGTAGCGGCGGCGGATCTCCGGCCAGCCGCGCAGCAGCTCCACGCTGCGGCCGTCCAGACGGTGCAGGAGGTGATCGTAGCGCTTCCAGAGGTCGGCGGCGGCGGCGGGATCGTCGGCGGCGGGGGCGGGATCGGGCAGCACGTCGTCGGGATCGGCCGCCCGGTCGCGCAGCTCCTGCACGGCGGTCCAGAGGGCGCAGGCGCGGCGGGCCAGGTCGGCCTGGGCGCGGGCGAAGGCGCCGTAGCGGCGGTTCTCGTCCACGATCTCCGCCAGGTAGCGCGTCCGCGCCGGCGGGATCACGAAGTTGCGCTCCGAGGTCACCGGGTCGCCGCCCATGGCGGACGCGAAGTCCACGCCGCAGCGCTCCGTGATCGCGCCCATGAGGTGGCCGTAGAGGGCGTTCATGCCGGGATCGTGGAATTGGCTGGCGATGGTGCCGAAGACCGGCAGCTCCTCGGGCGGCGCGGTGAACAGCTCGTGGTTGCGGGCGAACTGCTTGCGCACGTCGCGCAGGGCGTCCTGGCTGCCGCGGTGGTCGAACTTGTTGATGGCCACCACGTCGGCGAAGTCCAGCATGTCGATCTTCTCGAGCTGGGTGGCGGCGCCGTACTCGGCGGTCATCACGTAGAGGGCCACGTCGCTGTGCTCGGTGATCTCCGTGTCGCTCTGGCCGATGCCCGACGTCTCCACGATGACCAGGTCGTGCCCGGCCGCCTTCATCACCTGCACGGCGTCGCGCACGTGACGGCTCAGCGAGAGGTTGGCCTGGCGCGTGGCCAGCGAGCGCATGGTCACGCGCGGATCGTCGATGGCGTTCATGCGGATGCGGTCGCCCAGCAGGGCGCCGCCGCTCTTACGCTTGCTGGGGTCCACGCTCACCACGGCGATGGTGCGGTCCGCGAACTCGTTGAGGTAGCGGCGCACCAGCTCGTCCACCAGGGACGACTTGCCCGCGCCGCCGGTCCCGGTCACGCCCAGCACGGGCACGGTGCGCGCCGCGGCCAGCTCCTCCACCCGCGGCGCCAGCTTCGCATAGGCCTCCGGTGCGTTCTCCGCCAGGGTCACCAGGCGCGCCACGGCGATGGGGTCGCG
Organism: Candidatus Krumholzibacteriia bacterium; assembly: GCA_035447065.1. Taxonomy (GTDB): domain Bacteria; phylum Krumholzibacteriota; class Krumholzibacteriia; order LZORAL124-64-63; family LZORAL124-64-63; genus CALEMW01. The sequence goes on from DAOTGJ010000002.1 coordinate 67,252, forward strand.
TGTCGGCAGGGCCTCCGGCAGCGCCGGGTCGGGCGCGTCGATGGTGGCGAAGTCGCAGCCTTGCAGCACCACGTCGATCATGCCCTGCAGGCCCAGGGCGCGGCCGTCGTCGGGCGAGAAGATGCGGTCGATGCCGTAGGCGTGCAGCTCCGCGATCTCCGCGGGCAGGATGGTGCCGCCGCCGCCGCCGTAGATCCGCGTGGGCACGCCGGCCTCGCGCAGGAGGTCGTGCATGTACTTGAAGAACTCCAGGTGGCCGCCCTGGTAGCTGGTGATGGCGATGCCCTGGGCGTCCTCCTGCACCGCGCAGTCCACGATCTCCTTCACCGAGCGGTTGTGTCCCAGATGGATGACCTCCGCGCCGCCGGCCTGCAGCAGACGCCGCATGATGTTGATGGCGGCGTCGTGGCCGTCGAAGAGCGAGGCGGCGGTGACGATGCGCACGGGGTGACGGAGCTGGTAGCGGCCGGCGTCGGACATGGAGGACCTCGGAGGACGGACGGAAGCCCGGGCCGGCGGGCCGGTCCGGACGGTCAAGGATGTGCGTGGTTCCGAAGATATCCCATGGGGGCCGGGGCGTCACGCCGGGAATGCTCCCGCGGCTGGCCCGCCGGGCCCCGACGGGCTATCCTCCGCCCATGCCGCTGCTCGCCCGGAACGCCCTGCCCGCCTACGCCCGCCTCGCCGACGCGGGCGTGCCGGTGCTGCCCGCGGACGCCTGGAGCGGACCCCGCCTGCGCGTGGGCCTGGTCAACGCCATGGCGGACGCCGCCCTGGAAGCCACGGAACGGCAGCTCCTGGGGCTGCTGGCCGCGGCCGCGCCGGACCGGGGCGTGGAGCTGATCCCCGCCGAGCTGCCGGAGATCCCCCGCGGCGAGGCGGCCCGCCGCCATCTGGACGCCCACTACGAGCCCGTCGCGGACCTGAGCCGGCGCCGCCTGGACGCCCTGATCGTGACCGGCGCCAACGTGCCGGACCCGGACCTGGACCGTCTGCCCTTCCGCGCCGCCCTGGTCCGGGTGCTGGACTGGGCGCGGGACGAGGTGCCCACCACCCTGCACTCCTGCCTGGCCTCCCACGCGGTGCTGCACTTCCGCCACGGCCGGCCGCGGCGGCGGCTGGCCGCCAAGCGCTGGGGCGTGTTCCCGCACCGGGTGGCGCAGCCGGGCCACCCCCTGGCGCACGGACTCGCGGACGGCTTCGTCGCACCCCACTCGCGCTGGAACGACACGCCGGCCGACGACTGCGCCGCCGCGGGCTACGAGGTGATCCTGCAGGACGCCGAGGACGGCGGCGTGCTGCTGGCGGCCTCGCCGGACCGTCGCACCCTCCTGCTGCAGGGGCACCCCGAGTACGATCCGGTCTCGCTGGTGAAGGAGCACGCGCGGGAGACGGCGCGGTTCCTGGCAGGCGAACGCGCGGATTGGCCGGAGCCTCCGGCGGGCATCGCCGACGCCGCGGGCCTGGCCCTGCTCGCGGAGCACCGTCGCCGGGCCCTGGCCGCGCCGGCCGGGGCGCCCCCGTATCCCGAGGCGGCGCTCCTGCCCCACCTCCACCACCGCTGGCGCGGGTCGGCGGTCCGCATCGTGGGCAACTGGCTCGCGCCCTGAGCGTCCTTTGCGGACGGCCGCCGCGGCGGTACTATGCCTCCATCGCATCCCTTCAACCGAGGACACCGCCGTGCCGAGACACCGCCCCCCGCGCTCCAGCTTCCCCGTGAGCAGCTGCGACTGCAACGACTGCCGCGCCGCCTGCACCAACTCCCCCGGCTGGTTCATGCCCTGGGAGGTGCTGCGCCTGGCCAAGCACCTGGACCTGAGCGTGGAGGACTGCTTCCGCAAGCACCTGGCCGTGGGCGTGACCCACATGCCCGACGGCAGCCAGCGCCACGGCGTGATGCCCCACAAGCTGCGCGACGGCAAGAAGCCCGGCTCGGTGTGGACGCTGGGCGAGCTGTCCGTGCCGGGCCGCTGCTCGTTCTTCGACCGCGGCCTCTGCACCATCCACGCGGTGCGGCCCTGGGAGTGCGCACGGATGATCCACGGCCCCGCCCACAAGGCCACCAAGCTGCGGCAGGAGGTGGTGGCCCAGTGGGACGACGACGCCCTGCGCCCCTACGCGGAGTGGACCAAGCGACGGCTCTTCGGATCGGCACCCAAGCCTCGGGCCCAGCAGCGGCCGCGCCGCACCCGCAACAAGGACGACCAGCGATGAGCGCGACGCGCCCCGCCGTGCTCGACGCCCCCGGCGCCCCCATCTACCTGGACTGCAACGGCACCACGCCGGTGGACCCGCGCGTGGCCGACGCCATGGCGCCTCTCATGCTCGAGGGCTTCGGCAACCCCAGCAGCGGGCACGTGTTCGGGCGCCGCGCCCGCGCCGCCGTGGACCACGCCCGCGCCGCCGTGGCCGCCCTGCTGGGCTGCGCGCCCGACGAGATCCTGCTGACCAGCGGCGGCTCCGAGTCCAACAACCACGCCCTGAAGGGCGCCTGCTGGGCCGCCCGCGACCGCGGCCGCCACGTGGTGACCACGGCCGTGGAGCACCCCGCCGTGCTGGAGCCCCTGCGCTGGCTGGAGCGCGACGGCTGGGAGACCACCGTGGTGGGCGTGGACGCCGCCGGGCGCGTGGACCCCGCCGCCGTGGCCGCGGCCCTGCGCCCGGACACGGTGCTGGTGAGCGTGATGCTGGCCAACAACGAGGTGGGCACCCTGCAGCCCGTGGCGGAGATCGCCGGTCTGGCGCAAGCCCGCGGCGTGCTGGTCCACTGCGACGCCGCCCAGGCCGTGGGCAAGATCCCGGTGGACGTGGAGGACCTGGGCGTGGACCTGCTGTCGGTGGCCGGACACAAGGTCTACGCGCCCAAGGGCGTGGGCGCGCTGTACGTGCGCCGCGGCACGCCGCTGGAGAACCTGGTGCACGGCGCCGGGCAGGAGGGCGGGCGTCGCGCGGGCACGGAGAACGTGATCCTGGCCGCGGGGCTGGGCCGCGCCGCGGAGCTGGCGCGCGAGGACGTGGCGGCCGAGGGGCCGCGGCTGGCGGCGCTGCGGGATCGTCTGGCCGGGGTCCTGCGCGCAGCCGTACCGGACCTGGTGGTCCACGGCCACCCCACGCAGCGCCTGCCCAACACCTTGAGCGCGGCCTTCCCCGGCCGGCTCGCCGCCTCGCTGCAGGCCGCCTGCCCCGGCCTGGCCTGCTCCGCCGGAGCGGCCTGCCACGACGTGGGCGCCAAACCCTCGGCCGTGCTCACGGCCATGGGGGTGGCGCCGGAGATCGCCGCGGGCACGCTGCGGCTGTCGCTGGGACGGTTCACGCGGGCCGACGAGGTGGAGGCCGCGGGCCGGATGCTGGGCGAGGCGTCGTCGCGCTGAGCCGATCCACGGCGGAATCCCGCTTGCCGGGTTGAGGGGAGCCCGCCTCCCGACACCCCCGCCGGCACCGAGGAGTCCGCCATGTCCGCACGTCTGCGACTGGTCGCCGCCGTCCTGGCCGCGATCGTGATCCTGTCCCCGCGGCCCGCCCGAACCGCCGCATCGTTCGCCTGGGCCCATCCCCGCCCCAACGTGAGCCCCCTGATGGCGGTGACCTTCGTGGACGACCAGCGCGGCTGGGCGGTGGGCATCGCCGGCGCGGTGCTGCGCAGCGGCGACGGCGGCGACACCTGGGCGCCCGTGCCGGACACCTGGCAGGTCCTGCCCGACCTCTTCGACGTGCTCGCCCTGGACGCCTCCACGTTGGTGGCCGTGGGCGACGGCGTGATCCGCTCCACGGACGGCGGCGCCACCTGGACGTCCGTCGCCGTGCCCACCGGCGAGAGGCTCTGGCGACTCGCCCGTGCGGGCGACCGGCTGCGCGCGGGCGGCGAGCACGGCGTCATGCTGGACTCCGGGGACGGCGGTCTCACCTGGTCCCTGCTCACGGCGCCGGGCGATGCGCGCGTCTCGGATCAGCACTGGTTCGACGCGGACACGGGCCTCGTGACCGGCGGCATCTTCCCGGAGTTCGGCGGCTTCGCGGCGCGCACCGTCGACGGCGGCCTCACGTGGAGCGCCGTCGCCGGCATCGCCGACGTCATCACCACCGTGGTGGAGTTCCGCGATCCGCTCCACGGGTTCCTGCTGAGCGGTCTGGACGCGCTGGTCACCGACGACGCCGGCCTCACCTGGGCGCCCACCTCGCCGGTGCCGCCTCCGTACGTCATCGACGGGATCCACCGCGCCGACGGCACCTGGCTGCTGGCGGCCTTCGGCGAGGGAGCGTTCATCTTCACGTCGCCCACGCCGGATCACGACTGGTCCTACCCCGCGGTCTTCGCCGTGGGCCAGCAGCACGGCGTGAGCGACCTGGAACGCCTGCCCGCGGGCCGCGTGGTGGGCACGCTGACCGGCGGCGGCCTCATCGTGAGCGACGACGACGGCGCCACCTGGAGCTACCGCACCGAGGACGCGGGCGGCGGCGCCGGCGATCCCATCCAGATGGTGCGCCTGGGCGGCGGCGCCGCGGGACTGGCCGTCGCGTCCGGGAGCGTGATCGGTACGGTGCCCAACCTCCTGCTGCGCACCGACGACGGCGGGCGCTCCTGGGGGGGCGCCGCCTATCCCGCCGCGTGGACCCGCGTGCTGGATGCGCGCGTGCGCGCCGACGGCCTGGCGCTGATCGTGGGGCACAACCCCGCGGTCGCGCGCGAGAACCTGGCGCGGAGCGCGGACGGCGGCGTCTCGTGGCAGGTGATTGCGCTGCCGCTGGACGACATCGCCGTGAAGGTGCTGCGCCTGGACACGGAGGCCGCCCTGGTCTCCGCCGCCTCCGGCCGCCTCTGGCGCAGCGTCGACGGCGGCCTCGCCTGGACGCCGGCCGGCACCACCGGCCCCCTCGCCGCGCCGCTGCTGGACTTCCCGTCGGCCGATGTGGGCTTCGCCCTGCAGGGCGGCCCCACGCCGCGCCTCCACCGCACCCTCGACGGCGGTGTCACCTGGCAGCTTCGCTCGTCGGGCCTGCCCCCCTTCGGCATGATGCTCGCCTTCGCCGACGCCCAGACCGGCCTGCTGCGCACCACGGACGGCGTGTTCCGCAGCACGGACGGCGGCGCGTCGTGGACGGAGATCTCCGCCGACGCCGCCGTGGCGGCCCTGGAGCTGCGCCCCGACGGGCGCGGCCTGCTGCTGCCCACGCGGGAAGGCCCGCTGCGCCTCACCGCGGACGCCGGGGCCACGTGGACCCTGCTGGACCTCCCCTGGCGCGACTGGAACCCCGACGATGCCGAGGCGCTCTTCACCACCGCCGCCCTCACCCCCGACGGACTGATGGTGGGAGGGATCTACACGGGCCTGCTCAAGGTGGGCCTGGACGCCTCCGCCACCGCGGTTCCCGCGTCCCCGACGCCGCGGGCCAAGCTGCGCGCCGCCCCCAATCCCTTCAACCCGCGCACGGTGCTGCGCTTCTCGCTGCCCCAGGCGGGGCCGGCCGCGGTGGAGATCTTCGATCCGCGTGGCCGCCGCGTGCGCGTGCTGGCCCACGGCGACCTGGCCGCCGGCGAGCACTCCGCGGCCTGGGACGGACGCGACGACGCCGGCCGCCCCCAGCCCGCCGGCGTGTACCTGGCGCGGGTGCGGAGCGCCGGCGCGGCGGCGTCGCTCAAGCTGCTGCTGGTGGAGTGAGCCCGGCCTAGCGCCGCCAGTCCGGCAGCTCCGGTGCGGCGCCGGTGGGCAGGGGGTCGCCGGCGCGCATGGGCGACACGGTGATCCAGCCCTCGCGGTGCAGGTCCACGTCGCCGCCGTCGGGCTGGTCGCCGTCCTCGGTCCACCACTTCAGGGTCCAGACGGTGCGGCCCGTGGCGTCGGGCTCGCCGGGCTCGAAGCGGTCGTGGAAGACACGGGCGCCGGGCGGGCACCAGGCCACGCCCTGGATCGCGGTGTCCTCGCCCATGGGGAAGTTCACGTTGAGGTAGCGGCCGTCGGGCAGGTCGCGCACCACGTCGGAGAGGGCCAGGTCCACGCACCACCGCGGCACGGCGTCCATCTTGGCCGCGTCGCGCGTGGAGAGGCCGGAGTAGGCCACGGCGGGAATGCCCTCGTGGGCCGCCAGCCGCGCCACGCCGATGGTGCCCGAGGCCATCCAGGCGTCGGCCAGGTTGGGGCCGCTGTTGATGCCGCTGAGCACCACGTCGGGACGATCGTCCTTCAGGAGCTCCAGCAGGGCCCAGAGCACGCAGTCGCCCGGGAAGCCGTCCACGGCCCAGGCCTCGATGCCCTCGCCCAGATCCCGCGGCTCCACCGCGAACGCCTTGCGTGCGAAGACCGACGTGTAGTTGCTCGATCCGCTGCAGTTCTCCAGGGGCGCCACCACCACGGTGCGCGCGCCGGTGGCGGCCACGGCGCGGGCCAGGGCGTGGAGGCGGGGGTCGTCGATGCCGTCGTCGTTGCAGACCAGGGCGGTGCGGAACCACGGGGCTTCGGCGTCGCGGGAGGCGGCGGCGGCGGGCAGGGCCAGGCAGAGCAGCAGCAGCAGGCGCATGGTCATGACGATGGATCCTCAGCTCAGGTGGAGGGGCAGGGTCACGGTCACGGTGGTGCCGCGTCCGGGTTCGCTGTCGATGCGCACGTCGCCGCGGTGCTTCTCCACGGCCTGGCGGATGGTGGCCATGCCCCAGCCCACGCGCACGCGGTCGCCGTCGATGAAGTCCAGGTCGAAGATGCGGCGCAGGCGGTCGCGCGCGATGCCGCGGCCGGTGTCCGCCACGGTCAGCTCCACGCCGGCGGCCACGGTGCGCGCGCCCAGGGTGATCACGCCCTCGCCCTCGATGGCCGCCGCCGCGTTGCGCAGCACGTGCAGGAACATCTGATTCAGATCCGCGGGGTAGCAGGTGATCTCGGGCACGTCGTCGTAGTCGCGCACCACCTTGATGCGGTCGCCCAGCTCGCCGCGCAGCACGGTGAGCGCGCTCTCCAGGCCGCGCACGGGGTCGGCGCGCTGCAGGTCGGCCTGGTCCAGGTTGCTGAAGCTCTTCAGCGTGCCCACCAGCTCGGCCACGCGGCCGGCGGCCTCGGCGGCGTTGCGGCGGCCCTCGGTCATGGCGCGCAGGGCGCGCTGGAGGCGGGGGTCCAGCTCGGGGCAGCCCGCATCCTCGAGCACCTCGTCCAGGCGGCCCTGGGCGCGGGCCATGACGTCGGCCGACGCGCGCAGGGCGCCGATGGGGTTGTTCAGCTCGTGGGCCAGGCCCGCCGCGAGCTGGCCCAGGCTGGCCAGCTTCTCGCTCTGGATGAGCTGGGTCTGGGCCTCGCGCAGGTGGTGGAGGGTGCGCTCCAGCTCCTCGGTGCGCTCCACGAGCTGCTCCTCGGCCTCCTTGCGCACGCTGATGTCGTTCAGGGTGCCCACGATGCGCACGGGGCGGCCCTCGGCGTCGCGGCCGCTGATCTTGGCCTTCATCTGCACCCAGCACCACGAGCCGTCGGCGCGGCGCATGCGCACCTCCAGATCGAAGGGGAAGCCGTGCCGCAGATGGGCCGCGTAGGCGTCGTCCACCACCACGCGGTCCTCGGGGTGCACCAGCTCGGCGATTCCCTCCACGCCCGCGGGCAGAGCCTCCGGCGTGGTGCCCAGGATCTCGGCGTAGCGGGGGCTGAAGTAGGGGCGGCCGCGGGCCATGTCGTAGTCCCAGAGCCCGTCGTTGGCGGCCTCGAAGGCCATGGCCAGGCGCTCCTCGCTGTCGCGCAGCTCGGCCTCGGCCTGCTCGCGGCGGGAGAACTCGGCGCGCAGGGCGGTCTGCATGGCGCGGAAGGCGTCGGCCAGGCGGCCCAGGTCGTCGCCGGCGCGGTAGTCCAGGGGGGACTGCAGGTCGCCGCGGGCCACGTCCTCGGCCACGGCGCGCAGCCGCCGCACCGGCCGCAGGATGGACCACGACGCCGCCACCGCCACCACCACCAGCCCCAGCAGGCAGAGGGCGATGGTCACGCCGATGGTGTTGCGGAACAGCCGCGCGCGCTCGGTCACCGCCGCGAGCTGCACGTTCATCTCGCGCTCCTGCGACGACGCCACCGCCCGCACCCGCTCCAGCAGGTCGGCGTGCAGCCGGTGCATGCGGCCCAGGCGGTCGCGCACCTCCGGGATCACCTCGATGTCGCCCTCGATCAGCTCCGACGTCACGGTGCTGCCCACCTCGAAGTACGCCTCGCAGACAGACGCCAGGGAGTCCAGGTCCGCCGGCTTGTGTCCGGGCAGGGCGCGGGCGCGGGCCACGGTGGCCAGGAAGGCGTCGCGCTGGTCCGCCGCCTCGGCGATGAGGTCCTCGTCGCCGGCGGTCATGGCGCTCTGCAGGGTGTAGGGCAGCCGCACCGCCAGCAGCTCCAGCTCGTGGGCCAGCTCCAGCTGGCGGTAGAACTCGGTCTCGATGCGGCGGGAGATCTGCTCCCCCTGCGACGCGCCGCGCCAACCCAGGGTGAACAGCACCCCGAAGGCCAGGGCGGCCAGCAGGGGCATGAGCATGATCTTGTGGGTGAAGGTCATCGGCGCACGTCCAGCACCTTGACGCCGTCGGACGGCGAGACCCGCGAGGCGTAGCCGATGGCGCCCGGCGTGCGCGACACGTAGAACAGCAGCTCGTCCTCGGTGGCGAAGGTGCGCGGCGGCATGCCGCGGCCGGTGAACACGGCCTGCTTCCAGAAGGTGACGAACTTGGCCACGCTGCGGCCCACGCGCTCCTCCACGAACCACTCGTGCACGGGTCCGTCCTCCAGCATGACCGGCACCACGGGCGTGCCGTCGCCCCAGCGCGTCTTCTTGCCCAGGAAGATGCGGCGCAGGGTGGGCTCGTCCACGTCGGCCGCGTCCACGCCCGGATGCGCCACCACCACCGCCTCCTGGGCGGAGGCGGCGCCGGCGCAGGCCAGCAGCAGGAGCAGCAGCAGGAGGTGCCTTCGGCGCACGCAGGTTCTCCTAGAAGTGGACGGTGGCCTTGAAGGCCATGAAGGACCACCAGCGCTTGTAGGCGTCGGGATCGCCCAGGTCGTTGAGGGCCGGCGAGAGCAGGCCCAGGCCGTCCACCACGTGGTACTCGCCCTTGAGCACCAGGTGCTCGGTGGCGTCGTGGCGCACGGCGGCGCAGACGTCGTTCTGCCAGGCCACGTAGTCGGGGTAGCCGTAGCGTTCGAAGTTGTGGCCGGAGGGGTCGCTCTTGTCGCGCACGTAGCGCGAATAGTACGCGGTCACGGTGGTGCGCTCGCTGGCGTGGGCCGACGCCTGCAGGTAGTAGCCCTCGCCCACCAGGCCGTTGACCTCCTCCTGGGCCAGCTCCGCGGCCAGGGTCACGTCGTCGCGGGACCACTCGGCGGAGAAGACCACCGAACGGCCCAGGTCGCCCTGGAAGTCCACCAGGTTGTTGATGGCGTAGTACGACGGGTTGGCGGCCGGATCCTCCACGCTGTAGACCAGGCGGGAGTGCATGTCGAAGCGGCCGGTGATGCCCGACACGCCCAGGGTCAGGCCCTCCAAGGGCGTGTTCCAGCGCAGGGAGCCGCCGTAGAGCCAGTCGAAGTGCACGTCGTTCTCGGCCACGCCGTCGAAGCGGATGCGGGCGGTGGGCGAGTCCAGCGGGGAGAGCCGGGCGGCCTCCTCCCCCGCCTGGGCCAGGATGTTGTACCAGAAGCCGGCGTCCGGGTCGGGCACGTTCAGGGTGCCGCCGTAGATCTCGTAGTCCAGCCCTCCGCCCTCGCCCAACGGCACGTTGCCGTAGAAGCCCAGCCCCTCCACGCCCAGGATGAAGTCGCGGTGGTCCTCGTTGTACACGGCCTGGGGCAGCAGCACCGTGGGGCGCAGCATGTCCACGTCGCGGCCCTGGCCGTAGAGGCCCTGGGTGGTCTTGAACTTGCCGAGGCGCACGCCCATGTAGTCCTGCCACTGGTAGTCGGCGTAGGCCCAGTCGATGAGCACGTCGTTGTTGCCCACGTCGCCGAAGTCGCGCGCCAGGAACTGCAGCCCCACGCGCAGGCGCTCCTCGGGGTGGGCCTGGAGGCTGACGGCGGCCTCGTGGAACTCCGAGCTGCCGTCGCGCGAGTTGGGCACCAGGTAGTTGTTGTGCGAGCTGTTCAGGTACCCCTGGCTCACGAATCCGCGCACGTACAGGTCGGCCAGCTGGGCGGCGGCCGGCGCGGCGGCGAGGACGAGGCTCAGGCAGACGAGGGTCAGGCGGCGGCTCATCGCGTTCCTCACAGGAAGGTCTTGAGGATGTCGTCCTGCAGCCCGCGGAGCTGGCCGTAGGCGGCGTTGATCTCCGCCACCTTGGTGTCCAGGGCCTCCAGCAGGCGGCGGCGCTCCAGGGCGTTGCGCAGCACCAGCAGCAGGTTGTCGTTGTCCCAGGGCTTCTCGATGTACTGGAAGAGCCCCACCTCGTTGATGGCCCGGATGGCGTTCTCCTTGTCGGCGTAGCCCGTGAGCAGGATGCGCGGCACGTGGGGCCGGCGCTCCTTGTAGCGGGCCAGGAAGCTGATGCCGTCCAGGCCGGGCATCAGATAGTCGGAGATCACCACGTCGGCGTCGGGATCCGCGTCCAGGGCCTTCTGCGGCTCGGTGAACGTGATCACCTCGTGGTCGGTCTCCAACTCCAGGAAGGTGCGCAGGCTGGAGAGGATCATCGGCTCGTCGTCCACAAGCAGGATGCGCGCCGGGATGTCGGTCATGGTCTCGCTCCGTCCGGTTGCCGGGGTCAGGACGCCCGCGCCGCCAGGCCGCGGAGGCGGCGGGCCACGGTGCGCAGCACGCCCTGGGCCACCTCCACGTGGTCGGCGAGGATGTCGGTGAAGTCGTCGCGGTCCACGCGCAGCACGGTGACGTCCGCGGCCGCGGCGGCCGTGGCCAGGCGCGGTTCCTCGTCGAAGAGGGCCCAGGTGCCGAAGGCCTCGCCGGGACCGGCCTCGGTGATCGCGCGGCCGTTCTGGGTCATGGTCACGCGGCCGTCCAGCACCAGGTAGAGGGCGTCGGCGGTCTCGCCCTCGCGGTAGAGCACGTCGCCCGCGAGGTGGCGCTCCTCCTCCGCGATGCTCGCCAGCACGGCGAGCTGCTCGCCCGGCACCTCGGCGAACACGTCCACGTCCTGCAGCAGGATGACCTTCTCCACCACGGTCAGCACGTCGTCGTTCCTTTCGGCGGCGGCCTCGCGCACCAGGGGCGCAAGATCGTCGGCGACCTGGCGGGCCAGGGCGGCCAGCTCCGGTTCGCCGCGGGCGGCGAAGGCGGCGCAGGCGCGGACCCAGGCGTCGTCCAGGCGCAGCAGGTGCGTCAGGGCGTCGGCGTCGTTGCGCAGGGCGACGCCGCAGCAGCGCCGGGCCTCCTCCCAGACCTCCACGTCGGGCAGGTCCTGATAGAGGGGGCGCTGGCGCGAGCGACAGGGTTCGGTCAGCGTCGCGTCCAGGTACTCCGCGGCGCCGGCCCGCAGGTGGCGCTGGGTCCCGTCCAGGGCCGCCCAGGCGTCCAGCACGCCGCGGGGAGCGAAGCGCAGGGCCAGCAGGCGGAAGGCGTTGGCGCGCACCCGGGCGGTCTGCTCGTCCAGGGTCCGCAGGAGCAGGGCGCCGCCCCGCCCGCGCCACGCACGACGCCCCAGACGGTGCCGGGCCTGGAAGAGCCCATAGTACTGCGCCAGGCAGCGCTTGTGAAGGTCGTCCAGACGATCGGGCGGCAGACGGACGGCGCGCCCGTCCAGACGCGCGCGGACCAGGGCGGCCAGGGCGGCGTCGCGCACGGCGGGCGACGGCGCCTCGAGCAGCGCGGCCAAGGCCTCCAGGGCCTCGCGCTGAGGCATGGCGGCCAGGGCGCGGACGGTCTGGAGCCGGGCCAGCACGCCGCCGCCGATCCCCGACGCGAACGCCTGCAGCGGCGCCACCGCCGGCGCGCCGCGGCGCTCCAGGGCCCGTCGCGCCGACGCGCGCAGGCGACGGTCCTCCAGGGCGGCCAGCACCGCCGCGGGCGCCTGGTCGGGATCGCGGCGGGCCAGGGCCTCCAGGGCCGCGCCCGCCACCTCCGGCGCGGGATCGTCCAGCAGGCGGGCGAGGACGCTGCCGCCTTCGTCGGCGCGACGTCCCAGGACGACCGCGGCCGCACGGCGGGCGCCGGGGTCCGGCGCGGCGGCCAGCGCGTCCAGGGTCCCCTCCTCCAGCAGATCCAGATCGGCGCCTTCGCCGCGGCGGGCGATCCAGAGGGCGGCCTCGCCGCGGGCCTGCAGCGGGGCGTCGCGCAGGAGGGCGCGGAAGAGCTCGCGCCGCTCCGACGTCGGCAGGACGGTGGTCAGGTAGCGGCAGGCGGCCCGGCGCACGTCGGGATCCCGCTCCGCCAAGGCCGTGCGGGCGCGTTCCGTCATCCCGGCGTCGCCCAGCTCCGCCAGGGCCGTGTACGCCGCCGCGCGCACGCCGGGCTGCGGCCGGTCCAGCAGCGGACGCACCGCGCCGGCCGCGTCCGCGTCCTTCAGCGCCGGGGCCAGGCGCAGGGCGTAGAGCACCGCACGCTCGCCGCCGTGGGCCAGGGCGTCCAGCAGGGAGCGACGGGCCTGGGGATCGTCGATCTGGCGGGTGACCGCGGCGGGATCGATCTCGCGGCGCGCCAGGGCGTCGCGGAACGCGTCGGCATAGGCGGCGCGCGACCGCGCCACGAGCAGCAGCCACGCGGCCGCCAGAGCCAGCACCACCAGGGACAGCCAGCGCACCGGCACGCCCAGCCCCGCCGTCAGCCCCAACAGAAGCAGGCCGGCCAGGCCGCGGAACCAGCGGTCCACGAAGAGATCGATGAAAAGCTTGGAGCGCTTGCGCAGCTCCGGCGGCACCGGCACGAAGAGCATCTCGCGGCCGGTGCGTTCCAGGCTGTGCTTCAGCCCCAGATCACCACCGCGCAGGAAGGCCGCCGCCGCCAGGCCCGGCGACACCAGCATGGCGCCGGCGCCGCACAGCAGCACCGCCGGCAGGCCGCCCAGAAGCCCGCCCACGCCGAACCAGCGCACCAGACGGCCGGCGAAGCCGAGCTGCAGCACCAGCGAGATCAGGCTGACCACGCTGTAGAACCGGCCCAGGAAGGCCGCCAGCGATTCCGGCCCGGACAGGCGTTCCCACGCCGTCACCTTGAACTGGTAGTCCACGAACGACGCCGCCATGACCTCCAGGGCCAGCATGCCCACGATGAGCGTCAGCAGCCGCGAACGGAAAAGCGTGCGCCAGCCGCGGGCGCCTCCCGAATCGCGGGTGACGCGGCGACGCGGCGACACCGGCTCGGCCTGGCTCCAGCGCCGTCCGATGGCCGCCACCAGCAGCGCGTCCAGCAGCAGCGTCGCCGCAGCGGCCTGCAGCAGATCGGCGGCCTCCAGGCCGGCGCCCTGGATCAGCCAGCGCGTGGCCTCGCCGCCGGCCATGGCTCCCAGGATGCTGCCCACCCCCAGCAGCGGGAAGAGCCGCTTGGCCTGGGAGGCGTCGAAGAGCGACCCCGCCAGCAGCCAGAGCTGCGAGGTGGCCAGGGCCCCCACCAGCCCCGCCCAGGCGTAGAGCAGATACGGCACGCCGGGCAGGTCCGTCTCCAGCAGCAGCCGCAGGGGCGGCAGGGTGGCCGCCAGCAGCGCCAGGGTCAGCACCGTGACGCGCGGCAGCGGCCAGCGCCGCGCCAGACGCGCGTGCAGCCCCGCCACCGGCGCCGCCACCAGGGCCGACACCACGAAGGCCAGCGGCAGCTGCGCCGGGCTGGCCTGGGCCAGGAAGAGGGAGTCGCGGGCGGGCTTGAGGAAGTAGTAGGCCAGCAGGACCAGGGCCACGGCCAGCGTCATGGCGGCGGCGGGGCCGCGCTCGCCGGGGCGCACGTCCAGGGACGAGGTCATGCGTCGTCGTTCCAGGGCTGCGGCTCCAGGCAGCACACGGGCGGCGGCGTGAGGGGCAGGGTCACCACGAACTCCGAGCCCCGGCCGGGCTCGCTGCGCACCGCGATGGCGCCGCCGTGGCCCTCCACCAGATCGCGGGTGATGGGCAGCCCCAGACCGGTGCCGCCGGACTCGCCGTGGGTGGTGAAGCCGAACTGGAAGATGCGGTCCAGGTTCTCCGGCGGGATGCCCACCCCCGTGTCGGCCACGCTTACGGTCACGTGGTCGCCCTCGCGGGTGGTGCGCACGGTGATCACGCCGCCGTCGGGCATGGCCCGCGCCGCGTTGACCAGCAGGTTCAGCAGGATCTGGGTGAAGCGGGCCGGATGCACCGGCACCGGCGGCAGGTCGCCGTACTCGCGGCGCACCTCCACGGATCGCTTGAGGAGGTTGTGCACCAGGACCAGGGCCCCGTCGATGCGTTCATGGAGATCCACCGGCTCCGGCGCCGCGGCTTCCTGGGTGGCGTAGGCCCGCATCTCCTGCAGCAGGGCCGCCACCTGCTCCATGCCCGTGTCCAGCACGCGGTCGCCCTCGGCCAGCATGGTCAGGCAGCGGGTCACGGTGGGGTCCTGTTCCAGGCCGGGATGGGTCTCGCGCAGATGGGCCAGGAGCTTCTCACGGGTGAGCCGCTGGTTGCCCACCGTGCAGCGCACCGCGCCCAGGGGCGTGCTCAGCTCATGGGCGATGCCCGCGCTCACCGCCCCCAGCGACGCCAGCTTCTCCGCCTTGGCCAGCCGCGTGCGGCTGCGTGTGAGCTGGTGCACCACGCGCGAGCGGCTGCGGTGCAGGCCCAGATAGTGCCGCAGGATGACCACGAGCACGACCACGGAACTGAGGATGACGAGCCAGCGCAACGGACACCTCCGGTCGGGACGGATGCGATGGGGTCAGCGTACCACGGTTCCCGTCGGAGGCAACATCGCGTGCGACCGGGGTCCGGCGCAACTCCCGGACTTGAGCCGGGTCCCGCGATCCCTTACCGTCCGGCGGACGCACCCCATTCCAGGAGACGCCCATGTCCACGCCCCTGATCCCCGCCGACGCCCACTGGTTCCTCTGGGCCGTGCTCCTGGGCGCCGCCGCCTTCGGGTACGCCGCCGAGCGCACGTCCTGGGGCCGCCGGGTCTCCGGCGTGGTGCTCACCATGGGCGCCACGTTCCTGCTCTCCAACCTGGGCGTGATCCCCAGCGAGGGGGCCGCCGCCTACGACCTCACCTGGAGCTACCTGGTGCCCCTGGCCATCCCCCTGCTCCTGCTGCGGGCGGACCTGCGCCGCATCGTGCGCGAGGCGGGCCCCACCCTGGCGGCCTTCGCCGCCGGCGCCGTGGGCACGGTGCTGGGCACGATCGTGGCCTTCCGCGTGGTGCCCCTGGGACCCGAGGGCTGGAAGCTGGCGGGCATCTTCTCCGCCACGTACATCGGCGGCTCCATGAACTACGCGGGCGCCGCGGAGGCCCTGGGCCTGCGCGACGGCGACCTGCTCAGCGCCGGCGTGGCCGCCGACAACCTGGTCATGGCCCTCTACTTCCTGGTGCTCTTCGCCCTGCCGGGCCTGGCCTGGCTGCGGTCGCGCTATCCGGACCGCGGCCACGACGCCGCAGCGGCGACCGCGGACCCGGCGGCCCCCGCCCACGCCGACCGCTTCCCCGCCCCGCCCCAGGCCGCCGCGGCCCTGGCCCTGGCCTTCGGCCTGGGCGCAGCCGGGTTCGCCCTGGCGGACCTGGCCGGCTGGCGCGGCGGCGGCATCCTGGCGCTCACGGCTCTGACGGTGATCCTGGCCACGGCGGCGCCGCGCGCGCTGGCGCGCCTGGACGGCGCCGAGACCATCGGCGCTTTCCTCATGCAGATCTTCTTCGCGGTGATCGGGGCCAGCGCCAACGTGGGCGTGGTGCTGCGGGTGGGGCCGGTGCTCTTCGTCTTCGCGGCGCTGATCCTGACGGTGCACCTGGTCTTCCTGCTGGCGGCCGGCCGCCTGCTGCGGCTGGACCTGGCGGAGCTGGTCATCGCCAGCAACGCCAACATGGGCGGGCCCACCACCGCGGCCGCCATGGCCGCCGCCCGCGGCTGGCGCCCGCTGGTGCTGCCGGCGGTGCTCTGCGGCACCCTGGGCTACGCGGTGGCCACCTTCCTGGGCGTGGCCCTGGCCAACGCTCTCAAGTGAGCTAGTCCCAGCGCCCCTGCTGGGGATCGGTCCCCGCGGCCGCCAGGCGCATGCTCTCCTCCAGCCGCGTGCTGTCCACCGTGGGCTGGAAGCCGTCGGCGGGCAGGAACTCGTAGCGCACGTCCGGGAAGCCCAGCCCGCCGGTCAGCGGCGCCAGGGCGCGCATGGCCGACGCCTGCGCCTCCGCGTTCACCTTGCGCACCAGCTCCGCGGCGAAGCGCTTGGACTCCTGCCGGGTCTCGGCGATGAGCTGGTTCTTGGCGTCCACGCTGAACCCCCCGGTGAAGAAGCGCCCCACCAGATCCGGCATGAGCCAGGGCAGCAGCTCCGGCTTGTCCTCGCTGTGGATGCGCATGTCGCGCAGCAGCACCTCGTGGCGGCAGGGCGGCATCACCACGCGGCAGCTCCCCATGCCCTCGGGCCGCACCTGGAAGCGCGGGTCCGTCAGGTCGTAGCGGAAGTCCACGTCGAACTCCATGATCAGCGTGATCCTCTGGCTGGACAGCAGCCAGTTCAGGTACTTCTTGCCGAACTGTCCGAACCAGTGGTCGCTGGCGGTGATGACCTCCTTGGTCATCACGCGGTACACGCTGAGCTCCCCCACCGCGCGCATGCTGGTGATGAAGCTCTCCACGTTCACGTCGGGGGCCGACGGCGCCTTGCGGCGCCCGCGCCGGGCCACGCGCCAGGCCACGGCGGCCGCCAGGGCCATCCCCAGCCCCACCAGGATGCCGGTCATCAGGTTCTGCACTGCGCTCTCCTTCGGTTGCTGCGCACGATAGCAGCCGCGCCGCCTCCGCGCCACGGCCGCATCCCGGGCTGGCCCCGCGGGCCGCCATCCCCTAGACTCCCGGCATGGACGCTCCGGTCACATCCTTTCTCGCCCACGCCGGCGTGGACGTGCCGCTGATCTGCGGCCCCATGTTCCCGTGCAGCAACCCCGAGCTCATCGCCGCGGTGAGCGCGGCCGGCGGCCTTGGCATGGTCCAGCCCATGACCCTGACCAGCGTGCACGGGCTGGAGTTCCGGGCAGGGCTGCACCGCATCCGCTCCCTGACGGACCGGCCCATCGGCATGAACGTGCTGCTGGAGCACGCCTTCCGCCGCTACCAGAAGCGCATGGACGAGTGGATCGACATCGCCCTGGAGGAGGGCGTGCGCTTCTTCCTCACCGCCCTGGGCCACCCGCGGCTGGTGGCGGCCCGCATCCACGCCGCCGGCGGCGTGCTCTACCACGACGTGACCGGCCTGGGCTTCGCCCGCAAGGCCGCCGACGCCGGCGTGGACGGCCTGATCTGCGTGAACGACCGCGCCGGCGGGCACGCCGGCCGCCGCAGCCGCGAGCGCCTTCTCGAGGAGCTGGCGCCCCTGGGCCTGCCCCTGATCTGCGCCGGCGGCGTGGGCGACGCCGACGGCTTCCGCGCCGCTCTGGATCTGGGCTACGCCGGCGTGCAGATGGGCACGCGGTTCATCGCCACCACGGAGTGCGACGCCCATCCCGACTACAAGGCCGCCCTGGCCGCCGCCACCTCGGACCAGGTGGTGCTGACGGAGAAGCTCACGGGCGTGCCCGTGTCCGTGCTGCGCACCCCGGTCATCGACAAGCTGGGGCTGCACGCCTCCGGCCTGGAGAAGCGGCTCCTGCGCCATCCCCGCACCAAGAACTGGATGCGCGGCTGGTACCTGGGCCGCTCCATGAAGCGCCTGCCCCAGGGCGCGCGCGGGGGCTCGCCCTACAAGCACGTGTGGCAGGCGGGCAAGAGCGTGGACGGCATCCACGGCGTGGTGCCGGCGGGCGAGGTGGTGCGCGCCTGCGCCGCCGTCCTGGAGGCGCGGACTTGAGCGGCCCGGCCCACGGCGTGGCCACCTACTGCGCGGGGCCCAAGCGCGAGGACCACGGCCTGCTGCCCGCGGTGGAGCGCTACCGCAGCCGCCGCATCCGCATGCTCGCCATGCAGGCGGCCTGGGACCGCCGCCCCTTCCTGATCCTGTCCGGGGAGTACGGCCTGCTCGGCCCCGACGAACCCATCCCCTGGTACGACCACCTGCTGCTGGCGGTGGAGGTGGAGGCCATGGTGCCGCGGGTGGTGCGCCAGCTCCAGGGCCTGCGCCTGGAGGCCCTGGACTACCACACGGCGCCGCTCATGTCGGACCAGCGGGTGAAGCCGTACTTCGACCTGATCAGCTCCGCCTGCGCCCGCGCCGAGGTGACGCTGCACATCCATCTGCTCCCGTCCGCCCTGGACTAGTCCGTCATCACGCTCCAGCGGTGGGTCCGGTCGCCGGCGTCCAGCAGGTTCAGGGCGTCGGCGCGCAGCGAGCGCACCAACGAGGCGCGCACGGCAGCGGCCACGTCGCCGCCGGAGGCGCCGTCGGACAGCAGGCTGGCCAGCAGGCCCTTGTGCTCGGGCAGGTGGATCACGCGCGGGTCCTCGTCGGCCTTCAGCTCCGCCAGCTCCGCGGCCCGGGCCACGGCGTCGCGCAGGCCGCCGGTGCGGTCGATGAGACCGTTGGCCGCGGCCTGCCGCCCCGTCCACACGCGGCCGAAGGCCAGGCCCTCCATCTGCGCGCGGGTGAGTCCGCGGCGGTCGGCCACGTCGTCGAACCAGGTCATGTAGCCCTTCCAGTGGGCGTCCTCGTGGCGCGCCCACTCCTGCTCGGTGGGCGGGCGGTCGTCGGTGCCCAGCAGGGCCATGGGGCCGCGGGTCACGTGGTCCACGTTCAGGCCCACCTTCTCGCGCAGCCCGCTCACGTCGAAGAAGGCGTTGATGGAGCCGATGGAGCCGGTGACGGTCAGGGGCAGGGCCATGAGCTCGGTGGCGCGGTAGCTGATCATGTAGCCGCCCGACGCCGCCACGTCCACCATGCTCACCACCACGGGCTTCTCCCGCGCCAGCAGGTCCACCTCGTGGGCGATGAGGTCGCTGGCCAGGCTCTCGCCGCCGGAGGAGTCCACGCGGAAGACCACGGCCTTCACGTCGTCGTCCAGGCGGCAGCGCCGCAGCTCGGCGATCACGGACTCGTGGCCCATCATCACGCCCAGCAGGGGATCGATGCGGCTCTCGCGCCCGCCGATCATGCCCTGGGCGTGGACCACCGCCACCGCGTCGCCGCCCTGGCGGCCCAGATGCCCCCAGCTCACGCCGGCGTAGTCGTCCGACGTGACGGTGGGCAGCTCGTCCTCGTCGCCGCGCAGGCGGGCCTCCAGCTCCTGGCGGTAGAGCACGGCGTCGATGAGGCCCACGGCGGCGGCCTCGCTCGGCTCGAACTCGGCGTAGCGCAGGTGGGCCAGCATGTCCTCCTCGGACATGCCGCGCGCCGCGGCGATCACGGGCACGGTCTGGTCCCAGACCTCGTCCAGCATCCAGCCGCGCATCTCGCGGGCCGGCGGCGTCATCTCCGTCTCCATGACCATCTCCGCGGCGGCCTTGTAGTCCTTGATCTTGGACACGTGCGGCACCACGCCCAGCTTGTCCAGCAGGCCGCGGACGTGCAGCGCATCGGCGTGCAGGCCCTGGATCTGGAAGTAGCCGCCGCGTGGCATGTAGATGGAGTCGCAGGCCGACGCCAGGAACAGCGTGCCGTTGTCCATGGCGTCGCCCCAGGCGTACACGGGCTTGCCGGCGGCGCGCACGCGGCCCACCGCCAGCCGCAGCTCCTGCAGCTTGGCCGCCCCGGCGGCGTTGCTGCTGGACATCTGGAAGATCACGCCGGCGATGCGCTCGTCCACGGCCGCCTTGTCCAGGTTGTCCACCAGGCGCGTGAGGGTCTCGCCGCCGCCGCCCAGGGGGCCCAGCAGGCCGTCGGGGGTCTCGTACTCGGGCAGGTCGCCGTAGAGGTCCAGGACCAGCCAGGCGCCGTCGGGCACGTCGGGGCCGCCGCGCTGGAGCAGCCACACCACGCCGGCCACCGCGGCCACGGCCAGGACCAGGCCCGTCACGGCGGACAGGGCGGACAGCAGGGACTTCTTCAGGAATTCGGACATGGGAGGGCTCCTCGGCTGATGGCGCAGGGCACGGACCGCAACCCTACGCCGCAACGGGCGCGGGGTTGCCGTCCGATCCTACGCCGGAATCAGCGGAGAAGCAGCAGGGGACGCGCGTCGGCGCCGGCGGCGCTCTGCAGGCGGCACACGAAGGCGCCGCTGCCCAGGGCGCGGCCCGCGTCGTCGCGGCCGTCCCAGGTCAGGGCGAAGGGGCCGGCGTCGCGCACGTCGTCGGCCAGCAGGCGCACCAGCGAGCCGTCCAGGCCGTAGATGGCCACGCGGGCGCGGCCGGCCCGGGGCAGCTCGAAGCTCAGGGTGGTGCTGGGGTTGAACGGGTTGGGATGGATGCCCGCGATGAGCGCCGGCGCGGGCGCGTCGCCCACGTCGCTGATGATGCCCTCGAAGACCCCCGCCACCCACTCGGGGTGGTCGATGAAGGGGTTGCGGTTGCCCTGGTACTGCTGGATCACGTCGTTGCGGGCGCGCTCGCGGTCGCTGACCGGATCGGCCGCGTGCCACTCCAGCAGGGTGGCCAGCAGGCCCATGTAGGCCACCGAGGCGTTGCTGCCGCCGGAGGTCTGGATCAGGCCGGCGTCGTCGGTGAGGATCAGGTCCGGCTCGCTGCCGGCGTCGCCCTCGTAGCGCACGTCCATGTAGAACATGGCGCGGGCCACCTCGCCCTTGCGGCCGGCCCAGGTCTCCCAGGAATCGCCGTCGCGCTTGTTCACGCCGCTCTCGCCGTCGTAGAGGTCGGCGACGTAGGCGGTGCAGGACACCGTGCAGTCGTCGAAGAACAGGTTGCCGCGGGCGCCGTTGTAGTCGATGTCGCACAGGAAGAGGTGGTGGCAGTCCGTGTACGGCAGGTTGCTGGAGCCGTCGTCCGGGAACCCGTAGCTGTTGGGCCAGGTGTGCTCGCGGTTGTAGCTGGTGTTGCCGCCGCCCGCCTTGGTGAACGTCCGGTTCTGGTACAGGTCCAGGATGCGGGAGGAATTGAAGGGATCCTCGTCCGCGATCTCCAGCACGTCCCAGGTGTCCGTGGAGGACGCGGTGTAGGGGATCTTGGTGTGGCCGTCGATGATGTCGTGGATGGACTGGCGCAGGGCCGCGGGGCTGCTCAGGTCCACGGAATCGTAGTAGCCGGCCGGCGGATCGGCCTGGACGACGGTGGCGGCGCAGAGCAGCAGGGCGACGGCGGCGACGGTACGGCGCAAGCTCACGGCGGATCTCCCTCGAGGGTCGGGGCACGGTTCAGGCATCGTATGATGATAACATCCGCGCGGCGACATCGCACGAAGAGATCGCAAAACACCCATGAATGCAAAATTTGACGACGGGGGTGCGCAGGTCTTGCCACCGCCCGCCATCGCCCGTATGCTTGAAGGCGTACCCGGGGCCCCGATCACCGATCGGGCCGCGGCGGTCCCCAGGCGGCCTCGGGCGGTCGCGGGGATCGGGCGAGGTGGGTCTCGCCGCCGATGGTTCGCCCTAGGAGGAGGTGATCCAGTGAGTTCGGACAAACACGGCCTGGCTGAGGTGGTGCCCCTGCACTGAGGGCCGCTACCGCGCGTTGGCGCCAGGGTGACCCCGGCAGGGGAACCCGGCACCACCGACGCCGGACTTTCGGGGCGTCGCCGCGACCGCGGCGGCGCCCTTTCTCTTGCCCCCGGCGTGTTCTCAGGCCCCCTACTTGCGGACGACCTCCACCTCGCCGCGCTCGAAGCTCAGGTCAAGGCGCAGCACCGGCAGCGGCACCTCCGGCTTCTCCACCTGCAGCAGCGACGCCCCCTGCACCTCGGCGCCGGTCACGTCCACGTCGCGCGGCACCACCACGGCCACGCCGCCCATGGACACATCCACCTTCACATCGGCGTCGTTGCGCCAGTCGCCGCGCAGGTCCAGCTGCACGCCGCCCATGCGGCAGTCCAGGCTCAGGAGCGCCGGGCTGGCGTTGCCCAGGCTCGTGGCCTCCACGCCGCCCATGGAGCCGTGGATGGCCAGCCGTTCCATGGGCTCCCGCAGGGGCTCGCTCACCTTGAGCTCGAAGCCGCCCTTGTCGAAGTGGATGTCGGCCTCGCGCAGCCAGAGCCCGCCCAGCTCCGCCGTCACGCCGCCCATGCCGGTGGTCACGTCCAGGTCCAGGGGCACGTCCACCGGAAGCTGCACCTTCACCTCCGGATCCGGCACGTCGCCCACGATGTCCATGAGGATCGCCTTGAGCAGCGGGATGCGGCTGCGGAAGCCCACGCGGTACTCCCAGCGGCCGTCGTCCAGGGCCACCAGCTCGTCCACGAGCTCGTAGGAGGTGGTGTCGAACGTGGCGCTCACGGTGACGCCCTGCCCCGGCGGGGCGGGCGCGATCTCGAAGGCGCCGTGGTGCAGGTCCAGCACCACGCGGCCGGGGCCGGCGTCGGCCATGCCCCCCACGCTGGCGCCGGCGCTCCGCGACACATCCTCCACCACCTGGCGGTCCACGGCGCGCTTGGCCGTGAGGCCCAGGAAGCCGCCGGCGACGATGAGGATCACGATGAGGCCCAGGCAGCCGAGGCCCGCGGTCTTGAGACAGCCCTGGGTGGACGCCATGGCGGCTCCTTGCGCTGAAAATGGTCGGTCGTCGACGGGTTCGTTACGCTGAAGGTGCCATACCGGGATCCATCGGACAAGAGGCGCGGTCACGCCGGGGCGCCCTGCCCCGTATCTCCTGGGACCGCCGAACGCCCCCGACGCAGAAAGGACCCGCCGTGTTGCACCGACGGACCCTGGCCATCCTCCTGGTGGCCGCCGCCTCCGCCTCCGCCCAGCCCCAGACCGAAGCCGTGTACCGCGTGACCTTCCAGGCCACCTGGAGCGCCGAGACCCATCCCCAGAGCTTCCCCGCCAACGCCCACTTCTCCTGGCTCATCGGCGGCACCCACGACGCCGCGGCGGAGTTCTGGGCCCCGGGCCAGCCCGCCAGCCCGGGCATCGAGAGCATGGCCGAGACCGGGGGCACCGCGGCGCTCGCGTCGGAAGTTGAGGACCAGATCGCCCTGGGCCACGCCGGCGAGGTGGTGCGCAGCCTGAGCTTCCCGTTCAGTCCCGGCAGCGTGGACGCCACGTTCACCGTGACCTCGGACCACCCCCTGCTCACCCTGACCACCATGGTGGCGCCCAGCCCCGACTGGTTCGTGGGCGTGCGCGGCCTGGACCTGCGCGACGGGGCCGGCTGGCTCCCCGAGTGGACGGTGGATCTCTACCCCTGGGATGCGGGAACCGACAGCGGCCCGACCTACACGTCGCCGGACCAGGACACCCAACCGGCCCAGCCCATCACGGCCATCGCCGGCGCGCCGTTCACCCCGGGCGTGCCACTGGGCCGGTTCGTCTTCGAGCTGGTGAGCCAGACCACCGACGTGCCCGACGTGGGCGTGCTGGCGGCCACGGCCTACCCCAACCCCTTCAACCCGCGCACCACGGTGGCCTTCGCGGCGCCGCAGGCGGGCCGGGCTTCCGTGGTGATCCACGATCCGCGGGGGCGACGCGTGCGCACGCTGCTGGACGGGGAGGTGGCGGCGGGACGCACGGAGTTGACCTGGGATGGCCTTGACGACGGCGGGCGCGCGCTGTCTGGCGGCGTCTATCTGGTGCGCGTGCGTTCTGGTGCCGCCGTCGGGTCGGTGCGCCTTTCGCTGATCCGCTGACGTCACCGTCTCCGCCTTGCGGATCCCTCGAAAATGACTATCGATACAGGATCGGACCGCCCTCACCCCGGGGGCGGTCCTGCCTGTGGGCCCCGAAACCGGACGATAGCCATGTCCTTTTCCGATTCGCAGACGCCCAACACGCTCAGCCTCTTCTACGCCGACCGCCTCTACCGCGACTGGCAGGACGACCCCGGCAGCGTGCCGCCCCCTTGGGCCGCCTACTTCGCCCGCCTGGACGGACCGCCCACCGACGCCATCGGCGCCCCGGGCGTGGGTCCCGCCGCCAGCCAGGCCGACCTGGCCAGCCAGAACCTGGTGGACCAGCTCATCCGCAACTACCGGGTGCGCGGCCACCGCACGGCGCGGCTGAATCCCCTGGCCGATCCCCCACCGGCGCCGCCCGAGCTCACCCTGGACTACTACGGCTTCAGCGAGGCGGACCTGGACCGCGTGTTCTCCGCGGGCACCCTGGCCCCCGGCGCCATGCTGCCCCTGCGCGAGATCGTGCGGCGGCTGCAGTCCACGTACTCGCGCTTCATCGGCGTGCAGTACATGCACATCGATGACCTGGCCTGCCGCGAGTGGCTGCAGGAGCGCATGGAGGGGCCGGAGAACCGCATCGAGCTGCACCCGGACGTGCAGACGCGCATCCTGCAGCGGCTGGTGGACGCGGAGCTCTTCGAGGAGTTCATCCAGAACAAGTACCTGGGCGCCAAGCGGTTCAGCCTGGAGGGCGCGGAGACGCTCATCCCCCTGCTGGACATGGCCATCGAGCATGCGGGGCAGCAGGGCCTGGACAACGTGGTCATCGGCATGGCCCACCGCGGGCGCCTGAACGTGCTGGCCAACATCCTGGGCAAGAGCCCCCAGCGCATCTTCCAGGAGTTCGAGGACGCCGACGCCGAGCGCTACCTGGGCCACGGCGACGTGAAGTACCACCAGGGCCACCACTCGGACTGGACCACGCGCCAGGGCCAGCTGGTGCACATGAGCCTGTGCTTCAACCCCAGCCATCTGGAGTTCGTGAGCCCGGTGGCCATGGGCCGCATCCGCGCGCGGCAGGAGCGCACCGGCGACGCCGGCCATGCCAAGAGCATGGCCGTCCTGATCCACGGCGACGCCGCGTTCATCGGCCAGGGCGTGATCCAGGAGACGCTGAACCTCTCGGAGCTGCGCGGCTACCGCACCGGCGGCAGCCTGCACGTGGTGGTCAACAACCAGATCGGCTTCACCACCGACCCGGAGGACGCCCGCTCCACGCGCTACTGCACCGACGTGGCCAAGATGCTCCAGGTGCCCGTGTTCCACGTGAACGGCGAGGATCCCGAGGCCGTGGCCCAGGTGGTGACCCTGGCCATGGACTACCGGCGCGAGTTCCAGCGCGACGTGATCATCGACATGTACTGCTACCGCCGCCGCGGCCACAACGAGACCGACGAGCCCGCCTTCACCCAGCCCCTGCTCTACCAGCAGATCCGCAAGCGCGACTCCGTGCGCCTTGGGTACGTGGACCGGCTGACGCGCACCGGCAACATCACCAAGGAGCAGGCGGACCGCATGGCCGTGGACCGCCGCACGCGCCTGCAGGAGATCCTGGACGACGTGCGCGAGAGCGACGAGTCGCGCAAGCCTCCCGCGGAGCGCCCCCGCGTGCTGGGCCCGGTCTGGAAGGAGTACTCCGGCGGCCCGGTGCCCCTGGGCCCGCCGGTGCACACGGGCGTGGAGGTGGACGTGCTGCGGTCCGTGCTGGAAGCGGCCACGTCCCATCCCGACGACTTCCACCCCCACCCCAAGATCCGGCGCCTGCTGGAGCAGCGGCGCGCCATGGCCGCGGGCGAGAAGCCCCTGGACTGGGCGGCGGCGGAGGCCCTGGCCCTGGGCACGCTGGCGGCCGAGGGGCACCCCATCCGCTTCAGCGGCCAGGACTGCCAGCGCGGCACCTTCAGCCAGCGCCACGCGGCGCTGCACGACGTGGAGAACGGCCGCGTGCACGTGCCTCTGCAGCACGTGGCCCCGCAGCAGGGCGTGGTGGAGTTCGTGAACAGCCCCCTGTCGGAGATGGCGGCCCTGGGCTTCGAGTACGGCTACAGCCTCACCTACCCGGAGGCGCTGGTGGCCTGGGAGGCCCAGTTCGGCGACTTCTGCAACGTGGCGCAGCCCATCATCGACCAGTTCATCGCCAGCGGCGAGAGCAAGTGGGGGATGCTGTCGGGCCTGATCCTGCTGCTGCCCCACGGCCTGGAGGGCATGGGCCCCGAGCACTCCAGCGCCCGCCTGGAGCGGTTCCTGAACCTGGCGGCCGAGGACAACCTGCAGATCGCCAACCCCACCACGCCGGGCCAGTACTTCCACGTGCTGCGGCGGCAGGTGCTGCGCCACTGGCGCAAGCCCCTGGTGCTGATGACCCCCAAGAGCCTGCTGCGGCACCCGGAGTGCGTGTCGTCCCTGGACGACCTGGCCGCGCCCACCTTCCAGACCGTGCTGGCCGACGACGGCGTGGGCGCCGACGTGTCGCGCATCGTGCTCTGCAGCGGCAAGGTGTACTACGATCTGCTGGAGGAGCGCCGCCGCCTGGAGCGCCACGACGTGGCCCTGGTGCGCCTGGAGCAGCTCTATCCCTTCCCCGAGCGCAGCCTGAAGCTCGTGCTCGCGGATCTGCCCGCCGACGTGCCGCTGATCTGGGCCCAGGAGGAGCCGGCCAACATGGGCGTCTGGCCCTTCCTGCGCTACCGCGGCGGCGGCGAGCTGCTGGGACGCCCCCTGCTGGGCGCCTGCCGGCCCGAGGCCGCCAGCCCGGCCACCGGCTCGGCCGCGGCCCACCACGTGGAGCTGCGCCACCTGCTGGACGCCGTGTACGGAGACCTGGACGAGACCCGCGGACTGATCACGGGCACCTGGATTGCCCTCGCGAAGGAGATGGAATGAAGCCGGTGGACGTGAAGGTGCCCGACCTGGGCGAATCCATCACCACGGTCATGGTCTCGGCCTGGCTGAAGAAGCCCGGCGACGCCGTGGCGCTGGACGAACCCGTGGTGGAGCTGGAGTCCGACAAGGCCACGGTGGAGGTGCCCGCCCCCGCGGCCGGCGTGCTGCAGGAGATCGCGGTGCAGGAAGGCGAAGAGGCGTCCACGGGCGACCTGCTGGGCCGCATCGACGCCGACGGCGAGGCCGCCGCGGCGACGGACGCCGCGCCCACGGCCGCAACCGATGCCCCGGCCGCCGCGGGCCACGTGATGCCCGCCGCCCGCCGCGTCCTGGACGAGGCCGGCCTGTCCGCCGGCGACGTGAAGGGCAGCGGCCCCGGCGGCCGCGTGCTCAAGGAGGACGCCGCCCAGGCCGCCGCGGGCAGGAGCAAGCCCGCCCCGGCCGCGTCCAAGCCCGCCCCCGCGGCGACGCCCAAGGCCTCGCCCGCGCCCCGGCCCGCCCCCGTCCCCGGCAGCCGCGAGGTGCGCGAGACGCCCATGAGCCCCATCCGCCGCACCATCGCGCGGCGCCTGGTGCAGTCGCAGCACGAGGCCGCCCTGCTGACCACCTTCAACGAGGTGGACATGACGCGGGTCAAGGCCATGCGCGCCCAGTTCCAGGACGCCTTCGTGAAGAAGCACGGGGTGAAGCTGGGCTTCATGAGCTTCTTCGTGCGCGCGGTGGTGGAGGCCCTGGAGGAGGTGCCGGCGCTCAACGCCCAGATCCGCGACGACAAGACCATCGTGCAGCACGAGTACTGCGACATCGGCATCGCCGTGGGCGGCGGCAAGGGCCTGGTGGTGCCGGTGATCCGCAACGCGGAGGGGCTGGAGTTCGGCGCCATGGAGCAGACCATCGCCGACTTCGCCGAACGGGCCGCGGCCAACCGCATCGAGCTGGAGGAGCTGGAGGGCGGCACCTTCACCATCAGCAACGGCGGCGTGTACGGCAGCCTGCTGAGCACGCCCATCGTCAACCCGCCCCAGAGCGGCGTGCTGGGGCTGCACGGCATCCAGGATCGGCCCGTGGCGCTGGACGGCCAGGTGGTCATCCGGCCCATGATGTACATCGCGCTGACCTACGACCACCGCCTGGTGGACGGGCGCGAGGCCGTGACCTTCCTCAAGCACATCAAGAACGTGGTGGAGGCGCCGGAGCGCCTGCTGCTCAAGATCTGAGGCGATGCCATGAGCGAGCGCACCCATGACCTGGTGATCATCGGCGCGGGCCCGGCCGGCTACGCGGCGGCCCTGCGCGCGGCGCAGCTGGGGCTGGACACGGCCTGCATCGAGCGCGAGGAGCGCCTGGGCGGCACCTGCCTGCGCGTGGGCTGCATCCCCAGCAAGGCCCTGCTGGAGAGCAGCGAGAAGTTCCACGAGGCCCAGGGCGCCCTGGCCGCCCACGGCGTGAAGGTGGCCAGGCCCAAGCTGGACCTGAAGGCCATGCACGGGCGCAAGGACGAGATCGTCACGGCCCTGACCGACGGCATCGCCGGCCTGTTCCAGAAGCTGAGGGTGACGCGCTACGCGGGGGACGGCCGGCTGGACGGTCCCGGCCGCGTGGTGGTGACCGGAGCGGACGGCGCCGAGACGGTGCTGAAGGCCGGCAAGGTGCTGATCGCCACCGGCAGCGAGCCGGCGGACCTGCCCGGGGTGACCCGCGACGGCGACCGCATCGGCGACTCCACCACGGCGCTGGCCTACCCGGCGGTGCCGGAGAGCCTGATCGTGATCGGCGCGGGCGCCATCGGCCTGGAGCTGGGTTCGGTGTGGAGCCGGCTGGGGGCCAAGATCACCGTGTTGGAGTACCTGGACCGCATCCTGCCCGGCACCGACGCCGAGATCGCCCGTACGGCCCTGCGCTTCTTCAAGGACCAGGGCCTGGAGTTCGTGCTGAAGGCCAAGGTGACCGGCGCGGAGGTGCAGGGCAAGCAGGTGCGCGTGGACGTGGAGGGCCGCGAGCCCCTGACCGCGGCGCGGGTGCTTGTGGCCGTCGGCCGCCGGCCGCACACGGCGGGGTTGGGGCTGGAGAGCGTGGGCGTGGCGACGGACCGCCGCGGCTTCATCCCCGTGAACGGGAGCTGCGAGACGTCGGCCGCGGGCGTGTTCGCGGTGGGCGACGTGATCGGCGGCGCCATGCTGGCCCACAAGGCCACCGACGAGGCCGTGGCCTGCGTGGAGCGTCTGGCGGGCAAGGCCGCCGCCTTCGACCCCGCCCTGGTGCCGGCCATCTGCTACACGGACCCGGAGGTGGCCGGCGTGGGCCGCACCGAGGAGGACCTCAAGGCCGACGGCGTGCCGTACCGCAAGGGGGTGGCGCCCTTCCGCGCCAACGGCCGCGCCCTGGCCCTGGGCCACGCCGACGGTCGCGTGAAGGTGCTGGCCCACAAGGAGACGGACCGGCTGCTGGGCGTCCACATCGTTGGCCCGCGGGCCGGCGACCTCATCGCCGAGGCCGCCGCGGCCATGGCCTACGGCGCCAGCAGCGAGGACCTGGCGCGGGTCTGCCACGCCCATCCCACCCTGAGCGAGGTGCTGCGCGAGGCCGCTCAGGCCTGCTACGACACGCCGCTCCACGGCTGAGCCGCTTCACGTTTGTTGTCCGAACGAACAAGGGCCCGGAGCCGAAGCTCCGGGCCCTCTCTCCGGGTGCTCTCTCGACCCGCCCGGTTTCGAGAGCCTTCCCGGATTCCCTCCTACCCCGCCGGGATCTGCATGTGGCCGGAGCGCGAGCCTCCCTGCTCTCCCGTCCGCAAGGGGTCGGACGGGACGGCATGAGGGTGTCGGGCAGAAGCTGTGGGCGCCGACGCCCCGGCCGAAACAGCAGACACGGGGCCGCGCCTCGAGTCACATGCTCGAGCGGTTTTTTCCTGCGATGTCGGGACGGCATCACCCCCGATGCCGGTAAGCACTTGGGATGATGGCAGATCCCAAGGGGGTGGGTCAAATTCTTTTCTTTTGGTATAGAATTAGGGCCGATCAGGTCTCGGGAACGACGCCCACCAGCACGCCCATGCGCCCGGCGTCGTCCCCCTGGCGCCGATAGCTGGGAAAGCCGCGCCCGCACAGGGTGCAGCGGCCGTCCACCGCCACCCGCTCCGGCGCCACGCCGGCGCGGGCCAGGGCGTCCACGTTGGCGGCCCAGAGGTCCAGGCGCGGGCGTCGGCCTGTCTCGCGGAAGAAGGCGCCGGCGTGCGGCCCCAGGCCGGCCAGGAAGGCGGCGCGCACCTCCTCGCCCACCTCGTAGCAGCAGGGTCCGGCCGATGGCGCGACGGCGGCCGCGGCCGTGGCGGGCTCCAGGCCCGCTCCCGTCAGCGCCTCCATCAGCCCGGTCACGATGCCCGCCAGGGTGGAGCGCCAGGAGGCGTGGGCCATGCCCCAGAGAGGGCCGCCGTCGGCGCGCGTTCCGGCAACCACCACGATGGGGCAGTCGGCGCCCCGGCCCACCACGCCCAGGCCGGGGCGGTCGGTCCAGAGGGCGTCGGCCTCGCCGCCGCAGCCGGGAGCGTCGGCGCGCAGCACGGTGCCGCCGTGGACCTGGCGCACCCAGGCGGCGTGGGGCAGGCCGGCGTGGGCGGCCAAGGCGGCCACGGCGTCGGCGTGGTCCGGCGCCCCGGGATCGCCGCGCAGGTCGGGGCCGGCCTCGGTGGTCAGGGCGTGGCGCAGGCCGGGCACGGCGCGGGCGGCGCGCTCCAGCCAGGGCGCGCCGTCCGCGGTGCGGATGTGGTGGAAGGGAGTCACCGCGGGGCGACGTCGGCGAGCCAGGCGGTCACCGGCGCCCCGGGATCCAGAGTACCGCCGAGCACGCGGCCGCCGTGGGAGCGCACCACGTCGGCCACGTCGTTCAGATGCGCCTCCCCCGCCCGCGACGCCACCAGCAGCATGGGCGGCAGCGCGTCGGCCGCTTCCAGGAGCTCCGCGAGTCCAGCCGCTCCGGCCTCGCCGAGATCGTCGGTCTCCAGCAGCAGCTCCGAGACCAGATCCGGTCGAAGCGCCGCAACGGCCAAGGCCGCGTCGGCGCCCCCCCCCAGGCCCGCCAGGGTGATGCGCCCGGCGCCGAAGAGCTCCCGGGCCCACGCCAGGGCCGCCACCGTGTGGCGGGTGGCGCGGTCCAGGTCCAGCCCCGTGGCGCCGTGGGACTGCGGAACCAGCACGATGAGGTCCTCGCGGCGCTCCCCCACCGCCTTGGCCAGGGCCTGCTCCTCGCCCGGCGCCGGCGGCACGATGATCAGCAGGTGGGGCTCGACGGCCTCCCGCCAGCCCGACGGCAGGTGCAGCGCGCAGCTGCGCTGGATCATGGTGTCCACGTTGAAGCCGCCCAGGAACGGTCCGGAGTCCGGCAGCACGGGACGGCCCGCTTCCAGATCCTCCACCAGGCCCCGGATGCGCCGGAACTCGGCGTCCAGGGGCTCCACGGGCGCCAGGGGATGCCGCCGGTCCAGGTCATGGGCGAACACGAAGAGCTGGTACCGCACCAGCTGGGCCCGCGGCGAGTCCAGCTCGTAGAGGCGGCGGTTGAGGTCGTCCACGTCGGCTTCGCGCAGGCTGTAGAAGGGCTCGTCCAGGATCAGCTCCACCCCGTCGGGCAGGGTGCAGCGGGCCCGCAGGCGGTAGAGGCCCGTGGGCAGGGCTTCCACGTCCAGGGTGGTGTCGAAGAAGTTGGGGCCTTCCGTGCAGGGCCACAGGCGGGGCTGGGCGGGCTGGGCCGCGTGGTTTCCGGCCAGGACCTCCAGGGTCCAATGGCCCTCGCCCCCCGACGCGCACCACGCGCCGGCCTCCAGCGCCACCACGGGCCCCTCAACCAGGCGGTTGGAGAGGCGTCCGGAGGCGCTGGGGCGGGAGCGGTCACTGTCCAGGAACTGCACGGGCACGTAGCGGCGCCAGGGATCGCCTTCCCAGGGCAGGCGGGCCTCCGGCATCAGGGCCACGGTGGGGCGCGAGCTCCCCGTTCCGGCCCCCACGTAGACCACGTTCAGGCCCATCTCCAGATCCAGGGGCGGGCCGTAGGGACGGAAGATCGACCAGGGGAGCGTGACTTGCCAGCGCACGTCGGCGCCGCGGCGCGTCAGTTCGACCGGCACGTCGGCCAGCGGCGTTTCGCACGGCTCGCCGTCCACGGAGACCAGCCAGGCGCGGGGCTCGCCCTGGTCCAGGCCCACGGCCACGGCGTGGAAGGAGCGGGATTCGTAGTCGTCGTGGCCGATGGGGCGGACCAGCTCCACCACCAGGCCCGCGCCGCCCTGCCAGGGACGGGCGTCCGCCGTGAAGCCCGGATCACGGGCGTCCACGGCCAGGGTCAGGGCGTCGCGGTCGTAGCCCACGGTCAGCGCGGCCCGCAGCCCCGCCACGGGGTCGGCCGCATGCAGGGGCACGCCGGACTGTTCGTAGCCGGCCTCAAGGAACAGGGCGCGGGATTCGAGGGTGTCGTGCAGGGCGGATTCGTACCGCTCCACCAGGTCGAGATAGCGGGGATCGTCGCGCAGCGCGGAGAGGCTGCGGTCCTTCTCCATGAGGCGGAAGTTGGTGTAGCCGGCGCCCAGGGCCGACTCCAGGTTGGCCAGGGCCGTCTCCCGGTCCGCCGCCATGAGGTCCAGGCAGGCCAGGTTGTAGAGCATGGTGCCGTCGCCCGGGTGGACGGCCGTGTACTCCCGCACCGAGGCGCGGGCCTCCGCCACGCGGCCCGACCGCACGAGCTGGATCATGTGCAGGGTGACGGCGTCGCGCCCGGCGGCGACCGCGGGCGCATCCGGCGCGGCGGCCGGCGTGACGCCGCGGCCCGCGCAGCCCGCCAGGACGACGGCCATCAGGACGGCCGCAACCGCGGGTCGGATCTCCCGGCTCGCGGTCCTCATCCGATCCATTGGCATGTTCTCCCCCCTTGGGGCGCCCGCGCTCCTTCGGCGGCGCCCGGGAGAGACTGCCACGAACCCGGGGAATCCCGCAACCACCGGATGCGGGGGGACGCAGAAGAGGGGAGGCCTTGCGGCCTCCCCTCCGACGCTCTCGATCGCTGCCGTTAGTTGAGCACGACGGAGATCGTGTAGCCAGGAGCGTGCACACCGACGAGAGCGTCCGCGGCGACGATGGTCAGGGTCGCGCCGACGTTCCAGGTGTCGTCCGTGTTCTGCTGGGTGATGTCGGTCAGGTCGCCCTCATCGGCGGCGCCGTTCACGGACACCGCGAAGGCCGACAGGTTCACGCCGGCGACGTCGTCGGAATCGGTGAACGTGGCGTTGACCGAAGCACTCGGGATCGA
Organism: Candidatus Krumholzibacteriia bacterium; assembly: GCA_035447065.1. Lineage (GTDB taxonomy): Bacteria > Krumholzibacteriota > Krumholzibacteriia > LZORAL124-64-63 > LZORAL124-64-63 > CALEMW01. The sequence continues at coordinate 100,176 of DAOTGJ010000002.1, forward strand.
GGTCACGGTGAAGATACCGGGGGTGTAGCCGGTGTCGTCGAAGGAGATGAAGTTGGGGTCGGTCATGGCCACGGCGGCATCCGTGGTGACGGTCAGGGTACCGTCGTGGTCGGCGACCTGGCCGAAGTTCATCTGGGTGACCTGGACCATGCTGATGCCCTCGACGACCTCGACCGCGGCCGTGGTGGTCAGGTCGAACGCCATCGCGTTCATCGCGCACAGGGTGACGAACACCAGAGTTGAGAGGGTCTTGAGGCTTTTCATTGCACACTCCTTTTGCACACGTTGGAATCCATCCGTCGAACTCTTGTTGGGCTGGACCTCAATTCTCAACCCACGGATGTCATCGGATCCCCCCGGGAAGGCTTGAGCCTTTTTTGGAATTTTTTTCCGCCCTGCGCCGCGGCGGGAAAAGGCGCGGTTCCGCGCGGCTGGACAGGGCTTCATGCAGCATGGTAGGATCGCGCGGCACGCGATGGGAACGGCCGCGCCCCGGCGGCCCCGGCCCGGACATCCCGAGGAACCGCACCATGACCGCCCGCCTCGCCTTCGCCGCGCTGCTGCTCGCCGCCTCCCCGGCGGCCGCCTTCGTGCTGGAGACCAGCGCCCGCGTGGAGATCGTGCCCCACGTGGAGATCTCCCTTCCCACGGAAGGCTCTTCCGACTGGAGCCGCGGCGTGCGCCTGGAATGCCCGCCGGGCGTGGCGGCGCGCGTGGACCTGGTGACGGATGACGGCGTGAGCCCGCTCCGCCACGTGTCCTACGTGGAGCGGGGGGACGGCTGGGTGCGCTGGGAGGAGAACCAGATGACCTGCCGGCTCACCGTGACCATCGAGTAGGCGGACCTACTTCCCGGTACAGTTCCGATCACGAGGCAGCCGCAGGAACCGGCGGACGGCCTCCAGCAGCGTGTCGGCGGGGGCCAGCCCCGGCGCCGGCGCGGCCGGCAGCTTGGTCGTGGGCACGAGCCTGGGCCGGGGCACGGTGTCCGTGGCCGCGGACGCGGGGGCTGGTTGCGGCTGGAGCTGCGCCGACGCCGCCGCCGGGGCGGAGGCCGCCGCGGCCTCCGGACGCGTCGGGACGCTCCGGACGTCCTCCTGGATCGGCGCGGCGTCGGTCGCGGCGTCGGTCGCGGCGTCCGGCGCGGGCGCCTGCTCCGCATCGCCCTCCCCCTCCAGATCCACCGGCACGTCGGTCGTCCCGGCGGCCGCGGTCGGCGCCCCCGTGGCGCGCACGGCCTCGCGGCGCTGCAGGACCACGTCGGGCCCCTGCACGAAACCGCCGCCGCCGGGCACCGTCACCGTCATGGGCTCCGGCACCAGGTACAGCCGCTGGTTCAGGGTGGCCGGGATGACCCGCAGCTCGTACTCGCCGGGCAGCACCTCGGGCAGGTAGTAGAACCCGTCGAACTCCGTCACCGACGAGCTCACGCGCCGGCCCTCCGCGTCCACCAGCTCCAGGCCCACGTGCCGCACCGAGAGCTCCGGGAAGGCCGCATCCACCACGATGCCCTCCACCTCGCCGGCGTAGGCGAACGGCAGCTCCACGGCCACGATGCCGCCGGGGTGGCCCATGACGTTGGCGCCCTTGGTGCGGGGGATCAGGTAGGGATCGTCCACCGTGCTCATGTCCAGCTCGATGGTCTGGGGCCGATGGACCTGCACGCCCGGCAGCAGGGCGATGCCGTTGACGTTGGTGCGGATGTCCCGCCAGGCCGAGAGGTTCAGGAAGCCCACGCCGGCCAGGGGGATGTCGTCGTTGTCGTAGCGGCCGTTGTTGTCCAGGTCCACGAAGGCGCGTACCGACGCGGCCGTGCGGTTGGCCAGGCGGCGGTGCGTGGAGACCCAGGTGTTGGACCGCTGGTCGCGGGCCAGGAAGGTGCCCATGGTCAGGCCGAAGGTCACGCCCTCCTGCTCGTACCAGCGCAGGTTGGCGCCCATGGTGAAGCGCTTGAACAGGCGCGTGAGCTCCAGGTCCACGCCGTCGCGCCCGAAGCTGTCCTGCAGGTAGTGGTTCAGGCGCAGCGTGGCCTGCAGGCTGTCGTCCCGGTACCAGGTGGCCGTGGCCGACGCCGAGCGCAGGCGGCCGGGATCCAGCTCGTAGTTCAGGTCGCCGCGCAGCGACAGCGGTCCCGCCCAGGTGCGCGACAGCAGCGATCCCAGCAGGGTGCGCTCGTCGCCGTCCGTGGTGACGCGATGCCGGGAGTGCAGGCTGTGCGCCAGCAGCACCTTGCCCAGGTTGCCGGAGAGACGGAACTGGTACTCTCGCTCCTCGCGCAGACTGCTGCCGCGCCAATCGCGCTGGATGGAGGCCAGGCCGTAGTTGAGGCTCCGGCGCGCCGTGCGGACCAGGCTGCCGCCCGCACGGACCTGGGTCTGGCGGTCCACGTACTGGTAGCCGTCGGGGGATTCGGCCAGGTAGGCGTCGTTCCAGCCGGTCTGGGCGAAGAGGCTCTGGCCGGCCAGGCGCGAGCGGGCGCCCAGGCTGGCGGCCCGGCCGCCGTCGGTGCTCAGGGCGCCGATGCTCTCCAGGTGGACCTTGCCCAGGGAGTTGTGGCTGGTGACGCTGGTGAACAGCTCGCGGTCCTCGCCGAAGCTCAGGCTGGAGACGTCCATCTCCAGGGCGCTCTCGTTGGTCAGGGCGTAGGACAGGCCCAGCTGGTGGTTCCAGGGGCGGGCGTCCGTGGTGGTCACCGGCGTGTCGGCCAGCAGGGCCGATCCCTCGTGCAGCATGGTCACCGTGTACTTCAGCTCGCCCACGTCGGTCATCACCGGGCTGATGTTGGCGTGCTCCATGACCGTGCGCTTCTCGCCGCGGGGGCCGTAGAGCACGGTGCGGAACGAGTTCTCGCCCACCACCAGGGGCACGTCGCCGAACACGTAGCGCCCGTCCTCCCCCACGGTCTGGAAGTCGAAGAGGGTGCCGTTGATGTAGAGCTCGGCCTCCCAGCCGGGCGGGGCCTCGCCGCGCACCTCGGTCACGTCGAAGTCGCGGGTGCGCTTGATGTCGCGGTTGGTGAGCGTGAAGCCCAGGCCGCGCTTGCTGCCCGAGATCAGGGGCACGCGGGAGATGTCCAGGTCGCCGAACTCGAAATGGGTGGCGCCCAGGCGGCCCAGCATGCGGCCGTCGGGATCCCAGCGGCCGGCCTTGAGCAGGGCCGTGGTGCGCGAGGCCTCGCCGGCGTCCACATGGGTCAGGAAGAGGTTGGCGGACAGGCCGCCCACGTCGGCCCAGGTCTGCGACGAGAAGCGCGTGCGCGTGCCGTCCACGCTGGAGTGGAGGGCCAGCGTGGCGTCGGTCATGGGCCAGCTCCACATGCGGTACGGGGCCACCCAGAGGGGATAGGCCAGCTCGTCGCGGCCGTGGCGCGACAGCCAGCGGGCGCGCTGCTCCTCGCGCTGGCGCCGCGACTGGTAAGGCAGCAGCTCCCGGGGCGTCAGCACCAGGTTCATGCGGGCGAAGTTCAGGTCCAGGTCCACGGGCAGCCAGCGCTGCAGCAGGTCGTCGCGGATGAAGAGGTCCGTGCCGTCGGAACCCACCGCGCCGGGGGGCAGCTCGGCGGGCACGCCGTCCACGATCAGCTCGCGGGTGTTGAGGTCCAGCACGAAGGTGCGGTCCTCGCTGACCACCCAGCCCTCGGCGCGGCCGCCGGGAGCGTCGGTCATGATGGCCAGCTCCAGGATGGAGGCCAGCTCGCCCAGGGGGATCAGGACGCCGTCGCCGTGGGAGTAGGCCAGCAGGCCGTGGCCGCTGCCCTCGCGCTCCAGGCGCACCTCCAGCACCAGCAGGTGCTCGTCCGACAGGGAGACCAGGACGGAGCTGTCCGCCGCGGCGGTCTCCGGCGACGGGAACCGCTCGGACGTCTGCGCGCAGACGACCGCGACGGAACCGGCGAGCCAGCCGGCCGTCAGCAGCGCTCCGAGGAGCCTGGCGATTCCTGTCGATCCGGGCGTCATCGCAGCGAGGCGGTCTCCGTGCTCAGGGGAACGACGAGCTCGGCCACCTGGTCGCCGTTCATCTCCGGCGTCTCCTCGAAACGGACCAGCAGCGACCCGGTCGTCAGCCCCGCGGGGTCGACGCCCTTCATCCGGATCGTCTTGGTCCTCACCTCGAGGGGGCAGTACACGGCCAGGCCGCGGGACACGTAGATGCTCTCGCGCGAGCCGTCGGGCCGCACGTGGAAGACCTCCAGGTCGCCGTAGACGGAGCGGTCGCCGGCGCGCACCAGATCCACCACGAGCTGGGGTTCGGACAGCTCGGGGCCGCGCAGCTTCAGCCGGGGATTGGTCAGCGCGATGGTGGCCTGCGGGTTCCCGAAGCGGATCAGCACCGGGATCACCGTCTCCACCGTCACCACCGGCTGCACCAGCAGGCGCTGCTCCTCGATGAGCTTGTCGTTGGTCTCCAGGTCCTCCAGCCGCGGCGTGGGCGGGATGGACTGGATGGACATGTGGGTGCGGAACTCCACGTTCTCCGGGAAGTTGCCCCGCGGACGCCGCACCAGCAGCCGGATGGTCTGGGCCGACTGGGGCGCGATGGAGACTCGGCGCGGCGAGAAGCTGATCATCTCGTCGGCGAAGTACTCGCCCGGCCCCGCCTCGTCCGCCGGCACGATGTCGCCGTCGGGCAGCATCCTCCGGTTCACCAACGAGATGCGGTACGTGTTCTGGGTGGAGGTGCGGTTGGACAGGAAGACCGTCGTCGATCGTTCCCGTCCATCAAAAAGAACCCTCAAAGGTGTCACGGACACCCCCTGGGCCCGGCTCACCCGTGGTCCCAACCCGACCACAAGCGACACGAATACGAACACAATCCAAGCGAAGGGAAACTTGGTCCGGCGCATCCAGAAACCTCCACGATGCGAAGCCATTGTCTTTGTTGCCGTTACGCCATTAGGCGCACCGATGCCATGGGCAGGGTTGCAATGACCGTGCCTTGTCGGTCCCAGCGACGGGGCCGGGGCTCAGTTGTAGGTGGTGGTGATGGTGTAGGAGACGGTCTGGTTGGGTCCGACGCTGGCCTGGGCGGCATCCACCGTGAGGGTGGCGCCGATGGTGAGGATCAGCTCGCCGGTGCCGTCGAGGTTGACGGCGATCAGGGGGATGGGCCCCTCGCTGGACACGAAATTGGCCAGGCTCAGGCCGTTGGCGGCCGTGGCGCTCACGGACACGTCTACGGCGGTGTTGGGGTCACCCGTGATGGTGTAGATGGCGGAGTAGGGGGAGCCGCCGTAGTGGATGAACTGGGGATCCGCGGTGATGGCGTCGGCCAGGCCCAGGGTCACGGCGCCGTTCTTGTCCGCCACCACGCCGAAGTCCATCTGCTGGTCCATGATGACCGCCACCTCCGCCTTCTCCCCGATCTTCTCGCCCATCAGGAAGCCCACGTCCTGGGCCGACGACGGCCCGCCGTCGGCCGCGCAGAGGGCGGCGACGAGGACCACGCAGGACCAGAAACGGGACCGAGATCCTGTCAATGGGCGCAAGATTCTCATCCTCCATCCTTGAGGACGGGGACCGGCCGATCGTCACGCACGGCGATCCGATCGTCTAACGGACTACATCGCAACGAGTTGCTCCTCCAGCGTTCAGGCCGGGGCGGAATGGCCCCGGAAACCCGACGGCCATTTTGCACGGGGTGTGCCAGGACGGCGGCGCGGGAGGGGCGTCAGCGGGGATCCGGCAGGGCGGCGGCCACGGCGCGGGCCAGGTCGGAGAGGGAGGGGTCGCGGGCGCCCAGCACCAGGACCACGTCGCCGGGGCGGGCGGCGGCGGCCACCGCGGCGGGCAGCGCGTCGCGGTGCTCCAGATCGCGGGCGTCGCGGCCGCGGGCGCGCACGGCGGCGGTCAGGTCCGTGGACTCCACGTCGCGGGTGACGGAGCCGCCGGCATAGTAGATGGGGGGCAGCCAGAGCACGTCGTCGGGAGCCAGGGCCTCGCCGAAGGCGGTCACCAGGTCCGGGAAGAGGAAGCGGGTGGGGCCGTAGCCGTGGGGCTGGAAGAAGGCCAGCACGCGGCCGCCGCGCAGGCGGGCGGCGGCCAGGGCGGCGCGCAGCTTGTCGGGGTTGTGGGCGAAGTCGTCCACCACGGTCACGCCGCCGCGCTCGCCCACGACCTGGAAGCGGCGGGCCACGCCGCGGAAGCCGCGCAGGGCGGCGGCGGCGGCGGCCGGGTCCACGCCGGCGGCCCGGGCCACGGCGACGGCGGCCACGGCGTCGCGCACGTTGTGCTCGCCGGGCAGCGGCAGCTCGAAACCCACGCCGTCCACCGTGAAGCGGCTGCGGTCCGACGCCAGCTCCAGGTCCACGGCGCGCACGTCGCAGCCGGGGGCCAGGCCGGCGCGGATCACGCCGCCCGGGGGCGGGGCCGCCAGCAGAGGGTCCAGGGCGGGATCGTCGCCCAGCACCAGCGGGCCGCGGGTCTGGGCGGCCAGGGTGCGGAACATGGCCAGCACCTCGGCGGGCTCCTTGTGGTCGCGCTGCAGGTTGAGGATCAGCGCGGCCCAGGGATGGTAGTTGACCAGGCTGCCGTCGGACTCGTCGGCCTCCAGCACCACGTGGGGTCCGTTTCCGGCCAGGGCGTTGCCCAGCAGGCCGCGCTCCTCCAGGCGCACCAGGGCGCCGCCGGTGATCACGGTGGGGTCCAGGCCGGCGTGCATGAGGATCTCGGCCACCATGGCCGTGGTGGTGGACTTGCCGCTGGTGCCGGTCACGGCGATGCCGTCGCGCTCGGCCACGTAGCGCGCCAGCAGCTCGCTGCGGTGCAGGATGGGCACGCCCGCGGCGCGGGCGGCGCGCACGTCGGGCACCGAGTCCTCCACGGCGGTGCTGGCCACCAGGGCCTCGCAGCCGGCCCGGGGCCAGGTGCCGTCCTGGGGCACGATCTCCACGCCCGCCGCCGCCAGGGCCGCACGCACAGCCGCCCGCTCGCCCTGGTCGAAGGCGCGGTCCGAGCCCGTGCAGCGCCCGCCGCGCCAGGCGTGGATCTGGGCCAGGGCGCTCATGCCGCTGCCCCCCGCCCCGCAGAAGTGGAGCCAGCCCTCAGACGACGACAACCGGATCCCCCTCCTCCACCAGCTCATAGAGGTGGATCACGTCGGCGTTGCTCAGGCGCACGCAGCCGTGGCTGCAGGGCCGCCCGATGCCGCCCTCGTGGTTGGTGCCGTGGATGTAGATGAAGCGCTCGCGCGAGTCGCAGCCCGGACCGCGGTTCAGGCCTTCCTCGCAGCCGTCCAGCGTGAGGATGCGGCTGAGGATGAGGTCCTCGCCGTCGGGATCGTCCTGGGGCCAGCGTCCCACCGGCTCACGGCTGCGGAACCAGGTGCCCACGGGGTGGCCGGCGCCGATCTTGCGATCGATGCGGTGCACGCCCGGCGGCGTGCCGAAGGAGCCCTCCACCCCGCTCACGCCCGCCGCCGCGGTGCTCACGCCGAAGCTGCGCGCCACGCGTCCGTCCACCACCAGGCGCAGGGTCTGGCTGGGCACATGGACCAGCAGCCAGCGCGGCGGCGCGGCGCCCAGCACGGCCAGCAGGCGGCGGCGGGCGGTCTCCAGGCCGGGCGCGGCGTCGGACTCGGGCGGACAGGGCAGGGGCACGGGCGTACATCCTCCGCTGGGGGTTCGAGGCGGCGAACGTACCATCGGCCGCGGGGGGCGACAAGCCGGGAGCGGCGGCGGCCACGCTCGTTGTCGATTTGATAACAGGCCCGCCGTTGACCACCTTGGGCCGGACACCCCCCACCCCTTCGGAGGCGGCCATGTACGACATCGGCGGATCCCTGGAGCGGCAGCTCCTGCAGGTCATGCGCGCCAAGCCCACCGTGGTGCTCACCGAGCCCACCGAGCCGCGCATCGTGGAGGCGGCCTGCCACCTGTCGCGCTTCGCCAAGCTGGTGTTCCTGGCGCCGGAGGCGGCCGTGCGGGCGGTAGCCGCCAAGCACCTGGGCCACATCGACGCGGTGCGGCAGGAGTTCACCTTCGGCGAGGCGGCCTTCGTGGATCCCGCCGCGGAGGATGCGCTGCTGGACGAGTTCGCTCAGGAGTGCGTGTCCCTGCCGCCGGAGCTGCGGCGGGCCGAGAGCTTCGAGCAGGCGCGGGCCATGCTGGTGGAGCCGGCGCGCTTCGGCGTGATGGCCGTGCGCCGCGGCCACGCCGACGTGGTGGTGGGCGGCATGACCCACGAGCCCCGCGAGTACTTCCGCCCCATGCTGCGGCTGCTGCAGGTCAACCGGGTGATGTGCGAGGCGGGCGTCTTCGTGCTGCCGGACTCGCATCCGGACGACATCTTCCCCCACAACATCGTGATCTTCGGCGACGTGGCCGTGAACGAGCGCATGGAGCCCGAGACCCTGGCGCGCACGGCGGTGGGCACCTGCGCCATCGCCCGCGACCTCATCCCCCAGGACGTGCTGCCGGAGATCCACGGCGCCATCGTCAGCTATTCGCACAAGGGCTCGGACGAGGGGCCCAGCGTGGAGCTGGTGCGGCAGGCCGGGCGCATGGTGCCGGAGATCCTGGCGCAGCGGGTGGAGAAGGGCGCGCGCTACGCGGGCATCAGCATCGAGTCGGAGGTGAAGATCTCCGCCGCGCTCTCGCGCCGCGCCGCCATGTACTACGACGAGGGCCAGGCCGGCACCTTCAGCGGCCACACCAACGTGCTGATCGCCCCCAACCTGGACCTGGGCAACCTGCTCTACCACCTCTACGCGTCGCGCTATCCGGACGCCAAGAAGTTCACGGTGCTCTTCGGCCTGCGCTTCAAGGGCGTGGACCTGGCCATGGACTCCACCGCCGAGGACGCCATGCTCGCCGTGAAGGCGGACCTGCTGCGCCTGCACCGCTTCGGCCACTGGCACGAGACGCCCAAGGACACCTTCTTCCCCCGCCGCCGCATCCTGGCCATCAACCCCGGCTCCACCAGCACCAAGATCGGGTTCTACGAGGGCGAGCTGGAGCGCTTCACCACGGAGCTCCAGCACTCGGCCGCGGAGCTGGAACCCTACGAGAGCGAGCCCATCACCGCCCAGGCGGAGCTGCGCCGCAAGGTGGTCGAAGACGCCCTGGCGGAGCACGGCGTGACGGTGGACAGCCTGGACGCCATCGGCGCCCGCGGCGGCCTGGTGCACCCCATCCCCCACGGCACCTACCACGTGAACAGGCGCATGCTGGACGACCTGAACGCCTGCGTGGGCGGCGAGCACGCCAGCAACCTGGGCGCGCTGATCGCCGACGCCCTGCGCGCCGGCCGCGACCTGCCCGCGTTCATCGTGGATCCGGTGGTGGTGGACGAGGTGTGGGAGAAGCAGAAGATCACGGGCTTCCGGGCCATCCGCCGGCTGGTCATCAGCCACGCCCTGAACCAGATCGCCACCGCGCGGCGCTTCGCGGAGGAGCACGAGACCTTCTACGACCACGTCAACGTGATCGTGGCCCACATGGGCGGCGGCATCACCGTGGGCGCCCACCGCAAGGGGCGCTACATCGACGTGAACAACGGCCTCAACGGCGAAGGGCCCTTCTCCCCGCAGCGCTCCGGGTCGCTGCCGCCGGGCCAGCTCATCGAGATGTGCTTCTCCGGCGCCTACACCAAGCAGGAGCTGAAGCTGCTCAACAAGGGCCGCGGCGGGCTCATCGATCTGCTGGGCACCGCGGACCTGCGCGAGGTGGAGCAGCGCATCGACGCCGGCGACGCCGAGGCCGCCCTGGTCTACGACGCCATGGTCTACCGCATCGCACGGGAGATCACCTCGCTGCTGCCGGCCTTCGAGGGCGAACCCCTGGACCGCGTGCTGCTCACCGGCGGCATGGCCCGCAGCGCGCGCCTGGTGGAGGCCATCACCGCCGGCGTGGCCGGCCTGGGGTGCGGCGTGACCGCGTATCCCGGCGAGAACGAGATCTTCGCCCTGGTCAAGGGCGCGCTGCGCGTGCTCAACGGCAAGGAAGAGGCCCGCACCTACGCCCCGGAGGTGGATGCATGACCCCCATCACGACCCTGGACGGACTGCTCGACTCCCTGCGCCACGCCCCCAGCCGCACCGTGGCGGTGGCCGCGGGCGAGGACCCCAACTCCATCCAGGCGGCGGCGCGGGCCGTGGCGGAGGACATCGCCAAGGTGACCCTTGTGGGCGACCGCGCCAGGATCCTGGAGCTCTGCGCGGAGCACGGGCTGGACGCCGGCGCGTTCGCCATCGTCCACGAGCCGGACATGGCCCAGGCCGCCCGCACCGCCCGCGACCTGGTGCGGACGGGCGAGGCCGAGGTGCTCATGAAGGGCCTGGTCAGCACCGCCGACTACATGCGCGCCATCCTGGACAAGGAGCAGGGCCTGATGCCCGCCGGCGGCGTGCTCAGCCACGTGACCGTGCTGGAGCTGCCCGCCTACCGGGAGCGCCACGGCAAGCTGCTGTTCGTGGGCGACGTGGCCATCATCCCCAAGCCGGACCTGGAGACCAAGAGACGGATCCTGCGCTACTGCGTGGACGCGGCCCACAGCTTCGGGATCGTGAAGCCCAGGGCGGCGCTGATCGCGGCGTCGGAGAAGGTGAGCCCCAAGATGGAAGCCACGGTGGAGGCGCGGGCCATCCGCGACGAGTCGGGCGACGCGTTCGCCGATGCGATCGTGGACGGTCCCCTGGCCCTGGACGTGGCCCTCAGCCCCGAGGCCTGCGCCATCAAGGGACTGGACTCGCCGGTGGGCGGCGCGGCCGACGTGCTGGTGTTCCCGAACATCGAATCCGGCAACGTGTTCTACAAGGCGGGCACGCTGCTCTCGGGCGGGCGGCTGGCCGCGGCGGTGGTGGGCACCACGGCGCCGTGCGTGCTCACGAGCCGCGCGGACTCGGAGGAGAGCAAGCTGCTGAGCATCGCGTTGGGGTGCCGGTTGGCGGGGGGCCGCTAGCTCCCGTCCCTCCCGGAAAGCCCGCATCGCCCCGGCCGCCCGGTCGGGGCGAATTATTTCATGAGATTGTCATGGCGCCGAGGCGGGCGCCTCCCGCGGATGGAATCGCCGCAATTCCTTATTTCATTACCACATATTCCATATTTGCCGATCCTCGCAACTGATGAACCGAGTCCGGACCATCTAAGTCCATGTTTTTCATACTTGAGTCGCCATTGATTACCCCGAGATAGAGATCTATGGTTCGCCTGATTTCCGGAGGACCCGTGCCGTCCTCATCCCGGCCGCCCCGCGGCCAGTCCACCACCCCGAAGGAGTGCCCCATGAAACGCCTGCTCGGTCTGACCGTCCTGCTGGCCCTGGTGACGGCCGGCGCCGTCCTGGCCGCCGACGACACCACCGAAGGCAAGTGCATGACGTGCCACAAGGAGAAGTCCCCCGGCCTGTACCGGCAGTGGCACGGCTCCCAGCACGCCATCCACAACGTGACCTGCCTGGACTGCCACCAGGCCGCTCGCGGCGACGCCGACGGCTTCACGCACGAGGGCGCGTTCATCGCCACGCTGGTGACCCCCAAGGACTGCGGCAAGTGCCACGAGAAGGAGGCCCGCGAGGTGCAGGCCTCCCATCACGCCACCGCCGGCGAGATCCTCGAGTCCAACGACGCCTACCTGGCCCACGCCGCCGGCGGGCATCCCGTGGTGATCACGGGCTGCGAGAACTGCCACGGCGGCAAGGTGCAGATCGATCCCGCGAGCCCCAACATGCTGAGCATGAAGAGCTGGCCCAACTCCGGCATCGGCCGCCTGAACCCCGACGGCAGCAAGGGCGCCTGCTCCGCCTGCCACACGCGCCACGCCTTCAGCAAGGCCCAGGCGCGCAAGCCCGAGGCCTGCTCCAAGTGCCACCTGGGCCCGGATCATCCGCAGAAGGAGATCTACGAGGAGAGCAAGCACGGCAACGCGTACTACACGCACATCGATGAGATGAACATCGACGCCGACCGCTGGGTCGTGGGCGAGGACTACTTCGAGGCCCCCACCTGCGCCACCTGCCACATGAGCGCCACGCCCACCCAGGCCATCACCCACGACGTGGGCCAGCGCATCAGCTGGACCCTGCGCCCCATCGTCTCCAAGAAGCTCGACAACTGGGAGACCAAGCGGCAGAACATGCAGGACGTGTGCATCAACTGCCACGGCCAGCGCTTCGTGGACGGCCACTACCTGCAGTTCGACGGCCTGGTCAACCTCTACAACGACAAGTTCGCCAAGCCGGCCAAGATGATCATGGACAAGGTCAAGGAGCGGAAGCTCATGGAGCATCCGGCGGCCTTCTCCAACGAGATCGAGTGGGAGTTCTGGGAGCTGTGGCACCACGAGGGCCGCCGCACCCGTCACGGCGCCGCCATGATGGGCCCCGACTACACCTGGTGGCACGGCATCTACGACGTGGCCCACAACTTCTACTTCAAGTTCCTGGTCTCCGCGCGGGCGTTCGACGACCCCGAGGTCAACGCGATGATCGACGAGGTCATGGCCGACCCCATGCACCAGTGGTTCAACCGTCCGACGGCCGACATCAAGGCCGACATCCGCGACGGCAAGATGCCCGCGATCTACGCCGACCAGTTTCCGCAGCACTAAGCCCGGGAGCAGACCATGAACAAGCGTTTCGTGAACATGCTGCGGGGACTGTCGACGAACTGGGTGGGTTCGCTGGGCGTGGCGCTGACCACCACGGCCTTCGTGCTCTTCCTGTTCATCGAGATCCTGCGCGTGCTGGGCATCGTCACCAGCTCGTACATCGGGCTGGTGTCGTACCTGGCGTTGCCGGCGCTGTTCGTCCTGGGCCTGATCCTCATTCCGTTCGGCTGGAGCGCCCTCAAGCGCGCCACCGGCAAGACGACGCGGGAGCTGATGGACGAGCGTTTCGAGCCTTCGGAGCTCGAGAGCCGCGCCTTCGGCTCCCGCATCGTGCGGATGTTCTTCCTGCTCACCCTCGTGAACATCCTGTTCCTGGGCGCGGGCACGGCGCGGATGCTCCACTTCATGGAGACTCCCAAGTTCTGCGGAACCGCCTGCCACGGCGTCATGGAGCCGGAATGGACCACGTACCAGGCCTCGCCCCACGCGCACGTCCGCTGCGTGGACTGCCACGTGGGCGACGGCGCGGGGGCGCTCATCGATTCCAAGATCAACGGCCTGAAGCAGATGGTCTCGGCCACCTTCAAGCTTTACGAGCGCCCCATCCCCACCCCGGTCCGCCAGCTGCGGCCCGCGCGCGAGACGTGCGAGCACTGCCACTGGCCGGACAAGTTCTACGGCGACCGACTCGTGGAGAAGGTCCGCTACGACTTCGACGAGGCCTCCACGCCCCGGTACACCACGCTCAGTCTGAAGGTGGGATCGGGGCAGGGGCAGCGTCGCGGGGAGATCCACTGGCACGTGGCCGAGCGGAACGAGGTGCGCTACGCGTCCGTGGACGACGAGCGGGAGGAGATCCTCTGGGTGGAGTCCAGGCAGGCCGACGGCACCTGGAAGCGGTTCGAGCGCCGCGACCGGACGGCCGGCGCGCACGACGCGGTCCGGGTCATGGACTGCGTGGACTGCCACAACCGCGCCACCCACATCTACGAGGATCCCGAGAAGGCCGTGGACGAGCGGATGGCGTCCGGGGAGATCCCCACGGACATCCCGTTCATCAAGGCCCGGGCCCTGGCGGCGCTGACCGGTTCCTACGCCGACGCCGACGCCGCCATGCAGGGCATCGACGCCGCCCTCGCGGGCTGGTACCGCACCAAGTACCCCAAGCGCACGGCGGAGTTCGCCGCCGGCCTGGACCGCGCCACGGCCAGCCTGCAGGCGGCCTGGAAGCGCAACGTGCATCCGGGGATGAACGTCACCTGGGGCGCCTACCCCAGCCACCTGGGCCATGACAACGGAGGCGGCTGCTTCCGGTGCCACACCCCGGAGCTGCAGGGGCCCGCGGGCGAGTCGATCTCCAACGACTGCACGCTGTGCCACAGCATCCTGGCCGAGGAGAGCCCCCATCCGTTCCAGTTCCTCCTGCCGGTGGCCGAGAAGGGCGATCCCGACGCCGGCCGCCACAAGTACCTGCAGGAGGAGTTCCTCAACACCCTCAATCCCTAGCCCCGCCGGGCATGGGGGTCCGGGCCGGCCGCGGCGCTCCGCCGCGGCCGGCTTTTTTCCGCCGGATGCCGTTCAAGCCGGTCTGAAATCGACCGATAAGGAATTCGAAAGACCCAGCGGACCCCTGGCCCCAGCACCTGTCCGGAGCGACATGACGACCACGCCCACCGTCAGCGAAGTCTTCAGCGAGATGTTCAGCAAGGTGCAGGCGCCGGTGCTGCCGGCCGCCGTGGCGCGCCTGCTCGCGGAGATCAACTCGCCGGACCCCGACATGAACGACCTGGAGCTCATCGTCAGCGCCGAGCCGCAGATCAGCGCGCGCGTGCTGCGGACCATCAACAGCTCCCAGTTCGCCCTGCGCGTGCCGGTCAAGACCGTGCGCCACGCCATCACCCTGCTGGGCTTCAACCGCATCCGCTCCATCGTGCTGTCCTACGCCATGCTCGAGGCCATGCCGCGGCCCAAGAGCCCGTTCTTCCGCCACGAGATGTTCTGGACCGACACCCTGCTGCGCGCCCTGCTGGCGCGCTCCCTCACCCGGCGCACATGCCGGCACGACCCCGAGGAGGCGTTCACGGCCATGATGCTGGCCGACGTCTCGGTGCCCGTGCTGCTCATGTGCTGGGAGGACAGGTATCAGCCCATCCTGGCCCGCTGGGAGGGGCACCCCAAGGAGCTGTCCCACCTGGAGCGCCAGGCCTTCGGCTGGGATCACGCGCGCGCCACCGCCTGGGTGCTGCGGCGCTGGGAGTTCCCCGAGGATCTGGTGCAGCTGGTGGCGCACCACAACCTGGAGCCCGAAGAGCTCCACAAGCTGGGCCTGACCGACAGCCTGGCCAACCAGATCGCCACCGCGGCCCTGCTGCCCAGCTCCATCAAGCCTCTGGAGGGCCGCTGCCGCAAGCTGGTGCGGGTGGCCCACACGTCGCTGGGACTTCCGTTCGACGCCTGGGGCGGCATCCTGAGGGAGATCCGGGGCTGGTTCGAGGCCGTCTGCGACGAGTTCGGATTGTCCGGTTCCTACGCCGTGAACGTTCTCGCCACCCTGGACGAGGTCACCGGCGGCGGCGCCTTCAGCAGCACCGAGGGACCGGCGGACGGCTGAGCTTGCCCCGCGGGGCGTCGTCGTCCATCTTGCCCCTTCCATCCGGAGGGAGAATCCATGTCCGCACCGTTGGTCCTGGCCCACAGAGGCTGGTCCGCCCGCGCCGTCGAGAACACGTTGGAGGCCATGCGCCTGGCGGCCGCGTCGCCCGCCGACGGCGTGGAGCTGGACGTGCACGAGACGTTGGACGGCGGCTTCGTGGTCCACCACGACCGCGACGTGCCCCACGGCCTGATCGCCGCGCTGCCCCAGAGCTTCATCACCGGCCACGACGGCAAGGCCGGCGCTCCGGTGCCCAGCCTGCGCGAGGTGCTGGGCCTGCTCGCCGAGCGCCCCGGCCGCTCCACGGTCTTCGTGGAAGTGAAGTCCATGCGCTCCTGGAACCGCCTGCGTTCCCTGCTCGCCCCCTGGCGCGAGGCCCTGGACCTGGAGGTGCAGAGCTTCGAGCCCGCCATCCTGGACATGGCCGCCGCCGCCGCCGAGGACATCCCCCTGGGCTGGATCGCCCGCGAGCCGGGCCCCGACCCGGTGGGCATGCTGCGCCGCTTCGGCGCGCGCACGCTCTCCCTCCACCATGAGGCCTGCTCGGCCGAACTGGCCGCCGCCCTCCACGTGGCCGGCTTCCGCCTCTCCGCCTGGACCGTCAACGACGCCGCCCGCGCCCGCGCCCTCGCCGGCATGGGGGTGGACGTGCTGATCGGCGACGATCCGGAGCTGCTGCATGGGGCGCTGATCGACTTCGTGACCACCTGAGAAGAAGCGGCAGACACACGGGCGCGTTCCGGGTCGAACATCCAATCACGCCCCGGAACGCGCCCGTGTGTCTGCCGCTTCAGCGTTGGAGGATGAAGGCGGTCAGGGCCTGGAGCACCTCCGGGGAGATGGTGGTTTCGATCTGCTCGTATTCGGAGAGCTCACCGGTTACTGCGGGCTGGAAGAGGTGGTTGAGGTCGGGGAAGACCTCCACGCGGCTGTGGGGGTTGTGGAGGACGGCGCGCATGGGGTCGGCGTTGAGGGACGGGGGGACCTGGGTGTCCTTGGTGCCGAAGAGGGCCAGGACGGGGATGTCCAGGGCAGCCAGGTCCGGGGCGGGATCGTGGTCCAGGAACCAGCGCAGCCAGGGGTCGGAGATCTGGGTGCGGATGGCCGGGGCGTTGGCCGGGGTCAGACCGGTCAAGGCGGCGAGGGGGGCGCCGAGGTCCGCGGCGACGGCCGTCAGCACCGCCTCCACCGAATCCAGCGGGGCGGCGTAGAGCTGCGCCAGAGCGGCGCGCACCCGCGGCTCCTCCGCGGCGTAGCCCGGGATGCGGGCCATGCCGCGGGCGCCTTGGTAGGCCAGGATGCGGCTGCCGGGAACCGCCGGGCCGGCCAGCAGGACCAGGAAACCGACGCCTGGATCCTGCGCGGCGGCGACGGCGGCGATGAGGCCGCCCTCGCTGTGGCCCAGCAGGCCCAGCCGCCGCGCGTCCACCTCGGGACGGGCGCGCAGCCAGGCCACGGCGGCCAGGGCGTCGCGGGCGAAATCGGCGGTGGTGGCGCCCGCGGGGCCGCGGTCCGAGCCGCCCACGCCGCGGTCGTCCAGGCGCAGAACGGCCACGTCGGTGCGGCTCAGGTGATCGGCCAGGACCAGGAAGGGCTTGTGTCCCAGGATGGTCTCGTCGCGGTCCTGGGCGCCGGAGCCCGTGAGCAGGAGCACCGTGGCGAAAGGTCCATCGCCCGGCGGCACGGTGAACGTCCCCGCCAGATCCACGCCGGCCGCCTGGTTGCGGACCGTCACGTCCGCGCTCTCGTAGGGGAACGGCGGCACGGGCATCTGCGGCCGCCGCGGTGGACCGTCGGCGCGGCGGACCAGCGCCAGCGGCAGCGCCCCGCCGCCCTGGGACCAGGTCCCCTCCAGATTCGCACCGGCGGCGTCCATGGCGCCCACATACCTGGCGCTCAGGCTCGGGAAATCCACCGTGAGCCGCGGCGCCTCCCAGCGCACCTCGCCGGCCTTCATCCCGAACACCCCTTGATCCGGGCTGTCCAGGCTCGCCGACCACGCCCCCGCGTCGTCCTCATCCACATGCAGCACCAGCGCCAGCGAGCCTCCCGGCACCTCCAGCACCCCGTCCCAGACCCCCACGACCCCCGCACCCGCCGCGGCCGCCGCCACCAACACCACCCACCCGACGAGGATCCTGCGCATCATGACTCCACCTCTCTCCGGCGTCCGTGGCGGGCGAGGGGACACAGGGGCGCGGAGCGGGGCGTGATTGGCTGTTCGACCCGCTCCGCGCCCCTGTGTCCCCTCGCCCGCCGACTCGTCCTACGCCGGCCCGTACCCATCCTTGAAGCGCAGGATCCGCGCCGGATTCCCGGCCACGATGGCCCCCGCCGGCACGTCCTTGGTCACCACGGACCCGGCGCCCACCACGGCGTCCTTCCCCACCACCACCGGCAGCAGGGTCACGTTGGAGCCGATGCTGGCGCCGTCCTCGATGGTGGTGGTCTTCCACTTCTCGCGCTCGGGCTGGGGCGGCATGGTGTCGTTGATGAACATCACGCCGTGGCCGATGAACACGTCGCTGCCCACGGTCACCAGCTCGCAGATGAACGTGTGGCTCTGCACACGAGTGCGGTCGCCGATGGTCACGCCCGCCTGGATCTCCACGAAGGTGCCGATCATGGAGTCGCGGCCCACCTCGCACTCGTACATGTTCACGAAGTTCCAGACCTTGGTGCCTGCGCCGATCTTGCAGTTGCGGATGAGCTGGGTGGGGTTGGGAGTCTCGGACATCTCGGGGTCGCCTCCGGGTGGGGGGTTGCGTGAACGGAATCGGACAAGGATAGCTCAGGGACCGGACGGCGTCAGCCCCGTTCCGCCGCAGACGAGGACCCCGGCCGCGCGGGCGGCCGGGGTCCGGATCGATCGCATGGATCGCGTCGGGCTAGCGGAAGCTGGCCTTCAGACCGCTGAAGCTCATGCCCTCGGTCGGCACGGGCTCCTGGGTCGTCACGGTGACCAGGCAGCCGGCGCTGGCGTAGGCGTCGATGCCGATGTAGTACCAGCCCGGGTTCTGGCCGGCGTCGAAGGTGATGCTCTCGGTGCCCAGCACGTCGGAGCCGGCCACGCAGGAGCCCAGGGGGTCGCCGCAGTCCGTGAACACGTACAGGGACATGTCGCAGCTGCCGGCCTCGGTGAGCGTCAGGACCGCGTCGGTCTCCAGGTAGATCATGTAGAAGGCGTCGGGGCCGTTGGCGCTGTAGCCGGTGCAGCCGGTGGAGCCCATGGCGGACTGGTTGGTGTAGCCGCCGGCGGCCAGGTCCACCTCGAAGGCGCCGTAGCCGATGGTGGCGATGTCGATGGCGCCGGTGCACACGTCGTTCGCCGGGGGCGGCGGCGGAGGCGTGGCCTCGGTGGCGCTGAGGATGTAGGTGCCGGTGTAGCTGCTGCTGTAGCCCACGACCTTCACGAAGTAGGTGCCGTCCGCGGTGAAGTCGAAGCTGATGAGCGAATAGTAGCCGGCGCCGCCGTCGTCGTTGTAGGCCAGCTGGGTGGTGCCGTCGGTGTCGTACAGGTACAGCTTGGTGTCCACCACGTCGCCGGCGTGGGTCTCGAAGTCGATGCTCGCGCCGGCGGTCACGGTGATGGCGAAGAAGTCGGCGTCCAGGCTCACGTCGATGGCGCCGTTCATGTCGTCGCCGGCCGTCAGGACGTTGGCGGTCAGGTAGTCGTCGTTGGGCTCGACCTCGGAGGCGCGGGAGTTGGGCTCGTAGGCCTGGACGGGCTTCTCCAGCGGAGCCTTGGCCAGGGCGGCGCCGGCGATCAGGGAAAGAATGCTGACGATCAGAAGCAGTTTGCGCATGGGTGTCCCCTCCTGAGGATGGTTCGACAAAAGTCCGGGCGGACGAGGGGCAATCGTAGCATTTTCGACTGATTTGTTTCAATAACGAACTTTTAGCCTAGGACAACATTCTCGGCCGCGTTGACGCCCACGGCCCCTCCCGCTAGATTCGCGGGACCCCTACCCGCGGAGGCCGCAGATGCAGAATCCCATCGTGGTGACCGGCGCCGCCGGATTCATCGGCACCAACGTGGTGCGCGCCCTCAACGCCCGCGGCCGCCGCGACGTGATCGTGGTGGACCGCCTGGGCCGCGACGAGAAGTGGCGCAACCTGGTGGACCAGTCCTTCGCCGACTACCTGGACCTGGAGGACTTCCGCGCCCGCGTACGCCGCGATGAGCTGCCCGCCCTGGCCGCCGTGATCCACCTGGGCGCCTGCAGCAGCACCACCGAGACCGACGCCGACTACCTGATGGACAACAACTTCGCCTACACGCGCGAGCTCTGCGAATGGTGCGTGCGCCACGGCGTGCGCTTCGTCTATGCCAGCAGCGCCGCCACCTACGGCGACGGCACCCGCGGCTACGACGACGACCACGCCCTGCTGCGCGACCTGCGCCCCCTGAACATGTACGGCTACTCCAAGCACGTCTTCGACCTGTGGGCCCAGAACAAGGGCCTCCTGGACCGCATCGCCGGCCTCAAGTACTTCAACGTCTACGGACCCTGGGAGGACCACAAGGGCGACATGCGCTCGGTGGTCCACAAGGCCTACCACCAGATCCTTGAGACGGGGAAGGTGCAGCTCTTCAAGAGCCACCGCGACGACTACGAGGACGGCGGCCAGGTGCGGGACTTCGTCTGGGTGGACGACGCCGTGCGCCAGACCCTCTGGCTGGCGGACCACCGGGAGGTCAACGGCGTCTTCAACTGCGGCACGGGCCGCGCCCGCTCCTGGGTGGACCTGGCCCGCGCCGTGTTCGCGGCCCTGGGACGGGAGCCCCGCATCGAGTTCGTGGAGATGCCCGCGCACCTGCGCGCCAAGTACCAGTACCACACCTGCGCCGACCTCCATAAGGTGCGCCGCGCCGGCTACGACACCCCGTTCACGGAGCTCGAGGACGGCATCCAGGCCTACGTGCGCGAGTACCTGCTGGACCGCTTCCCCCCGGAGCCCGCGTGAGCTCCGCCCCCTCCCTGGCCTGGAGCGGCTTCGCCCGCGAGCGCTACCGACGCGGACGCGGACACGCCTGGTTCGACGGCGACGAGCAGGAGCTCCTGGACCTGGTCCGCGCCCACTGGGACGCCCGCCGCCCCGGAGACGGCCGCACGGATCTGGAGCTGGTGGTGGTGGTCCCCGTGCCGCCCGACCGGTTCCGCGGCGCCACCGTGAACGTGGCCCACGCCGACCGCCTCACCGCCCGTCTGGTGCGCCGCCAGCCCCAGGAGGACCCCTACGTGGAGGTCCTGGCCGACGGTCCTCCCGAGCCCGTCCACCACGCCGCCGTGGTGCTCTACAGCGCCGCCGCCCTGCTGCAGAACGGCGGCGAGCGCACCACCGACGCCGACTGGGAGGTGGTCTGCCTCATCGCCTCCCCCGTGGACCCCGAACCCATGGACCCGCTGACCATGGCGCGCAACATGCTCGCCCGGCCCGGCGGCACCCCCTGCACCTACACCGCCGAGCAGTTCGCCGCCGCGGTCTGGTACTGGGCCGGCCGCGTCAAGGCCCACCCCCGCGACTGACCCGCCCCTCCCCCACGCGACGAGGCCGCCCCCCTCAGGGAGCGGCCCGCATCGCGTCCGTCGGATGGATTCTAACGGAACAGGGTCTTGACCGCGCTGACGCTCAGTTCTTCGGTATCCACCGAGCAGTCGATGACGCAGATGGCGCCGGCGAAGGGCTTCAGGCGGAAGGCGCCGGAGCCGTACGAGTAGATGCCCGTGGCGCAGCAGTAGCAGTCGTCGTCCATGACCGTGCTGGCGTCGTACCAGGCGTCGTCGAAGGTCAGGACGGGGCCGCCGGGCATCTGGGAGACGGCGCTCCACCAGCCGTTGCCGTCGGGCGTCGCGTTGACCTGCATGGGGTCGATGATGGACACGTAGCAGCTCTCGTACGCCTCGGGATCGCTCTGGAGCTGATGCACGCTCACGTACATGGGCGTGATGGCGCCGGTGTGCACGCCCAGGTTGTCCACGTAGCCGGTCGCGTCGGCGTCCACGTTGAGCTGCGAGCGGCCGAAGAACTCCTCGTACGCGCCCTTGACCTCCACCAGGTCGCCGGTGGCCACGGCATGGCCGCCGCCGGTGAAGACCCAGATGCCGGCGTACGGCTGGTTGGGGTCCTCGCTCATGTAGAAGCCCTCGGCCAGGACGCCGGTGACCACGGCCTCGTTGACCGTGACGGCGGTGCCTTCGGCGTAGACGCCGGTCTGGATGTCGATGATGGTCCCGGCCGCGGCTGCGCCGGCGACGAGGATCCCCAGAGAAACGATGACAAGTTGCTTCATGGTGCGGCCCTTTCTCCTATGCACGGTGATCCGGCCCAGCGGGCCTCTGCACAGGTGGAGCAGGAACCGTTCCCGGCAGCGGGAAACCGGAGCGCAAAAAGAAGGGATCGGCCGTAACCGGCCGATCCCATGTCACTTGGCCCGGGTCCGCGTCTAGCGGAACTGGGTCTTCAGCTCGCCGAAGCTCACGTCCTCGTTGCTCACCGCGCACTCGATGATGCAGATCGCATTCTCGAACACCTCGAGCTTGTAGGCGCCGAAGCTGTAGGCCAGCACGCCGCTGGCGCAGCAGTAGCAGTCGCCCAGCATGACGGTGGTGTCGTCGTACCAGTAGTCGTCCATGATCAGGAACGTGCCGGGGCTCATCTGGGACTCCACGGTCCACTCGCCGAAGTTGTTCGGGGCCTCGGTGACCATCATGGGATCCACGATGGCGATGTAGCAGCCCTCGTACGGCTCGGCGTTGGCCGCGAGCTGGGCCATGGTCACGTAGAGGGGGTAGATGGCGCCGTCATGCACGCCCAGGTTGTTGAAGTAGCCCGTGGCGTCGGTGGAGACGTTGATCTCCGAGAAGTCGAAGTACTCCTCGTAGAGGCCCTTGACCTCGACCAGATCGCCCACGGCGACGCCGGGAGCGGCGCCCGTGTAGACCCACACGCCGGCGTAGGGCGCGTTGGGATCCTCGCTGATGAAGGCGCCGTTGCTGCGCACGCCGGTCACCACGGCGCTGGGCACGACGACCTCGTCGCCGATGGTGTAGGCGCCCATCTGCAGATCGACGATGGACCCGGCGACGGCCGCCCCGGCCATCAAGGTCAGAAGGAGAGCGGAAACAATCATCTTCATGGTGCGGTCCTTTCGGAAGCGTTGCGATCCTTGGAGGAGCGGGCGGTCTGCAAGGGACCCTAGCACAATCCCCACGAGCCTGCAGAAAAAAACTGCAAAAATTCCATCAATCATCCTATCGGGCCGTAGGTTTTTCCGGCCCGCACGACTCGATTGAGTTGCGAAGATATGCATATCAAGCGCGCGACGCCAGCCCTCGGATGTGGATTCTCGATAAAAAACGGGGCCGACCCGAAGGCCGGCCCCATGGCGATCCCGCGAAGACCGGAGGTCCCTAGCGGAACAGGGTCTTCAGCGCTCCGAAGCCCAAGGTCTCGTTGGCCACGGTGCAGTCCGTCACGCAGATGGCGTCGGCGAAGGGCTCGAGCTTGTACTCGCCGAAGCTGTAGATCAGCACGCCGGTGGCGCAGTTGTAGCAGTCGCCCAGGGACACGGTGGTGTCGTCGTACCAGTAGTCGTCCAGCTTCAGGAAGGTGCCCGGGGTCTCGTAGGACTCCACCACCCACTCGCCGAAGGAGTTGGGGGCCGTGGTCACGGTCATGCCGTCGGTCACCTTGATGAAGCAGCCCTCGTAGGCCTCGCCGATGTCGGCCACGGTCACGGGCAGGGGGTAGATGGCGCCGTTGTGCACGCCGGTCATGGTCACGTAGCCGGTGACGTCGGTGGAGACGTTGATCTCCGTGAAGTCGAAGTACTCCTCGTACAGGCCCTTCACGTCCACCAGGTCGCCCACGGCCACGCCGGGAGCGCTGCCGGTGTAGACCCACACGCCGGCGTAGGGGGCGTTGGGATCTTCGGTGATGCAGAGGCCGTTGGAGCGCAGGGCCACGACCACGGCGTCGGTCACGGTGATCTCGTCGCCGATGGCATAGACGCCCATCTGCAGGTCCACGATGGTGCCGGCCTGGGCGGCGGCGACGGTCAGCAGCAGCAGGGTCGCGACGATCGCATGCTTCATGGCTGAGGTCCTTTCCGGTGCGGTTCGAGTGAGGCGGTTGCGAAGGCGGAACGATAACCCATCGATCAGGGACAATCATGTGAATTCCATAAAAAAGCCGGCCCCGCGTGGGCGGGGCCGGCCAAGGAGACGTCGGGACCCGGTTTAGCGGTACCCGGCCTTGATCTCGCTGAAGGAGCGGGCCTCGTTCTCCACCGTGCACTGGATGGAGCACACGCCGCCCTCGTGGACCAGCAGGCGGTAGGCGCCGTCCACGATGACCAGGATGCCGCGGGCGCAGGTGGCGCAGTCGCCCAGCGACACCGAGCCGGCGTCGTAGCCCAGGGCCGCCAGGTGCAGGGCGTCGCCGGGGTTCTCCAGGGAGTCCATGACCCACACGCCCTCGGCGTCGGGCAGCGCGGACACGCTCATGCCCTCGCCCACCTCCACGTAGTTGCCCTCGTACAGGGCGCCGTCCACGAGGACGTCGGCCAGGGTCAGGTCCAGGGGGAAGATCTCGCCCAGGTGCGTGCCGGGGATCTGCAGGTACCCGGAAGGATCGGCGGGCACGTCCAGCACGGACATGCCGCCCACCTCGGCGTACACGCCCTTCACGTGGGCCAGATCGCCGATCTGGGCGGTCGGGGCGCCGCCGGTATGCACGAAGATCCCGGAGCGGGCGGTCACCGGATCCTCGCTGAGGAAGAGGCCGTCGTCCAGCACGCCGGTCACCACGGCGCCGTTGACGGTCACCACGTCACCGAGCGCGTAGGCTCCGGTCTGGACGTCCACGATGGTTCCGGCGGAGGCCGCACCGGCGATCAGCAGCAGCAGGCAGGTCGTCAGTTTGGTCATGAGGTCGGTTCCTTTCCAGGGCGTGGTCACGGGCGATGCGTTCCGAGGATTTCATTCCCGGACGTGGAACGGGGCCGGCTCCGGGAAGAACCGGCCCCGCGGGGTCCGAGGATGGGGTCCGCGCTAGCGGAAGAGGGCCTTCACGGCGCCGAGGCTCATGTCCTCGTTGGCCACGGTGCAGTCGGTCTCCTCAACCGACAGGACCTTGAACACCCACTGGTTCTGGTACCAGGTGAACATGCCGTAGGCGTTGTTGTAGCAGTCGCCCACGTCCACGGTGGCGTAGTCGAAGAAGTAGTCGCCGAAGATCACGGACAGCTGGGTCTCCACCGAGTCGGCGCGCCACAGGCCGCCGGCCAGCAGCTCCTGCACGATCATGCCGTCGGTGATGGTCAGCACGTGACTCTCGTAGGCCTCGGGGTCCGTGAAGAGCTCGATGGTGGTCACGAACAGCGCCGGCAGGGCGGCGGTGCCGGTGACGGTGTAGCCGGCGTCCGTGGGGTAGAGCAGGTTGATCTCGGCGCGGCCGGCGTTGTCGCGGACCAGGCCGCGCAGGTCCACCACGTCGCCCACGTTGACGGTCGGCGCGGCGCCCTCGTACACCCAGATGGCGGTGTAGGGGCCGGCGGGCAGCGAGGTCACCGTGAAGCTGTTGGCCTGCACGGCGGTGACCACGGCGCCGCTGATCTCCACCACGCTGCCCGGGGCGTACACGCCCGTGCGGACCTCGTAGATGCTGGCGTCGAAGCTGGGCATGGCCAGCACGGCCGTGGCCAGCAGGGCGGTCAGAACGGAAGCGGTGACGAAACGCATGTTGTCCTCTCCTTCAAGGCGGCTTTCCCGGCCGAAGGATCGGGCGGTCAGTCCCTCGGCATCCCCCTCCCGAAGCCCCTGCCGGACATGACTTGCCGCAGGTGATCTTCGGGTCCCTTTTCAAGTGGGTATGATGATAACACAATCCCCAGCCAGGCGAAAGACCCATATTGCAGAAAAAGAGACTGACATAAAAAAAGAGTGCATCCAGCACGGGGCTGGATGCACATCTTCGCAACCAATTGCTCTGGTGTCCCTTAGCGCGAGTAGTACTCGATGACCAGGGGCAGCTCGCAGAGCACGGGCACCTCGTCCCGCGGGGGGTCATAGAGGAACTTCACGGAGAAGTTCTTCTTGTCCCGCTCCAGGTACGGCGGGCAGTTGCCGGCGGTGTCCATGGCGATCTGGAAGCAGTCCAGCTTGCGGCTCTTCTCCTTCACGGTCACCACCTGGCCGGGGCGCACGCGGTAGGAGGCGATGTCCACCTTCTGGCCGTCCACCTGGATGTGGCCGTGGCCCACGTACTGGCGGGCGGCGTAGATGGAGCGGGCCAGGCCGGCGCGGGCCACCACGGCGTCCAGGCGCGACTCCAGGAGCTGCACCAGCGAGTTGTTCATGTCGCCCTTGCGCGAGGCCTTCTCGTAGTAGTTGCGCATCTGGCGCTCATGGATGTTGTACTGGGCGCGCAGCTTCTGCTTCTCCAGCAGCTGCATCTTGTACGGCGACATCTTGCGCCGGCGCATCTGCTGGGTCAGGCCGTGCTGGCCGGGCGGGTACGGGCGCTTGTTCAGGTAGCGGTCGGACTTGGGCGTCAGGGGGATCCCCAACGACCGCGACTTCTTGATCTTGGGACCGTTGTACTTCACGGCTTCCTCCGGGAAAGCTCACGGTGCGGCGTCGCTGCTAGGCACCATGGATTGACGCCGACGTTCTTCCGGGCCGACGGGCGCACGTTCCGGCCGGCAAGCGTGGGCCGCCGCCGGCGCTCTGCGCGCGCATCCATGGCCTGAGTCCGATTCGACCCGGAACGGGCAAGAATAGGCCTCTGCGCCCCCCATGTCAAGCGGGGGGGTCCTCCCGCAGCACCCCGCCCTGGAGCTTGGGCAGGCGGGTCATGGCGCGCAGGGCGTCCAGGTCCTTGAGCACCAGACGCCGGCCGCGCACCTCCAGCAGGCCCTCGTCCTGGAGCTGGCGCAGGATCCGCGAGAGCGACGGCTGGTTCATGTTGAGCATGGTGGCCAGATCCCGCTTGCGGGTGGGCAGCTCCACCTGGGCGCTGGTCACGTAGTCCGCGTACGGGCTCTTCTCGTGCAGATCCACCAGGTAATGGGCCAGGCGCTGGGCCCCGTCGCAGAGGGTCAGCTGGTCGATCTTCTCCACCAGGAGCTGCATCCACAGGGCCATGACCTCGAAGATGTAGCGCTGCAGGGCCGGGTGCCGGTCCATGACCTCCAGGAAGGGTTCCCGGGGCAGGAAGGCGACCTCCGCGGTCTCCAGGGCCACGCAGCTCACCGGGTGGGCGGGCAGGAAGAGGGCCGCCTCGCCGAACATGGAGTACTTCTCGGCCAGGTGGACGATGTGCTCCTTGTAGCCCGGTCCGGAACGGATGAGCTTGAACTGGCCCTTCAGCACCAGGTAGAGGCCCTCGGGCTGATCGCCCTCCTCGTAGAGGACGTCTCCCTCCGGGCAGACCAGGCGTTCCACCACCGCGAGCAGATCGCGGCAGATGGGTTCTCCCACGCGGCGGCCGAAGCGGCTGGCGAGGAAGTCGTCGAGGGCGACGGGTTTGACGGTTTCGGACAAGGCTACCTCCGGGGCGGGTCGGAGAGGCGCGGCGCTAGGCCGCGGGCAGCCGATCCTTGATGGAGAGCCCGATGCGTCGGCGCTCCCGATCCACGGACCGGACCCGGACCTGGACCCTCTGGCCGACATGGAGCTCGTCGGCCGGGTCGCGAACGAAACGGTGGGCGATCTCGCTCACATGGACCAGGCCGTCCTGATGCACCCCCACATCCACGAAGGCGCCGAAGTGGGTGACGTTGGTCACCACGCCCTCCAGGTCCATGCCCTCGCGGAGATCCTCCAGCTCGTGCACGTCGTCCCGGAAGGCCACCGCGGCGAACTCGTCGCGGGGGTCGCGGCCGGGGGCCGCCAATTCCGCGAGGATGTCGTCCAGCGTGTAGCGTCCCACATCGTCGCAGAGATAACGGGTAAAATCAATCGTTTTCAGCAGGTTGGGCGCTCCTGCCAGATCGGCAGGGGCGCGCCCCAGATCCGCCGCCATGCGCTCCACCAGGTCGTAGCGCTCGGGGTGCACCCCGGTGGCGTCCAAGGGGTTGTCGCCGCGCACGCGCAGGAAGCCGGCGGCCTGCTGGAAGGTCTTCTCCCCCAGGCGCGGCACCGCCAGCAGCTCCTGCCGGGACCGGAAGGCGCCGCGGGCGTCGCGGTGGGCCACCACGGCCTTGGCCAGGGTGGGCCCCAGGCCCGACACGTAGCTCAGCAGCGGCGCCGAGGCCGTGTTCAGATCCACGCCCACGCCGTTGACGCAGGCGGTGACCACGTCGTCCAGGCGCTCCTTGAGACGGCGCTGGTCCACGTCGTGCTGGTACTGGCCCACGCCGATGGCCTTGGGATCGATCTTCACCAGCTCCGCCAGGGGATCCTGCAGGCGGCGGCCGATGGACACCGCGCCGCGCACGGTCACGTCGTGGTCCGGAAACTCCTCGCGGGCGATCTCGCTGGCCGAGTAGACCGACGCGCCCGACTCGCTCACCAGCACCACCTGGATGTCCGGCGCGCGCTCCGCGGCCCAGCGGCGCACGGCGTCGAAGGTCTCGCGGCCGCCGGTGCCGTTGCCCACGGCCACCGCCCCGAACCCGTGCTGGGCGAACCAGCGGTCCAGGGCCTTGGCCGTGCCGGCCAGGTCGTTGCGCGGCGCGGTGGGCCAGACCAGCCCGTGCTCCAGCAGGCGGCCGGTGGCGTCCAGCAGCGCCACCTTGCAGCCGGTGCGCAGGCCCGGGTCGATGGCCAGCACGGGGCGCGGCCCGAACGGCGCCGCCAGCAGCAGATCCTTGAGGTTGGCGGCGAACACGTCGATGGCCGCCGCTTCCGCCGCCTGCTTCAGATCCAGGCGCAGCTCCGTCTCCACGTGCACGGACAGCAGGCGTTTCCAGGCGTCGGCCGCGGCCTCGCGCACCTGGTCCTCCCATATGGAGGGGCGCGAGCCCAGGGCGGCGCGGGTCACCATGCCCAGGGCCTGGTCCGGATCCGGGCCGATGCGGTAGCTCAGGTAGCCCTCGTTCTCGCCGCGGCGGATGGCCAGAACCCGGTGCGGCGGGATCTGCCCCACGCGCTGGGAGAAGTCGTAGTAGTCCTCGTACTTGCTGCGCTCGTCCTGCTTGCCGCGGGCGGCCTTGCAGACCAGCTCGCCGCTGCGGCGGGTCAGATCCCGCAGGGCCTCGCGCAGCTCCGCGGTCTCCGCCAGGCGCTCGGCCACGATGTCGCGGGCCCCCTGGAGCGCGGCCGCGGCGTCGGGCACCTCCTTCTCCGGGTCCACGAACTCCGCGGCGATGGTCAGCGGGTCGCCGGACGCGTCGAACTGGTTCCACATGCGCTCGGCCAGGGGCTCCAGGCCGCGCTCGCGGGCGGTGCCGGCGCGGGTCTTCCGCTTGGGACGGTACGGGAGGTAGAGGTCCTCCAAGACGGTGCGCGTGTCCGCGGCGCGCACGGCGGCCTCCAGCTCCGGCGTCAGCTTGCCCTGCTCGGCGATGGTGTTCAGCACGGTGGCCCGCCGCTCCTCCAGCTCGCGGCGGGCGGCCAGGGCGTCGCGCACCAGGGTCACGGTGCCGTCGTCCAGGTTGCCGGTGGCCTCCTTGCGGTAGCGGCTGATGAACGGGACGGTGTTGCCCTCGTCCAGGAGCTGGATCACCGCGGCCACGCCGGCCAAGGGCGCGCCGGCGTCGGCGGCCACGCGGGGCAGGATCTCGTGCAGGGGGGCGGGCTCGAAACGGGGGGCGGTCGCGTCCATGCGGCACTCCTGGGTGAGCGGTCCTGGGGTTGGGGCGGGGACGATAGGACGCCGGGGCGCGGCTGTCCAGGCCCCCTAGGGGATCCGCGTCCAATAGGCCAATCCCTCGCCCACCGCGATGGCCGCGAGCACGCTTCCCAACGTTCCCACCAGGAAGTACTCCGCGAAGGCCAGCGTCCCCAAAGCGGCGAGCAGCCCCCAGAGCCAGCCGTGCCCACGCATCCGGGTCAGGTTCACCCCGCCCAGCATCATCACCCAAGGCCACCAGGAGTTCACGACGCCCCTCCTTGCTCCAGTCGACGGACCAGTTCGGCCCAGAGGCTTTCCCAGCCGAACCGGAACAGCTCCCAGCCGGCCGCCTGCTGGCGTTGGCTGATGGCGCCGCGGGTCACACCCAGGCTGTCGGCCACGGCCGCCCAGGAACCCAGCTCCCGGTAGGCCGTGATGGCCTGCCACTGCGGGTCCGACCACGTGCTGCGGTCCTGCAGGCAGTACGACGCCAGCGCGCTCCAGGCCATGTCGGCGGCGTCGCCCCCGGCCTCCAGGCGGCAGAGGTGCCCGTCCTCGCGTGCGGACTCCAGGGCCGCCCTGGCCCGATGGAAGCAGGGGCCGTCCATGCCCAGGGCCTCCTCCCGCAGCGGCGTGGTGATCTCGCCCCAGCCCAGCCCGAACCGCACCTTGGCGGGACGGGCCGCATCGCTCGCCTGCTCCATGATCGTCAAGGCATCGGCGGCTCCTGCGTCATCGGCGTGGAAGAGGCCCTGGAACTCGTCCCCCAGGGTGATGGTGGGCCGTGCGAGCATCCCTCCGCCCTGCCGATCTCCCCAGCTCTGGAAGAGACGCGTCCAGACTTCCTGCAGGGCGTACCGGTGGTCGGGATCCAGACGGCGGGAATCGACGATGTCGCCGATCAAGGCGAGTGCGGTTCGGGGCTGCCCCACGTTTAGCCTCCAGGCTGAATTCATACAGAATTCACTTCTGATCCTAAACAATCGCGGATCATCGTTCAGCCTGCAAGCTATATTTTTTAGTTATTTAGGTTCATGGCTATCCTGCGAGGCGCCAGGGGGAAACGGACGGGAGGACGTCGCCCGCCGTGCGACGTCCTCCCTCGTTCCGTGGGTCCGGAACACCATGCTGAGAATCCGCACCCACGGCGCGGCCTCGGCGGGGGACTGGCATCCCCGCGTCCGCCGCGTTGCGGGCGGGCCCGCTACCGGTCGCGACCGGCGTGGGCCACGCGGATGCTCACCAGGCCGTCCATCTCCGAGCGCAGGTCGGGACGGGCCACGGCCTCGGTCTCGATCCAGTCCTCGGCCAGGATCATCTCGTCCACCAGGTACTCGGCCACCAGGGCGGCGCGCTTCTCGGCCAGGGCCTTGGTCTCGGCCTGCACCAGCACCTTCAGGGGCGAGCGCGGCTGGTCGCGGCGCACCTCGTCGGCGGCGCGCGTCAGCCAGTCCTCCCCCGCGCGGGTCAGCTTGGGCTGGTCCTTCTTGAAGACCTTGTCGCCGGAGAACTCCAGGCGGCGTTCCGTGCCCTCCATGTAGTCCACGGCGGGGATGCGGAAGCTGGTGCCCGCGTAGTTGTAGGTGTTGGTGCCCTTGTCCACCACGCTGAACACGTAGCTGTAGGGGTAGCCCACCTGGATCATGCTGGCGTCGTCGCCGCGGCCGTTCCACTTCAGGTCGCCCGGGGGATCGCCCTTCTGGTTGAAGGTGCGGAAGGTGGAGCCGCGGTAGTCGGTCACCACGAGCTGCCAGGAGCGGGCGCTGTGGCCCTCCGGGTCCTCCGGGTAGAAGGTCACCACGGGGTCCGTGGCCGGATCCTGGAGCCAGGGGTGCGGAACCTGGTCGCTGCCCAGGTCCTGGGGGTTGTAGAGGAAGGGGTTCAGACCCTGCACGGGGCTGACCCGCAGCACCTGCTCGTCCACCGAGGCGTAGAACGTGTCGATGACCGCCGCGCTGAGCGGGAACTCGAACATGCTCTTGTGGATGTCCTGGCGCACCTCGTTCTCGGCTTCCACGACCATCTCGGGAAGACCGGCGTCGGCTGCGCCCTGCTGCTCGGTGTAGGCGGGGGCCGTGCGGCCGGCGAGCAGCATGATGCTGCCGGCCGCGACGGTGAGCATTCCCCTGAGAACGTTGCTGTGCATGGTGTCGTCCTTTGTCTCAGGTTGTTGCACGTATGGAGTTTTGGGGTGGATCCGGCTAGCTCAGCCGGAAGACGATGGTGATCACCCCCCACTGCTCCACGCGGTTCTCCGCGTTCAGGGACTCGAACACGAACTGCTTGATGGCGTCGCGCGCGGCGTTGTTCAGATCGCTGTGCGGCGACGTCTGCTCGAAGTACATGTTGTCCTTCACCCGGCCGTCGGGCATGACGGTGAAGTGCACCGCCACCACGCCCTCCCAGCCGTTGCGGCGGGCCGCGTCGGAGTAGACCGGCAGGGTGCTCTTGACGATCTTGCGGCCCTGGATCTGGCCGCTGATGGTCATGGCCACGCCCTTGCCGCCCATGGCCTTGGGCGTCGCCTCGGCGATCTGGGCCTGCTGCTCCACGGCCGGCTCCTCCGCCTTGGCGATCTCCGCGGCGATGGGGGCCTCGGCCAGGCCTCCGGACGCGCGCCGGCCGCCCTTGAGGCTGCCCCGAGAGCCGCCGTTGCCAGCGCCGTAGTCCATCATGGTGCGGCGGCCCTGGCCGTCGTCGCGCGACTGCAGGGCCGGCGCGGCCACGTCGACCTCCGCCGCCTGCCGGGCGCGGTTGGACTGGGCGGTCTGGACCAGCTCGTCCACCGAGCCCTGCCAGGCCGTCTGGCCCTCCTCGAGCCGGCCGCCCACCAGGTTGGCGTTGCCGCCCTCGACGCCGCCGGTGGCGATCTGCATCGCCATGCGGCCGCCGCCGGAGCCGGAGCCCACCTCGAAGGCCACGTCGGACAGGTCGGTCTTGGACTTGCGCCCCACCAGGGCCTGGGTGCCCGGATCGAACGAGCTCTGCCCCGTGCTCTTGGACTGCAGGGCCGGCGCGTTC
Organism: Candidatus Krumholzibacteriia bacterium; assembly: GCA_035447065.1. Classification (GTDB taxonomy): domain Bacteria; phylum Krumholzibacteriota; class Krumholzibacteriia; order LZORAL124-64-63; family LZORAL124-64-63; genus CALEMW01. Next base: position 132,173 of record DAOTGJ010000002.1, read on the forward strand.
ACGTCGGCGGCCAGCGCGTCCACGTTGCGCAGGTTGCGGGTGTCCAGGTTGGGCACCGTGGCGTCGGCGAAGTTCCGCCCCTCCAGCTTGCGGCTGGTGGCGTCGCGGAACTGCTGCTGCTGCTGCTGGGACAGTTTGGGCGCCGCCACGTCCATGGGCTTGTTCTGGAGCATGGGCCGCGTGTCGAGCTTGGGCGGGGCCAGGCTCTCCAGCTTGGGCTTGCTCTTGAGCGCGGGCTCGGCGGGGACCGGCTCCGGCTCGGCCGGCTTCACCTCGGGCTGGGCCTCGGCCGGCTTGACCTCCGGCTTGGGCTCGGCCTTGGCGATCTCCTCGGCCTGCACCACGGGCTTGGTCTTCACGCGGACCTGCTCGGCCACGTCCTTGCCGTAGCGCTCCTCGATGTAGGCGATCTCCGTGAGCTCGTCCACGGCCTGCTGCACGGTGTCCGCCCCCGCCCTCATCATCAGCATGAGCAGCAGGAACAGCCCGGCGTGCAGGGCCAGGCTCGTGGCGAACCCGCCGGTGGTGGCGCCCTTGCGGCTGAGTTCGTGCCTCATCATCACGGCGCACCACCCCCCTCGCCCTTCTTGCCGGTGGCGATGGCGATGCGCGGGGCCTTGGCGGCCTCCACCTGCGCCAGCAGCTCCTCCACCTGGCCGTAGAGCAGGGCCTTGTCGGCCTTGACGATGGCCACGCCGTCCGGGCTGGCCTCGAACAGCGGCGTCAGCAGGGGCTGCACCTCGTCCAGGGTCAGCTCGTCCTCGCCCACGAAGATGTGGCCGTCCAGCGTGTAGATGATCTCCAGCTTCTCGGTGTCGTCCATCTGGCTGGCGGCCGCCTCGGGCAGCTCCACCTCGTGCTCCGTGTCGTTGAGGAACGGCGAGATGATCATGAGCGTCAGCACGATGACGAGCGACACGTTGATGATGGGCACCACGTCGACCTTGGTCTCGAAGCGGTAGACGTTCATTGCGCGCCCTCCTTGCGGTTGAGCAGCGCGAGGCTCTTGGCGCCGCCCGCCTTGGCGGCGTCCATCACGTCCACCACGTCGCCCAGCGTCACGTAGTCGCTGGGAACGATCACCACGGTCTTCTCCACGCGCGCGGCGAGCTTCTCGCCGAGGCTGGCCGAGAGGTCGGCCAGGGGCGTGTCCTCCCCGTTGACCTGGATGCCCTCGGGCGTCACCGAGACCATCAGCAGCTCCTCCTCGTCCTCGGGAGCCGCCGTGGAGACCACGGTGTCGCTGGCCTCGGCCCTGGTCGCGTTGACCTGGATGCCGTTGCCCATGATGGCGGGCATGGTGATCAGGAAGACGACGATCAGCGTCGTGGTCACATCCGCCAGCGGCGTGATGTTGGCCGAGTTCTCCTCGCGCATTCCTGTGCGTTTCACTCCGGGCATGCTTCCACCCCCGGGGCTACTGGCCGGCGTGCGCGGGCTCGCGGACCGAATCCTGGGCGGCGTCGATCAGGTGCTGCGCGCTGCGGCCTCCCTGGGCCTTGGCCGCGGCCTGGCGCTTGGGCGCCCCGAGCTGCCACAGGATGGAGAAGAACTCCTCCCGCACGTCCTCCAGCTCGATCACGCGCGTGCGGATGCGGCGGACGTACAGGTTGAAGCTGATGGTGGCGATCACGGCCACCACGATGCCGGCCGCCGTGGTCAGCAGGGCCTCGGACACGCCCATGGCCACCACGGCCGAGCCGCCGGCGCCCGTGCGCGCGATGTCCGCGAAGGCGCGGATGATGCCGATCACCGTACCGAACAGACCCAGCAGGGGCGCGATGTTGCTCATCGTGCCCAGCACGCTCAGGTTGCGCTCCATCTCCACCTGCTCCAGCTCGATGGCGGTGTTGAAGCGCTGCTTGAGGTCGCTCTCCTTGGCGCCGGTCTGGCCCAGGCACTGGGCGCACACGCGGCCGGCGGAGTGCTTCTGCTTGCTGACCCAGGCGTAGGCGGCCTTGAGGTCGCCGCCCTGCATCTTGCTCGACAGCTCGCGCATGAACGACGCCGTGTCGGCCTTGGTGCGCATGAAGTAGAACGCGCGCTCCACCGCGAAGCTCACGGTGATCACGGAACAGATCATCAGCACGACCATCGTCGGCGAGCCGAGGAGCAGTTCGGTCAGAGTCATACCCAGCATGGTGTTTCGTCCTCTCGTGGTTGATCCGGCTAGTTGCCGGACGTCAGGGCCCGGATCTCCTCGAGGCGCCCCTGCGCCATCGCGGTCCATTCGGGCTTGCCATTGGCCTGGACAATGCGGTTGTACGCGTTCACGGCCGTCTGCCAGTCGGCGGCGTCCTCGCTCAGCTGGCCGATCTGGGCCAGGCTGGCGATCCGGTGCGGAGCCGTGAGGTCGCGGCCGGAGGCCGAGTCCTCGTAGCTCGCGAGGGCGTCGGCGATGCGTCCGAGCTTCTCGTAGCATTCGCCCTTGCGGTAACCGATCTCCTCGATCCCCGCGTCGCCCTGCGCCATCGCGGCGTCGTAGGCCGCGACGGCGTTCTCGTAATCGCCCATCTCGTCGTGGTAGAGGGTGGCGATCTGATAGCTGAGGCCGGCGGCGCGCTCGTCCTCCGGGTAGTCCACCTGGAAGCGCACCAGCACGCCGATGGCGGCCGGCCAGTCCTCGAGCTCCTGGTAGCAGAGGCCCGCGTTGAACAGGGCCAGCGAGGAGTACTGCCCGTCCGGGTCCTGGTCCGCGAGCAGCTCGTAGACGCCGGCGGCCTCCTCGTAGCGCTCCAGCTTGTAGAGCACGGTGCCCTCGCGGAAGCGGGCCAGGCCCACCAGGTCGTCCTTCTCGTGGGTGGTCACGAAGTTGCGGTAGCCGGCCAGGGCCTGCTCGTTCTGCTCCATGCGGTAGTAGGTCTCCGCCAGGTAGAACAGGGCGCCCGGGGCGCTCTGGCTGTCGGCGTAGTCCAGCGTGACCTTCTCGAAGAGGCGGGCGGCCTTCTCGTAGTTGCCCTCGGCGAAGGCGTTCTGGCCCTCGCTCCAGTAGTAGTCGGCGGCCAGGGGGCTGTCCGGGTTCTCGCCCAGGTACTCGCCCATGTCGCGGCCGGAGCGGTAGTAGGCCGACTGGATGCCCAGCTCGGCGTCGCTGCCGCGGGGATCGTCGGGGAAGGCCTGCGCGAAGGCCTCGAAGGCGGCGATGGCCTGGTCGTCCTGCTGCATGTTGTAGTAGCAGTTGGCCAGGCCGAAGGCGGCGTCGGCGGCGTGCTCGCCGTCGGGGAAGCGCTGCTGCAGGCGGCGGTAGCTCTCCACCGCGTCCTGGTAGCGGGCCAGGCCGAACTGCGTGTCGGCCAGGCGGTAGCTGGCCTCGGCCACCACGTCGTCCTGGGGATAGCGGCGCAGCAGGTCGGACCAGGTCTCCACGGCGTTCTCGTAGTACTGGAGGCGGTAGTAGCAGTCGCCCAGGTTCATCATGGCCACCGGGGCCTCCGGACCGTCCGGATTGGCCTGCAGGAAGCGCATGAACTGCTCCATGGCCTTCTCGTACTCCTTCTGGTTGAAGTACAGGGAGCCCAGGGCCATGGAGTTGGAGCCCTCCTCGCTGTCCGCGTTGGCCAGCTCGAAGAGGAACTTCTCCTGCTCCTCCAGCGCCAGGTCGTACTCGCCGATCTGGCTGTAGGCGGCCACCAGGCCCTGCAGGCTGGAGGCGGCCACGTCGCTGCGCGGGTAGCCCGTGAGCACCAGGCGGTACATGGCGCCGGCCTCGCGGAACAGGCCCTCGGAGTAGTAGGCCTCGCCCAGATGGTGGTACGTGCGGGCGCGCCACTCGCTGGGGGTGGGCAGCAGGCGGTTGGCGATGAAGTGGTAGTTGGTGATCAGCCGGTCGAACTGGTGCAGGTCGTAGTACACGGTGGTGGCCAGGAAGAGCGCGCGCTCGCCCACGTTGGTGTTCACGTGGCGGTCCATGACGTTCTGGAATTCGCGCACGGCCAGGTCGTACTCCTCCAGCTCCTTGTGGGCGTAGCCCTTGAGCACCTGCACGCGGGCGGCGAGCTCGTCGCCCGGGAAGAGGCGCAGGAACTCGTCGGCCATGAGGATGGCCTGGGGGTAGTTGCGCTCCGCCGTGTAGGCGAAGACGATCTTGTGCATGGCGGAGCTGGCGAGCTCCGAATCCGGGAAGCGCTTGACCACCTCGGTGTAGGCGAAGACGGCGTGGGAGGTGCCGCCCATGGCCATGTACGCCGAGCCCGCCAGGTAGCTGGCCATGGCGCAGATGGGTTCCTCGGGCATGGACTCGCAGATCTTCTCCAGCTTGCGCGCCGCGTCGCCGTACTTGCCCATGCGGTAGTCCACGCAGGCCAGCTTGTAGCTCGCCATGGGCAGGAAGGGGCTGTCGGGGAAGCGCTCCAGGAACTCGGTGTAGCTGCGTGCGGCCACCTTGTTCTGTTCCGAGTTGTAGAAGGCCTCGGCGATGCTGAAGGCCACGTCGTCGGCCAGGGGGCTGTCCGGGTACATGCGCAGGGCCTGACGGTAGCGCTGGATGGCCAGGATGTACTGGCCCGTCTCCTCCAGGCAGCGGCCCAGGTAGTAGAGGCCCAGGTCCGTGTCCACGTCCTCGAAGTACGCGGCGGCCTCGTCGTAGCGCTTCTCCGCGTAGGCGAAGACGCCCAGCACGAACTTCACCCGCGGCTGCTCGCGATAGCCGGGATGGTCGGCCAGCAGGGCCTTGTAGTTCTCCTGCAGGTGGCGCCAGTCCTTCTTCAGGGCCTGGGCCTGCCCCATGGCGAAGGCGGCCTCGGCGGCCAGGTAGCTCTCCGAGTAGCGTTCCAGCAGGCTCGTGAAGCTCTCCATGGCCAGGTCCAGCCGCCCGCGGTTGAACTGGCATTCGCCGATGCGCAGCAGGACGCTGGCCTCCAGGTAGCGGTCGCGGCCGTTGAACTTGCGCACCCGCTCGAACTCGCGCATGGCCTGATCCCAGTCGCCGTCCCGGAAGTAGCATTCCGCCAGCATGTACTGGGCCTGGGCCGCGCGCTCCGAGTTCTTGTAGTGGCTCAGGTAGAGCTGGTACTGCTGCAGGGCCGCGGACTTGTCCGTCTCGCGGGCGAAGGTCTCGCCCGCCGCGCGCCACAGGTCGGCCTCGCTCATGACGATCTGGTCGTCGTCGCCGGCGAGGGCCGGCAGGGCGGCGAGCAGGGCCAGGGCGGCCAGCAGCAGGCGCAGGGCGGCCGGGGTGCCAGTCTTGATGATCATCGGTCGTCCCTTCTCCGTCAGTTCTGCGATCCGCTGATGTCGATGCGGATCGGGGTCCGGGTCCGGTTGCGGAAGCCCAGGATCTCCACCTCGACCTCGTGGGTCCAAGGCTGGCCCAGGTCGTCGATGATGGTCATGCGGGCCTGGTAGCGTCCGTCGCCCACCAGGCGGCCGTTCTCATCCTCGCCGCCCCAGGTCACCGTGGCGGGCGGCGGGCCCATCTCCACGATGCTGCGCACCAGGGCGCCGTTCTCGTCCAGGACCTCCAGGCGCCACTCCTCCACCTCGCCGCGCAGGGCGGTCTCGATGTCGAAGGACACGCTGCGGTCGTTGCCCGTGGGGCTGAACCGGGCGCGGTCGCTGCTGATCCGGATGCCGTCCGACACGCCGAACCGCATGGTGGCGCTCACCACGGTGGTGTTCCCCAGGTCGTGGCTGACGTGGGCGTAGTCGAGCTGCCAGTTCTGGTATCGGACGCCCGCGCCGAAACTGGACTGTTCTCTCACGGTGTCGTAGCCGCCGCGCAGCACGAGCTGGCGCAGGGGCCACAGCTCCATGCCGCCCTGGAAGTCCAGGTCCATGAAGTCGGTCTTCACGAGGTCCGCCAGAACCTGGAACCTGTTGTCCCAGAAGCGGATGGCGGCGCCGCCGCGGATCGTCCGCGCCAGCTTCTCCTCCGCCTCCTCCAGGGTGATGGTGGGCTGCAGGGCGTTCTGGTAGGTCAGGCCCAGGCTCAGGCGCTTGTCCGGGCGCATGTACACGCCCAGGTCGCCGCCGAAGCCGGTGCCGCTGGTGCCGGCGATGTCCTGGCTGATGGACTTCAGCGTGACGCCCCAGCCGATGCGGCTGCTGCCGCGGGCGTAGCTCAGGCTGAACACGCCCTCGGTCTCGCTGAAGGTGTCGTCCATGTCCTCGAAGATGGTGGCGCTCTGGAACTCGCCGCTGTTGACGAACGTGCCGCTGAAGGCGAACACGCCCTTGCCCGAGGTGGGCAGGCCGAAGGCGAGGAAGTTGTACTTGGTGTCGGCGAAGAGGGTGGCCCCCATCACCGTGGCCTCCATGGTCCTCAGCTGCGAGAGGCCGGCCGGGTTCCAGTACACCGTGCTGGCGTCGCCGCCGATGCCGCTCACGGCGCCGCCCAGGGCCAGGCTGCGGGCGCTGCTGCCGAAGCGGAGGTAGGCTCCGGCCACGCCGCCGTCGGAGGCGGCCAGGGCCGGGACCGCCGCGGCGATCAGCGCCGCGCAGGCGGCAAGGAGCGCGAAACGGCCGAAGGTGCTGGTCATGCGGTTGTGGCGTTTCATGGCTGCTCCCTACTTCACCACCGCGATCTTGCGGCGGTAGTCGAATCCCTGGCCGACGATCCGGCAGATGTAGCCGCCGTTGGCGACCACGCGGTCCTTGCCGTTGCGTCCGTCCCAGACGTACTCGGCGGTCATGCCCATGACGGCGTCCATGCGGTCCACGTGGACCACGGTGCCGTACAGGTCGTAGATGGTGATGGTCACGGTGCCGCTGGCGGACGGGTTGAAGAGGATGCGGGTCTCCTCCAGGCCCGCCGCGAACGGGTTGGGCCGGTTGGTGATCTGCTGCTCCAGGGTGACCGCCTGGGTGGTGTAGAGGTTCATGGTGCGCAGGGGCTCGGACACGCCGCCGTCCTCCACGGCGTAGAAGCGCAGCTCGTGCAGGCCGCCGCCCTCCACGCCCAGGCTCTCCAGGGTGAAGGGCTCGGTGTAGGGCGTCAGCGGCGCGGGGCCGTCCTCGCCGTCCACGTCGAAGTACACGGTCACGCCCATGCCCACCACCTCGCTGGCGGCGTCCAGGGCGATCTCCGTGTCGAAGCTCACGAACCAGCCGTCCAGGTACTCCGCGGCCACGCCGGAGAGATCCGGATCCGTGGACGGGGGGCCGGCCACGGGCAGCGAGGCCTGCTGCATGGGCAGGTCGTCCACCACGGCCTGGAGCAGGAGGTCGTTCTGGGCGTAGTCGTCCACGCGGACCTCCACCAGGGCCACGCCGCCGTTGCTGGTCAGCACGGAGTGCTCCGTGGAGCGGGCCGAACCCAGGCTGGCGTCGCCCTCGCTCACGGTGAACACGGCCGCCGCGCCGGGCGCCGCGTTGCCGGACTGGTCCTGCGCGCGGATGCGGGCCCACACGCGGTCCTGGGGACGCAGCACGCGGTCCACCGGGGAGCCGTCGGCCTCCTCCAGGCTCAGGCTGAACTCGAAGGCCTGGGCGGCCTTCACCAGGATGGGCGGGCTCAGCACGTTGCCGCCGTTCTCGTCGATCACGCGGATGCGGATGAGCTCGGCGCGGTCGTAGGTCTGGACCGGGATGGCCGCCACGCCGTCCATGGTCACGCCGTAGGTGAAGGTGAGCGTGCCGGCCGGGTCGGCGCCGGCCAGCGGGCGCGCATCGCCCGAGGCCGCGTTCATGGCCAGCAGCTCGAAGGTCTCGTCGTAGCCGGTCACGGTGCGGCCGGTCACCACGTCCACGCGCGACACGCTCATGGACCACGGCTCGCCCGCGGTCACGGTGTCGGGCACGTCGATGGCGTAGGTCACGCCCATGGGGATCACGGCCATGATGGGGCTGAGCGAGGCGCGGCCGCGGTCGTCGCTGACCCGGATCACGATCTGCTCGCTGTAGGCGTAGCTCTGGGTGGTGATCTCGGCCTGACCCAGCAGCAGGGTCCACTGGCCGATGGAGAGGTCGCCGCTGGCCTGGCTCATGTCGGGCTTCAGCGCCTCCAGGGTGAAGCCGTTGCCCGAGGGCACCGGGTCGCCGGTGGAGGGGTTGATGAGCTCCACCTGCACCGGGAAGGTGGCCGGCGGTCCCACGTAGGCGGTGTCCGGCACGGTGATGGCGTAGGCGGCCTCCACCACCGGCACCGTCACCTGGCCCTCGCCCGCCGACGCGTGCTGCGGATCCTGGCCCACCAGGGAGAGGTTGCCCTCCACGTCCAGGATCACGCCCACGGTGCGGCGGCCGTTGACGAAGGGCGCGTGGTAGTCGCCGGGGTTCAGCCAGGCGAAGGCGCCCTCCTCGGCGCAGGACAGCTCGATGGCGCCGTCGTTGATGGAGGTGACCGGGTTCCAGAACTGGTCCACGGCCCGGATCTCCACGTTGAACGGCTCGCCGGCGATCTGCACCAGGGGCGCGCCCGTCTTGCCGGTGGCGTTGTCGGCGCCCGGATCGGCGGCCTCGCCCGGCACGATGAGCTGCACCTGCTTGAAGCCGTCGGGCAGCACGCGGCAGCTGTTGCTGACGCCGCTGTTGCCGTCGCCGTCGGTGACCTGGAAGTAGATCTCCTCGGCGCGCGTGTAGGTCTGGTTGACCACGGCGTAGCCCTGGGTCACCAGCTGCTGGATCACGCCCAGCACGCCGGTGCCCTGCAGGCCCGTGCCCGCGGCGAAGACCTGGATCTGCACCAGCGGGCTCTGGGAGTTCACGCGCTGGTCCGTGTTGGCGTCCACCAGCTCGATGCTCAGCGGGAAGGTGGTCGGGCCGCCCACGGTGGCCTCGTCGGGCACCGACACGCGGTAGTACAGGCCCGCGGTCTGCATCTCGATGGGGGCCGAGTAGGCCTGGCGCCCGAAGTCGTCGCTCACGTGGATGACGATGTTCTCCAGGGCGCTGTAGGTCTGGTCGTTGATCACGGCCACGCCGTTGACCAGCCAGGCCTCGGTCAGGCCCAGCACGCCCGCGGCCGCGCCGTAGTCGGAGCGGTAGGGCGTGAGGCGGATGCGCTGGAAGGCGTCGCTGATCAGGTCGCCGGTGTCCGGATCCACCAGGCGCACCGTCATGGAGAAGCCGGGCACGCCGCCGGTCTGGGCGGTGGCCGGGGTGACGATCTGGAAGGCGTAGGGCTCCGAGGTGGGCACGGACACGCTCTGGGCCGGCACGCCCGGCGCCAGGGCGTCCGACGCGGTCACGGTGACCGCCCCGGTGGCCGCCAGGAAGGCCGTCACGTCGCGCACGCCGTCCACGAAGGGCACGTCGTTGGCGGACGGGTTGCTGGGCCAGGTGAACGAGTCGTCGCTGGCGCCCAGGTGCATCTGGCCGTCGTTCTTGGTGTCCACCAGGTTCCAGTAGGCGTCCACGGCGCGCACGCTCAGCGGGAAGGCCTCGCCGGCGCGCTGCTGCGCGGGGGCGCCGGTCTTGCCGCTGGCGGCGTGGGCCGCCACGCCGGGCATGGGGGTCTCGCCCGGCGCCAGGATCTGGACGCGGGCGTAGGCGGCCGGACGCACCGAGAACACGGCGCTCTGGCCCTCTAGGCCGCTGTCGTCGAACACGCGCAGGATCAGGTCCTCGGCGCGGGTGTAGCTCTGGTTGAAGGTGACCTGGCCGTCGATCAGGCGCTGCTCCGTGGACGCCAGCACGCCCAGGGCGGGAGCGCCGGTGCTGTCCAGCATCTCCAGGTCGAAGAAGCGGTCGTCGTTCACCACGTTGCCGGTGGAGAGGTCGCGCAGGCGCACCGTCACCGGGAAGGTGGCCGGCGGGCCGGCGATGGGCTGCGGATCCGCGCCCACCAGCACCTCGTAGCCCAGGCCGCCGCTGATGATCTGGATGATGTTGCTGTAGCCCAGGCGGCCGGAGGCGTCGCTGATCTCCAGCACGATCTGCTCCACGCGGTCGTAGGCCTGCGCGGGGAAGGCCACCACGCCGGAGTCCAGCTGCGCCGAGGTCAGCAGCAGGTTGCCGCCGGCCGGCTGCAGCGTGGGCGTCAGCGCGCGCACGGTGATGGCGTTGAAGGCGTTGGTCATGACCGCGCCCAGCTCGTCCACCAGCTCGACGGTGACCGGGAACGTGGCCGGCGGGCCCGCCACCGCGGAGTCCGGCAGGGTGATGCGGTACTGCGCCCCCTGGTCCACCTCCACGATGACCTCCTGGCCCAGCTTCGTGGGGTCGGTCTCGTCCAGCACGGACATGGTCACCAGGCCGGGGCCGTTCAGGGCCACCGGGAAGATGATGCCGCCGTGGCTCAGGGTCTGGCCGTTGTTGATGGGGTTGCCGGCCGTGATGCTGCCGTCGTCGCTCAGCAGGCGCACGCGGTCCGTGCTCACGTCCACCACGTTCCAGAAGCGGTCCACGCCGTACACCGGCAGCGCGAACTGCAGGGTGGCGGTCTGGGCCGTGGGCTGGCCGGTCTTGCCGTCCACCTCGGGGCCGCCCGGATCGGGGGTCTCGCCCGGCGCCACGGCCATGAGGCGGAAGAACGGGCCGGGGCTCACGACCACGTCGCTGCTGTCCTGCTGCGCCGGCTCCACCAGGTCCCACGCCCGCAGGGTGTGGGTGGTGGCGGTGCGGAAGGCCATCGCGAAGTCCGTGGTGCCGTCCGGATCCATGGCGATGTCGTTGGGCGAGTACAGATCGATGTAGTCGCTGCTCTCCAGGTGCACCAGCGGCTGGTCCGGCACCGGGTTCCACCAGGAGTCGAGGGCGGCCACGGTCACGGTGATGGTGTCGCCCGCCGCCTGCGGCAGGGCCACGCCGTACTTGCCGGGGAACTCGCCCGGCGTGGCGGTCTCGCCCGGCATGAGCATCTGGATGCTCTCGTACGGGCCGGGGAACACGTCGAAGGCGTTGCTCTGGCCCGTGCGGCCGTAGATGTCGTCGGTGGCGATGACGCGCATGCCGGTGCCGGCGCGCGTCACGCGCAGCTGGTTGCGCCACACGCCCCAGACCAGCCCGGCGCCGAAGCCGTCGGTCATGCAGATGCGCGTGGGCGTGATCACGTTGCCGCCGGCGCTCAGGCTCAGCGTCACGCTGTCCTGGTAGCTGCTGATGTGGTTGCCGAAGGCGTCGCGGGCGATCACCGTCAGGTTGGGGATCCAGGTGCCCGCCTGGTGATCCGGGATGTCCACCAGCGCGTCGCCCACGTCGGGGTTGGTGTAGTTGTTGATGCCGATGTCGAAGTGGTCGATGGTGCCCGCCACGATGGGGACCACCGTCTGCCCGTTGACCGTGCCCACGGACTGGCGCACGGAGATGGTCTGCTGGTTGGGCGAGGCCAGGGTCTTCAGCGTGACCGGGAAGCTGCCCGCGTTGCTCAGCAGGGTCTGCGGGTTGCCCGGCAGCACGGAGGCCGCGTCGCTGCTGCTGAAGTCGATGTTCAGCGGCAGCACGGGGCTCGAGTTGCTGATGGGGTTGTAGTAGTAGTCCGTGGCGTAGACCTGCACGTCGAAGGGCACGCCCGCGTCCTGGACGTGGGGCGACCCCAGCTTGCCGTCCAGGTCGAAGGTGCCCGGATCCAGGGTCTCGCCCGGCGCCACCACGGCCAGCTTGAGGAACGTGTTGGGCGACACGCTGACTACGGACGAGGGGCTGGGTTCGATGCCCCCCACGTTGGCCTGGATGTGCTGCTGGCCCGCGGTGCGGAACACGATCTTGTAGACCGAGGGGCCGTTCAGGGTGAAGCGGTAGTCCTCGATGACCTGGTTCGACGAGTCCAGCAGGAAGAAGTACCCGTTGGGGCAGGTCAGCGTGACGATGCGCGAGCCCGCCACCAGGTTGCCGTACTGATCCACCGCGCGGATCTCCACCGGGTCCAGCGTGCCGCCGGCGGTGGTGGCGTTGGGCACGCCCATGTTGCCGCTGAAGGTGGGGTCGTTCAGGCCCGGGGTCCACGTCTCGCCGGGGTAGGTCAGCAGGATGCGGTCCAGGGGGCCGGCGTTGACCTGGAAGTCGCCCGACACCTCCACCACGCCGGTGTTGCTGTCCACCACCAGCTGCACGCTGAAGGCGCGCTTGGTCACCTGGATCAGCGCGTCGAGCTGTCCGTTGACGAAGGTGTTGGTGCTGGCGATCAGGTAGTCGGCGCTCTCGTCCACGCCGCCGATGCGCGCGCGCAGCGAGACGGGGCCGTTGTACGGGAAGGCGTTGCCGAAGGCGTCGCGGGCGCGCACGCGCACCGTGAAGGGGCTGGTGGTGGCCTGGATGGCGGTGGTGTCGAAGACGGCGTAGTCGAAGTCGAAGTGGTCCAGGCCCGCGGGGTTCACGCTCACCTGGGTGGAGCTGCTGGCGTTGATGGCGCCGCTCGCCGTCACCGTGACCTGGGTCAGGCCCGAGGTCACCAGGGTCATGCTCTGGTCCAGCTCCTCGTTGCTGCTCATGGCGCCGCCGGCCGGGAGGATCACGCCCGGATCGCCGTCGTCGCTGGACCAGGTCAGGGTGGGGTAGGGGCCGGCCATGACCGGGTTCCAGTACTGGTCGGTGGCGTAGACGTCCACGCCGTTGAAGGCGAAGCCGGAGATCTGCGAGGTGGGCGTGCCCGTCTTGCCGGGGCTCACGCCGGGGGTCAGGGTCTCGCCCGGCAGCAGCAGCACCACGCGCGCCAGCGGGCCGGGGTACAGGGGCGACACGATCAGCGAACCGGCGGCGGCGGACGGCTGGCCCGGATAGGTCACGGTGTTCAGGGCCTGCAGGGTGTTGCGGTGCAGGGCGGCGTCGGTGCCCTGGAAGGTCACGCTGGTGGTGGCCACGCCCAGGGTGAAGTCGGTGTCCTGGAGGGTGATGCTCGGGCCGGCGGTGAAGTTGCCGATGGCCGCGGTCAGGATCACGTCGTCGGCGAAGTTCCGCACGGTGGTGTTGGCCACGTCCTTGGCGGAGATCGTCAGGTTGACCGGCGTGCCCACGTACTTGTCGCCCGCGGGGGTGGTGATCACGAAGTGGTCCACCGGATTCCAGCAGTTGATCAGCACCTCGGCGAAGGGCACCGAACCGTCGTCCAGATCGCCCACGCGCAGGCGCACCGGCTGGCCGGGGGCCAGGAAGCGCACGTTGCTGAAGACGCGTTCGCCGTTGCTCAGGTACCCGGCGGCCGGCAGGTTGGCCGCCACGTCCGGGGAGTCCAGGTACGCGTGCACGAAGTCGGCGGCCGTGTCCGTGGAGCCGTCGGTGTTCACCGCCCGCACCAGCACGTCGAAGCCCACGCCGACCGTGGCGCTGGGATGGCCGTCCACGATGACCGGGCCCACCACGCTGATCTCCAGGTGGTCGAAGGCCTGGGCCATCCCGGGCAATCCGACGCAGAGAACGGCGAGAACGAAGAATCCGAGACGAGTCGCGCGAGTGCGGTCCATGTGCTTCCTGCCGCGTTCGAGGCCCTGAAATCCGTCCGATCATGCAGATTGCAAGCCTCCGCCCCCGATTTCCGGGTTTGGAGCGGACGGAGTCGAGCGGCAGCAAGCCATATGCCATGCCTCAGGATTCCCGATCGTGCCTCGGATTGGAGTGAGATTGACGATCAGGACCAGCGGAACGTGGGGCTTTGCAGGGCGCAGCGGGGCTCGGATCGACGTGGGGAATCCGGGTTTGACCGGCGCGAGACCGCAATCTATATTTGTTGGTCAATAAATACTCATCACCGCTCTCGGAGGTTCCCCATGCGCCTGCCCCTCCTCGTCGCCGCGGCCGTCCTGCTCGCCGCCACCGTGGTTTCGGCCCTGCCGTCGGACTGCGAGTCCTGCCACGCCAAGATCACCCCGATGATCGTGAAGGACTTCAACCGCGGCGCCATGTCCGAGACCATGACCTGCGCCGCCTGCCACGGCGAGGCCCACCACGCCATGGACGACGCCCACCTGGCCACCCTGCCCACCATGGCCACCTGCGCCGAGTGCCACGAGGACCAGGTCCACCAGTACTCCGACGGCAAGCACGCCCTGGGCCGCGTGGCCATGAACGCCATGCCCGGCATCCACGGCCAGCCCGACGCCTTCGTGGAGGGACAGAAGGGCTGCGGCGGCTGCCACACCCTGGGCCTGACGGACCAGGAGGCCCGCGCGAGCGAGGACCGCCAGTACTACCGCTACGGCATGGACTGCCAGAACTGCCACACGCGGCACGCCTTCTCCAAGGCCGAGGCCAAGCAGCCCGAGGCCTGCCAGACCTGCCACATGGGTTTCGACCATCCCCAGTGGGAGATGTGGAGCTCCAGCAAGCACGGCGTCACCTACCTGATGAACCGCGCCATGGGTTCGGGCGACGAGGACCGCGCCCCCACCTGCCAGGACTGCCACATGGTGGACGGCGACCACCGCGTGATGACCCCGTGGGGCTTCCTGGGCGTGCGCCTGCCGGAAGACGACGCGGAGTGGATGGGCTATCGCGCCAGCATCCTCAAGGGCCTGGGCGTGCTGGACGCCGACGGCCAGCCCACCGGCCGTCTGGACGTGGTGGTGGCCGGCAAGGTGGCCCGCCTGGACGCCGGCGAGTTCGCCGCCGAGCGCAAGAAGCTCACCGACGTGTGCGAGCGCTGCCACTCGGCCAACTTCACCGCCGAGAACTTCAAGAACGCGGACCTGATGCTCAAGGAGGCCGATCAGCTCATGGCCGAGGCCATCGAGATCGTGGCCGGCCTGATGCAGGAGGGGCTGCTGGGCGACGGGTCTCGGAAATATCCGGACCTGCTCATGTTCTACGACGTGGACACCCACATCGAGCAGCTCCTGTACGAGATGTTCATGGACCACCGCATGAAGGCCTTCCAGGGCGGGTACCACATGAACCCCGACTACAGCACCTGGTACGGCTACGCCAAGATGAGGAAGGATCTGGCGGAGATCCGGGAGATCGCGGCGGAGATGCGGGC
>DAOTGJ010000003.1:0-92625 GCA_035447065.1 Candidatus Krumholzibacteriia bacterium
GGCTACTGAAGTTGCGGCCGCAGGTGAGGCATGTGAACCGCTGGATACGGTGCGGACGGATACGGCGGAGGAAGAAGCCGCGGCGCCTGTAGCGCCATCCTTCGGCCAAGCCGTGGTGATGCTTACAGTTGGGGTTGGGGCAGTGAGGCGGATGCCAGCCGTGTCGTCGTGTGTTCATGCCCGGCCTGTTGCGAGGAACAGGCCGGGCACAATTTCAGGGGCACAACTTACCAGCTCGAAAGCACGGTGTATTCTAGCACGGCCTTGCCCCGGGCGGGCACCGCCACATCAAACCGGAACCGCGACGCATCCATGGCCGTGTGTTCATGGGTGGACTTGAGGATGGTCCACTCCCCGCCGGCCGCCTCGCGCACGTCCACGGTCACGGCGCGTTCGGAACCGTTGCGCACCTCGATGCGCCAGGTCATCTCCCGCGAACGCTCCCCGCGCTTGCGGTCGGCTACCATGGTGCGCTCCACGGCCAGATCGAACGCCTGGCCCGTGAGCAGCTCCAGCTTCTCGTCCTTGGGGGTGTGGTCGATGCGGGCCTCGCCCAGGAGCTGGCGCGCGCCGCTGCCGGAGCGGCCGTACACGCGCACCGTGCCCGCGGGCAGGGGCAGGCCCAGGCCGCTCTTCTCGTCGTTGCGGAAGATGTGGAGCACGTCCACCTTCTGGCGCCCCTGCTCCAGGCGGTAGGCCTTCTGCACCGGCACGCCCTCGGCCTGGAAGAGGCTGATCTGCTTGATCTCGTTGTCCTTGAGCACGGTGGTGCCCGGCACGGTGTAGAGGTGGTAATCGCCCACGCTCTCCTCGGCCACCGCGTAATCCGCCATGGCCATCTCCGCGCGCATGCCCTTGGCCATGACCGGCATGACCTGGTCGCGGACCACGTTCACGTCGCCGGCCAGGAGCATGAGGCGGGCGTCGCGGTAGGCGGCGCCGCTGCGGTTCTCCACGCTGATCCAGCTCTGCATGGCGCCGCGTTCGCCGCTGTCGTCCAGCTGCAGCACGTAGTCGGCGGACCAGCCGAGGCCGCCGGTCAGGTAGGACACGTCCACCTTGCGGTCGCCGGCCTTGGGAGCGTCCACGCGCCAGACCAGGGTGGGGCGGGCGCGCAGATCCGCGGGCAGGCTGGGCAGCGCCAGGCGGCCGGGCACCTCGAAGACCACCTCACCGCCCACCTGGTACACGGGCCCCTGGGCCATGCCCAGCAGGGTGCCCTCCACGCGGGTGCCGTCCTCCTGGATCCAGCTCAGGGTCCGGCCCACGTACTTCTCCAGGATCTTCTCGCGGCTCATCAGATCGAACTCGTAGCTCTGCTCCACGATGCGGAACGGGGCGCGGGCCTCGGGCTCCACGATCAGGGTGCGCGGCCGCACCTGGGCCGGCACGTCGCGGAACTCCACGCTGCTCGGACCCTTGGGCAGCTCCAGGGTGCGGGTCTCGCGCACCAGGGCCAGGTCGCGGTTGTAGACGGTGAGTTCGAGCAGGCTGCGGTCGGCGGCCTCGCTGGCGGTCATGGCGTCTCCTTGGGGGGCCGCGGCCGCGGCGGCCGCGAAGGTCAGGCTCAGGGCCAGCAGGCCCGTGGCCGCTCCGGTTCTCGGGATCCTGGTTCGCATGGGCTTCCTCCCTGGTGGCCGCCCGTCGGCGGGGAAAAGGGTCAAGGACGTCGTGGGTCGGCCGAAATCCGCCTCAGATCGATCCGTGCGCCCGCGCCAGCGGCGCGGCGCCGGCGGGCCGCGACGCTGCAACGCCCGCCGCACCAGCCGGTTCCCGGCCGCCCCGGCCGGACGAGGAGGGTCCCGTGCTGCATTCCGTGCTCATCGTCGACGATACCGAATTCATGCGCTTCGTGCTGCGCGAGATCATGAGCGAGCTTCCCATCGGCATGATCGCCGAGGCGGGCGGCGTCGAGGAGGCCGTCGATCTGGCGGAGGCCCTGGGGCCGGATCTGGCCGTGGTGGACTTCACGGATCCCGACCTGGACGCCGGCACCGTGATCGCGGAGCTGCGGTCGGTGCAGCCCGGGCTGCGCGTGGTGGCCATCGTCCCTTGCGACGACGCCCCCGCCGCCGCGGCCGCCCAGGCCTGCGGCGCCCTGGCCCTGGTGGAGAAGCCCTTCGATCCCGAGGCCGTGGCCGCCGTGCTGCGCCCCCTTGTCGAGGGCGTGCCCGTGGGCTAGCCCAGCAGCAGGAACATCACCACGCCCAGGGGCAGGCAGTAGAGCGCGAACTTCCAGAAGTGCCGCTGCACCACCATCAGCGCCGTGAGGCGGATGGCCAGCAGCCCCACCAGGAACGACGCCAACGCCCCCAGCGCCAACCCCGCCGTGGAGGCCTCCGTGGCGGGCACCCCGTCCAGCAGCTGCAGCACCAGCGCGCCCGCGATGGCCGGCACGGCCAGCAGGAAGCTGAAGCGCGCCGCCTCCTGACGCCCCACCCCCAGCCACAGCGACGCCGCGATGGTGGAGCCCGAGCGGCTGATGCCCGGCATGATGGCCAGGGCCTGGGCGCAGCCGATGAGCAGGGCCTTGCCCAGCGGCGGCGGCACCGGATGCCAGTCGCCGCCGATGCGGGTGCGGTCGCTCTGTCCGCGCGTCCGCGTGGAGAGCAGGATCAGCCCCGTGACGATCAGGGCCGCCGCGGCCGCGCGAGGGCTGGAGAACAGCCCCTCGATGGTGTCCTTGAACAGCAGTCCCACCGCCACCGCCGGCAGCGTGCCCACCACCAGCGCCACGATGTACTGCACCGCCACGGCGTCGAAGGCCAGCAGGCGGCGGATGTCGCGGGCGTAGACCACGAGCACCGCCAGCAGGGTGCCGCCGTGGAGAACGACGTTCAGGAAGACGTCGCCGGTGAAGGCGCCGAGCCAGTGCTCCACCAGCACCAGGTGCCCGGAGCTGCTCACGGGCAGGAACTCGGTCAGTCCCTGGACCACGGCCAGGATGATCAGATGCAGCAGGGCCAAGGCGCAGCCTCCGTCAGCTGGCCTCGCCGCGGGCGAGGCGGTAGTGGCGCCGGGCCTCCTGGTGGAGCTCCAGCGCGGTGAGGGTCAGGGCCATCTGGTAGTGCACCCGTCCGTCGTCGGGCAGGTGGTCCAGGGCGCGGCGCAGGGACGCGAGGGCCCCGTCGAAGTCCTGCAGCTTGTGCAGGCAGGTGCCGATGTGCGCGTGGCAGCGCACCAGGCGTTCATCCAGGCGCTGGGCCTTGCGGAAGCGGTTCAGGGCGTCCTTGGGCACGCCCTTCTTCAGCAGCGCCAGGCCGGCGTAGTAGTGGGCCAGGGCGCTGTCGGGCGCCAGGGCGGCCCCTTTATCGAAGCAGGTCAGGGCGGCCTCGTAGTCGCCGCCGTGGAAGTGGAGCAGGCCCAGGTTGGTGTAGCCCTCCACGTCGGCGCCCAGGGCCAGGGCCGCTTCGAAGCAGCGTTGCGCCTCCGGCCGGCGGCCGGCGTCGGCGTGGATGGCCCCCAGGTTGGTCCAGGCCTGGCGCACGTCGCCGGTGGCGGCGGTGGCGCGGCCGTACATGTCCGCGGCCTCCTCGCGCCGGCCCAGGTCCTCCAGGGACGCGCCCAGGTTGGTCCAGGCCTTGGCGGCGTCGGGATCCGCGGCGGCGGCGGCGCGGAAGGCCGTGGCGGCCTCCTCGATGCGGCCGGCCTTGCGCAGCACGCAGCCCAGCCGGTAGCTGCCTTCCGGCAGATCCGGCGCCTGGTCCAGGGCCTCGCGATAGGCGTGTTCGGCGCCGGCCAGATCCCCGGCGGCCTCCAGGTCGCGGCCACGGGAGAAGGCGGCCTGGGCGGCCGGATGTGATTCGTAGGTGGTCATGGGCCGCACACTAAGCCGCCGGCCGCGGGCGGTCAATCACGGATCGACGCGATCCGGCCTCAAGTGCCGCCCCCGCAGGCCGATACAAGGTCCGACCGCCCGACACGCACGACCCCGATCCGGAGAGCACCATGACCTCGACCAACACCGACCGCATCCTGCAGCAGATGTTCCAGCGCCTCCTGAACCTGGAGCTGGAGGGCGAGGTCCTCGAGAAGCTCGCTCCCGTGGTGGACGGCGTCATGGAGCGCCTGCGCAGCGAGCTGGATCCCGAGACCGTCCAGGGCCAGAACATGATGCGCGCCCTGCTCTGCTCCATGGTGGCCCACGGCTGGGGCATGGGCATGCACCCGCACAACAACCCCGGCGAGGACATGGAGGGCCATGCCGTGGAGGTGCGCGTGTGCAAGGACATCCTCATGGAGATGGATGACCTGCGCTCCCTGCGCTACATCAAGAAGGATTCCGACGGACGCGTGAAGAAGGCCCTCTTCGAGCCCGACCAGAACATGCGCATCCGCAAGAACATCGACGCCATCCTGTCCGAAGTCAGCCAGCGTTGGGACGAGGGGGACTGACCCGGCTCCTCGTTCCACGAGCGGACGCGGCCTCTCCTTGCGGGGAGGCCGCTTCCGTATGCTCGGCGGTGAACAGCGGTGTTCGGCCGTGGCGGCGGGGTCAGCCCACCGCGGCCGCCAGGATGCGGCCGTGGTCGCGGGCCAGGGCGCGGGCCAGCGGCGCGTGGGCCGGATCCTCCAGGGCCGGGTCGGCGGCGATCAGGGCGTCCACGTCCGTGCGGCAGGCCTCCACCAGATCGCCGTCGCGCAGGGGGTTGGCCAGGCGGAAGGACGGCGCGCCGTGCTGGCGCACGCCGATCACGTCGCCCGGACCGCGCCGCCGCAGGTCCTCCTCCGCCAGCACGAAGCCGTCGTGGGTGCGGCAGAAGAGGCGCAGACGCTCCAGGGTCTCGTCGGGCAGCCAGCCCTCGGGCGCCAGCCAGCAGCGGGAAGCGTCCGCTCCGCGCCCCACGCGGCCGCGCAGCTGGTGGAGCTGGGCCAGGCCGAAGCGGTCGGGATGGTGGATGACCATGACCGTGGCCTCGGGCACGTCCAGCCCCACCTCCACCACGGTGGTGGCCACCAGCACCTGGAGCTCGCCCGCCGCGAAGGCCTCCATGGCGCGGGCCTTCTCCGCCGGCTTCAGCCGCCCGTGCAGCAGCCCCACGCGCAGTCCGGCCAGGGGACCCGCGGCCAGCCGCTCGTACTCGCTCTGGGCCGCCTTGAGGTCCTGTCCCTCCGTCTCCTCGATGACAGGATAGACCACGTAGGCGCGCCGGCCCGCGGCCGCCTCCGCGCGGATGGCGGCGTGCACCTCCCCCAGCCCCTTGGGCGGCACCAGGCGCGTCTCGATGGGCGTGCGGCCCGCGGGCAGCTCGTCGATGAGCGACAGGTCCAGGTCCCCGCACAGGGTCAGCGCCAGCGAGCGCGGGATGGGGGTGGCGCTCATGACCAGCAGGTGGGGCGGCACGCCGGCCTCGCCGCCGGTCAGGGTGCGGCCGCGCTGACGCACGCCGAAGCGGTGCTGCTCGTCCACCACCGCCAGCCCCAGCGCAGGCAGCTCCACATCCTGCTGGATCACCGCGTGGGTGCCCACCAGCAGGTCGATCTCCCCCGCGGCCGCCCCCGCCAGCACCGCGCGCCGCGCGGCCGCCGGCGTGCTGCCGGTGAGGGTCTCCACCGCCACGCCCAGGGGTTTGCAAAGGCGCTGCAGAGTGGCGCCGTGCTGCCTGGCCAGCACCTCCGTGGGGGCCATGAGCACCGCCTGCCGCCCCTGCTCGATGACGAAGAGCGCGGCGATGAGCGCCACCAGCGTCTTGCCGGAGCCCACGTCGCCCTGCAGCAGCCGGTGCATGACGCGTCCGCTGCGCAGATCGCGCAGGATCTCCCCCAGGACCCGGCGCTGGGCCCCGGTCAAAGGGAACGGGAGTCCGTCCACCAGGCGGCGCGTGAGGTCGCCGGGGGCGTCCAGGCGCAGACCCTCGGCGCCGCGACGGCCGCGTCGGCGCAGGGCCAGGGCGAGCTGCACCAGGAAGATCTCGTCGTGGGCCAGGCGGCGGCGGGCGGCGTCGCGGGCGGCGGCGTCCTGGGGGAAGTGGATGCCCCAGAGGGCGGGCCCCAGATCCTCCAGGCCCCGGGCGCGGCGCAGGTCGGCCGGCAGGGGGTCCTCCACGGCGGGGGCGAGCTGGTCCAGGGTGTCGTGGATCAATCGCCGCAGCCAGTGCTGGCCCAGGCCGCTGGTCAGGGGGTAGACGGGCACCAGGCGGCCGGTGTGCAGGGGGTCGGCATCGGCGGCGTCGCCGTCCAGGATCTCGAAGTCGGGATGGACGATCTGCTTGCGGCCGTTGTAGATCTGCACCTGCCCGCTGAGCAGCACCTTGGTGCCGCTGCGGAACTGCTTGAGCACGTAGCTCTGGCCGAACCACTGGCAGAAGAGCACGCCGGTGGCGTCGCCCACGCTCACGGTCTGCAGGGAGCGCCCGCCGCGGCTGCTGCGGCCGCCGCTGGTGAGCACCTCGCCGCGGATGGTGGCCTCCTGCCCCGGACGCAGCGACCCGATGGAGTCCGTGCGGGTGCGGTCCAGCCAGCGCCGCGGATAATGGCGCAGCAGGTCCCCCGCCGTGGCGATGCCCAGGCGCGCCAGGGCCCGGGCCCGCACGGGGCCCACCCCCTTGAGGAACTGCACGTCATGATCCCAGGCGATCCGCTCCACCGGCCCCTCCGGGCTGGGTTTTTTCCTTCTTGCTGCGCTCGGGGGCGGATGGTATATTGGCCCGTCTGTCATTGCAAATCCGGAGTCGCGGATCGAACGGATCCGGATGCGGCTCCCGATCATCTTGCGGAGGATCCAGCGTCATGAGCAGGAAGTGCGAAGTCTGCAACAAGGGCCCGCAGTACGGGAACCGGGTCAGCCACGCCCACAACACCACGCGGCACCGCTGGCTGCCCAACCTGCAGCGCATCCGCTACGAGCAGGACGGGAAGACCCGCCGCGGCTACGTGTGCACCCGCTGCATCCGCACCGGCGCCGTCCGCAAGGCGACCTGATCGCCGCCCCCGCGGGGGCCCTCAGCGCACCCGACGGAACACGTGAAACAGCCCTCCGGAACGGACCGGGGGGCTGATTTCCTGTTTGTCGAGGCTGCGCACCGCCGCCTGGAACTCCGGCGACATGGACGCCGGATCCACCCACCCCAGCTCCCCGCCCTTGGCCGCCGTGGGCGCCACGCTGTAGAGCGTGGCCAGCACGGAGAAGTCGATCCCCTCCACCAGGTCCTCGTCGATCAGCCGCAGCGCCATGGAATCCGGCGTGGCGATGTGCTGCAGGAAGACCTGCCCTTGGTGCGCACCGGCATCGCCCAGGGCGTCCAGCAGGGCGCGGCGGCGCGGGGCCAGGTCGCGGGCGGCCTCCGGCGAGCGCTCCATGAGGGTCTCCAGGGCGGCCAGGGCGCCGTCCAGGTCGCCGGCCTTCTCCCGCAGCTCCACCGCCAGCAGGGCGGCGCGCGGGTTGTCGGGGGCCAGTTCGCCGGCCCGCTCGGCCTCGCGCAGGGCCTCGGCCGTGCGGCCGCGCTTGTCCAGGTGGATGGCGTAGTTGTAGTGGCCCACGGCGTCGTCGGGGGCCAGTTCCAGGTACCGGCGGAACTGGACCCCGGCCTCGTCGGTGCGCCCCACCAGCTCGTAGGCGTTGGCCAGATGGAACACGCTGGGAGCGGCCCGGGGGTCGTCGCGGACCACGTCCTCCAGCACGGGCACGGCCTCGCCCACGCGGCGCGCCGCGAAGAGGGCCTCGCCCAGGACGGCCCGCGACGCGGCGGAGCCGTCGCGCAGCACGGCGTTGCGGGCGGCCAGCACGGCGTAGGCCGTGTCGCCGGCCACGATGGCCAGCTCTCCGGCGTGCCTCAGGTCCGCGGCGCTGGGATCCGCGATCTCCATGGCCTGGTCCCAGTGATGGAGGGCCACCTTCCACAGGTTCTGGCGCCGCGCGAGGTCCGAGAGGGTCTTCAGGGTGGCGGGATCCGGGCCGCGCACGCGCAGGAGCTGGTTGAGCAGGCCGTACGCAGGCCGCTCCTCCCCCTGCGCGATGAGCAGACGCGCCAAGGACTCCAGCGTGGGGGCGTGGGTGGAGTCCAGCAGCAGGCCCTCCTCCCAGGCCATGCGGGCGGCGGGCCGATCGTCGGCGGCGGCCAGGACGCGGCCGTGCCAGTAGAGGGCGTCCACGGAGTCCGGGAAGGCGCGCACCGCGCGGTTGCTCCACTCGCGGGCCTGGGGGCCCAGGCCGTCCTCCAAGGCCATCATGGTCAGGGCCACCAGGGGCGGCAGGCTCTCCCCTTCCGACTCCAGGCACTGCACCAGCAGCGGACGGGCCTCGTCGAAACGGTGCTCGGCGGCCAGCAGCAGGCCGTCGTCGCACGGGCCGGGTGGCACGGACTGGGCCAGGGCGGCCACGGCGGTGCAGAGCAGGATCAGGATCACGGAAGCGCCCCGCGGACGGGGCGAAGGCAGGGGCAGGAACACGCGCGACCTCTTCGGGGCTGGGGTCGGCGGCGCCGCCTGGACGGCGGCGCCGCGAACGATCCTCAACCGATCCAGCGGCGGATCGGTTCCAACCAGAAGGTCGGATCCAACCAGGTCCAGCGCAAGTCCTCGGCGTGGAGCTCGGCGCGGCGGCGCACCTGGGCCAGGGCGGCGCCGGTGCGGCCGCTGCGGTAGGACAGCTGCAGGCGCTGGACCAGCAGGCCGTCGCCCATCACGTCCGGCAGGCCGGCCACGCCGGAATCGTCGTCCAGGCGCAGCAGGCAGGTCTGCAGGAGATCCACCAGGCGCTCGGTGGGCTCGCCCTCGGCGCCCAGGGCGCGCAGCAGGGCCAGAGAGCCCAGCCAATCCCCGCTCCAGGCGCGGGACTGGGCTTCGAGCCACTGCCAGCGCTCGTCGCGCGCGTGGGGGAAGTGGTCGTCGCGCAGGGAGTCGCCGCGGCGCAGGGCCACCAGGGCGGCGATCTGGCGGCGTCGGTCCGTGGGCGCCGACTCGCCGTCGCCGGCGGGCCAGGACTCCAGGAGCTTCTCCACGCGGTCCAGCCGCCCCAGCTTGAGCAGATGGCAGGCCAGGTACCACTGGTACGACTCATCGATGAACCAGCGCGAGGCCAGGCCTTCCAGGCCGTGCAGGGCGTCCTCGGTGTAGCCCTGCAGATCGTTCACGGCCACCTGCAGCAGGGCGGCCATGGGGAACGTGGCCTCCAGGTCGTGCCAGCGGTCGAGCTGCTCGCGGGCGTCGTTCAGGCGGCCGGTGAGCACGTCCAGGGCGGCGCGCAGGTAGGAGCGGAAGAGGGCCTCGCCGGGGTGCTGGCCCACGGGGTCGGTGACCTCGTCGTGGACCAGGATCACCTCGCGGGCCTCGGCGAAACGGTACTGGTCCGCCAGGATCAGGGCCTTGAGGTGCGCCGCGGAGCTGTAGCGGGGGTTGAGGATCAGGGCCTCGGCCACCTCCTCCAGGGCCTCGGCGTCGCGGTGGACCTGGAAGAGGGCCGCCGCCAGCTTCACGCGGTAGTCGGGATAGGTGGGCTTCTCCTCGCAGAGAGACCGCAGACGCGCGATGCCCTCGTCCCATTCGCCGCCGCGGCACAGGGAGACGGCCTTCTGCACCTCGGCGCCGGAGGCGTCGCGGTGGACGGTCTCGTCCAGGTAGCGGAAGAGGTCGTCGGGCAGTCCGCCGCCCTCGGCGGGCGCATGGGTGGCCAGGTAGCGCACCAGGGGATGATCCACGCGCTGGCCGGAGGCCACCAGGGCGTCCAGGCTCTCCGCGGCGGCCTCCTGGGCGCCCAGACGGGCCAGGGAGCAGGCCTCCAGCAGGCGCGCCTCCACGTAGTCGCCGTTGTAGCGCAGGGCCTGCTGGGCCGAGGCCAGGGCGTCGTCCCAGCGCTCGCAGCGGGCCTGGGCCATGCCGTGCCAGAAGTGGAGGTCCGGGTACGTGGGCCAGCGCACGGCGGCCTCGGCGAAGAAGGGCACCGCCGCGTGGGGGTCCCCCGAAACGAGCAGTCGCCGACCCTCGTGGGTCAGCGACTGCCGCAGGTGGAACTCGACCAGCGAGCCGCCGCGGCTCCCCTTCTTCTCGAAGGCCTCGCGCAGCAGCGGCACCGCGTCCGCGTAGCGTCCCTGGTCGTAGAGGGCGATGCCCTCGTGATGTCCCGTCTCGTCTTTTCTTCCCAGCAGGCGGCCGAGCATCGACATGTCAGTCCATGTACTTTCTCGTGTATGCCGGCTCCGACAGGTCGCGGTTGAGGCCATCGCTCGCGAAGGGCGAGCGTCGGTTGGGGTCGGGACGCCAGCTCCCGACCGTCCCGTGGGTGGCCGGGTGAGCGTCCTCCGCGCCCCCGTCCTCGCCCAGGAAGGTCGAATCCGGCAGGTCCTCGGTGACGTTCCCCGCGGGGGACGCCGGGGCCGGTCGCAGGGCGGGATCCGGGTCCGTCTCCACCGCCGTGAAGCGCACGGCGGTCTCCGAAGCCGGCGGCGCGGCAGGGGCCATGCGGACCACCGGCCGTTCCGATCCCGCCGCCGCGGCCATCACCCGCAGCTGCGGACGGGGCGCGGCGACCGGGGGGGCGTCCTCCCCCGTGGTGAGGTCTTCGGCCGGCACGTCGGGAACCGTAGCGGAAACCTGGGCCGGGGCCTCCGCGGGCGTTTCCGGGATCTCAGGGGCCAGGGCCGCGGGCTGCACGGGCTCGGGCTCGGCCACGGGCGCCGGGGCGGCGACGGGAGCCATCGCCGGGACCGCCGTCACCGGGACCGCCGTCACCGGGGCCTCCATGGCGCCCAGAGCGGCGTCCGCCGCACGGCGGGGGCGCTGCGTGCGGTCGAACCCGGTGGCGATGACCGTCACCTGCAGGGTCTCGCC
The DNA here is from genome assembly GCA_035447065.1 of Candidatus Krumholzibacteriia bacterium. Classification (GTDB taxonomy): domain Bacteria; phylum Krumholzibacteriota; class Krumholzibacteriia; order LZORAL124-64-63; family LZORAL124-64-63; genus CALEMW01. Next base: position 10,765 of record DAOTGJ010000003.1, read on the forward strand.
CAGCTCCGGCTCGATGCCGTAGCCGAAGATGATGTGGGCCTCGTCGCCGGCGGCCTCCTGCACGATGTCCATGACCGCGCTGGTCTCCATCAGCCCGATCTCGGCGCCGGAGATGTTCACCAGCACGCCCTCGGCGCCGCGGATGTCCACGTTCTCCAGCAGAGGCGAGCTGATGGCGGCGCGGGCGGCGGTCTCGGCGCGGTCCTCGCCCTCGGCCTTGCCGGTGCCCATGAGCGCCACGCCCTTGTCCTGCATGACCGAGCGCACGTCGGCGAAGTCCAGGTTCACCACGTGGGGCTTCATGATGATGTCGTGGATGCCGCGGGTGGCCTCGTAGAGCACGTTGTCCGCGTAGACGAAGGCGTCGCTCATGGTGGCCTTCTTGGGCATCACCTCGAGCAGGCGCTCGTTGGGGATCACGATGAGCGTGTCCACGGCCTCGCGCAGCTCCGCCAGGCCGGCCTCGGCCTGGTTCTGGCGCACGCGGCCCTCGAAGCGGAAGGGCTTGGTCACCACGCCCACGGTCAGGGCGCCCAGCTCGCGGGCCACGCGGGCCACCACGGGCGCCGCGCCGGTGCCGGTCCCGCCGCCCATGCCGGCGGTGACGAAGACCATGTCGCTGCCCTCGAGCAGCTCGCGCAGCACGTCCTCGTCCTCCAGGACCGATTCCCGGCCGACCCGGGGATCGCCCCCCGAACCCAGCCCGCGCGTGACCTGATGTCCGATCTGGATGACCTGGCCGGCCTTGCTCTGACGCAGGGCCTGCAGGTCGGTGTTGATGGCGAAGAAGTCGACCCCTTCGAGGCCGGCTTCGATCATGCGGTTGACGGCGTTGCCGCCCGCGCCGCCGACGCCGGCGACCCGGATGCTTGCCAATCGATCGTTGGGTTCGACGAGTTCGAAAGCCATGGACCGCCCCTCTCGTCCTTGAGCTCGGGTGGTGAAGGTGGGCAGAATCGACGAGGATCCATCCCCGTCCTTGGTACATAACACAGCGTAGAGACGGGCGAAACCACAAAATGTGGTGGACGCTTATTTTCCAGGCCAGAGACGCTTCAGCACGCCCTTGAAGCCCTTGCGGGGAGGGGGCGGGGCCGCCGGATCCAGGCCCACGCTCTCCCCCGCGGCCCAGGCGGCCAGGCCCAGGGCGGTGGCCCAGTGATCGTCGGGCAGACGGCCGGCGCCGGGCACGTCGGCGGGCAGCAGCCGCACCTCCACGGGGCGCTGGAAGACCTCCTCGGCCAACGGCGCGGTGCCCTCGCAGCGCACGCCGCCGCCGGTGAGCACCACGCCCGCGCGCAGCTCGGCGGCCAGGGCGGGCCCCACGGCCTTCTTGACCATGGCCAGCATCTCCTCCAGGCGCGGCTCCAGGATGGTGGCGATGAGCCCCGGCGACTCGGCGGGCTGGGCCTCCTCGAAGAGCACCTCCGGATCCACCTCGTCCGCCAGGCTGCGCAGCACCAGGCCGCGGTCGCGCTTGACGGCTTCCGCCTGGGACGGGGACACGCGCAGGCCGTGGCTCAGGTCGTCGGTCAGGTGGCGGCCTCCCAGGGGCACGCTGCCGAAGCCTGCGATGCGGCCGTGGCGGAAGGCCACCCACTGGGTGACCGCGCCGCCCACGTCCACCAGCAGCACGCCCTGCTCCTTCTCCTCGGGGTCCAGGAGCACGGTGCTGGAGGCCAGCACGTCCACGCACCAGCCCACGGGCTCGCGCTTGATGCGCCCGAACACCTCCTCCACGTTCTGCAGCACCGTGCTGGAGCCCGTGATCAGGTGGGCGTCCACCTCCAGGTGGCTGCCGAGCCGTCCGGTGGGATCCACGATGCCCTCGATGCCGTCCACCGCGAAGCCCACGGGGTTGGCCACCAGGATGGCGTGGTCGAAGGGGATGGAGATGCCGTGGGCGCGGGCCATGACGTCGGCCACGTCGTCCGGGGTGATGGCGCGCCGCTGGCCGCCGAGCTGGAGCTGGCAGCGGGCGGTCATGGGGTGCAGGTGCGAGCCGGAGACGCTGTAGTAGAAGCCGGTGATGTCCACGTCGGCGGCGGCCTCGGCCTGCTCCACGGCCTGCTGCAGGGCGCGGCCGCCGGAGGCCAGGTCCACGAAGTCGCCGTCGCGGAAGCCGGCGGCGTCGGCGCGGCCGGCGCCCAGCACCTTGAGGCCGTCGGGGCCGGCGGCGGTGACGAGCACGCGGAAGGCGGTGGTGCCCAGGTCGCAGGCGACGATCAGATGTCCGTGGTCCATGGCCGCGGTCTCCTTACCGGCGGAGCGGAGGGTCAGGCGTCATCGGGGTCGCGCAGGAAGACCTGGCCGTCGAAGCGCAGGTCCACCAGGGCGCCGGGCGGCGCGTCGGCCGCCACGGCCTCGTAGCGGCGCAGGCGCTCGGCGAAGTCCTCGCGGCCCAGCAGCAGCCGGGTGCGCGATCCGGTCAGCAGCAGCACGAAGCCGCGGGGCTCGTGCAGCACGTAATCCACGCCCAGGCGCCGGTCCAGGTCCCGGGCGTCCACGGCGTCCAGCAGGGCGCCCAGGGCCTCGCGCACCGCGGGCGTGTCGGCGGCGCCGCCGCCGTCGTCCACGAAGTGCGGCAGGTCCGGCACCGGGGCCGCGGGCGGCATGGCCAGCACCGAGCCGTCGTCCACCAGGGCGCTCAGGGCGGCGCCCCGCGGCGACGGGAGCAGCAGCCGCGGCCGGTGCTCGTCCACCGCCACGGTCAGCGTGGCGGGCAGGCGACGCCCCACGCGGGCCCGGGCCACCCAGGGCAGGGCCTCCACGTCGGCGCGCAGGGCGCGGGTGTCGCAGCGCCAGATGTTGCGGCCCAGCTCCGGGGCGAGGCGCGCCTCCAGCGAGTCGCGGACGGTGAAACGGTAGCGGCTGGTCTCGATCCGCGCCACGCGGAACATGGCGGCCGTGCCCAGCCAGCGCACGCCCAGGGCCAGAGCGGCCAGCAGGAGCACCGCGCCCGCCCACGCCGCCGCACGGCGCCAACGGTCGCCGCGGCGCGCGCGCGGGCGCGCCATGCCCCCGCGGGCGGGGCGGCGGCGGCCCGGGATCAGGCCTTGGCGGGCCATGCGTCCGGCTCCCCGTCCAGCAGGCGCGCCAGGCGGGGGGCGAGGCGGCCCACGTCGCCGGCGCCCAGGGTCAGCAGCAGGTCGCCGGACGAGACCGCGGCCTCGATCCAGCCCGGCACGTCGTGGGGCCCGTCCAGCAGGGTCACGAGCTCGGCGCCGCGGCGGGCCAGGCCGTCGGCGATGAGGCCGCTGCCCACGCCCGCGGGCGCGGTCTCCCCCGCGGCGTACACGGGCAGCAGGGCCACGGCGTCGGCGCCGGTCAGGACGTCGGCGAACTCCTCCGCGAAGCGCTGCGTGCGCGAGTAGCGGTGGGGCTGGAAGAGCACGCGCACGTTCCCGTCGCCGGCCTCGGCACGGGCCAGGGCCAGCACCGCGGCCACCTCGGTGGGATGATGGCCGTAGTCGTCCACCACGCGCACGCCGCCGTGCACGCCGTGATCCTCGTAGCGGCGTCCCACGCCGGAGAAGGCGGCCAGGGCGTCGGCGGCCGGGCCGAAGGGCACGCCCAGCTCCATGCCCACGGCCACGGCGCCCAGGGCGTTGGTCAGGTTGTGCAGGCCGGCGATGCCCAGCGACAGCTCCCCCACCTCGCGGTCGTGCATGAAGACGCGGGCGCGGCGGCCCACGGCATCCAGGGGTTCGCCGCGTACGTCGGCGTCGGCGCTCAGGCCGTAGGTGATCACCTTCCGGTCCAGGGACGAGGCCAGGGCCCGCACCTCGGGATCGTCGGCGCAGAGCACGCAGGCGCCGTAGAAGGGCACGCGCGCCAGGAAGCGGCGGAAGGCGTCGCGCAGGGCCGGCAGGTCCGGGTAGAAGTCCACGTGCTCCAGATCCAGGTTGGTCACCACCGCCACGGTGGGGACCAGCGAGGTGAAGGTGCCGTCGCTCTCGTCGGCCTCCGCCACCATGTACTCGCCGCGGCCCAGGATGGCGTTGGCGCCGGTGGCCAGGGCGCGGCCGCCCACCACCACGGTGGGATCCAGCCCGCCGGCCGCCAGCACCGCCGCGCAGAGCGAGGTGGTGGTGGTCTTGCCGTGGGACCCGGCCACGGCGATGCCGTACTTCAGGCGCATGAGCTCCGCCAGCATCTCCGCGCGGCGGATCACGGGGATGCCCTGGCGGCGGGCCGCCTGCACCTCCGGATTGGCGGGCGTCACGGCGGAGGAGCGCACCACCACGTCGGCGCCCTGGATCTGCTCGGGGGCGTGGCCGATGTGGATGCGCGCGCCCAGACGCTCCAGGCGCTCGGTGGCCTCGCCGGCGTGCAGGTCGCTGCCGCTGACCTGGAAGCCCAGGTTCAGCAGGATCTCGGCGATGCCGCTCATGCCGATGCCGCCGATGGCGACCAGGTGCACGTGCCTCGTGTTGCGGAACATGCTCAGCTCCGTGGGTTGGCGTCCAGGGCGCCCGTGCGCCGCAGCAGGTCCACGGCGATCTCCATGGCGGCGTCCGGGCGCGCATGGGCCGCGCTGCGTCGGGCCATGTCCGCCAGCACCTCCGGGTCCGCGCGCAGGTGGTCCACCATGGCGCGCAGGGAATCCCCGGTGCAGAGATCGTCGGGCAGCAGCTCCGCCGCCCCGGCGCGCGACAGCCCCGCGGCGTTGCGGGTCTGGTGGTCGTCGGTGGCGTGCGGGAACGGCACCAGGATGGCGGGCAGGCCCGCCGCCGTCAACTCCGAGAGGGTCATGGCCCCGGCGCGGCAGACCACCAGGTCGGCCCAGGCGAGCGAGGCGGCCATGTCCTCGATGAACGGCGTGACCCGCAGTTCCCGGCCGTCCTGCCGCCAGGCCGTGCGCGTGGCGGCCAGGGCGCGGTCCACCTCCGCGTGATCGTCGGGGCCGGTCTGGATGCGCGCCTCGAGCCGCGTCTCGCCGGTCCAGGCGGCGGCCGCCTCCATCACCGCGCGGTTGAGCGTACGCGCGCCGCGGCTGCCGCCGAAGATCAGCAGATGCAGCGGCCGTCGGCCGTTCCAGGGTTCCCGCCGCGATGCGGTCAACGACTCCACGACCGCGCGCCGCACCGGATTGCCGGTCCAGCGGCTCATGGTGCCGGGGAACGCCTCCGCCCCCTCCGCGAACCCCAGGTAGACCATCTCCGCCCAGCGCGCCGCCAGCCGGTTGGCGCTGCCGGGCACCGAGTTCTGCTCCTGCAGGACGATGCGCCGGCCCAGCAGCCGCGCCGCCGCCACCACGGGCACCGACACGTAGCCGCCGGTGGCCAGCACCATGTCCGGCTTGAAGCGCCACAGCAGCCACCATGCGCGTACCAGGCCCACCGCCAGATTCGCCGCGAAGCGCAGGCGCGCGCCCCAGCCCAGCCCGCGCACGCCCGAGGCGGGCACGGTGGTGAACGGGTAGCCGGCCTCGGGCACCAGCCGCGCCTCCATGCCGCCGCGGGTGCCCACGAAGAGCACCTCGCCCTCCGGGTCCACGCCGCGCAGGGCCTCGGCCACGGCCAGGCCGGGGTACACGTGCCCTCCCGTGCCGCCGCCGGTGATCACGATCCTCATGACCGCCTCAACCTCCGCAGCCGGTCGTTCATGTCGCGCTTCTGCCCGTCGATGTTGATCAGCACGCCCACCGCCGCCAGGTTGGTCACCAGCGCCGAGCCGCCGTAGCTGATGAACGGCAGCGGCAGGCCCATGACCGGCAGCAGACCGGTGACCATGCCCAGGTTGATCATGGCGTAGATGAGCAGCATGGTGGTCACGCCCCCGGCCAGCAGCCGGCCGAACCCGTCGCCCGCGCCGCGGGCGATGGCGTAGCCGCGGTGCGCCAGCAGGCCGAAGAGCGCCAGCACCACCGCGGCGCCGATCAGCCCCGTCTCCTCGCCGATCACCGCGAAGATGAAGTCCGTGTGCGCGTCGGGCAGGAAGGCCAGGCGCTGATGGCTGCCGCCCACGCCCTGCCCCGTCACGCCGCCCGAGCCCATGGCGATCAGCCCCTGCCGCACCTGGTAGGGCACGTCGCCGTGGAGCAGGCTGTCCAGCCAGATGTGCACGCGGTAGGAGATGCGGTGCACGAAAGCCACGCCCAGCAGCGCCAGCCCCGCGGCGCCGCCCAGGCTCACCGCCAGCCAGCGCTTGGGCAGGCCCGCCACCACCAGGGCGTACACCGTGAGCAGCGTGAGCACCACCGCGTTGCCGTAGTTGGGCTGCAGGGCCAGGGCCGCCACCGTGACGCCCGGCAGGGCCAGGGCCTCGATCACGCGCCGCGGCGTGCGCGCCACGCGGTCCCAGCCGGGCCCCAGGGCGTGGGCCAGGTGCAGCACCACCGCCAGCTTGGCGATCTCCACCGGCTGCACCAGCAGGATCCAGCGGCCGGCGCCGGAGCGCTCCCCCACCAGCCCGGTGAAGCGCAGCCCCACCGTGGCCACCACCAGGCCCGTGCCCAGCAGGATCAGGCCCCAGCGCACGGGCGCCTCGCGCAGGCGTCGATACGGAAAGCGCGCCGCCACCACCAGCGCGCCCCAGCCGATGGCCATGCGCACGGCGAAGCGGAACAGATAGTCCGTGGAGCTGCGGGCCTCGGCGCGGAAGGAGCCGGCGTCGTACACGGCCACCAGGCCGATGAGGCAGAGCACGCCCACGATGGTCAGCAGCATGCGGTCGCCCGCCAGCACGGGATGCACCAGGTCGCGCAGCAGACGGGTCATGCGTCCCCCTCGGCCACGGCGCCGGGCAGGGCGCGGGCGGCGTCGCGGAACACCTGGCCGCGGTGGTGGTAGTCGCGGAACATGTCGAAGCTGGCGCAGGCGGGGCTCAGCAGCACGGTGCCGCCCGGGGCGGCCAGCTCCGCGCCCAGGGCCACCGCGCCCTCCAGATCGTCGGCCCGATGCAGGGGCCGCGCGCCGTCCAGGGCCGCGCCCAGGGCCGGTCCCTCCGCACCGATGAGGATCACGTGCGCCACCGGGTCCAGAGCCGCGCGCAGGGGCGCGTAGTCCTCCCCCTTGCCGCTGCCGCCCACGATCAGCACCACGCCGTCGCGGTACCCGGCCAGGCCGGCGCACACGGCGTGCACGTTGGTGGCCTTGGAGTCGTCCACGAAGACCACGCCGCCGCGCCGCGCCACCGTCTGCTGCCGATGCTCCAGGCCGCGGAAGGTGCGCAGCCCCGCGGCCAGGACGTCGGCGGGCAGATCGAAGGGCTCCGTCAGCGCCACCGCCGCCAGCACGTTGAGCAGGTTGGGGGCGCCGGTCAGGGGCACGTCGTCCCAGGGCAGCAGCGCCTGCGGGCCGTCGGCGCGCAGGCGGGCGATCATGCCGTGATGCAGGAGGACCGAGGCGCCGTCCGGCCCGTCACCGAAAAGGGTGCGCCGGGGTGCGGGCCAGGACAGCGCCTCGTCGCAACCGGTCCAGGTCACGAAGAGTCCTCCATCGCCGAGGGCGTCGAGCAGGCGGCGCTTGGCCGCGTAGTACGACGCCAGGTCCGGGTAGCGGTCCAGATGGTCCGGCGCCAGGTTCAGCACGGCGCCGGCCACGGGCCGGAAGGTGTCGATGGTCTCCAGCTGGAAGCTGCTGCACTCCAGCACCGCCACGGCCTCGGGGGCCAGCGCGTCGGCCACGTCGCAGAACGGTCGGCCTACGTTGCCCAGGGCGCGCGCATCCCGTCCGGCCGTGCGCAGCAGATGGGCCGTGAGCTCCGTGGTGGTGGTCTTGCCGTTGGTGCCGGTCACGGCCACGGCGCGGGCCGCGCAGCAGCGCCACCCCAGCTCCAGCTCGCCGATCACCGGCACGCGGCCGCGCAGGCCGTCCAGGCCGGGATGCTCGCCGGGCACGCCGGGGCTCAGCACCACGCCGGCCAGGGGCGGCAGGCCTGCGGCCCAGCCGGGCCCGCAGCGCAGGTCGTCGAAGGCGACGCGCGCCTGCTCCGTCAGGCCGCGCTGCTCCCAGCGCGCGCGCACGTCGTCCAGGGACGCGTCGTCCACGCCAAGCACGCGGGCGCCGCGGCGGCGCAGCAGCGCGCCGGCCGCGCAGCCGCTGCGCGCCAGTCCCACCACGAGCCAGAGTCCCTGGAAGTCCACGCCCGCTCCCCTACTGCAGCTTGATGGTGCTCATGCTCAGCAGCAGGAGCAGGATGCCCACGATCCAGAACCGCACCACCACCTGGGTCTCGGACCAGCCCAGCAGCTCGAAGTGGTGGTGCAGCGGCGCCATGCGGAAGATGCGCTTGCCGCCGCGCCAGCGGAACGACGCCACCTGCAGCATCACGCTCAGCGCCTCCAGCACGAACATGCCGCCGATGACCACCAGCAGCAGCTCGCGCTTGGTCAGGATGGCCACGGTGCCCAGGGCCCCGCCCAGGGCCAGGCTGCCCGTGTCGCCCATGAAGACGCGGGCCGGGTGCGCGTTGAACCAGAGGAAGCCCAGGGCCGCGCCCACCACCGCCGCGCAGTACACGGTCAGCTCGCCGGCGCCGGGCAGGTAGAGGATGTTGAGGTAGTCGGCGAAGATCACGTTGCCCGCCAGGTACGCCAGCGCCGCGAAGCCCAGGAAAGAGAAGGCGCTCAGCCCGATGGCCAGGCCGTCCAGCCCGTCGGTCAGGTTCACCGCGTTGCTGGTGCCCGTCACCACGCACACCACCAGCGGCAGGTAGAGCCAGCCCACGTCCAGGAAGGTGTCCTTGAGGAACGGCACCACCAGGCGCGTCTGCGGGAAGTCCTCGGCCCAGAAGAAGTGGATCACGGCGTAGAGGATGAGGCTGAAGCCCACCTGCCCCACCAGCTTCACGCGCCCGATCATGCCCTTGGGACGCTTCTTGACCACCTTGAGCCAGTCGTCCACGAAGCCGATGGCGCCCATCCACACCGTGCCCAGCAGGGCGAGCTGCACGGCGCGGTTGCTCAGGTCGCCCCACAGCAGCGTGGGGATGACGATGGCGGTGAGGATCAGCACGCCGCCCATGGTGGGCGTGCCCGCCTTCTTGGCGTGGTGCTGGGGGCCCTCCTCGCGGATGGTCTCGCCCCACTGCAGCGACCCCAGCTTGCGGATCACCCAGTCGCCGAACACGAAGCTGATGAGCAGGGCCGTGACCGCCGCGTAGGCCGAGCGGAACGTGATGTACTGGAACACGTTCAGGGCCGACCAGTGGGTGTGCAGCGGATAGAGCAGGTGGTAGAACATCAGCGCGACTCCAGGTTCGAGAGGTCGGGGTTCCGGCGCGCCAGGAACCGGTCCACGAAGCGTTCCATGCCCGCCGAGCGCGAGCCCTTGACCAGCAGGCGGTCGCCGGGGCGCGCGGCGTCGGCGGCGTCGGCGGCGGCCGCGTCCACGTCGGGCAGCCAGCGGGCGTGCGCGCCGAAGCCCTCGGCCAGCGGGCGCGCGGCCTCGCCCACGACCCAGAGGCCGTCCAGGCCCAGGGCGCGCAGGGCGGCGCCGGTCTCGCGGTGGAGGTCGGCGGCGCGGGGGCCCAGCTCGGCCATGGCGCCCAGGGCGGCCAGACGGCGGCCGTCGCCGGGCAGGTCGGCCAGGCCGCGGGCCGCGGCGAGCACGCTCTCGGGGTTGGCGTTGTAGGTGTCGTCCAGCACCGTCACGCCGGCGGCGTCCAGCACCCGGTTGCGGTGCGGCGAGCCGCGAAACTGCGTCAGGGCGACGGCGATGTCCAGGGCTTCCCCGCTCAGGGCCCGCGCGGCCGTCGCCGCGGCGGCCAGGTTGGCCCCATTGTGGCGGCCGGGCAGGGGCAGGACCCAGGTCTCGCCGTCCAGGGTCACGCGGCCGCCGCGGGCAGCGGGCTCCCAGCTCCAGCGCCGCGGGCCGGCGGACTCGCCCCAGTCCAGCACCGGGCAGGGCGCGCGGTCGCGCCAGGCGGCGTAGGCGTGGTGGTCGCGGTCCAGGACGGCGGCCCCGTCGGCGGGCAGGTGGTCCAGCAGCTCGCCCTTGGTGCGCACCACCCCTTCCAGGCCGCCGAAGCCCTCCAGGTGGGCGCCGGCGGCGTTGGTGATGACGCCCACCCGGGGGCGCGCCAGACGGGCCAGGCGGTCGATGTCGCCCGGGGCGGAGGCCCCGAGCTCCAGCACGGCCCAGCGATGCGATTCACGCAGACCGAGAAGAGTGAGCGGCAAGCCAAGGTCGTTGTTGAAGTTGCCTGCCGTGGCATGCGTGGGTCCCGAGGTCGCCAGGAGGCAGGCCAGCAGGTCCTTGGTGGTGGTCTTGCCGTTGGAGCCGGTCACGGCCACCGCGGGCGTGGCCAGGCGCGTGCGCCAGCGGTCGGCCAGCAGGGTCAGCGCGGCCTGGGGGTCGCGGCTGAGCAGGATCACGGCCTCGCCGCCGGCATCGCCGGAGAGCAGGGGGTCGGGGCCCGGGCCGTCATGAGGCCGGGTCAGGGCGGCGCCGGCGCCGTTGCGCAGGGCGCCGTCCACGTAGTGGCGGCCGTCGGTGCGGTCGCCGGCCAGGCCCACGAAGAGGGCCCCGGCGGGCAGCGCTCGGGAGTCCAGGGCGGCGCCCAGGAAAGCGCCGGCGGGGGCGGGATCGTCGGCGGCGTGGCGGCTCCAGCGGCCGCCGCGGGCGGCGGCGAACCAGCCGTCCAGCAGGCCCGCGGCGCGCAGGTCGGCGGCGGCCTGAGCCAGGGGGTAGCGGCGCTCAGCCACGCTCGGCCTCCTGAGCGGCGATCCAGCCGCGCACGATCTCGCGGTCGTCCAGGTGCAGACGGCGATCGCCCACGATCTGGTAGTCCTCGTGGCCCTTGCCGGCCACCACCACCACGTCGCCCGGCGCGGCGGCCGCCAGGGCGGAGCGGATGGCCTCCGTGCGGTCCGGCAGCAGGCGGCAGCGCGCGGCTGCGCCGCCCGCCTCGCGGTAGCCGTCGGCGATGGCCTCGCAGATGGACACGGGCTCCTCCGAGCGCGGGTTGTCCGAGGTGATCCAGGTCACGTCGGCGTCGCGGGCGGCCACGGCGCCCATCTGGGGACGCTTGCCGCGGTCGCGGTCGCCGCCGCAGCCGAACACCGCGTGGATCGCGCCGTCGCCCAGCTCGCGGCACGACGCCAGCACGGCGGCCAGGGCGTCGGGCGTGTGGGCGTAGTCCACCACGGCCACGGCGCCGTTGGGCAGGCCGAAGCCTTCCATGCGGCCGGGCACCTGGGGCGCGGCGGCGAGGGCCGCGGCCACCGCGGCGGCGTCCTCCCCCAGCGCCACGCCGGCGGCCACGGCGGCGCACAGGTTCTCCACGTTGAAGCGGCCCACCAGGGCGCTTTCCAACGCCACCCGGCGGCCGCGCACGTCCAGCTCCAGGCGGGTGCCGTCGGCGCGCAGATCCGCGGCGGTCACGCGCACGTCCGCCGCGCCGGGAGACGCGCCGCGCCAGCCCGTGGACCAGCGCACCACCTCCACTCCGGCGGGCGCCACGGCGGCGAAGGCGGGATCGTCGGCGTTGAGCGCCAGGGCGCCGACCGGCTTGCGCCGCTCCGGTCCCCGCAGCAGCTCCACGATGCGCAGCTTGGCCTCCAGGTAGGCGTCCATGGTGCCGTGGTAGTCCAGATGGTCGCGGCTGAGGTTGGTCAGCACGCCCACGTCCAGCTCCAGGCCCGCCACGCGCCCCTGGTCCAGGGCGTGAGACGACACCTCCAGCGCCACGGCGCCCAGGCCGGCGTCGCGCATCTCGGCCAGGGCCGCGTAGAGCACCGGACCGTCGGGCGTGGTCAGAGGCGCGGGTTCGGTGCGGCGGCCCGTCTCGTAGCGGATGGTGCCCAGCAGGCCGCAGCCGCCGTGCAGGCCGTCCAGCAGCGAGCGCAGCAGCAGGGCCGTGGTGGTCTTGCCGTTGGTGCCGCTCACGCCGGCGGCGCGCAGCGCCAGGTCCGGCGCTCCGTGCACCTGGCGGGCGGCGCGGGCGGGCGCGACGCGGGTGTCGTCCAGGCGCAGCCAGCCCACGCCGGGGTCGTCGGTCCAATCGGCGGCGGTGATCACGGCGGGGCTGCCCGCGGCCACGGCCTGGGCGATCCAGGCGTGGCCGTCGGCGCGGCTGCCGCGCACGGCGCAGAACAGCACGCCGGGTCCGGCCCGGCGCGAGTCGACCGTCACGGCGGTCAGAGGCGCGGCCGCATCGCGGCGCAGGTCGCCGCCCAGGCTGCGCTGAAGGTCCGTCAGGATGCTCACCAGGTCGCCTCCAACACCACGCGCACGCCGCGCGCGTCCAGGGGATCGCCGGGGGCCGGCGTCTGCTTCACCACGTAGCCCACGCCCTCGCGCTCCCAGGCCACGCCCAGGGTCTCCAGGCGGCGCTGGAGCTGACGCAGCGACAGGCCGCGCAGGTCCGGGCAGGCGCGCGGATCGCCCGCGTCCGCCGCCACGCTCAGCCGCACCGTCTCGCCCTCCGCCAGGGTGGCGCCGGATGCGGGATGCTGCGCCACCACCAGGCCCGAGGCGGCGTCGGCCGCCGCGGTCAGGTCCAGGCGCTCCAGCTCGGCGCGGGCTGCGTCCAGGTCCAGGCCGCGCAGGTCGGGCACGGCGCAGAGCACGCGCGCCGTCGCCGGGGCCGTCGCGGCCGGATCCAGCCCCGACAGCCAGGCGGTGGTGCGGCCGATCTCCTCCACCACGTCGTGGAACAGGGGCGCCGCGCTCTCCGACGCGTAGTGGTACCGGTAGGCCGGCTGGTCCAGCATGGTCAGGATCACCAGCCGCGGCGACTCCGCCGGCACGAAGCCCAGGAAGCTGGCCATGTAGGCGCCCGGCGTGTAGCCCCGGTCGCCCTCCACCACCTTCTCCGCCGTGCCGGTCTTGCCGCTCACGGCGATCCAGTCCACCGCCGCCTTGCGGCCGGTCCCCTGGGTCACCACGCGGGCCATGGCCTCGCGCAGCAGAGCCGCCAGCCCCTGGTCCAGCACGCGGTGCCGCACCACGGGCTGGAGATCCTCCACCGTGCGCCCGTGCTTGTCCAGCACGCGGCGCACCAGGCGCGGCGCCAGCAGCTCGCCCCCGTTGGCCACCGCCGCGGCCGCCATGGCCAGGTGCAGGGGCGTGGTGGCGATGGCCTGGCCGTAGGCCAGGGTGGAGAGCTTGCGCCGCTCCCAGTTCTTGCGGTCGTCCAGGATGCCCTTGGTGGCGCCGGGATAGGGCACGCCCAGGGCGCGGTCGAAGCCGAAGAGGTGCAGGTCGTCCTCGAACTCGCGTTCGCTGAGGTTCAGGACCGCCCGTGCGAAGTACACGTTGCTGGAGTGGGCGAAGGCGTCCATGAAGGCCAGCTGGCCGTACTCGTGGTTCATGTCGTTGTGGACCTGGTAGCCGCCGAAATCCGTGTCGTCGCAGTCGATCACCATGCTCGTGTCGATGGCGCCGCGCGCCAGCAGCGACGCGCCCGAGAAGAGCTTGAACACCGAGCCGGGCTCGTACGCGCCGGTGAAGCAGGCGTTGTCCCAGCCGCGCACGGGATCCACCTCGGAACGCTCGCGGTGGACGGGCGTGTCGGCGGCGGCCAGCACGTCGCCCGTGAGGGGGTCCACGACCAGCACCACCCCGCCGCGCGACGCGGTGCGCTCCACCGCCGCGGCCAGGCAGGTCTCCGCGATGGACTGCAGGTCGGCGTCCAGGGTGAGCTCCAGATCCAGTCCGTCCACCGGCGGCACGATCTCCTCGCAGGAGTCGCCGGGGCCGCCGCTGGGCGTGCGGCTCCAGAGTCCCACGCCCGGGGTGCCGCGCAGCCAGTGATCGCAGCCCAGCTCCAGGCCGGTCATGAGATCGCGGCCGTCCTCGCCGAAGCGGTAGATCCCCAGCAGCGACGCGGCGGCGCCGCCCAGCGGGTACACGCGGTCGCGCCGCGGGTCCAGGGAGTGGCCCTCGGTCTTGCGGATGGCCTCCAGCGTGTCGCGGTGCAGCACGGCGCCGCGCTTGAGATAGAAGAACGTGTCGCCCTTGCGGGCCAGGGTGCGGCGGGTCTCGGCGGGATCCAGGTCCAGCAGCCGCGAGAGGCGGTCCGCGGCGGCCAGCAGCTCCTCGCGGGGACGGCCGCGGAACTGGGACGGCACCAGGCCCACGTCCCAGCTCGTGATGGACAGCGCCAGGGAGCGGCCGTGGCGGTCCAGCAGGTCGCCTCGCTCCGCGGGCAGCGGGCCGCGGTCCTGCCACAGGTCCAGCCCGCGCTCGAGGAAGCGGTCGTGCTGCACCACCTGCAGGCAGATCATGCGTCCGAAGAGCAGCAGGAAGAAGGCCAGGACGATCCCCTCGACCACACGGGAGCGGGTCGTGCGGACCGCCTCGCTCAACGGGCGCCCCGCGGCTCGGCGGCCTGGGCCTCGGTGCCGCCGCCCAGGCCGGAGAGCCAGCCGGGCCAGCGCCCGCCGCGGGCGGCGCCGGCGTCGGGACCGAGCACCACCAGGCGCGGAGGATCGCCGCGGCGCACCAGCCCGAGCTCGGACTCGGCGCGGGCCACCACGTCCTCGCGGCGCGTGGCGCGGTTCCACTCCAGCTCCAGGGTGCCGATGCGGGCCTGGTAGTAGGCGCGGTCGGCCTCCAGCTCCGCCAGGCGGCAGCTGTCGCCCACGATGCCGTTGGACACGGTCACCTGCCCCGTGAACGCGAGCATGACCAGCACCACCAGCGCGAGCCCGATCACGCGGCCGCGGCTGATCAGCCGGCGCGACCGCGCCATGGAGGTGCGGCGCGACGTGGCGCCGTAGCCTCCGAAGGCGGCGGCGCGGACGATGTTGACGTTCCAGCTCGGCGTCATGGCAACCTCTCGGCGACGCGCAGCTTGGCGCTGCGGGCGCGGGGATTCTCGCGGACCTCGTGGGCGTCGGCCGTCAGGGGCCGACGGGTGATCAGACGCACGCGCGCGCGGTGGCCGCAGGTGCAGACCGGCGTGCGTGGCGGGCAGAGGCAGTCGGCGGCCTCGTGCGCCAGCGCGCGCTTGACCAGCCGGTCCTCCAAAGAGTGGTAGCTGATGACGGCCAGGCGGCCGCCGGGAGCCAGCCGCGTCACGGCGGCGGCCAGGGCATCCTCCAGGGCGCCCAGCTCGTCGTTCACGGCGATGCGCAGGGCCTGGAACACGCGGCTCAGGGTGGCGGCGCGGTGCGGGCCGCGGCCCACGGCCATCTCCACCACCTCGCGCAGGCGCGACGTGGTGTCCACCGGTTCCTCCTCGCGCGCGCGCACCAGGGCGCCGGCGATGCGGCGCGAGCCGCGCTCCTCCCCCAGCCGGAAGATCACGTCCGCCAGGGCGTCGGCGTCCAGGCGGGCCACCAGGGCCGCGGCGGGTTCGCCGCGGGTCTGATCGAAGCGCAGATCCAGGGGACCGTCGGCGCGGTAGCTGAAGCCCTTGTCCGCGGCGTCGAGCTGCAGGGAGCTCACGCCCAGGTCCAGCAGCACGCCGTCGCAGGCGTCCCAGCCCGCGGCGTCCAGGGCGTCGTCCAGGTCGCGGAAGGAGCGGTGCTGGATGCGGAAGCGCGGCTCGGCGGCGGCCAGCTCGCGGCCGGCGGCCAGGGCGTCGGCGTCCAGGTCCAGGCCCAGCACCTCGCAGCCGCGGTCCAGCAGCGCGCGCGTGTGCCCCCCGAACCCGAAGGTGCCGTCCACCACGCGGCGGCCGGCGCCGGGGGCCAGGGAGTCGACCGCGACGTCCAGCAAGACCGGGACGTGCGGCCGCCCGTTCACGGCCGGCGGACGCGCCGGGGCGTCGGGACGGAGGTTTCGGGAGCGGAGGCGGCGGCGTCGCCCAGGGTCAGCAGGGTGCGCAGGTAGGGGCTCCAGCCGCCCAGGTAGAGGGCGTGGCCGTAGGACTTGAGCTCCTCGTTCCAGCGGCGCAGGTCCGCGGCCACGCGGTAGTCCACGTGGCGCAGCCGCTGCCCGTCCAGCACGATGCGCCGGCCGCGCTGCACCAGGTGCGGCGCGATGCGGCGCCGCAATCCCTGCAGGCGCTCGCGGTCCAGGGTCCCGAGAAGAGCCACCCGCAGGACGCTGCCGCGCTCCTGGATCTCGAACGTGCTGCCGCCCTCGAGGAGCGTGAGGCGTGGCGTCCGGCGGGTCGACTCTCTCGGCATGTGGGGGCTCCGTCCCTCGCAGGGCCCGCCCTCCGTGGCGGACCGGGTTCCATCCCCGATGCAGGGTCCCGTTCCTTCGGGACCCGATGCGCTACACGAAGAATTCGTTCAGGAACGTGGGATCCACCTCCGGCAGCTCCTCCTGGGCCGCCTCGAAGCGCTCCGGATCCCAGAGCTCCATGTTCTGGCCCATGCCCACCACCGTGACGCGGCGCTCGATGCCGGCCCGCTTCAGCAGGGCCAGGGGCACGCTGACGCGGCCCTGGCTGTCCGGCACGAGCTTGAAGCTCTGGGCGCTGAGCTTGCGCACGTTCGCCTGCCACTGGGGTTCCGGCGAGCGGCTCTTCATGCGGCGGAAGGTCTCGTCCCACTCATCCTGGGGGAAGACGGCCAGGTTGCCGACGGTCCCGGGGCTGACCACGTAGGTCTCGTCCTCGGCGGTCCCGCCCCCCGCCCGGAAGCGGAAGGGCAGATTGAAGCGCCCCTTGCCGTCCACCTTGCGCTCGTAGGCGCCGTGGAAGCAGTACTGGGTGCGGACGCTTGCAGGGTCGCTGGACATGGATGCGTGCCTCGAGAGTGTGAAAGCCCAGATTCACCAATCTTCACCATTTTCCGCCACTGGGCACCTCGGGACAGTAATCCTTCTCCCTTTTGCCTGTCAACCATCAAGAATCATCTATTTTTTGGCACATGAATATACCGGCCGCCCTGCGGTCGTTCATGAGAGGGGAAGAAAGGGGAATGCGCGGGATCAGGCGCCGTGGAGGTCGGCGACGCAGGGCGCGAGGAGCGCGGCCCAGCCCAGGCCGCTGGCGCGGCGGAACCGCAGGAGCATGACGGCGCTGCCGGCGGCGTAAGCCGCGCTGGAGGCCCAGGCTGCGCCCACGGCGCCGTGGGCGGGGATCCAGGCCACGCCGGCGGCCACGTTGACCAGCACGGTGATCAGGCTGGCCTGGGTGTTCCAGACGGCGCGGCCGCGCCCGATGAAGTCGCCCGCCAGCACCGCGCCGGGGGCGAAGGCCACGATGCCGGGAAGGAGGGCGCGCAGGGCGGCGGCGGAGGCGTCGTACTCGCCGGCGAAGAGGCGGTGCAGGAGCCAGGGCCCCGCCCAGGCCAGGACCAGCGCGGCGGCCGCGGTGACCGCCAGGCCCAGCCGCACCGCCCGCGCCGTGAGCCGGTCTCCCCCATCGCCTCCGGACGTGGCGATCAGCACGGGCTGCAGGGCGCCGGGCAGCATCCAGAGCACCTCCCCCGCCAGCACCGCCACGGAGTAGACGCCCACCACGGCGGGACCATGCCAGGCGGCCACCAGGGCCAGATCCAGGCGCAGATGCAGCAGGGACGCCAGGGACGAGAGCTGGCCCAGCCATCCCTCGCGAGCCAGGGTGCGCGCCGCCGGTCGGTCCACGGCCGCGTCCGCGGCAGGCGCCGCCCGCCCCAACGCCCGCAGCGCCAGGACTGCCGCCACGGCCTGGGCGCCGGCCCAGACGGCCAGGGCCCGCGGCAGGTCCAGCCGTCCCAGGGCCGCCAGCAGCGCCGCCAGACCCAGGTGCAGCACGGCCCGCAGCAGGTTGATGCGCGGGCCCGTGGGCACGCGGCCCAGGGCGGTGAGATCCTGGACCACCACGTCGAAGAGCAGCAGGGCCGCGGCTCCGATGAGCGCGGCCGCGGGCGCCCAGGCGTCGGTCCAGCCGGCCGTGGCGCGCAGGACGTCGGCCAGTCCCAGGGACCAGGCCACGGCCGTGACGGCGGCCAGGGCAGGCGCCACGGCGAGGATCCAGCGGAGCTGGGAGGAGAGCAGCGCCCGGGCCAGGGCGGGGGCGCGCTTCAGGCGCGGCACGGCCGCCAGGCCCACGCCGCCGTTGGCCACGGCCGCCCCCACCAGGGCCAGCAGCAGGGTGAGGGCGTAGCGGCCCTGTCCGGCCGGGCCCAGCTCCCGGGCCACCAGCCAGCCCACCGCGGCGTTGGCCAGGGCCTGGAGGAGTCGCGCGGCCAGGACCGCGCCGCCGGTGCGCAGCAGCATCAGCCGCGGCCTCGACGGCGCAGGGAGCCCGCGGCGCGCAGCAGGCGCGCGGCCGGCGCCGCCCGCTCCCAGCGGCCGCGCACCAGGACGTCGGCGCCGAGCAGGCGCTTGAAGTTCTGCACGCCGTCCTGGCCGCCGTGGCCGCCCAGGTCCAGGCGGGCGGCGCCGCGGCGGCAGGCCTCCTGCAGATCCGTCCACACGAGCACCGTGGCCGGGAAGAGATCGTTGCGCTCGGGGACGGTGGCGCCGAGCCAGGCGGTGACCTGATCGGCGTCGCGCAGGCAGAAGTGGCCGCCCAGGAGCTCGTCCGCGTGGTGGGCGGTGATCAGGAAGGCCTTGCCGCCGGCTTGGCGCAGGAGGTCGCGGCAGAAGTCTTCCGGCACCGCGGGCACGCCCCACCCCGCGCAGGCGCGGCGGTAGACGGCGTGGAAGGCGGACAGGTGGCCGTCGTCCTCGCGCACCTCGGCGCGCACGCCGGCCTTGAAGGCGCGGTTGCGCTCGTTGCGCCGGTTCTTCTTCAGGACGTGCATCTCCACGTGGTCCAGGCCCCCGGCCAGGGGCAGCACGGCGGCGGGGTCGTCCTGGCGGCGGAACCCGCGGGCGGCCAGCGGTCGGGCCAGGGCCGCGTCCCACGCGGGCGGCAGATGCAGCGTGAGGCCCAGGCAACGGCTGTCGGCGGTCAGGTCCGCGCAGCCTGCGACCAGGGCGTCGAGGGCGGCCTCGCGGCGCGCCGGGGTGAGGTCCGCGGCCAGCAGCGGCGCCGACGGCAGGCCGGCGTAATGGCCCTGCCAGCGGTGCAGCGGTCCGCGCCGTGTGCGCGCCAGGGCCAAGCCGGCCACGGGCCGACCGTCGGCATGGATCAGCAGCCAGCCGCCTTCGGCGCCGGGAATGCGGTCCGCCACGGCCGCGGCCCAGGCCTCCTCGTGGAAGAAGGAGACCGACGCGGCGGCGCGCAGCAGCTCCTGCCACGCCGCGGGCGGGCGCGGCCCCACGGCCAGCTCCGTGCGCAGGTCCGCCGCCACGATCACCTCACCACCGCCAGGGGCCGCACCACCACCTGGCCTCCCAGCTCCAGGCGCACCAGGTAGGTGCCGGAGGCGGCCTGACCGTTCAGGAGGTTGGCGCCGCGCCAGAACACCTCGTCGGTGCCCACGTTGGCGTCGCGGTAGACCAGCTGGCCCTCGGCGTTGTACACGCGCACGCTGGCGCCGCCGCGCACGCCCAGGGTCTCGGTGACCACCTGCGCGTCGAAGCCGCCGGCGCGCACGCCCTCGGTGTGCACGCCGGGACGGTACGGGTTGGGATAGAGGTACACGGAGTCCAGCGGTCCCTGGTCCAGGCCGCTGCCCGAACCCACGTCCACCACCACGGCGCCGTTGTCGCCGCCGGCCAGGATGCGGCGGCCGTCGGCCGCGGCGTCGAGCTCGCGGATGACGCCCTCGGGCACGCCGGCGATGACGCTGGCGGAGAAGAAGCCGTCCAGGGCGTAGGCGGCGTAGGCGCCGGCGCTGGTGTAGCCGTCGATGATCACCTGGTCCGCGCGCTCGCGGACCCGGTTGAGGCCGGCGTCATGGCTGACCCACACGTCGCCGTTGCGGTCCTGCACCACGTCGGTCAGGGCGCCGCGCAGCAGGCCCGGGATGCTGGCGTCCACCATCTCGCGGTAGTCGGACAGGGAGGTCAGCGTGAGCTGGCCGGGGCCGAAGGAGGCCACCGATGCGTGCACCAGGCCGCTGCTGCCCGCGGCCCAGAAGGTGCCCGCGGCGGTGGGGTCCAGGCCCTTGCAGCTGCGGAAGTCGAAGCTGCCGCCCTCGGTGTCCAGCACGGTGACCGGGCCGCCGTACCAGTCGTCGGAGGCGTCGCTCCAGGTGAGCGCGGCGTCGGGGCCGTTGAGGCCGTTGACGTCCCAGATCACCAGGCCGCCGTCGTCCGAGGTGAAGGCGATGCGGTCGCGGCGCAGCACGGCGGCGTCGCGGAAGTAGAGGCCGCCCAGGCCGCTGGCGTCGGTGGGCAGGACCAGCCAGCTCGCGGGATCGCGCCAGGCGTCGGGATCGATCAGCACGTCCACGCCGAAGCGGTCGCTGAGGCAGAGCACCGGGCCGTCGGGATGGACCACCACGCGGATGATGCGGCTGTTGCTCAGGGCCGAATTCTCCGTGGTGATCTGCTCCACGCCGGGGCCCGCGGGGTCGAAGCGCAGCAGGCCGCCGCCCTGGAACTGGGTGATCCAGAGGGTGCCGTCCGGAGCGGAGTCCATGGAGAGCAGGCCGCTGTCGTGGTTGATGAGGCCCACGGAATCGTTGGCGGCGGACGCGAGCTCCAGGTACTGGGTCCAGGCGTCGCCGTCCCAGCCGGCCCAGCCGGCGCCGTTGCGCGCGCCCAGCCACAGCGTGCCGTCGGCGCCGAACTCCACGCCGTCGAAGGTGGAGAAGGCCGGCGCGTCCGGCGTGCTCAACGTCCAGGCGTTGCCGCCGGTGCGGCGGCCCAGGGTCACGCGCGAGGTCTTGGCGCTGCCGTCGGGACCCGGGCGGCTGCCGCCGGCCCACAGCGATCCGAAGGCGCCGTGGATCACGTCGGTGGCGGCCAGGGGCGTGTCCTCCTGCACCCAGTCGTCGCCGATCCAGCGGTGCAGGTTCTCGGCGGTGGCGCCCGGGTCGCCCAGGGCCCAGAGCTCGCCGTCCAGCACCGCCAGGTCCGCCACCGGGCCCAGGGCCGGTCCCAGGGTGGTCCACTCGCCCGCTCCGGAGTTCCACACCTGCACGCCGTCGCCCGTGGCGGCCGTCACGCCCAGGGCGGGATGCACGGCCAGCGCGCGCACCTCGCGGTTCCCCAGGCCGGCGCTGCGGTCCTCCAACAGGCCCTGACGCAGGATGGAGATGCCGTCGGCGGTGCCGATCCAGAGGTCGTCGCCGTCCAGGGCCAGGGCGCGGATGCGGTCGTCCACCAGGCCGGGGAAGCCGTTGGACGTGTAGATGTCGCCGGCGAAGCCGTTGTTGATCAGGCCCAGGCCGCCGTCGGTCAGACCGTAGTAGACGCGCTCGGTGGCGCCGTTGACGGAGCCGGCCACGGCGGTCACGGAGAGGGCCTCGGCGCGGGCGAACTGGCGGCACACGGGGCCGGCGTCGGTCAGCTCGATGCGCGTGAGGCCGCCGCCGTCGCTGGCGGCCCAGAGGTAGGCGCCGGTCCAGGCCAGGTCCGTGAGCAGGTTGGAGGTCAGGCCGTCCGCGGTGGTCCAGCGCACGGGGTCCGCCGGATCCGTCGGGTCGTAGACCAGCAGGCCGCCCGCGGCGGTGGCGCCGTAGAGCACGCCGCCCACGTCCTGCAGGTCGCGCAGGTCGCCGCCGCCCAGCAGGGGGGTGAACGTGGCCGTCTGGGCCGCGGCGCCGCCGGCCAGCAGCAGCGCGAGGAGCAGGGGGATGGTCCGCTTGAGGATCGGGGTCGTCATGGCGTCGCCTCCTCCGCGTCGGCGAGGGCCAGGGCGGCCGCCACGCCGGCGGGGTCGTGATAGAAGTTCGCCGTGCGGCCGGAAGCGCCGCGTCGGGTCGGGATCAGGCCCGGACGATGGGACCCGAGGTCCCAGGCCGCGGCCGCGCCGCCGCCCGCATCGCCCGTCTCCCGCAACGGCGGGCCGGTCAGGGCCAGCCGGCCGCGCAGCAGGGCCCACGCGAGGCCCGTCTGCCACGGGAGCGGACGGGGTTGCCCCCGTCCGTCGCACACGACCGTCAGGGGGCGGCCGCCGTCGGGCTCTCCCGGCGCGGACAGGGGAACCTGCCGGCGGGAGCCCGGAATCAACAGGGCCGCCAGCCCCAGGGGGGCGGTGACCACCAGGAGGAGCAGGCCGGCGATCAGGGCCGCCAGCCGCTTGGCCGCCGCGCTGCCGGGGCGCGCGGGACCGGGATCCAACACCACCGCGGCCTCCCCCGCCTCCATGTCGGGGTAGGCGCCGGCGGCCAGCAGGCGCGCCTGGGGCACCACCCAGCGCAGACGGATGCGGCGGCGGCGCAGGCGCGCCAGCAGGTTCAGCTCGCGCAGGTCGCCGCGGGGCCAGGCCCACCACAGCACCTGGGCGATGCGGTAGCGCTCCACCGTGGGAGCCAGCGCGGCCGCCGCGCCGAGGCAGGGCACCGCGGCGCGCAGGGACTCGGCGGGCGCGGTCTCGTCGTCGGCGTGGAGCCAGCCCACCACGTCCAGGCCGCGGCCGCGGGGATCGCCCACGCGCTCCAGCCAGGCCGCCACGTCGGCGCGTCGGCCCACCAGCAGCGTGCGTTCCAGCGAGAACCAGCCGCGCTCCAACCGGCCCTGCCAGGCCCGCAGGACCTTCTCCCCCGCCGCCGCCAGCACGGCGAACAGCGGCAGGAAGGCCAGCAGCACCGCGCGGCTGACCACCTGCTGCCGCCCCAGCCAGGTGCTGGCCAGCAGCAGCACGCCCAGGGCGCCCACCTGCTGCAGGCGCGCGCCCGCGGTGGTGGGACGGCGGCTCTCCAGGGTGCGGTAGCGGCCCTGGTAGGCGAAGGTCACCGTCATCAGCAGCGTGGCGAAGAGCTGCAGCGTGCGGTACTCCGCCAGGGGGAACACGGGCTGGTCGAAGAGCGGGTTGGCCAGCGCCCGCAGCCCGTAGGCGCCCAGGAACGCCAGGTTCAGGGCCGCGGCGTCCACGAGCCACAGCATCAGCGACGTGAGCGGATCCCGCCAGCGCTTGAGCAGCCAGACCAGCATGCCCCACTTCTCGTAGAACGTGATCAGGCTGCCCAGATGCAGCCAGAAGCTGCGGTGGGTGACGCCCTTGGCCGACTCGCGGCGGTGCCGGTGCACGAAGCGGGCGTCGGGCGTGTAGAGCACGTCCCAGCCCGCCTGGTTCATGCGGTAGCACCAGTCCACGTCCTCGAAGTAGAGGAAGAAGCGCTCGTCCATGGGCCCCACGCGCACCACGGCCTCGCGGCGCACCAGCATGGCGCCGCCGATGACCCAGTCCACCGCGCGCTGGCTGAGGTGGTCGAAGTCGCGCATGAGGTGCAGGTCCACGCTGCGGTCGTTGCGCAGGATCTTCCCCAGGGCCGTGCGCCGCATGATCATGGTGCGCAGGGTGTAGAAGCGGCGGCAGGAGTCCTGGATGGTGCCGTCCTCGTTGAGCAGCTGCGGCGCCACGATGCCCGCGCGCGGGTTCGCGTCCGCCACGGCCAGCAGCGCATCCAGCGAGCCGGGCTGCACCACGATGTCCGGGTTGAGGATCAGCGTGTACTCCGCCCCCAGCGCCTCCAGGCCCTGGTTCACGGCGCGGGAGTAGCCCACGTTCTCCGCGTTCATCTGCCAGCGCACCTGCGGGAAGCGCTCGCGCACGCCGTCCAGGCCCGGGTCCGAGCTGGCGTTGTCCACCACCATCACCGCGTGCCCGCCGGCGGGCGCGGCATGCCCCAGCGAGACCAGGCAGCGCTCCAGGTCCTCGCTCGTGTTGTAGTGGATGACGACGACGCCGAGCTTCACGCGCTGTCCCTAGGGGATGCGGCGCAGGCGCAGGGCCCACACCATCCACATGGCTTCCCAGATGATCTTCTTGCTCATCTTGGACACGCCCACCTGGCGGTCCACGAACATGATGGGGATCTCCTTGATGCGGTAGCCGCGCCTCCAGCAGTGGTAGTTCATCTCGATCTGGAAGCTGTAGCCGTCGCTCTTGATCTGCTCCAGGGGCAGGGCCTCCAGCACGTGCCGGCGGAAGCACTTGAAGCCGCCGGTGGAGTCCTTCAGGGGCATGCCCGTGATCCAGCGCGCGTACATGTTGGCGCCCACGCTCAGGATCACCCGGCGCAGAGGCCAGTTGACCACGGTGATGCCGTGGAGGTAGCGGCTGCCCAGCACCAGGTCATGATCCTGGATCTCGTGGAGGAACTGGTCCAGGGCCGCGGGATCGTGGCTGAGGTCCGCGTCCATCTCGAAGACGGCCTCGGCGTCGGTGTTGGCCAGCACCCACTGGAACCCGGCGATGTACGCCGCGCCCAGCCCCATCTTCCCCGGCCGCTCCAGCAGCCGCACCCGACCGCCGTACTCCGGCAGGGCCTGGACGATGGCGCCCGTGCCGTCGGGCGAGTTGTCGTCCACCACCAGCACGCTCAGGTCCGGGTGGCGCGCCAGCACCAGCGGCACGATGCGGCCGATGTTCTCGGCCTCGTTGTACGTGGGGATCACCACGAAGCTTCTCACGCGTCCCTCCGCGGGGTCGAGGCTCCCAGACGGCCCAGCGCCAGCAGGACCAGCACGCCCAGCAGGCCGGCCGCCGAGATCAGCAACGCCCGGCGCAGCGACGGGTCCTGGTAGCGGAAGCGCACCTCGTGGGCGCCGGCCGGCAGGGCCACCGCACGCAGCACGTGGTCGGCGCGCAGCAGCGCCGCGGGGGCGCCGTCCACCTCCACCGACCAGCCGGGCATCGCCATGTCCGCCAGGACCAGGATCGCGGGCGCGGGCGTCTCGGCGGCCAGGACCACCTCGTCCAGACCCTCGTGCGTCCAGCGCACCGTGCCGGCGGCGCCGCCGGCGGCCGGGGCCGGCGACGGGGCCGCGTCCAGGGTCACCGTGGCGGCAGGGTCCAGCCGTCCCGCCTGCACCAGCCCCAGGAAGGATTCCAGGGTCTCCTCGCCCTGCGGACGCCACGCCTGCAGCAGACGGGCCCGCGGCAGCGCCGAGCGGTTGCGGTAGGCGTAGAGGTCCCCGAGTACAGCGGGCTCCGGTTCGAGTTCCGCGCCCAACGACGCCAGGGCCTCGAAGGCCCCGGGCCCGAAGGGCTGCTCCGTGACCACGCGCGCCCCCGCGAGCCAGGAGGCCAGGACGCCCGCGGGCGCGTCCGGGTTGAACAGCCGCGTGCGGATGGTCTCATAGGCCGCCAGCTTGAACGGGCTGTAGCCGCCCAGGGAGTGCACGCCGGCGATCATGCCGTCGTTGGTGCTCGCGCCGCGGCCCAGGGGCCAGGCGCGCTCGGGGCCCAGCAGGCCGGCCAGGGCGGTCTGGGCCGGATCCGCGGAGGCGGCGCCCGCGGGCGCGCGGTCGCGCACCAGGGCCGGCGCCTCCACCAGCACGCCGCGGCCGGAGGCGTCCCGCGCCACGCGCATCAGGGAGTTCTCGGGATGGGTGATGCGGGCGTCCACGCCCAGCAGCTCCACCACGACCAGGGCGCAGAGCAGCCAGCCCAGGCCGCGCGTGCGCCAGGCCGCGGAGCGCGCCGCCGCCAGCAGCCCGCCGCCGCCGGCCAGCAGCACCAGCCCCAGCCGCAGCAGGTCCGCGCGCAGCAGGCCCCAGGCCACGTCCACCAGCACCGGGGCCGGCGCGGGGCGTCCCGCGGCCGCCGCCAGGGACTCCAGATGGGAGGCCAGCAGCCCGCGCGCTCCCAGGAAGGCCAGCAGCGCCAGCGCTCCCGCCCCCAGCGCCGCCAGGCCGGCGCGCTTGAGGCGTTCCGGCGCCGGGCCGTCCGCGGCCGCCAGGCGCGCGGCGCCCAGGGCCGCCGCCACCGCGGCGGCCACCGCGGCCAGCACCAGGATCATGGACGGGATGCGCATCTTGTTGAAGAACGGCAGCGCCGCGTAGAGCGGGCCGTAGAGCACGGGCAGATGCTTGCCGAAGGCCACGAGCACCGCCAGCGCGAACAGGGCCGCCAGCGCCGCCACGACGCCGCGGCGGCGCCGGTCCCACCACGCGGCGACGGCCAGGGCGAGGACCACCACGCCGAAGGTGTTGGGGTAGTCCGTGAAGGGCATGGGCCCCTGATAGGTGGCCTGCCCGAAGCCCGACACCGACGGCAGCACGAAGGTGCCCAGCTCCCGCGGCGAGAGGCTCCAGCCCGTGGCGTACTCGTAGGAGGCGCCGCCGCCCTCGGCCGCGCCGCGCACGGACCAGGCCGCGTAGTCGTGGACCGGCAGCACGCACACGGCCGCCAGCAGCAGGCCGGCCGCCACCGCCGCCGCGCCCCAGCCGGTGGCCGCCAGCGGCATGGGCTCCCGCGCACGATTCGGGATCCAGCGGATCCAGGCCGTGATCAGCAGCACGGCCAGCGCCAGCAGGGTGTAGTAGGTGATCTGCGGGTGCCAGCGCAGGGTCTGCAGGCCCAGCAGCAGCGCGGCCCAGCCCGCCACGCGGCGGCCGCGGCCGTCCAGGGCCTCCCAGGCCAGCCCCAGGAGCCAGGGCAGGTACATGGCGGCCACGAGCTTGGAGCCGTGCCCGTGCACGCCCCACGCCACCACGCGCGGGAACAGCAGCCAGGCCGCCGCCCCCAGCAGCCGCGCCGAGGCCGGCAGGCCCCAGCGGCCCAGCAGCCAGACCATGCCGGCGCCGCCCAGCAGCAGGTGGGCCAGCATCCAGGTCAGCGGGGGGAAGCCGACGGAATCCTGCAGCCAGTTCATGACCACCGTGGGCGGGTACACGCCCCACTGGTAGGCCACGGACCCGAAGGTGGGCATGCCGGCGAAGAGGTAGGGATTCCACTCGGGGTAGTCGCCGGCGCGGCGGGCGGCGTCGCCCACCACGGTGAAGGCGTCGCTGTTGGCGGCGTCGGCGCTGCCGTAGACCTTGCCCAGCAGCAGGGCATCGGGGTGGACCAGGGCCACCAGGGCCACCAGCGCGAGGCCGAACAGCAGACCGCGGCGCAGCGTGGCGCCCGCGGCTCCCGGTCCCTCCGGGGTGTGCGCGAGGTTCGTCAAGCTCGTCCTTTCGGGACCGTGGAGGTGGGGTCCTCCGCTGAGGATACCATCGGCGTTTCGGGACTGTCCACCACCGACGGCCGTTCAATCCGGCCGCGAGCCGTCCAGGATCGTGCCGTCGGGCTTCCCGCGGCCCGTCCAGGCGTCCAGGGCCCCCTGGACCGCGGCGCGCGCCGTGTCCGGGCGGCCGGCGAAGAGATGCCAGGCGGCCTGGGCGCCCACGTACGCGAGCTGCGCCGGAGCCAGGGTGAGCCAGGCCCGCCGAGGCCAGCGTCGGCGCAGCAGCTGCACGTGGCTGCGGTTCTTCAGATAGGCCTTGCGCGGGGTGTCGGCGCCGGTGGTGACGCTCACCTTGTGCAGCACGATGGCCCGCGGCTCGTGCAGGATGCGCCCGCCGGCGGCCCGGATCCGCAGGCTGTAGTCCGTGTCCTCGGCGTAGAGCCAGTAGCGCTCGTCCAGCAGCCCCACCGCGTCCAGGGCGCGGCGCGAGACCAGCAGGGCGCAGCCGGTGCCGTAGTCGGTCCAGCTCCGGGTCAGGGGGCGGGTTCCGGCCGGCCTGCGCAGGCCCAGATGGTTCACCCAGCCGCTGGCCGCGCCCACGCGGGCGCCGTCGTACCAGAGCAGGCCGGGATCGGACGCGTAGCAGATGCGGGGGGTGGCCGCCCAGGCCGCGGGCTCGTCGCGCAGGGCGTCCGCCAGGGTGCGCAGGCTGCCCTCGGGCACCAGGGTGTCGTTGTTGAGCAGGAGCACGGGCTCCTCGCCGCCCTCCTCGCGCAGCCGCGCCAGGGCCAGGTTGTTGCCCCCGGCCCAACGCAGGTTCTCTTCGCTGCGCAGGATCTCCACGGCGGGGAAATGCTCGCGGGTCCAGGCCACGGAGTCGTCGGCGGAGCCGTTGTCCACCAGCACGACGCGCACGCCCGCGCCGGCGCGGGCCAGCGAGCCCAGGCAGTCGGCCAGCAGGGGCCGCCCGTTCCAGTTCACGACGACGACGGTGATCCAGGGCCGCGCCACGGGGTCAGAGGGTGCGGCGCACACGGAAGTCGGCCTCCGGCCGCTGGCCCGCCACCACCAGCTCCGCCACCAGCCCCAGGCTGACGAACTGCACCGCCAGGATGATCAGCGTCACCGCCAGCAGCATGAGCGGCCGGATGCGCAGGCCGTGGCCCGTGAGCCACCAGCCCAGGAAGTAGAGCAGGATGGCCCCGCCCACCGTGGCGAAGAGCGCGCCCATGCGGCCGAAGAGGTGCAGGGGCGACGAGCCGCGCCGCGAGAGGAAGAGCAGCGTGAGCAGGTCCAGGAACCCGTTGAGGAAGCGGTTGGCGCCGTACTTGGTGACGCCGTGCTTGCGCCTGTGGTGGCGCACCGGCAGCTCGGTCACGCGGAAGCCCTGGAGATGGGCCTGGGCGGGGATGTAGCGGTGCATCTCCCCGTACACGCGCACCGACTCGCAGACCTCGCGGCGGTAGGCCTTGAGGCCGCAGTTGAAGTCGTGGAGGCGCAGGCCCACGGCGCGGCCGGTGACGCCGTTGAACACCTTGGACGTCTTGTTCTTGATGAAGCCGTCCTTGCGGTCCTGCTTCCAGCCCGACACCAGGTCCCAGCCCTGGTCCAGCGTGGCGAGCAGGGCGGGGATCTCCGCGGGATCGTCCTGCAGGTCCGCGTCCATGGTGATGACGCGGGCGCCGCGCGCGTGGGCGAAGCCGGCGGACAGGGCCGCGGCCTTGCCGTAGTTGCGGGTG
Source organism: Candidatus Krumholzibacteriia bacterium (assembly GCA_035447065.1). GTDB lineage: Bacteria > Krumholzibacteriota > Krumholzibacteriia > LZORAL124-64-63 > LZORAL124-64-63 > CALEMW01. Next base: position 39,235 of record DAOTGJ010000003.1, read on the forward strand.
AAGAGCACGGCATGGACCTCGGGGTGGTCCGCCTGCAGCGATTCCAGCACCTGCTCGGTGGCGTCGGTGCTGCCGTCGTCGATGATCCACACCTCGTGGCTCACGCCCGCGGCGGCGGCGCCTTGGGCGATGCGGTCCACCAGCTCCGGCAGCGAGTCCGCCTCGTTCAGGGCGGGCACCACCACGCTCAGGTCCGGGGTCGGCCTCATGTCCGCGGGGTCAGGCAAGGTTCCGCCTCCGCTCCACCACCCAGGCCGCCTCGCGCCGCAGCCCTTCGGCGAAGGGCACGGCGGCGCGGTAGCCCAGCTCGGCGTGGATGTGGGCCGGGTCGGCCCAGGTGTCGCGCACGTCGCCCTTCACCTTCCCGTGATGGACGATGGTCGGGGTCAGCTCCGGCGCCAGTTCCGCCAGATGGCTCTGCATGATCTCCAGGGCCTCGCGCAGGGTGATGCGCGCGCCGCCTCCCACGTTGTAGACCGCGCCGGTGCCCGGAGCGCCCACGGCCAGCAGGTTGGCGCGCACGGCGTCGGCCACGAAGGTGAAGTCGCGGGTCTGGGAGCCGTCGCCGTACACGTCCCAGGGCTTGCCGTCCACGGCCGCCTCCAGGAACTTGCGGAAGGCCATGTCGGGGCGCTGGCGCGGGCCGTAGACCGTGAAGTAGCGCAGGCTCGAGGTGGGCACGCCGAAGTTGGCCGAGTACAGCATGCACAGGTGCTCCGCCGCCAGCTTGGTCACGCCGTAGGGCGAGAAGGGCTGGGGCAGGGCGGCCTCGGTCACGGGCAGGTCCGTGCGGTCGCCGTACACGCTGCTGCTGCTGGAGTACACGAAACGCACCAGGCCGTCGGCCACGCGCGGGTCCTTGCAGGCCTCCAGCAGGCGCTGGGTGGCCTGGATGTTGCGGTCCAGGTACTCGTCGAAGGACGCGCCCCAGCTCGCGCGCACGCCCGCCTGGGCGGCCAGGTGGAACACGGCGCGCACGCCGGTCAGCAGGTCGGCGCAGTCCAGGTCGTTGAGGTCGCGCTCCAGGAAGGTGAACGACGGGTGGTTCTTGAAGGCGGCCAGGTTCTCGCGCTTGAGCGCCGGGTCGTAGTAGTCCGTGAGGACGTCCACGCCGGTGACGCGGCAGCCCAGGGCCAGCAGGGCCTCGGTCAGGTGGCTGCCGATGAAGCCGGCGCATCCGGTGACCACCACCGGCGCGCCCGGGGCCAGCACCTCGGGCAGGCGGGCGTCGGGCATGCCGTCCAGGACGTTCTCTCGGGTCCAGTCGCTCATTCGTTCTCCACTCCCTGGGTGTCGCCGGGCGCGGTGCCGCCCGAGGGGTTCCTCTCCCCCGCCTCCATGCGCGCGATCACGTCGCGCATCTCGGGCTGGGGCGAGCCGAAGGCGCCGATCCAGCGGTCGTGCACCTCGCGGCACCCCTCAAGATCGTCCAGGGAGCGGCGGATCTTGAACAGGAGTTGGTAGTTCTCCGCGCGCGCGGGGTCGGCCTCCAGGCGCCGCGAGATCCAGGCGTCGGCCGCGGCGCCGTCGCCCAGGCTGGTCATGGCGGTGGCGGCCTCGTACACGGCGCGGGCCTCGTCCTGGGGCGGGATGCGCCCGCTCACGGATTCCAGGTGGTCGATGGCCTCCTGGCTGCGGCCCAGCTCCACCAGGACCATGGGGTACACGTCGGCCACCATGGGGAAGGTGGGGTCGAACCGCGCGGCGAGCTGGAAGGCGGCCTCGCTCAGACGGAGCTGGTCCAGGTAGGCGTCCTGCTGATCCGCGGGCACCTTCTGGGCGCGCATGAGGTACTCGTAGCCGGCGCGGATCAGGCCGGCCGGGTAGTTGCCCATGAGGTTGTCGGCGTTGCCGTCCACGTAGAAGTCCGTGCGGAACGGCCCCAGGTCCTGCTGCAGGCCCGCCACGTTCCAGGGGCGGTCCTGGCGGCCGTGGGTGATGGAGGCCCAGAGTCCCTGCACGTCCCAGAGCTCGCGGGCCAGGGGCGCCTCGGCCACGCCGCCCTTGTCGGCCAGCTCGCGGTTCTGCTGGGCGAAGGCGCGGCGACGGGCGGCGCTGTCGCCGTCGAGCGTCGCGTCGTAGTCGTAGATGCCGTACATGTTGGCCAGCATGCGGTCCGGGTTCACCGACGGCATGCCGTTGCCGCTCTTCCTGCCCGTGAAGCGGTAGGCCAGCCCCTCCATCTGCAGCATGTCGAAGTAGCGCTGCATGTTCTCCTGCGGGATGGTCACCGCGAAGAACACGGGGGCGTCGCCGGCGTTCTGCAGGATGTCGTGCACGATGTAGTCGCGCACCCACACGATCTCCGACTGCCCGGTCTGCGGGTCCTCGTAGCGCACGGCCTTGAGGTTGTCGATCTCCGCGTCCGAGTAGGACACCGGCAGGGGCTTCTCCGCCCGCTTGAGCTGCTTCACGTACCACGGCAGGTTGACCAGGGCCAGGTTGACCACGGTCACGTCGCGGCGCACGCCCTCCACCTCCTGCAGGTACCAGAGCGGGAAGGTGTCGTTGTCGCCGTTGGTGAAGACGATGGCGCCGGGGTCCAGGCCCGCCAGCAGGTTCCAGGCGTACTCCCGCGCGATGAAGTTCTCCGAGCGGTCGTGCAGCCACCACTTGCCGCCGTGCCCGTGGCTGGCGGGCGACAGGGCGGGCATGGCCGCCAGCAGCACCAGCAGCCCGGCCACCACGGCGGCGGTGGGCGGGATGCGCACCGGCGCGGCGGTCCCCTGCTCCAGGGCGCGCCGGGCCCGGCCCAGCGGACCGGCCAGGTAGCGCGGCAGCGCCGCGGCGCCCAGGCCGATGAACACCGCGAAGAACAGGAAGCCCGCGAAGAAGAAGTAGTCGCGCTCGCGCACCTCGCGGTCCGAGAAGTTGAGGTACAGGTTGAGCACGTCGGCGTTGATCAGGTAGTTGACCAGCAGCATCAGGCCCACGCGCTTCACGCGGGTCAGGCTGTGCACGGCGCCCAGCAGGGCCAGGAACACCGGCACGAGGAACACCGACACCCGGTTGAGCATGGGGTTGCCCAGGTCCAGGAAGGTGAACTGGCCCAGCAGGTAGTTGTAGTAGTAGCCGATCTGCCAGCCCAGGTCCGCGCGGCGCTCGAAGGGGTTGATGGGCGGGTACTGCTCGCGGCGCAGCACCGTCATCAGGGTGCCGAAGTTGTCGGGCTGGGTCTGGTTGATGGCCGGATCCAGGCCGGCGCGGATCAGCATGAACAGGTGCACCGAGAGGCCCAGCAGGAACACGCCGCAGCTCACCAGGATGACCGGCTTGCGGCCGAAGGAGCGCACCAGCGCCACCGCCAGCAGGGCCACCAGGCCGCCGATGAGCACGAAGTCGTCCTTGATCATCGTCGAAAGCATGAACAGGCCCAGGGCGAAGCTGATGCCGAAGAGGTCCACCAGATCGAAGCGCCGCTTCTCCGCCAGCAGCATGAGCACGAACACGCCCGGATAGACCAGCAGCGAGCCCAGGTGGAAGCCCACGCCCAGGCCCAGCACGTAGACCAGCAGGTAGACCAGGCGCGTGCTGCCCTCGCGGTCGTGCTGCTCGTACCACTTCAGCGCCAGCCAGGTGAGCGACGCCAGCACGAAGCCCGAGAGGCCGTACACCTCCGCCTCGATGGAGTTGTTCCAGAAGGTGTCGCTGAACATGAGGAAGAACACGCCGGTGAGCGCGCCGGCGTGGGGCAGCCAGCCGGCGTCCGGATCCGCCTGCCGCGCCACCTTCTCCACGATCAGGTAGACGAACATGAGCGCCAGGGCGCTGAAGAAGGCCGACATGAAGTTCACGGCCACCGCCGTGGACACAAGCGGCGAGAGCAGCACGTCGAAGACACGGCCCATGAGCACGTAGAGCGGGGTGCCGGGCTGGTGCGGGATGCCCAGGATGTGGCTGGTGGCGATGTACTCGCCGCAGTCCCAGAAGCTCAGCGTGGGCGGCAGGGTGAATCCGTAGACGACCAGAGCGGTCAGAAAGACGCCCGACGCCAGCAGGAACGTGGGCTGGCGCAGCCTTGCGGTGGCGGTCATGCTTCCCCCCGGGAGGCGGTGATCACGTGAGGTCCGGGGCCCCGGCGGGCCCTCCTGCCGCGGCGCAATCGGCTCAAGGTAACATACGGCCTGCGGGGCAACAACCTCGGCTCAGGCCCGGTTCCCGCTCCCGCGGCGGCCCGCCAGGAACAGCACGCCGCCGGCCAGGCTCACGGCCACCTGCACCAGGTAGGCCAGGAACTCCACGGCCACGGCGTCGGCCTCCGTCGCGGTCAGCCCCACGGAGACGAAGAGCCCCGCGGCGGCCATCTCGCGCAGGCCCAATCCGTTCAGGCTGATGGGCAGGGAGATGAGGATGCCCAGCAGCGGCACCAGCACGAAGAGCTGCAGGATGCGCACGCCCTCCATCTCCACGCCCAGCGCCCAGGCGCAGAGCAGGTGCGTGGCCACGCGCAGGAACTGCACGGCCAGCGCCAGCAGGAAGACCCGCGCCAGGGTGGCGGGGCGGCCGCGGTGGCCGCGCATCTCGGCCAGGAAGGTCTCCGCCACCACGGCGGGCCCGGGCCAGGGCAGCCGACGCAGCAGACCGGTGAACAGCCGCGCGGCCCGACCGGAGAAGAGCAGCATCAGGGCGCCCAGCCAGGCGGCCAGGGCCAGCACCAGGGGCAGCGTCGGCGGCAGCGTCGCGTTTTGGCTCCGCGCCAGGACCAGCGTGCCCAGGGCCAGCACGGTGAGCGCCAGCAGGCCCAGCAGCCGGTCCAGGGCGGTGGCGCCCAGCACGGCGCCGGTGCGGCCCTCGCGTCGGCCCAGATCCATGACCTTCACGGCGTCGCCGCCCACGTTGCCCAGCAGGAAATTGTTGAAGAAGAGCCCCACCCAGGAGAGGCGCAGCATCTCCCCCACCGGCGTGCGCAGGCCCGCGCCGCGCAGCAGCCAGGCCCACTGCAGCGCGCCGCCCAGGGCCGAGACGGCGAACACGCCCAGCGCGGCCGCCAGCCAGAGGGGGTCGGGATGGGCCAGGGACGCGCGCACGGTCTCCAGGGGGATGCGGCGCAGCAGCACCGCCACCAGCACCAGGCTGACCAGGGCGCGCAGCAGGGTGTTGCGTCTGGCGCCGCTCACGCCCGCCGCTCCGCGGCCACGCGCTCCATGAGCGCCAGCGACTCCTCCACGCAGCGCTCCCAGCGGAAGCCGGCGGCCCAGGCGCGGGCGGCGGCGCCCATGGCGTCGCGGCGGGCGGGATCCCGGAGGATGCTCAGGGCGGCGGCGGCCATGGCGTCCGCATCGCCGTAGGGCGTGAGCAGGCCGGTCTCCCCGTCGCGCACGGAGTCGCGCAGGCCCGGCGCGTCGCTGGCCACCACGGGCAGGCCGCAGCAGTTGGCCTCGATGACCGTGAGGCCCCAGCCCTCCTTGGGGCTGGGGTTGAGGAAGACCGAGGCGCGGTGGAGCAGGCGCACCAGGGCGTCCCACTCCAGATGGCCGGTGAAGGTCACGCGGTCCTGCAGGCCCAGCTTGGCGGCGTGGCGTCGCAGGCGCGCCTCGTCGGGGCCGCGGCCCATGATGGCCAGGCGGGCGTCGGGCAGGGTCTCCAGGATGCGCGCGAAGGCGTCGATGGCCACGTCCACGCTCTTGTAGCGGCGCAGGCGGCTCCAGCTCACCACCAGGGGCGGATCGTCGCGCGGGGGCGGGTCCGCCAGGGCGAAGCGCTCGTGCTCCATGCCGCAGTAGATCACGTCGATGAGGCTGCGGTCCACGCCGCGGGCCGCCAGGTCCTGGGCCGTGGACGGGCTGATGACCTCGAAGCGACGGCCGCGGTACACGCGCGGAATGAGGCGCTCCGCGGCCCACACGTAGGCCGCCACCAGGGGGTTGGCCTCCTTGAAGACCGTGGCCCCGAACAGGTGCGGCACCACCGCCAGCACGGGCGTGCCGCCGGCGAACCAGGGCGTGTAGAAGGGGATCTTGTTGATGTCCTCGACGATCAGGTCGTAGCGCCGCTCGCGCAGCAGGCGGCGCAGGGTGAAGGGCAGCACCAGGTTGGCCACCGCCCAGTGCCCGCGGCGGTGGATGCGCACGCCGCGCACGGTCTCCAGAGCAGGGGCACCGGCGTAGCCGGAGACCACCATGTCCACCTCGTGGCCCGCGGCGGCGGCGCCCTCCAGGATGGCGTGCAGGTGCATCTCCGCCCCGCCGCCGAGGGGATCGCCCAGGTCGCGCCAGTTCACGGCCAGGATCCGCACGGGCCTCCCCTAGGGCTTCCTGATCACGACGCCGATGGTCATCATGGTGTGCAGCGCCCAGCGCCGCTCCTTGTTGCGCTCGCGCCAGGCCGCCATGGCGCGCCCCAGCGGCGGCACCGGGTCCGGCCGCATGGGCAGGCGCAGGCCGGTGCGCGCCAGCAGGGTCTTGCGCAGGGCGCGGTACCAGAGGCCGGGCACCATCCAGTCGCCGTAGGTGCGGTCCACCACGCCGCCGGCCTGGCGGGCCAGCGCCTCCAGCTGCCCCGGCGTGAACTGGGTCTCCCAGCCGGCGAACCACCTGTCCAGGGCGATGAGCGCCTTCTTGCCCACGGTGTAGTAGTGCCACGTCTGCGGCACGTCCACCACCAGGAAGCCGCCGGGCTTCACCACGCGCAGGTCCTCGCGCAGCATGTCCACCGGGTTGCGGAAGTGCTCCAGCAGGCCCTGGTGGAAGACCACGTCGAAGCTGTCGTCCGCGAAGGGCTTGCCGAAGGCGTCGCCGCCCACCGGGTGCACCGTGACGCCGGCGGCCGCGGCGGCCTTCAGCGTCAGCGCCAGCGAACCGGGCACGTAGTCCAGGGTCCAGACCTCGGCGCCGGCGGTGGCCAGGGCCACGGCGTCGCGGCCCGTGCCGGCGCCCACCTCCAGCACGCGCTTGCCCGCGGGATCGCCCAGGGCGAAGAGCTCGCGCACCAGGCGGCCGTCGTTGTCGTAGACGTCGTCCAGCGACAGGCGGTCGGCCTCCTCCCAGAAGCGCTGCCAGTGTCCGCGGGTGGTGGTCCTCACGTGGCGGTCCTCACTTGGGCTCGGCCTTGGCCATCTCGCGCGCGGCGCGGTCCAGCAGGCCGTTGACGAAGCGCACGGCGTCCTCGTCGCAGAACAGGCGCGCCACCTCGCAGGCCTCGTTGATGACCACCGACGGCGGCACCTCCGGGCAGTGGCGCAGCTCGGCGATGGCCAGGCGGAAGATGGCGCGCTCCACGTTGCCCACGCGGTCCGGGTCCCAGTGGTCCAGCAGACGGTTCACGTCCGCGTCCAGGGCCTCCCGGTGCTTGGCGATGACGTCCGCCAGCGGGCGCGCGAACGCCGCCGTCTCGGCCGAGGCCTGGCGGCGCTCGAGCTGGTCGTCCAGACAGTCGTGCAGGGGCTGGCCGCTCAGCTCGGCGGCGTAGAGCGCCTGCACCAGGAGCTCGCGCCCCTTCCTCCGCTTGCCCACGGGCGTCCTCCTAGTCCTCGTCGTCGATGGCGCGCCAGAGATCGATCATCTCCAGGGCGGCCAGCGCCGCGTCGAAGCCCTTGTTGCCGGCCTTGGTCCCGGCGCGCTCGATGGCCTGGTCCAGGGTATCGGCCGTGATCACGCCGAAGATGCAGGGCACGCCCGTGTCCAGCGCGGCCTGGGCCACGCCCTTGGCCACCTCGGCGGCGATGTAGCTGAAGTGGGGCGTGTCGCCCTGGATCAGGCAGCCCAGGCAGATGACCGCGGCGTAGCGCTCGCTCTCGGCCAGCTTCTGGGCGGCCATGGGAATCTCGTAGCTGCCGGGCACCCAGGCCAGGTCCACGTTGGCGTCGTCCACGCCGTGGCGCGTCAGGCAGTCGCGGGCGCCGTCGATCAGCTCGCCCGTCAGGAACTCGTTGAAGCGGCTGGCCACGATGGCGATGCGGCCGTCGCCCGCGTCGAAGCGGCCCGCGTAGGTCTTGCCCATGTTCCGTCCTCCCGTTCGGGTCATTCTCCGTGCTCCACCCGGGCCTCGTCCAGCCTGTCCAGCAGGTGGCCCATGCGGTCCTTCTTGGTCTGCAGGTAGCGGCGGTTGCGCGCGTTGGCCGCCACCTCCAGCGGTACGCGGCCGGCGAGCTCCAGGCCGTAGCCCTCCAGCCCCACCAGCTTGCGCGGGTTGTTGGTCATCAGGCGCATGCGGCGCACGCCCAGGTCCTTGAGGATCTGCGCGCCGATGCCGTACTCCCGCAGGTCGTCGCCGAAGCCCAGGCGGTGGTTGGCCTCCACCGTGTCGGCGCCCTCGTCCTGCAGGCGGTAGGCCCGCAGCTTGTTGAGCAGGCCGATGCCGCGGCCCTCCTGGCGCATGTAGAGCAGCACGCCGCAACCCTCGCGCTCGATCTGCTGCAGGGCGGCCTCCAGCTGGTCGCCGCAGTCGCAGCGCAGGGAGTGGAAGAGGTCGCCGGTCATGCACTCCGAGTGCACGCGCACCAGGGTGGGCTGGTCGGGATCGATGTCGCCCTTGACCAGCGCCAGGTGCTCGCGGTGGTCCACGCTGGTGGTGTAGGCCACCATCTCGAATTCGCCGTGCCGCGTGGGCATGGGCACGGACACCTCGCGCGTGATGAGCTTCTCGTTGAGGCGGCGGTAGGCGATGAGGTCCGCGATGGAGATGAGCCTGCAGCCGAAGCCGTCGGCGATCTCGCGCAGGCGCGGCAGGCGCGCCATGCTCCCGTCCGCGTCCATGATCTCGCAGAGGATGCCCACGGGCTGCAGGCCCGCGAGCACGGTCAGGTCGATGGCCGCCTCGGTGTGGCCGGCGCGCTTGAGCACGCCGCCGTCGCGGGCCTCCAGCGGGAAGATGTGGCCGGGACGCGCGAAGTCGTCGGCCGTGCTCTGGGGGTGGGTGAACAGGCGGATGGTGTGGGCGCGGTCGGCGGCGCTGATGCCCGTGGTGACGCCCTCGGCGGCGTCCACGCTCACGGTGAAGTGGGTGCGCAGACGCGCGGTGTTCACCGGCACCATGGGGCTCAGGTCCAGGCGCCGGGCCTGGTCCTGGGTGATGGCCGTGCAGATGAGGCCGCGGGCGTGGGTGGCCAGGAAGTTGACCGCCTCGGGCGTGACCATCTCCGCGGCCATGATGAAGTCGCCCTCGTTCTCGCGGTCCTCGTCGTCCACCACCACCACCATGCGGCCGGCGCGGATGTCCGCGATGGCCTCCTCCACCGTGTCCAGCTTGACGGGATCGACGTTCATCAGCGTCTCCTTCCGGCGCGGCGGAAGCCGCGGGCCAGGATGTCGGGAACGGTCAGGGAAGGACCGGCGGCGGCGGCGGCGGCACGGGCCGCGGCGCCCTTGGCCAGCACGTCGCCCTCGACGTTCACGCGGTCGCCGGGGCGCAGATCGCCGAACACGGTCCACTGCAGGGTGTGCGGGATGAGGCTCACCGTGAAGCCCGCCGCCGACGGGGCGGCGTCCAGGGTGAGGCTCACGCCGTCCACGGCCACCGAGCCCTTGGGCAGCAGCCAGGCGTCGGGCAGGTCCGGCGCCGCGAAGGTCAGGCGCAGCTGGCCGTCGGCGCGCGCGGCGCGGCGCAGCACGCCCACGGCGTCCACGTGGCCCTGGACCAGATGGCCGTCCAGGGCGTCGCCGGCGCGCAGGGCCGGCTCCAGGTGGAGGCGGCGGCCGGGGCGCCAGTCGTCCAGGGTGGTCACGCGGCGGGTCTCGGCCACGGCGTCCAGGTGCACGCGCTCGCCGCGCACGGCCGTGGCGGTGAGGCAGATGCCGTTCACGGCCAGGCTGTCGCCCACGCCCAGGGCCGGCGCGCTGCGCGGGGCGCGCACCTCCAGGCGCGTCACGCCGCCCGCGTCGCGGCGGGAGACCAGGGTGCCGATCTCGCGCACCAGGCCCGTGAACATCTCAGTCCTCCCCCGCCGGCACGCCGGTCAGGCGCAGGCGCTCGTCCAGGAAGGGGGTGCGGTCCCACACGCTCAGGGCGTCGTCGCGGTCGCTGCGGGTGGTGCGCGTGAGGTGGAAGCCCGTGGGGTCCGGCAGGGCGAAGCCCTCGGGCCAGCGGCGGCCGGCGCCCAGCACCATGGGGGCGTCGAAGCGCAGCCAGCGGTCCACCAGGTCCGCCTGCAGGAACGACGCCGCCAGGCGCGGCCCGCCCTCCACCATGATCACGCGATGGCCGGCGGCGTGGGCGCGGGCCAGCAGGTCGGCCGGATCCACGCGGCCGTCCGCGGCGGCGCAGGCGATCACCTCGCAGCCGCGGGCGCGCAGGGCGTCGGCGCGGGCGGGGTCGGCGTCGGGGCCGGTGAAGACGGTGAAGGGATCGTCGCGCCAGGCGGGCGCGGCGTCCAGGCGCGCGTCCACGCAGGCGGGGCGCGGATCCTCCTCCGGGCTCCAGCCGCTGCCCGCGGCGCGGCGGCCGTCCAGCCGCGGGCGGTCCGTCCGCACGGTGCCGGCGCCCACCAGCACCAGGTCGCACCAGCGACGCTGGCGGTGGACCTCGTCCAGGGACTCGTCGCCGGTCAGGTAGAAGGGCGCGCCGGGCGGCTGGTCCAGCGGCGCGAAGCAGCCGTCCAGGGTCTGGGCGGTCTTGAGCAGCACGAAGGGGCGGGCGAAGGCCGACGTGGCCACGAAGGGCCAGATCAGCTCCAGGCAGCCGCGGGCCAGCACGCCGATGTCCACCTGGAGGCCGGCCGCACGCAGGACCTCCACGCCGCCGCCGGCCACGTTGGGGTTGGGATCGCGCACCCCCACCACCACGCGCGCCACGCCGCTGGCGAGCACGCGGGGCGTGCACGGCGGCGTGCGGCCGGCGTGGTTGCAGGGCTCCAGGGTCACGTAGAGGGTGGCGCCGCGGGCGCGCTCGCCGGCGTCGTCCAGGGCGGCGGCCTCCGCATGGGGCGTGCCCGGGCCGTGATGGGCGCCGCGTCCCACGATCTCGCCGTCGCGCACCACCACCGCGCCCACGGGCGGGTTGGGCCAGGGGCGCGCCGGGATCTGCCGCGCGAAGCGGTGGGCCTCGGACATGAAGTGGGTGTCGCGGGACGTGGCCGCCATGCTGCACCTGAACAGGGTTGTTCGGGGATGGGACCGGGCAGGAGGGTGCGGTCGGCGCGGCCGCCCTGGCTGGACGTCCCGCCGTTCCGCGCCAACTTCTCCCATCCGGACTCTGACCGTCGGCCCCGGAATTCCACCGGGTCAGCCGGGCGCCGGTCCTGCACGGACGCTGCGCCGGGCTCGCGGGCTCTCACCGCCGGTGGGGAATTTCACCCCGCCCCGAAGTTGAATCGCGTCAAAATGTTCCGGGCCAACGCTAGAACCGGTCGCGAGGCTTGTCAAGGCCGCGCGGTCATTCCTCCGCCGCGCGGCCGTCGCCCTCGGCGGGGCTGAACAGGGCCCGCGCGAAGTCGTCGGGATCGAAGGGCGCGAAGTCGTCCACCTGCTCCCCCACGCCGATCCAGCGCACGGGCAGCCCCAGGGTCTCGGCGATGGCCACCACGATGCCGCCCTTGGCGGTGCCGTCCAGCTTGGTGAGGATCAGGCCGTCCACGGGGACCGTCTCGGCGAAGCTGCGGGCCTGCTGCAGGCCGTTCTGGCCGGTGTTGGCGTCCACCACGAGCAGGGTCTCGGGGTCGCGCCCCAGCTGCTTGCGGATCACGCGGGCCACCTTGCCCAGCTCGTCCATGAGGTTGGTCTTGGTGTGCAGGCGGCCGGCGGTGTCCACGATCACGGTGTCGTAGCCCCGGGCCGCGGCGGCCTGCAGGGCGTCGTAGACCACGGCGGCCGGGTCGGCGTTCTGGCCCTGCTGGATGCACTCCACGCCCACGCGGTCGGCCCAGATGCGGAGCTGCTCCACGGCGGCGGCGCGGAAGGTGTCGCCGGCCGCCAGCAGGACCTTGCGGCCCTGGGCCTTGTAGTGGTGGGCCAGCTTGGCGATGCTGGTGGTCTTGCCGGTGCCGTTCACGCCCACGATGAAGATGACGTGGGGCCCCCGGTCGTCGGCGCCGTCGGCCACGGCCACGGGCTCCGGGGCGGGCTCGGGCGCGGCGCCCTTGCGGCCCTTCTTGCCCTTCTTCTTCCTGGGCTCGTCGGTGTCGGCCTCGTCCCAGCTGCGCACCTTCAGGCGCGGCTGGGCGTTGCGCAGGGTGGCGGCCACGTCCTTGCGGATGACCTCCACCACGGAGTCCATGCTGGCCTCGCCGCCCTCCTCCTTCAGCCGCTTCTCGATGGTCTGGACGATGCGCAGGCTGGCCTGCACGCCCAGGTCCGCGCCGATGAGCATCTCCTCGATGCCGTCCAGGGTCTCCGTATCCAGCCGCACGCGGCCCCCGAAGAGGTCCGTGAGGCGGCCCACCAGGCCCTGGCGGGTCTTCTTCAGACCCTTCTTGAGCTTGTCGAAGGCACCCCAGGCCATGTCAGACCTCCGCCCCGTCGTCGGCCGCGGCGGCGGCCTCCACGTCCTCGCCGCCGCCGGCGGCGGCCAGGGCGCGCAGGGGTTCGGCGGGCTCCGCGGCTTCGTCGTCGGGAGCGTCGTCCTCGTCCAGGTCGAAGGCGGCGCCGGGGTCGTCGTCGTCCAGCGCCTCGGTCTCCGCGTCCTCGGCATCGTCGAGATCGGCCATGGCGAAGCGCGCCTCGTGATCCGGGGCGGGCGGCGCGGCGGTGACGGCGGCCTCGGTGGCGTGGTCGTCGATCTCGCGGCGGCGGCGGGCGATGGCGCTGCCCAGCTCGGCGTCGTCGCGGCTGGCGGCCACGTCCTGGAAGCTCACGGACACCAGGTTGCTGACGCCCTCCTCCATCATGGTCACGCCGTAGAGGTGGTTGGCGGTCTCCATGGTGAGCTTGTTGTGCGTCACCACCAGGAACTGCGTGTTGCGCGAGAACTCCCGCAGCATCTTCACGAAGCGGTCCACGTTGGCGTCGTCCAGGGGCGCGTCGGCCTCGTCCAGGAGGCAGAACGGCGACGGCTTCACCAGGTACACCGCGAAGAGCAGCGACAGCGCCGTGAGGCAGCGCTCGCCGCCGGACAGCAGGCGGATGTGGTCCACCTTCTTGCCGCGCGGCTGCGCCACGATGCGCACGTTGGCCTCCAGGGGGTCGTCGGCGACCTCCAGCAGCAGGTCCGCGCGGCCGCCCTCGAAGAGCGTGAGGAACACGGCGGTGTAGTTGCGCCGCACCTCCTCGAAGGTCTCCTGGAAGAGCTTGCGGGCGGTGATGTTGATCTTCTTGATGGTGGACGTGAGGTCGTCGCGGGCCTTGGTCACGTCGGCGAGCTGCTTCTCCAGGAACGTCAGACGCTCGTGCTTCTGCTCGTACTCCTCCACCGCCAGGTGGTTCACCGCGCCCAGGCCGTCCAGCTTGCGGCGCGCGTCCTCCAGCAGGGCGCGGGCCTGGGCGTCCTGGAACATGTCGCCGTCCATCTCCAGCTCGGGCGGCAGGTTCTCCGGGTCCACGCTGCGCACCAGCTCGCGGAAGCTGCCCTTGTGCTGCTCCTCCACGCGCTCCACCAGGTTGCTGCGGCGCACGTCCATGGTGGCCAGCTCGGTCTCGGCGGCGTGGAGCTTCTCGCGCACGTCGCCGCGCACGTCCTCGATGGCCTTGACCCGGTCCACCCAGACGTTGGTCTCCTCGTGCAGGCCGCTGATGGCCTCGGCGGCGGCGTGCACCAGGCGGCGGCGGCGCTCGCGCTCCTCCATGCCCTCGCCCACGCGCTCGCGGCGGCCGGCCACCTCCTGCTCCATCTCCTGCAGCTCGCCGCGGAAGAGGGTCATCTCCTCGCGCAGGCGGGCCTCGGTGGCGGTCATCTCGGCGATGGCCTCCTCGCGGTGCCGCACGGCGCCCTGCAGCTCGCGCAGCTCGCCCTGGAGGCGGGAGTGGCGCAGGCGCTGCTCGTTGACGCGGGCGCGCAGGTCGTCGCGCTCGCGCTCGGCGGCGAGCACGCCGGCGCGCAGTTCGTCCACGCGGCTGGTGCTGCCCTCGCGGTCGCGGCCGGCGGCGTCCACGCGGTTGCGCAGCTCGGACTCGGTGGTCTGCAGCTCGGCGATGGAGGCCTCCAGCGACGCGCGGTCGCGGGCGATGGCCTCCAGGCGCGACGTGGCGGCCTGCACGCGGCTGTTGGCCTCGGCCTCCTCCACGTGATGGCGGCGCAGACGCTCGTCCAGGTCGTCCATCTCCACGCGGCCGGCCTGCACGCGGGCCTTGAGGGCCGAGGTGTGCTCCAGGGCGGCGTCGCGGCGGGAGGCCAGGTCCGCGATCTCGCGGGCCAGGGTCTCCAGGTCCTGCTCCAGGCGCTCCAGCTTCTCGCCGCGGCCGATCATGCTCACGTCGCCGCCCTTGCCGCGGCCGCCGCGCACCAGGCCGTCGCCGGTGGCGAGCAGGCCGTCGCGCGACAGGCAGATCAGCTCGGCGTCGCCGCGGGCGGCGGCGTCCAGGGCGTCCTGGTCGCGGTCGAAGCACCAGGTGCGCGCCAGCAGGGCGGCCAGGTGCGGGGTGCCGCGGGCCTCTCCGCGCACCAGGTCCAGGGCGGGGCGGCCGCCGGCGGGAGCCTGGCCACGGGGCGCCGGCGCGGCGTCGCCGCCGGCCAGCAGGTTGATGCGGCCCTTCTCGGCGTCGCGCACCTGGCGGGCGTACTCCACGGCCGTGGGCGCGCCGTCCACCACCACCGCGTGGAGCAGGTCGCCCAGCAGCAGCTCGAAGGAATCGGTCCAGGCCTCGTCCACGCCCAGGCGGTCCGCCAGGGAGCCGCGCACGCGGGCGTCGCCGGCGCCGCGCTCCAGCACCTCCTTGGCCGCGCCCGAGTAGCCGTGGAAGCCCTGCTGCATGCGCTGCAGCAGCTCGTGGCGCGACTTCAGGGACTCGCGGCGGGCCTCGCGCAGGGAGATCTCGTCGCGGAGGCGGACCACGTCGTCGTCGGCGTCCTGCAGGGAGCGCTCCACCTCGGCCAGGCCCTGCAGCAGGGCGCGGCGCTCGGCGGCCAGGCCGTCGCGGGCGCGGCTCAGGTCCTGGAGGCGGGCCTCCTCGGTGCGGCGGCCCTCGTCCTGCTCGGCGCGCTCGCGCTCCAGGGCGCGCAGGCGCTCGGCGCGGTTCTCCAGGCGCACCTGCAGCTCGCGCAGCTCGGCCTGGGTGCGGTTGTCGGACTCGATGAACTCCATGTTGAGCTGGGCGGCCTTCTCCAGCGCCGCACGGTCCGCGTCGAAGCGGCCCTCCACCAGCTTCAGCTCCTCCTCCACCCGCTCCAGCTCGTGGCCCAGGGTCTCGGCCTGGCCGTCCACGTCGGCGCGGCGCGTCACCAGGTCCGTGAGCTCGGCGTGGATGGTCTCGCGGCGGCTGCAGATGTCGGCCACCTGCTCGGTGTGCTCCTGGAGGCGGCGCTTGTGGTCGTCGATGCGGTGCTCCAGCAGCAGGACCTTCTGCTCCAGCTGCTTCATCTCCGCGTCGAAGGCCTGCAGCGACTCCTCCAGCCCGCGCCTCTCGGCTTCGCGCTCCTCCACCGCCGGCCGCGTGGCCTCGATGCGCGCGCGCAGATCGGCCAGCTCGCCGCCGTCCTTCTCCGCCGCCACGCGCAGCTCCTGCACCTGGTCGCGCAGCTCGCGCTCGCGAGCGTCCATGGCCTTCATGGCCTTGCCGGCCATGAGCAGGTCCAGGGCGCGCACCTGGGCGTAGAGGGTGCGGTAGCGCCGGGCCTTGCCCACCTGCCGCTGCAGCGAGCGCACCTCGCGCCCGATCTCCTCCACGATGTCCATCAGGCGCAGCACGTCCTGCTGGGTCTGGTCCAGCTTGCGCTGGGCCTCCTTCCGCCGCGCCTTGTACTTGACGATGCCCGCGCCCTCCTCGATGAGGTTGCGGACCTCGTTGGTGTTCTCCGCCAGCACGCGGCCGATCTTCTCCTGCTCGATGACCGAGTAGGCGGTGTTGTTCACGCCGCTGTCGAAGAAGAGGTCGCGCAGGTCCTTGAGCCGCACCGGGGAGTTGTTGAGGTAGTACTGGCTGTTGCCGTCGCGCGTCACGCGGCGCTTGACGGCCACCTCGTCGAACTCGATGGGCAGGCCGCGGTCCTCGTTGCTGAAGGTGAGGGTGACCTCGCAGAGGTTCACGGGCTTCCGCTTGGCGGAGCCCTTGAAGATGATGTCCTCCATGGTCGAGCCGCGCAGCTGCTTGGCGGACTGTTCGCCCAGCACCCAGCGGATGGCGTCCACCACGTTGCTCTTGCCGCAGCCGTTGGGTCCGAGGATGGCGGTGATGCCCTCGTCGAACTCCAGCACGGACCGGTCCACGAAGGACTTGAAGCCCTGCAGTTCCACTCGTTTCAGTCGCACGTCGAATCCCTCGCAGTCGTCGTTCGCGGTGTCGTGTCAGAAGAGGTCGGCGGTGGCCTTGGGGGCCACGTAGTCCACGCCCAGGCGCTCCATCAGGTCGGCCTCGGCGGCCCGGGCCGCGTCGCGGCTCGGGAAGCTGCCCGCGTAGACGCGGTACCACGGCTGGCCGTCGCCGTCGGGCGATTCCACGATGCGGCCGCGGATGCCCTGGCGCTCCAGCCCGGCCACCATGTCCCGGGCCACGTCCTCGTGGCGCAGGGAGTACAGGTGCAGGCACCAGCCGTCCGCGCCCACGGGGCGCGCGTACGGGTTGCCGGCGGTCGCGGCGGCGGGCTGATCGCCGGCGGCCGGGCGCGTGGCCGCGGCGGGCTCGTCGCGGATGGCGTTGCGCATCTGCTCGGCCGAGTCCGACACGGCGCCGGCGGCGGCGTGGGCGGCCCCGCCGATCTCCTCGCGCGCTTGGTCCGCGGCCGCGGACGCGGTCTGGGCGGCCTGCTCCGTTCCGTCCTTCACGGCGTCGGCCGCGCCGGCCGCGGTCTCCTCCGCGGCGTCCATCATGTCGCCGGCGGCATGCTGGGCCTCATCCATCATCTCGCCGGCGGAGCGCTGGGCGTCGTCCAGCATGTCCCCGGCCGCGTGGGCGGCGTCGGACACGGTCTCGCGCGCCGCGACCACGGGCTCCTCGCCCCGCTTCACGAAGCCGAACCACCACACGGCCAGCAGGGCCAGCAGCACCGCCAGCAGCCCGGCCAGACGGCGGAACACGGGCGACGAATCCTTGGCCTGAGCCCCGAAGGCCGCCAGCTCCTCCTTGCTCACCGGCGCCTCGCCGTCGGGACGGCCCACCAGCTGCATCACCGCGCGCGGCGCCTCGCCCAGCTGGGCCGCCTGGCGGATCATGCCCTCCACGATGGACTCGTGCTGCACGCCGGGCGTCCAGCAGGCCAGGCCCATGCCCGGCTGCGAGGCCCACACGGAGCCGCGGTCGCCGGTGGACGCGCTGACGATGATGTGGTCGTACGCGTCGCCCTGGCGGCGCAGGAACTCCGCCACCTCCTCCGCGCTCACGCGGGTGGGCTGATAGGAGCCCACGCCCAGCACGCGGCCCTTCTTGGGCGCGAAGGGCAGGGGCACCGAGGCGGCCTCCACGCTGATGCCGTAGCGGATCACGTCCACCCAGCCCTCGGCGTCCAGACGGTCCAGCCAGCGGGTCAGGTCGGGGCGGTGATCGTCGCCGTCCACCACCAGGACCTTCTTGTCCCAGCGGATCAGCTCGGCGGCCAGCGCCACGGCCAGGCAGGCCCGGGGCGCGGTGCGCTCGGGCTCGTCCAGGATGAGGATGAGCTTGGGGGCGTCGGGCTGGTCCAGGTGCTCCTCCACGAAGTACTCCAGCCCCGCGTCGCGGGCCAGCTCCGGCGCGGCGGCCGCGAAGCCGCCCTCGTCCTCCAGGCTCCAGCGCTGGGGATCCACCTTCACGTCCACGACGGGCAGCTCGCCCGGTCCGGTGCGATGTCGCATGTTCACCTCTCGGCCTCCTCTCCAAAAGGTCCGCCCTGCGGCGACCAGGCCCGGCGCAGCGCCGTCACCAGATCGTCGTGCTCGTCGTCGTCCAGGGCCCGGGTGTCCAGGCCCAATCCCGCCTGCGAGATGCGCGCCACCACGGCCGGGTCCCCGCACCGCAGCGCCAGGTGGCAGCGTTCCAGCTCCTGGGTCGGGGCGCGCAGCAGGACCATGCGCCCGGGCAGGATGCTGTCGGCGCCGGCGCCGCCGCCCACCTGGGACTCGGACGCCGTCACCTCCCAGCTCCAGCCGTCCGGCAGGTGGGGCGCCAGGGTCTCGCCCAGCCGCTCCGCCGCCGCCTGCAGATCGTCCTCCGTGCGCTCCAGGAAGCGCAGGGTGGGCACGTGGGCCAGGTGGTCGCCGGCCAGGTAGTGGTCCAGCACGCCGTCCACGGCCGCCAGCGTGGTCTTGTCCACGCGGAAGGCGCGCCGCATGGTGTGCCCGCGCATGGCGGCCACCAGGTCGGCCCGGCCGATGATCATGCCCGCCTGCCCGCCGCCGAAGAGCTTGTCGCCGCTGCACGTGATCACGTGGGCGCCGGCGGCCAGGTCCTCGCTCACCGTGAGCTGCGAGGGCAGCCCCCAGCGCGCGGGCGACTCCAGCAGGCCGCTGCCCGCGTCGTAGATCAGCGTGTTGCCGCGGCGGGCGCAGAGCTCGCCCAGCTCCGCCAGCGACGTCTCCTCCGTGAAGCCGTCCAGCACGAAGTTGCTGCGGTGCACCTTGAGCACCACCGCGCCCGGCTCCAGGGCGTTCTCGTAGTCCTTGAGCGACGTGCGGTTGGTGGTGCCCACCTCCACCAGCCGGCAGCCCGTCTCCTCGATGATCTCGTGCAGCCGGAACGAGCCGCCGATGGCCACCACCTCGCCCCGCGAGAGGATGACCTTGGCGCCCCGGGCCAGGGTGCGCACCGCCAGCCACAGGGCGGCGGCGTTGTTGTTGACGATGAGCGCATCCTCGCCCCCGGTCAAGAGCGCGAGCTTGGCCTCCACGCGGCGGCCGCGGTGGCCGCGCCGGCCGGCCTCCAGGTCCATCTCCAGGTCGCAGTTGCGGCGCGCGGCCAGGGCCATGCG
The DNA here is from genome assembly GCA_035447065.1 of Candidatus Krumholzibacteriia bacterium. Taxonomy (GTDB): domain Bacteria; phylum Krumholzibacteriota; class Krumholzibacteriia; order LZORAL124-64-63; family LZORAL124-64-63; genus CALEMW01. The sequence goes on from DAOTGJ010000003.1 coordinate 58,135, forward strand.
CGCCACCGCCTGCTCCGGATAGCAGGAGCGCCCCAGGTTGGTGTGCACCACCACGCCGGTGGCGTTGATGACGCGGGTCATGGCCGGACGGGTCAGCCGGTCGTGGCGGGCCAGGATGCGGTCCGTCAGGGACCGGGTCAGGCTCTCGCGGTCGCCGCCGGCGGCGCCCTCGCCCGCGCGCAGGCGCTCCCGCTCGGCGTCCACGGCGTCCTGCACCACGCGCGTGACCCACTCGCGCCGGCCGTCGACCAGCAGGGGGGCGATGCGGGGATGCTCGAGGAGCTGTCCGACCGATGGGAGGTGGCGAAGGACGTCCTGGCTCATAGACCTGCGTTCCGGCTGAAGATCCGTCTTCGGGCAGGGCGGAGGGGGACCCGGCATGCGGGTCCCACGATCGCACGAATCTATCAGACGGGTCCGGGTCTGTCCAGAATGGCGGCGGCCCCGCCAACCCGCGCTGGACAGGCCCGCCGCCCCGGCCGTACCGTGGGCGGCGAGGAAGGAGTCCCCATGCGCCGAACCGCCCCCATCTGCCTGATCCTGACCCTGCTGCTCGCCGCCGCGGGCTGCGGCCGCCGCGCCGCATCTCCCCCGGTGAACGTGGGTTACGACGCCCTGTTCGAGCCCTGGTCGCACCCTGGGGACCGCCCCCTGGCCGGCCGCCTGATCCTGATCGATCCGGGCCACGGCGGCGTCTTCCGCGGCGTGGTGGGCCGCGACGGCTTCAGCGAGGCCGAGGCCAACCTGGGCGTGGCCCTCTACCTGCGCGGCCTGCTGGAGGAGGCCGGCGCCCGGGTGGTGCTGACCCGCAGCTCCGACCGCGACTTCCTCACCCCCGCCGACAGCAGCCTGGCCGCGGATCTGGCCCACCGCACCGCCCTGTGCGACTCCCTGCGCCCGGACGTCTTCCTGTCGCTGCACCACAACAGCAACGCGGCCCTGGACCGCGATCTGAACGAGACCCAGACCTACTATCCCGTGGGACGCGAGGGCGCCGATCTGGACCTGGCGCGCAGCATCCACACCCACCTGGCGCGGAACCTCGGGATCCGGCCCGCCAAGATCCTGCCCGGCAACTTCGCCGTGCTGCGGGGCGCCCCGGCCGACGTGCCCGCGGTGCTGGGCGAGCCCTCCATGCTGTCCAATCCGGCTGTGGAGGCCAGGCTGGCCACGGCGCCCAAGCTGGAGCTGGAGGCGCGGGCGTACTTCCTGGGGCTGTTGGATTACTTCGCGGGGGGGACGCCGCGGTGGCGGGCGCCGTATGCCGGCGCCGCGACCTGGGTCTTCGAGCCCGGCCCGGAAGGCCCGCCCCTGGACCCCGCCTCGCTCACGCTGCTGGTGGACGGCCGCCCGGAGCCCCTGGACCTCGCCGCCGACGGCCTCACCGCGACCTGGCGCCCCGGCCTGCGCTGGCAGGCCCACCGCGTGCCCGTGGCGCTCACGGCCCGCAACCTTTCCGGTCGGGCCACCCCGACCCTGCTGGACACGGTGCAGGTGACGGGCGCTCCGCAGCTCGTCCTGCGGCGGTATGCGGACGGCTGGTATTCCTGGCGGCTGCTGGATCCTGCGGGAGCCCCGCTCCCCCTGGAAGCCGAGAGCTGGCTCTGCGGACCCGACGGCGACTGCCGGTACCAGCTCGGAGCCGCGGGCGAGAGCGTCGGCGCCGTTCGCCTGGGCGAGACCCGTCCGGTGAGCTGGCAGCTCGGCGACGGCTCCGGCTACGCGGAGTTCCGCCTGCCGCCGCCGCTGCTCGCCCAGGACATGACAACGACCGAGGGCATCCGCTGGGTGCGCCTGACCGGCGGCCCGGGCCCCTGGCAGGACCGCCTGCGCCGCGGCGGGATTCCCGGCGGCCTGACGCCGCCCCCGGCGGACGAGCCCTTCGTCGCCACGCGCCCGGGGGCGCCGCTCTGGCTCGAGCGACCCGGCTGCGCTCCCCTGATCCGCGACGGCGGGGCGATGCCCGACTCCCTTTCGTGGCGCATCCTCTTGCCCCACCTCGCCGGCCGCACCATCGTCATCGACCCCGCCGGCGGCGGCGCCGACGCTCAGGGCACCGCGCCGCTGGGCACCCCCGGCCGCGAGCTCAACCTCCAGGTGGCCCGCCGCCTGGCCGAGCTCCTGCGCGGCGCCGGCATGACCGTCCACCTCACGCGCACGGCCCCGGGCTGGGTGCCGGACGAGGAGAAGGTGCTGCTGGCCAACCGCACCGGCGCCTCGCTCTTCCTGCACCTGCGCCGCGGCGAAGGCCCCGCCCCCGTGCTGGAGCACCACCACGGTTCCGGCAACGGCGCACGCTGGGCGGAGCTCACCGCCGGCGCCTTGGCCGACGCCGGCCTTGCCGCCCCCACCGTGGGCCCCTCCTACGCCTACCTCCTGCGCCACACCGCGCCCCCGGCGCTGAGCTGCGCCCTGCCCATGCCCGCCACCGAGGACGCCGAGCGCGCCGCCCGCACCCCGTCGGTGCAGCAGGCCCAGGCCTGGGCCCTGCTGCGCGCCGTGGACGCCTACTTCCGCGGCGGGGACTTGCCCGCGGGATGGGATCTCGCGTCCTTCATGGCGGAGCACCGCGCCAATTTCCCCCATCCGGACGACCTGGATCTGATCCGCGTGGACGGCCTGGGCTCCTGGCTGCCGCCGACCGCCGACGGCCCCCGCGCCCTGCTCCCCCCGGCCGACGCGCCGCGGATCCTGGAGGTGCGCAGCGGCGACCGCTGGTGGCTGTTCGAGGCCGCGGCCGACGGTCCGCGCCGCCTGCTGTCGGGCGCGGGCGACCGGGCTCTGGACCCCACGGCCACCGAAGCCCCCCGCCCCCTGGAGACGGATGCGACCGGCGCCACGGACCAGCCCTGAGACCGAGCAGGCCCGCTTCCGCCGCGGCGCCGGCCGCCGCCTGCTGGGCGCCCTGGCGGCGGCGCTGCTCCTGCTGCTGCTGGGGATCTGGCTGGGGCCGGACCGCGAGGACGTGATCCGCACCTTCGAGTTCTCCGGCAAGGAGGGCCCGCTGGAGATCATGCCGGAGCTGTCCGTGGACGACGGCCGGGACACCGCCCACCAGGAGGCCCTGCGCCGCGAGGAGCAGCCGCCCCAGCCCGCACCCTACTACGAGATCGAACCGGACGACCCCGAGGCCGTGGAGACCCAGCCCGAGACCGCCCCGCCCGTGCCCACGCCCGCCCCCGAGGAGGAGCTCCTGGAGGACGCGGACCTGGACGAGGTGGACGCGGTGGAGATGAGCCTCCCCTCCCAGACCAACCCCTGGTTCAAGCTGATCACCATGGTGCGGCCGCGCTATCCGCTGGACGCATCGCCCGCCGACCGCGCCCTGCCCAAGCTGGAGGTGGAGGTGGCCTTCTACGTGGCGCCCACCGGCGAGGTGCAGGGGGCCTACATCCTGAGCAACGAGGGCGGTCCCGCCTTCGCCGACGTGGTGCTGCGCGCGGTGCAGCAGTGGCGCTACGAGCCCCTGCCCGGCAACAAGGCCCCGGAAGGGTTCTGGAACCGCCTCACGCTGACCTTCGTCTCGCCCCGGCCCGTGCGCTCCGTCTCCCCCTGAACGACGACGCGGGAACGCCTCCCCGGCGTCCCCGCGCGATCTTCCTGTCCTGCCGGCCCTCTCAGCGCCGCAGCAGGCCCGCGGGCTCCGGCGGCGACGCCAGCGTGTCCGCGGCGGCGGCGGCGGCTTCCGCGGCGGCCGCGGCCTCCGCGTCGGCCCGCAGGGCATCGCTGTACAGGTGCATGGGGAACGGCACGATGCTCCCCTGGTCGAACATGCGCAGGCTGGCGGCCATGACCTCGGGATCGGCGGCCGCCTCACGGCGCAGCTGCAGGCGCTCGCCCAGGGCGCGGCGCAGGTCGCCGTGGGTCTGGGCGCCGCTGTCGCCCATGGTCTGGAACAGGAGCATGGACGCCAGGAAGGCCTGCCGTGCGATGGCCGTGGCCTCGCCGGGCATCTCCGCCGGATCCCAGCGGGCGTCGAACAGGCGCGACCACTCGTCCGGGTAGAGGGCGGCGTCGCTGGGGAACACGGCGCGCGAGAGGACGGAGCCGATCTCCCGCGCCAGGCGCGGCGAGTTCCACTCGCTGGGGCCCAGGATCAGGGCGCCGGTGCGGTAGAAATCCAGCTGGGGGCCCAGGATCATCATCTGGTCCGGGCCGGCGGGCACGTAGATGGCCTCCGGACCGGCGTCGGTGATGCGCTTGAGGGGCTCGCGGAAATCCGTGAGGCCCGTGTTGAACGCCTCCAGGGCCACCACGTCGCCGCCCATCTCCAGCACGGCGTCGGCGAAGACCTGGGCGCGGCGCAGGCCCTCGGCGTCGTCCGGATGCAGCACCGCCACGCGGTGCTTCAGCATGACCTGCACCACCAGCCGCGCCAGCAGGCGCGACTCGAAGAGGCCGGTCACGTTGGTCTGGAAGGTGTTGGGGCCCAGCTCCCAGATGCGCAGGTTGGTGGCCGTGGGCGAGATGATGGGCACGCCGTAGGACTCGGCCGTGAGGCTGGCCGCCACCGAGGGCGCGCTGAGCAGGGCACCCACCAGGGCCAGGGGACGCTCCTCGGCCATGAAGCGGCGCACGGCCAGGGCGGCGGTGACCGGGTCGCCCTCGCTGTCGCGCACGCTCAGCACGTACTCGCGCCAGCCGGCGCGGTTGGCCTCCTGGGCGGCCAGGGCCACGCCGTCGTAGAAGGCGTTGCCCAGCACGGTGTAGCGGCCGGTCAGGGGCACCAGCACGCCCACCTGCAGGGGGTCCACGTCGCCGGGCGGGGTGATGCCGGGGGCGGCGGGGGTCAGGGCGTCGCCCACGCCGGTCAGCAGCTGTTCCGCGTGGGCGGTCCAGGGATCCGCGGGCTCGTCGGTCTGCAGGGCGGCGAAGGCGCGGCGCGCCTCCGGACCGCGGTCCTCGGTGACCAGGGCGCGGATCCAGAGGTACGACAGGTACGGGTGCAGGCCGCTGGCCGGATGCGCGGCGGCCAGGGTCTGGAGCTCGTCGGCGGTCAGGCGGCCGGTGACGGTGTCCAGACGGGCGGCGTCGGCGTCGCGGTCGCGGGCCAGGCCCGCGATGTCGTGGGCGCGCACCAGGGCGTCGGCGGCCCGGGGCCAGTCCTGGTCCGCGGCGTGGATGTCCGCGCGCAGCAGCAGGACGTCGCGCCGCTCGGGGCTGCGGCCGCCCTCGCGCAGCAGCGAGGAGGTGAGGCGCAGGGCCTCGTCGGGATCGTTCAGGTCCACGGCCGCGCGGGCGGACAGCAGGCGCACCTGGTCCAGCTGCGCGTAGCCCTGGTAGTGGTCCAGGAGCTCATGGCCCAGGCGCAGGGCGGCGCGGTGGTTGCCCTGGGCCTGCTCGTCCTCCATGCGGGCGTGGAGGCGCGCGGCCAGGGCCAGGTCGTCGGCGCTGAGGCCGGCGGCCGGGGATTCGGCGGCGGGACGGCCCGCCGGGCCCGTGGCGCAGCCCGCCAGCAGGAGCACGGCGGCCAGCGCGGCCAGCAGCGCGGGGATGGAGCGATGCGCGATCACGGCGCCTCCTCGGGGGTGGGGGCATCCTCGATGCGGAAGGTGGAGGCGCCCAGCACCAGGCCGTCGCGGTCCAGCACGCGGACCTCCCACTCGCCGCTCCAGCGCGGCAGGATGGACTTGCTGGACCAGGTGCGCCAGTCGGGCGAGCGCACGGCCAGGGGCACGCGGCTGCGGATCTGGTCCTCGTGGAGCCAGAGGTGGGTGACCTGCGTGGTGTCGGCGGCGCCGGTCAGCCGCGTGAAGCAGTAGAGGCGCTCCACGTCTTGGGGGAAGGCGTCGCCCACGCCCAACGGGGCGCGGGTCTCGCGGTCCACATCCCGGCAGACGTGGATCTCCGCAACCTGCACGGGCGTGGGCTCGGATTCCGCGGACGCGGGCGCGGCGGCCAGCACCATGGCCAGCAGCGGCAGCACGAGCATTCTACTCATGGCGTTTCCCTCCTGAGGATGCCATCGGAAACCAGGGATTCGTAACACAGGCGAGGCGGCGCTGCAACGCCGCCCCGCCTCGCGCGTGAATCCCGCCGCTACGCCCTAGTTCGCCAGGTCGCGCAGCTCCTGGATGCTCTTGGGCGTGGAGAAGTTGACCGAGTTCATGTTCTCCATCATGAAGCGCGCCTGCTCGGCCAGCTCCGAATCCGGATGATCGCGCACGATGCCGAGCAGGAACCCGCGCGCCCGGCGCGTATCGCCCCAGGTGTCCAGGTAGATGTTGGCCTTCATGAACAGGGCCTTGGGCACGAATTCGGAGTCCGGGAACTCCTCGATGATGATGTCGAAGAGCTGGAGCTGCTTGTCCGGGTCGTTGGCCAGCACGCCGTGCTGGAAGATCTCCTCGGGCGTGCGTCCGAAGCCCGGGGCGTACTCGCCGTAGAGCTCCACCGTCGCGGTCTTGCGCAGCTCGTCCAGGCGCTCCTCCTCCACCTGCTTGCGCAGCGAGGGCATGAAGTCCGCGATGACGCGCTCGCGCACCTCGTTCAGGGTGAGCTGGCGCTCGTGCCGTCGGTCCAGCACCTCGATGATCTGCCAGCGGTCGCCGATGGGGACGGGCTCGTGCAGGCCGATCTCCCAGCCGTACACCATCTCGCTCATCTCCTTGCCGTACTTCACGAAGCGCACGAAGCCGCCGTTGCTCACCCAGCCCAGGTCGCCGGCTTCCCGCGCGCTCATGATGTTCTTGGAGAAGCGCGAGACCACGTACGGGAAGGCCGATTCACGGCCGCCGGCGTGCAGCGCCTCCCAGGCCGCGTCGGCCTCGGCCTTGTTCAGGCACTCGATGTGGCGGATGTGCACCGCGCCCTCGGCCATGTAGTGCTGCTTGTTGGCCTCGTAGTGGGCCTTGATGTCCTCCTCCGACGGCGCCAGGCCCTGGAAGAGCTCCAGCTCGCGGTAGGCGGCGATGATGGTGCTGCGCTGCTGGGCGATGAGCTGCTGCGACACCAGCGCGTCCAGGTAGAGCTCCTTGTCCACCGACTGCTGGTAGAGCAGGGCCTCGTCCACCATGAAGCGCAGGAAGCGGCGCTCCCAGTCCTCGCCGCTGTAGAAGCGCACCATGTCGGTGGGCAGCTCCTTGTGGCGCAGCTCCAGGTCATGCTGGGTGATCTCCAGGTCGCCCACGCGGGCGATGACCGGCGAGAGGTCCTTGAGGCCGTTGCCGAAGACCTCGCCCGAGAGCGTGATGCCCTCGACGGCGGTCTCGCCGGCCTTCTGGTCGTTGCAGGCGCCCAGGCCCAGCGCCAGGGCGGCCAGGGCCGTGAGCAGGAGGAGTCGACGAAGGAACGGGGCGTGCATACGGCTCTCCTTGCTGGGTTCCGGTTCTCTGGATCTTCGCGGAGACGCGAAGGGCCCGGGGCGCATGCCCGGGCCCCGCTCCGTGAGACGTCGCCGTGAGGCGGATGATCAGGCCTCGGCCCGGACCACCCACACCTTCACGGGGACCTCCACCTCCGCGTGCAGCTTCAGGGGCACGGTGTAGACACCGAGCTGCTTGATGGGTTCCTCGAGATGCACCATGCCGTGCTCCACCTCGTGGCCCAGGTCCTGCAGGGCCTTGGCGATCTCGCGCTTGCCCACGGCCCCGTAGAGGTGCTCCTCCTCGTTCGCCTGCACGCTGATGGTGCAGGAGACTTCGGAGAACGACGCCGCCTTGTCCGCGGCGATCTTCTTCAGCTTGGCGCTCCGCAGGTGGGCGTGGCGCTCGCGCTCGGCATGAGCCTTGAGCTCGCTCTTGCTCGCGACCGCCGCCAGACCCTGCGGGACCAGATAGTTGCGGGCGTACCCCGGGGCGACGTTGGCGACCTCGCCGGCCCGGCCCAGGTTCTCCACGTTCTGGAGAAGGATGACGTCCATGACTGCTCCTTATCGCGTCGGGTCCGGTCTACCGGAAGTAGTCCTTGATGAAGGGCACGAGCGCCAGGTGACGGGCGCGCTTGACCGAGGTGGCCAGCATGCGCTGGTGCTTGGGGCACGTGCCGGTGTTCCGCCGGGGCGCGATCTTGCCGCGCTCGGTGCAGAACTTCCGCATGAGGTCCATGTCCTTGTAGTCGATGACGACGAAACCCTCGGTGCAGAAGAAGCACTTCTTCTTCTTCGCCGGGCGCCGCTTCTTCTTCTTGCTGTCCTTGGCGCGACTCTTGGCCATCGCTGCGTTCCTTTCCTCTCGCCGGGGCTCTCACGGGGCCGCCGGCCGGGTTCCTGGAGTTCCTAATCCTCCGAATCGTCCATCTGCTCCTCGACGGGGGCGGGGCGGCGCTTGGCACGGCTGGCCTCGTTGCGCTCCTTCCACTCCTCGTCGACCACGATCAGGTGCCGCAGGACCTTGCTGTCCAGACGGAATTCGGTGTCCAGGACGGCGACGGCGTCGCCCTCGGAACGGAAACGCAGGTGCATGTAGTTGCCCCGCGTCTGGTGCTGGATGTCGTACGCCAGCTGACGCACGCCCCAATGGTTGCGCTCGTTGATCTCGCCGGCGTGCTCACCGACGACGCGCTGCACCTTGGCCACCCGCGACTCCATCTCGGTCTCGGGCTCGTCGGCCTGCAGCACGAAGATCATCTCGTACTTGTTCATGGAACCTCCCCTCGGTCGGTCGGCCCGATCTCTTTCCCGCGGCGCGGGTGGACCGGGCAGGGATGTTGCGGGAGCGCGTGGGCTCCCCTGCTATGAGCGTCCGGGCGCACGCGTCCGGACGGGCCGCCTCTCGACGGCCGACCCCGGATGATAGCTCATCGGGGCGGACTTGGCAAATCCTCATCGGCGGACGGCCGCGGGGGGCGCCGCCGGTTGCAGCGGCTGGCCGCCCCGTCCACCCCCAGGGCCAGGACCAGCTCCAGGGCGTCGGCCCCGGCGCGGACCAGCTCGGCCACGGCCGCGGCGTCCGACGCGGGGAACGCCTCCAGCACGTAGTCCGCCCAGGCGGCCGGCGGCACGGGCTCCTCGCCGCCCACCCCCAGACGCAGCCGCGGGTAGTGCTCGCCCCCCAGGCAGCGGTCCAGGGACGCCAGGCCGTTGTGCCCGCCCGCGCTGCCCCGCGCCCGCAGGCGCACGGCGCCCAGGGGCAGGGCGATGTCGTCCACCACGATCAGCGGCCGCCGCCCCGATCCCGTGTCCGGCACGGGGAACCCGTCCTCGTCAGGCGGCGGCGGCGGCGCCCCGGTCAGCGCCAGGCCCTCGGCCCGGGCCCAGCCCGCCAGGGCCTCCCCGCTGCGGTTCATGTAGGCCAGGGGCTTGATCAGCGTCACCGGCCGGCCCTGGACGGTCCCCGCCGCCGCCTGGCAGGCGTGGCGCAGGGGGCCGAAGCCCAGGCCGTGGCGGCGGGCCAGCTCGTCCAGGCAGAGGAAGCCGATGTTGTGCCGCGTGTCCGCGTACTCGGGCCCCGGGTTGCCCAGCCCCACGATCAGTTCCACGCGCATCCTCCTTCGCGGCCCGCGCGCGTGCGGGCCGGCAAACGACGAGGCGGCCCCTGGGGGGCCGCCTCGCGGGTCGGGTTCGGAACCGCGGCGGGAGACGCGCTACTCGGCGGCGTCGCCCTCGGCGGCCTCGGCCGGCTCGTCCTCGTCCACGATGGAGTTCGGGTTCAGCTTGAGGATGACCTCGTCGCCGTCCGTCAGGATCTCGCCGTTCTCCAGGGTGAGGTCCGAGACGCAGAGCTTGTCGCCCACGCCCAGACCGCTGATGTCCACGGCGATGGAGTCCGGCACGTGACGGGGGCGGCACTCCACCTCCACCGCGCGACGGGCCACGTCCAGCACGGCGTCGCCGCTGCGCACGGCGCGGGACTCGCCGGTGATGTCCAGGCCCACCACCAGGCGCACGGGCACGCCCTGGGGGATCTCCATCAGGTCGATGTGGAAGATCTCATCGCTCACGGGGTGCGCCTGCACCTCGCGCAGCACCGCGATGCAGGAGTCCGCCTCGCCCTCGATGGTCAGGTTGAACAGGGGGCTGCGGCCGGAATGCTTCAGGATCCGGACCAGCTGGGCCGTGTCCACTTCCAGGCTGGCGGCGGCCTGCCGCTCGTTCCCGTAGATGATCGCGGGGGTGCGGCCGCCGGCGCGCAGGCGGCGGTTCTCGTTCTTCCCGGTCTCGGATCGGGGATAGGCGGTCAAGCTGATCAGGCCCATGGCTGTTGCCTCCGGAAACTCGTCGGTCGTGCCGCGGGGCCGGGCGCAGCGCACGCCGCGCGGCCCGACGCGGTCGGGTCAAAGGACCGCTCAATTAAGCACTCCCCCGCCCCGTTGTCAAGAAAACGTCCTCATCCCTCCCCCGGAACCACCTCGGGGCAGGAGTCGGATGCCTTCGTACCGTTCTTCGGACCGAGCCGAGGCCGTCGGCGGGGTGCGAGGCCGAGGCGCCTCCCGCAGCCGTAGCCCAGCTACGGCGAGGAGAGGCAACGCTGGCATCGTGCCGCGCCGGCGGCCTCGGCGACGGGAGAAGGGCGGTACGGAGGCATCAGACGAAAAGCTTGCTCACCGTCTTCTCGTTGTGGATCCGCACGATGGCCTCGCTCAGCAGCCCGCTCATGTCCAGCACCTGGACCTTGGGGCACTCCTCGTGACGATGGAACGGGATGGTGTTGCTGACCACCACCTCGCGGATGCTGTCGCGGCTCAGCCGCTCCAGGGCCGCGCCCGAGAAGAGCGGATGGGTGGCGCAGGTGACCACGGACAGGGCGCCTTCGGCCATGCAGACGTCGGCGGCCTGGGTGATGGTGCCCGCTGTGTCGATCATGTCGTCGAAGATCACCACGTCCTTGCCCTTCACGTCGCCGATGAAGTTCATCACCTCGGCCTTGTTGGCCTCCGGCCGCCGCTTGTCGATGATGCTCAGGGGGCAGCCCAGGCGCTTGGCGAAGGAGCGGGTCATCTTGATGGAGCCCACGTCCGGGGCCACCACGGCCATGTTGGTCTTGTCGGCGTCGTCGAAGTGGCGCAGCAGCACCGGCGCCGAGTACAGGTGGTCCACCGGGATGGAGAAGAAGCCCTGGATCTGGGGCGCGTGCAGATCGATGGTCAGCACGCGGTCCGCCCCCGCCGAGGTGATCAGGTCCGCCATCACCCGCGCGCCGATGGGCACCCGCGGCTGGTCCTTGCGGTCCTGGCGCGCGTAGCCGTAGTACGGGATCACCGCGGTGACGCGCCGGCACGAGGCCCGCTTCACGGCGTCGATGATCAGCAGCAGCTCCATGATGTTCTCGGCCGGCGGGTTGGTGGGCTGGATGATGAAGACGTCGGTGCCGCGGATGTTCTCGCGGATCTTGACGTTGATCTCCCCGTCGGAGAAGCGCCCCAGTTCCACGTCGAGCAGGGGCAGCTGCAGGTGGGCGGCGATCTTGGCGGCCATGTCGGGATGGGCGGAGCCGCTGATCAGGACGAGCTCGTTCATGGTCCGGGATTCTCCGAGGGCTGGAGCGTCAAGGGAGGACGGGCGGGTTCCGGGCGCGCGAACGCCCGCACCATAGACAATGACCGGGTGCGGGACAACCGGGAATCTGCGGGCGAGGCAGGTTTTCGACGGCGGGGGGCGGACATGGCTGGGGCGGCAGGATTCGAACCTGCGAATGCATGGACCAAAACCATGTGTCTTACCACTTGACGACGCCCCAGCGAGCCGTCCGGGCCGAGACGAGCTCGGCGGATGCTAGTAGGTCTCCTCCAGGGCGGAGTCGTCGGCGCCGCGGACGGGCATGGGCACCTCGCCGCGCTCGGCGCGGGCCAGCTCCTCCTTGTACGCCGCGATGATCAGGGACTCCATCCACTCGCGGGTCTTCATGTTGATGGGGTGCGCGATGTCCTGGAAGGAGCCGTCGCGCCGGCGGCGGTTGGGCATCGCCACGAACATCCCCTGCGCGCCCTCGATGATCTTGAGGCCGCGCACGACGAAGCTGTTGTCCAGCGTGATGCTGGCGAAGCCGCGGAGCTTCTCGTCGTCGCGAAGGGTGATCCTGATTTCGGTGATCTCCAAGACAGCACCTCTTCCCTAAGTCGCTGCTGGAGGCGCGAGGCCGGGGCCGGTCATTCGTCCGTGAAGACCACCCCGGCGGGATGCGGCCGCGCCCGCCGGACGTCCCAACCGTCCGCCGCGAGCCGTTGCTCGATCCCCGCCATGGTTCGATCGTCGGCGAAGGCGCCGAAGATCGCGGAGCCGCTTCCGGCCAGCAGGGCCACGGAGGCTTGTTCCCGCAGGTCGAGCAGCAGTCGTTGCAGAGCGGGCTGGTCCGGCAGCACGACCTCTTCGAGGCGGTTGGTTCCGAACCAGGAACCCGCTGGAAAACGGGCGATTAAGGCCTCCGCATTCCGGATGCTAACTTTCGGTGCACGGGTTGTCAATCCAAGATTCAGACGGTCGTAGACCGCCGCCGTGGACAGCGACAGCTTGGGTTTGACGATGAGGAAATGGCAGCGGCGCACCGGCGACAGGGGCGTCAGGTCGGTGCCGCGGCCGCGGGCGAGCTGGGTGCCGCCGCGGATGAAGAAGGGCACGTCGGAGCCCAGCTCCGCGCCCAGGGCCTCCAGCTCGTCCACGCCCAGGCGCGTGCCGAAGAGGCGGTCGCAGGCCAGCAGGGCCGCCGCGGCGTTGCCGCTGCCGCCGCCCAGGCCCGCCTCGCTGGGGATCTCCTTGCGCAGGTGCAGGCGCAGGTGGCCGGAGCGGCCGGTGCGCTCGCAGAACAGGGCCGCGGCGCGGTGCACCAGGTTCGTGGCGTCCTCGGGCGCGGAGCCGAACGGCTCCACCGCCAGGTCCAGGCGGGGCTCGCGTCCCTCCCACACGTCGGCCAGCTCCACCTCCAGGCGGTCGAAGAGCGTGACCGCCTGCAGGATGGTCTCGATCTCGTGATAGCCGTCGGGCCGGCGGAACAGCACCTCCAGGTGCAGGTTCACCTTGGCCGGCGAACGCAGCGCCACCCGCCTGCGCGGCGCCTTCACTCCGTGTCCGTTCACGCGTCCTCCCCTGCGGCCTCGTTCTCGAGGATCTCGCACAGCAGATGGCCCATGGTGATGTGGATCTCCTGGATGCGCGGCGTGTCCGCCGACGGCGCGATCAGGGCGCCGTGCACGTCGCCGGCCAGGGCGCCGCCGTCGCCGCCCAGGAAGCCGTGCACGCGCAGGCCCATGGCGCGGGCCGCCGCCGCCGCGTTCACGCAGTTGGGCGAGTTGCCCGAGGTGCTGATCACCAGCAGCACGTCGCCCGGCGAGCCGAGGGCCTCCACCTGGCGGGCGAAGACGTGGTCGTAGCCGTAATCGTTGGCCACCGCGGTCAGCGTGGAGGCGTTGACGGTGAGGGCCACGGCGGGCAGGGCGCGCCGCTCCCCGCGGAAGCGGCCCACCAGCTCCGCCACGATGTGCTGGGCGTCGGCGGCGCTGCCTCCGTTGCCGGCCACCAGCAGGCGGCCGCCGCCGCGCCAGGCCTGCAGCACGTCGGCGGCCAGGGCCGTGACGGCCTCCAGGTGCGCGGCGCCGAGCCGCTCCATGGCGGCGCGGTGGTCCGCCAGCGTGCGCGCGTAGAGGTCCGCGGCGCGCTGCAGGGCGCGGTGGTTCATCGTTCCTCCTCGGCGGCGTCCTCGCGCCGCAGCAGCTCCAGGTAGCGGTCCAGGGCGTCGCGCCAGTCCGGGCGCGGCGGACAGCCCCGCGCCTCCAGGGCGCGGCTGTGCAGCACCGAGCAGGCGGGCCTGCGCGCGGGCGTGGGATACTCCGCGCTGGTGCACGGCCGCACCTTGGCGGGATCGTGACCCTCCCGCGCGGCGATCTCCCGCGCGAACTCGAACCAGGTGCACACGCCGGCGTTGGTGGCGTGGTAGCGGCCCGGCGTGCCGTCCATGGCCAGGTAGGCCAGCACCCGCGCCAGATCCGGCGCGTAGGTTGGGCAGCCGCGCTGGTCCTCCACCACGCGCAGCTCGTCGCGCTCGCGCAGCAGGCGGCGGATGGTCCGCACGAAGTTCTTGGGCCCCGGGCCGAAGAGCCAGCTCGTGCGCACGATCTGGCCGCGGCCGCCCATGGCCTCCACCGCCAGCTCCGCGGCGGCCTTGGTGGCGCCGTAGTGGCTCAGGGGGGCTCGAGGGGCGTCCTCGTGGTAGCCGTCCGCGGCATCGCCGGCGAAGACGTAGTCCGTGCTCACGGCGCTCAGGCCGATCTCCAGGGCGCCGCAGCGGTCCGCCAGCAGGGCCGTGGCCTCGGCGTTGGCGCGCCAGGCGATGTCGCGGGCGGTCTCGGCGCCGTCCACGTCGGTGTAGGCCGCGCAGTGGATCACCCACGCGGGCCGATGGACCCGCAGCAAGGCGTCCACGTCGTCCGGGCGGGTCAGATCGCCGTCGGGCAGATCCACGCCCACGGCGTCTTGGTCGGCGCAGGCCGCCACGACCGCGCGCCCGAGCATGCCGGCGGCGCCGGTGATCAGGATCCTCACGGGGTCACTCCTCGCCGTCGGCGGCGGCCGCCGCGCGCACGGCCGACTGGGCCAGGCCCGGCGGGAAGCCGCGGCCGGTCAGGAAGCGCACGCCCTTGGCCAGGGTGCGCGGGTCATGGGGATCGCCGCCGCGGCGCCGCCACCAGCTCCGGGCGGCGCGGTCGGCGGCCTCGCGTTCATCGGCGTCGTCCAGGGCATCCGCGGCCACCGCCGCGGCCACGCCCGCGGCCACGCCCTTCTCCCTCAGCTTGGCCTCCAGGAAGCGCCGGCCCACCGCCTTGGTGCGCACCGTGTCCCGGCACCAGGCCTCCGCGTAGTGGCGGTCCGAGTGGAGGCCCTGGGCCTCGAACATGTCCAGCACGGCCGCGGCGGATTCGGGGTCGATGCCGCGGTCGGTCAGCTTGCGCTGCAGGTCGCGCCGGGTGTGCAGGCGGCGGTCCAGCATCTCGAACACCAGCCGGGCGGCGGTCTTGCGCGCCGCGGCGGCGCGCAGGGCGGCCTCCGTCTCCGGCGCGAGGGACTCCCCCGGCACGGGAAGAGCCGGCGGCAGGGAATCCGCCGCCAGCTCCAGTTCGCTCCCGTCGCTCAGGACGACGCGCACGGTCCGGTCGTCGCCGTCCAGCGACACCAGCCGCACGGGCGTCCCGTCGGCCACCGCCTAGCCCGCCGTGGCGGCCGACGACTTGCGGCCGCCCTTGGCCTTGGCCGGAGCCTCCGCGGCGTCCTCGGCCGGCGCGTCGTCGGCGGCCGGGGCGGCCTTCTCCTGCAGCACGCCGTAGTGGATCAGCACCTGCTTCTCGATGCGGGCGTAGAGGTCCTCGTTCTCGTGCAGGAACTCGCGCACGTTCTCCTTGCCCTGGCCCAGGCGCTCGTCGCCGTAGCTGTACCAGGCGCCGGACTTCTGCACGATGCCCGCGGCCACGCCCAGCTCGATGAGGTCGCCCTCCTTGCTGATGCCGCGGCCGTAGAGGATGTCGAACTCCGCCTTCTTGAACGGCGGCGCCACCTTGTTCTTGACCACCTTCACGCGCACGTGGTTGCCCACCACGTCCTCGCCCTGGGTCAGGGCGCCCACGCGGCGGATGTCCAGGCGCACGGAGCTGTAGAACTTGAGCGCGTTGCCTCCCGACGTGGTCTCGGGGTTGCCGAACATCACGCCGATCTTCATGCGGATCTGGTTGGTGAAGATCACCAGGGTGTTGGTCTTGCTGATGGCGCCGGTGAGCTTGCGCAGGGCCTGGCTCATGAGGCGGGCCTGCAGACCCACGTGCTGGTCGCCCATCTCGCCCTCGATCTCCGCGCGCGGCACCAGGGCGGCCACGGAGTCCACCACCACCACGTCCACGGCGCCCGAGCGCACGAGCATCTCGGTGATCTCCAGGGCCTGCTCGCCGGTATCCGGCTGGCTGACCAGCATGTTGTCGATGTCCACGCCCAGCTTGCGCGCGTACGCCGGGTCCAGGGCGTGCTCGGCGTCCACGAAGGCCGCCACGCCGCCCTTCTTCTGGGCGTTGGCCACGGCGCTCAGGGCCACGGTGGTCTTGCCGCTGCCCTCGGGGCCGTAGATCTCCACCACGCGGCCCTTGGGCAGGCCGCCGATCCCCAGGGCGATGTCCAGGGCGAGGCTGCCGGTGGACACGGCCTCGATGCCGTCCACCACGTTGTCCTCGCCCAGAAGCATGATGGCGCCCTTGCCGAACTGCTTCTCGATCTGCGCGCGCGTCAGCTCCAGCGCCTTGGCCTTCTCCTGCTGCCTGTCCATCGCCATGGTTCGCTCCTTGCGGTTCTGGGGTCCGGTGTCCGGGAGGCTCGATCGGCGTGACGGCGCCGGGGGACGGCGATCCCGCGGCGGATCAACGAAGTGCTGGCGGCCGGGGTCCGGACAGGGGCGTCCACCTTACATCCTGGATTCCGCGTCCGCCAGCGGAAAGCGTTCCAGGACGGCGTAGCGGGCCCCTTCCGGCCCCAGCATGCTCTGCACCAGCGCCACGGCCGCGGCCCGGAAGGGAGGCGGCGCCGGGTCCGGCAGCGTCGCCAGCCGTGCCGCCAGGTCCGCCGGCGCCGACCGCCGCACCCGGCCCAGGGTGAGGTGGGCGCGGAAGGCGGCGTCGATCGCGCGCGGACGCCAGGGATCCAGGGCCGTGACGACGCGCGCGGCCAGGTCCTCCAGCAGGCCGTCGCTCGTCAAGGGCAAGATCAGGACCCGCGGCCGGCGGCGGTCGGGAAACGCGTCCGGGGCGCCGCAGCGCACCTCCCCCGCCGCCACATCCGCCACGGCGCGGCGCAGGGCCTCCGCCAGCGCCGGCACGGCATCGGCGGGCTGCTCGCCCAGGAAGCGCAGGGTGGCGTGAAGGTTGGCGGGCGGCGTCCAGCGCACGCCGTCCATCCCAGCGCGGGCGTCAAGCCACGGGGTCAGCGCCGCGCGCACCTGTTCCCCGGGATCGACGGCAGCGAAGAGCCTCACGCCTGCGGCCCCGCCCAGGGATCGGCGTCGGTCAGCAGGTGGCGGCGCAGGGCGTCCAGCGCATGGGACACGGCGAGCTGGCGGTTGCGCTCGCGGAAGGAGCGGAAGCGGTGGACCCCGGTCCAGACGCCGCCCGGCGCGGCCAGGCCGATCCAGGTGGTGCCCACGGGCTTGTCGTCGCTGCCGCCGTCCGGGCCGGCGATGCCGGTCACGGACAGGGCGTAGTCCGCTCCCAGGCGCCGGCGCGCGCCGGCGGCCATGGCCGCGGCCACGGGCGACGACACGGCGCCGTGGGCGGCCAGCACGTCGGCGGGCACGTCCAGCAGGTCGCCCTTGGCGGCGTCGGCGTAGGTGAGCAGGCCGCCCAGGAACACGGCGGAGGATCCGGACACGTCGGTGATCGCGGCGCCGATCATCCCGCCGGTGCAGGATTCGGCCACGGCCAGGGTGGCCCCCCGCTCGCGCAGCGCCGCCACCGTCACGTCGTTGAGCTCGGCCATGTCCCGCGCGTACACGCGGTCGCCCAGCACGGCGTCCAGGGCCGGCCCCAGCTCCGGGTCCAGGCCCGCGGCGTCGGCGGCGGCCACCTGCACGTCCACGCCCCAGCGCGTGAGCCACCAGCTCCACAGGGCGTGGGGCCAGCGGTCGCGCAGCGGCGCGGTGCGGCGGGCCACCTCCGGCTCGGGCAGGGTGCAGGTGCGGCGGATCACCGTGGACGGCGCGGCCGCCAGCAGCCCCCGCGCGGCCAGCTCCGTCTCCACGGCCGGCCACAGCGCGGCGATCTCCGACGGCGGCCCCGGCAGCAGCACGCACACGCGTCCCCGCGCCTCGCCCACCAGAGCGGGGGCGGTGCCGGCCGGATTGATCAGCGAGCGGAAGCCCACGGGCCGGCGGGCCTGCCCGGCCAGATGCGGCCCGAAGGGCACGCCGCGACCCTCGGCCCAGCGCCGCAGCGCGGCCTCCACGCCCGCGTCGTCCTCCAGGGGCGACCCGGCCCAGGCGGCCACGGAGGCCACGGTCAGGTCGTCCGGCGTGGGCCCCAGGCCGCCGGTGAGGATCACCAGGCGGGCGTCGGCCGCGGCGTCCAGGGCGGCGGCGATGGCCTCGGCGCGGTCCGGCACCACGGCCACGCCGCGCACGCGCACGCCGTAGGCCAGCAGGCGCCGCTGCGTGGCGGAGGCATTGGTGTCCACGGTGCGTCCGATGAGCAGCTCGTCCCCCACGGAGATGAGCCGGGCGCTCACCATCCGGTCACCGCCAAGGTGATGCGCAGGGCGA
This sequence comes from Candidatus Krumholzibacteriia bacterium, assembly GCA_035447065.1. Lineage (GTDB taxonomy): Bacteria > Krumholzibacteriota > Krumholzibacteriia > LZORAL124-64-63 > LZORAL124-64-63 > CALEMW01. The sequence continues at coordinate 76,287 of DAOTGJ010000003.1, forward strand.
TGTGCGCGTAGATGCCGGCGGCCACGTCGTCCAGGGTGATGCCCCAGCCGCCGGGCAGCGACTCGAAGCGGCGCACGGGGTACGGCTTGGCGATGTCGAAGAGCCGGAACCAGAAGAAGCCGGCGATCCAGCCCGCCCACCCGGTGCTCACGCCCAGGTAGGTGACGATCATGCCCGCGATCTCGTCGCTGACCACCACGGACGGATCCTTGCCCTCGCGCTGCTCCACCCACGTGGCGCAGGGCACGCCGATCAGCAGCACCAGGAAGAGCAGCCCCACCTGCACGGGCCAGCCCACCGGGGCGATCAGCCCCCAGAGCACGGCCCAGGCCAGGCTGGCCACGGTGGCGGGGGCGATGGGCGCGAAGCCCGTGCCCAGGAACGAGGCGAAGGCGTAGATGGCGATCTTCTTCAAGGAGCCCTCCCGGCTGAGTTGCGGGAAGGGTAGTGGGACGTCGGCGGCGGGTCAACGTCGGCGGCGGGTCAACGTCGGCGGATCAGGCCTCGTCGGCCAGGGCGGCGTCCAGCAGGTCGGCCAGGCGGCCGGCGTCCAGGTCCAGCAGGCGGTGGGCCTGGCCGGCCGGCACCGACGGCTCCAGGTAGGCCAGCAGCACCGTGCCGGCGCCGCCGCGGGTCAGGTAGACGGTGTGGCGGGCGTCGGTCAGCAGGCAGGCGTGGTGGCGGCCCTCCGGATCCAGCACGCCGTCCACGCGGCGGGCCGCGGCCAGGCGCGAAGCCGCCAGGGCCGCCACGTCGCCCTGGGGCTCGCGCCCTTCGTGCAGGATGAGGCGGCCCTCGCCGTCGAGCAGCACCACGCCCAGCACGCCGTCGCGGCCCAGCAGGGCCAGCAGGCAGTCGTGCACCGCGGCGTAGAGGTCGTTGCGCTCCGGCAGGTTCGCCATGGGGCTCGCTCCAGGGCCCGGACCGGGGCGGTCCGGGCGGTGTGGGTTCGCCGATCTGTTCGGCCGGGAAGCGGCCGGGCTTGAAGGGTTTCCGGCGCGGCGTGCAGGCGGCGCTAGAACCCGCGCCGGTGCTGGAAGGCCCGCTGCAGGGTGGCCTCGTCCGTGTACGCCAGGGCGCCGCCCACGGGGATGCCCGTGGCCAGGCGCGTGAGCTGCAGACCCACGGACGCGAACATGCGCTGGATGTAGAGGGCCGTGGCCTCCCCCTCCACGCTGGCGTCCAGGGCGAGGATCATCTCGGTCACGCCGTCCTCGCGCACGCGCGCGGCCAGCCGGTCGAAGGGCAGGTCCTCCACGCGCACCCCGTCCAGGGGCGAGAGCAGCCGTCCCAGCACGAAGTAGCGGCCGCGGAAGAAGCCGGCCCGCTCGAAGGGCAGGATGTCCACCGGCGACGCCACCACGCACAGCGCCGCCGCGTCGCGCGAGGCGCTGCGGCAGATGCGGCAGGGATCGTCCTCGGTGATGGCGCCGCAGCGGGTGCAGGTGGCCACCACCTCGCGGGCGTGGGCGATGGCCTCCAGCAGCTCCACGGCGGTCTCGTCGCGGTCGCCCACCAGCTCCAGGGCCAGGCGCGTGGCCGACTTGCGTCCCACGCCGGGCAGGCGTCCCAGGGCGCGCACCAGCCGCTCCAGCGCTGGCGACTGGAACTCGCCGCCGTCGTTGCGGAGGCCCTCGCCGGGTCGTGGCGTGGCGTGGTCCACGGGCTAGAACCCGGGCATGCCGGGGATGTTCATGCCCCCGGTCACGGAGCCCATCTCGGACTCCACCATCTCGTCCACCTTGCGGGCGGCCTCGTTCACGGCCGACTGGACCATGTCCGCCAGGAACTCCACGTCGTCCGGGTCCACCACCTCGGGCTTGATGACCAGGCCGGTGACCTGGTGCTTGCCGTTCATGGTGACCACCACCTGGCCGCCGGCCACCTCCGCGGTGATCTCCTTGGCGGCGAGCTCCTCCTGGACCGCGGCCATCTTCTTCTGCATCTGCTGGGCCTGCTTCATCAGGGCGCGGATGTCCACGTCGACCTCCGGGTGTCGGCTGAAGGGTGCGGGCGCGCGTCAGTCCGCGTCGCCGTCGGGGGTGCGCGGCGGGCGGCGCTCGCGCAGCCAGTCCTCGCGCTCGGCGTCGGGCAGCACCTGCCCGTCGATGACGTCCACGAGGCGGTCCAGGGCCGGGTCCTCCCGGCGGGCCTGGACCAGCGACTCGGACTCGGTGGGAGCGATCTTGGCGCGCAGCTCCTCGCGGTGCTCGCGGCGCGCCTCGTGATCGCCGTCCACGAGCTGGAGCACCACGCTCTTGCCCAGGTGGCGGCGGGCCAGGTCCGTGACCGTGGCCAGCCCCTGCTGCACCTGCTGCAGGTGGAACTCCTTGTCCTGCGGGAACGAGAGCGCGATGCGCTCCGCCCCGTCCGGCGAGGGCACGCCCTCCAGCAGGCAGGCCGCCACGCCGGGCGCCTCCTGCAGCATGGCGCCCATGAACTCCGTCCAGCCGGGCACCGTGGTGGCGGCCGCGGCCAGGAAGGTGGCGCCGTCGCGCCGGGGCGCCGCGGGCTCGTCCGCCGGCCGGGCCACGGCCGCCGACGCCGAGGCGCCGCGTCCGCTCCCCCCCGCGGCAGGAGCCGCCGGCCGCGCAGGCCGCGCGCCGCCGCCGCCGCCGCCGCTCAGACCCTGGCCCGTCAGCGCCTCCAGGCGCCGCACCAGATCCGACAGCAGCACCCGCGACTCCAGCAGCGCCAGCTCCACCAGCATGCCCTCCAGCTGGATCCGCGGCTGGGTGCTGCGGCGCAGCCGCTCGTACCCCGCCGTGGCCCGGTCCAGCAGGGCCAGCAGGTCCTGGGGCGCGAAGCGGTCCGCCTGCCCCTTGAGCACCGCGATCTGGTCCTCCGGCAGGCTGATGCCCGCGGCCAGGGCGGGATCGATGGTCAGCAGCAGCAGGTTGCGGATGTTGCCCACGAGCTGCTGGGCGAAGTCCTCCAGGCTCTGCCCCTGGGCCACGATGCGGTCCGCCAGGCGCAGCGCCGCCCCGGCGTCGTGGTCCAGGATCGCCTCGTTCAGCTCGCGCATGATGTCCGACTGGATGAGCCCGAACTGCTCCACCACGTCCTGCTCGGTCACCGCGCCCTCGCAGGCGGCCAGCACCTGGTCCAGGATGCTCAGGGCGTCGCGCATGCTGCCCTCGGCCTGGCTCACCACCAGGCGCACGGCGCCGGGCTCGATGGTGCCGCCCTCCTTGGCCACGATGGCCTCCACCCGCTCGCTCAGCTCGTCGCGCGTGAGCAGGCGGAAGTCGAAGCGCTGGCAGCGCGAGAGGATGGTGCGCGGGATGCGGTTGGGCTCCGTGGTGGCGAAGAAGAAGAACACGCGCGCGGGCGGCTCCTCCAGGATCTTCAGCAGGGCGTTGAAGGCGCCCTTGGAGAGCATGTGGACCTCGTCCACGATGAACACGCGGCAGCCGCCCTGGGCCGGCGCCAGCTGGGCCATGTCGCGCAGCTCGCGGATGTTGTCCACGCCCGTGTGGCTGGCGGCGTCGATCTCCAGGGTGTCCAGCCAGCTCCCGGCGGCGATGGCCTTGCAGGTGGCGCAGGCGCCGCAGGGCTCGTCGGCCGGCCCTTCCTTGCAGTTGAGGGCCTTGGCCAGCAGGCGCGCCACGGTGGTCTTGCCGCAGCCGCGGGGGCCGCTGAAGAGGTAGGCGTGGGCCAGCTTGTCGTTGCGGAGGGCGGCACGAAGGGTCCGGGAGACGTGCTCCTGGCCCACCACCTCGGCGAAGGTCGAGGGTCGGTACTTGCGGGCCAGAGCGTGGTAGGACATGAGCTGGATTCGCCGCCTCGGTTGGAGGGGGGTGGAGAGGCGGGCCAGGCTGACGGAGCACACGACGGCTTCCGCGTACCGCTGCTACCTTCCGGTCCTGACGGGGTTAGCTCACCGTCGTCACCCCGGGCCTGACCCATCTGTCCTGTGCCGGGACCGCCGTCCCGGGGAATCGGGTGGTGGAGATGATCGGGATCGAACCGACGACCCCCACGTTGCGAACGTGGTGCTCTCCCAGCTGAGCTACATCCCCACCGGATTCGTATTCGCGATGTCGTGTCCGTGGACGTGGCGGAGAGGCAGGGATTCGAACCCTGGGAACACTCGCGTGCTCAACGGTTTTCGAGACCGCCCCGTTCAACCGCTCCGGCACCTCTCCGCGTCCCGTCGGACGGAATCTGGCGGAGAGTCAGGGATTCGAACCCTGGGTGCCTTGCGACACACACGATTTCCAGTCGTGCCGATTCGACCGCTCTCGCAACTCTCCGCCTGAACTTTGGAGGCGGCAATATAGCACGGTCGATTCGGGAAATCAACTTAACGGCGGATCATCATCCGTCAAGGGGTTCCGAGCCCTTTCCGGCCTGCCGCAACCGCCGGAAGAAGTCCCGGATCACCTCGCCGCACTCCTCGCCCAGGATGCCGCGCACCACCTCGAACTCCAGGTTGTACGGGTTGGCGGCCAGCAGGTCCGCCGTGGAGCCCACCGTGCCGGCGCGCGGGTCCGGAGCCCCGTAGACCAGCAGCCGCGGGCGCCCCAGCAGGATGGCCCCGCTGCACATGGTGCAGGGCTCCAGGGTGGTGTAGAGGGCGCAGTCGTCCAGGCGCCAGTCCCCCACCTCGGCCGCCGCGGCGCCCAGGGCCAGGATCTCCGCATGGGCCGTGGGATCCTTCAGGGCCTCCACGCGGTTGTGGCCGCGGCCGATGATCCGCCCGCCGCGCACCACCACCGCCCCGATGGGCACATCGCCCGCCTCGCCGGCCTGGCGGGCTTCGTCCAGGGCCGCACGCATCCAGCGCTCATGGGTGGCGAAGCTCAGCTCCAGGTCGTCCAGCATGCCTCTCCTGCCGCTCGGGTCCGCGGGGGAAGGTAGACCGGAGGTCCGCCGGAGACAAGCGCCCGGAAAACCCGCTTGACTTCAGGATGATCCCTGAGTATTACGAATCTCAATTCAGTATTATTGGAGGTCGCCGTGCCCCTCGCCCCTCGCCCCTTGCTGATCGTCCTGCTGGCCCTGCTGGCCGTACCCGGCGCGGGCCGCGCCCATGATCTGATGCTGACCGCCGGCCCCGACGGCCTGCGCGTCCTGGTGGGCCACCCTGCCGGCGCGGAGCACGGCGCTCCGACCTCGGATCTGCCCGACTCCCTCCTGGCCGCGGCCTGGACCCTGGACGACGCGGGCCCCCTCCCCATCACCTCTCTGACCCAGCCCCTGCCTTGCCCCGCAGCCGCCCGCGGCGCCGTGGCGAGCGTGGATTGGGGCGCCTGGGCCGCCACCGACGCCGGCCGCCTGCCTCTGGCCCAAGCCCGGCCGACCGACATCCTGGCCACGAGCCGGGCCCGCGCCACCGTGGCCCTGCTGCGCGGTCCGCTGTCCACGGCCCCCACCACACCGGACCTGTTCATCCTCCCCCTCGGGGACCCCACGGCCGCCCGCCCCGGCGACAAGATCCGCGTGCGCATCCTGCGCGACGGCGCCCCCTGCCCCGGCGCCACCGTCCTGGTGGACGGCGATCCCCGCGGCGCCTCGGGCGCTGACGGCGAGCTCAACCTCCGCCTGCGCCACGGAGGCGCCCAGCTCCTGCAGGCCGTCTGGCGTGGCCCCGACCCCGCCGGCCAGGTGGACGAACTCATCCTGGAGACGTCCCTCACCTTCCGCATCGAGGAGTGATCATGCGGCCCGCCCTGATCCTGCTGCTCGCCCTGCTGCCCGCCGCCGCCGACGCCCACGGCGTGTCCGGCGCCGTGACCCGCGACCGCGCCGTGATCGTGACCTTCACCTACGCCGACGGCGCCCCCCTGGCCTTCGCCCGCGCCCGCGTGATCGGCCCCGGCGACGCACGCCCCTTCGCCGCCGGCGTCAGCGACCGCCTGGGCCGCGTGGTCTTCCTGCCCGACCGCTCCGGCGACTGGACCGTCACCCTGGAGACCGACGACGGCCACGGCGGCACCCGCATCGTGACCGTGGACGAGGTTGGCGAGGCCGCGGCCGATGCCCGCCTCGGCCGCACCCCCCGCCTCCTGATCGCACTGGCGGCCCTCGCCGTCATCACCGTGGCCCTGAACCGCTTCCTGCCGAGGAGCCGCCCATGAGCGCCGTCATCCGCCGCGCCGTCATCCATCGCGCCGTCGTCCTGCTGTCGCTGCTGCTGCCCGTCGCCGCATTCGCCCACCACGGCGTCGCCACCCCCGGCGCCGTGGGCGTGTCCGGACCCGGCGCGCCGCTGGAGACGTCCAGCAGCGCCACCCTGCCCCAGGGCTCCTGGCTCGCCTACGTGAAGCTGGACCACGCGTCCTACGATCTGCTGACCCCGGAGCGCGACGACGAGACCAAGCGCACCACCTACCAGATGTTCGGCCTGGGCTACGGCGTCACCCCGTGGCTCTCCCTCTACGGCTTCCTCCCCTTCCACGCCAAGACCGCGGAGGACAACGGCTTCAACACGGCCGGCTTCGTGGACCCCGCGTGGCTGGCGGTGGCCGGCTTCACGTGGGACGGCGGCCCGCGCCCCGTGGACCGCAACGAGAGCCTGGACGACCTGGAGGACCTGCACTTCGCCCTCTGGCTGGGCGGCACCCTGCCCCTGGGCGACCCGGACACGGCCGACGCCGACGGCCTGCCGGATCCCGGCAAGGCCCTGGGCTTCGGCGAACCGTCGTGGTCGGTGGGCGCCGCCGCCACCCGCTGGCTGGGCCGCTGGACCCTGGTGGCCGAGGCGTCGACGGTGCTCTTCCAGGAGCACGAGTACGCCGACGGGCAGCGCGTGGCCTTCGGCACGGAGACGCGCCTGAGCCTGGCCGCCTGCGCCACCCTGTGGACCCGGCCGTCCAGCCGCACCCGCCTGGACCTGAACCTGGAGGCCGGCTACCTGGCCCTGGGCCGCGATGAAGCCGACGGCGTGGGCGAAGCCGGCACCGGCGGCCGCATCCTCTACGCCCTGCCCGGCCTGCGCCTGACCCGCGGCACGGTGAGCCTGGGCCTGGGCTGGAAGACCCCCGCCTGGACCGACCTCAACGAGGACGCGCTCCAACAGGGCGCCGAGGGCAAGGAGTCCGGCCGCCTCCTCGCCACCTTCTCCACGCTGTTCTAGGAGCGACGCCGCATGCACGTGCCCGACGGATTCCTGGGACCCCAGACCTGGCTGCCGGCCGCCGGCGTGGCGGCGGCGGCCTGGTCCGTGGCCGCGCGGCGCGTGCGCCGTCGCCTGCGCGCCGAGACCATCCCCGCCCTGGGCGTGACCGCCGCCTGCTGCTTCGGCCTCATGCTGGTGGCGATCCCCCTGCCCGCCGGCGCCTCGGTCCATGCCACGGGCGTGGCGGTGCTGGCCCTGCGCTTCGGCCTCTCGGCGTCGTTCCTGGCCATCTCCCTGGTGCTGGCCCTGCAGGCGCTGCTGCTGGGCGACGGCGGCGTCACCTCGCTGCCGGTCACCGCCCTGGCGTTGGGCCTGGGCGGCGGCGCGGCGGCCGTCGCCACGCGACGACTGCTGTCCGGCCTGGGCCCGCGCGCGGCTCGTTTCGGCGCGGGCTGGACCGCGGTGATGACCGCCGCCCTGCTCACGGGCCTGGTCCTGGGCCTGCAGCCGCAGCTGGGACGCGACGCCGCGGGCGCTCCGCTCTACTTCCCCTTCGGCTGGCGCACCGTGCTGCCGGCCCTGCTCCTGCCCCACGCGGTGCTGGGCCTCATCGAAGGCGCCATCACCGTGGCCGCCCTGGACCGCCTGGGCGACCGGAGCGACGCATGAGCGCGCGGCTCTGGCTCACGGCCTACGCCGGCGTGGTGCTCGCGGCGTCGTTCCTGCACCGCGCGGAGCTGCTGGCGGCGCTGCTCGCGACGGTGCTGCTCGCGGCCGGCCGCCGCGCGCCGAAGGTGCTGAAGCGCGCCGCCCTGGCCACGCTCCTCTTCACCGGCGTGGTGGTCCTGCTGCACGTCACGCTGGAGCTGCAGCGGGGCGGCGACCCGTGGTCCTGGGCCCTGCGCACGCTCCTGCGCGTGCTGACCATGACGTCGGCCACCATGGCCCTGACGCTGCGGGTGGACCTGATCCGCCTGCTGGCGCACCGCCCCGTTCTGGGCCCCGTGCTGCTGATCGCCATGGCCCAGATCGGGGCCGTGCGGCGTCTGGTGCGCGACACCCGCCGCGCCCTGCTCAGCCGCAGCCCCACCGCCCCCGGCCCGCGCACCTACGTGCGCCACGGCGGCGCCACCGGCGGCGCCCTGGTGCGCCGCGCGGCCCGTGAGATGACCGTCGTCACCCGCGCCATGACCTCGCGAGGAGCGTTCCTGGATGCTGATCCGCACTGAGAACCTGACCCACGCCCACGAGGGGCGCCCCGCCGTACGGGACGTGAGCTTCGCCCTGGCCGCGGGCGAGCACGCCGTGCTGCTGGGCGCCAACGGCTGCGGCAAGTCCACCCTGCTGCAGCTGCTCAACGGCCTGGTCGAACCCGACGCCGGCGCCGTGCGCTACGACGGCCGCCCGCTGACCGACGCCCGCCGCGACGCCGCCTTCCAGCGCCGCTTCCGCGCCGAGACCGCCCTGCTCTTCCAGGACCCCGGCGCCATGCTCTTCCACGCCACCGTGGCGGAGGAGATCGCCTACGGCCCCCGCGTCCACGGCCGCGACGCACCGGAAGACCGCGCCCGCCACTGGGCCGAGCACGTGGGCGTGGCCCATCTCTGGGACCGCGCCCCCTACGCCCTGAGCCGCGGCGAGCAGCAGCGCGTGGCCCTGGCCTCGCTGCTGGTCCTGGAGCCGCGCCTGCTCCTGCTGGACGAGCCCACCGCCTCGCTGGATCCGCGCTCCACCGGCTGGCTCGTGGATTTCCTGGCCGACCATCCCGCCGCCGTGCTCACCGCCACCCACAACCTCTCGCTGGCCCTGGAGCTGGGCGACCGCGCCCTGGTCATGGACGAGCAGCACCGCCTCTGCCACGACGGCCCCGCCGCCGATCTGCGCCGCGACCACGACACCCTGCTGCGCGCCAACCTGGTCCACACCCACCGCCACCGCCATCGCGACGGCGGCGTGGAGCACTCCCACTACCACACCCACGATTGGGACTGACATGCACGACGGCCATCACCACGACCCAGCCGCCGACCCCACCATCCGCTTCACCGTGTCGCTGCCCGAGCGCCTCCTGGCTGAACTCGACGCACGCATCACCGGCCGCGGCTACGCCAGCCGCTCGGAGCTGGTGCGCGACCTGATCCGCAAGGCCATGGTGCGCGACGCCTGGCAGGACGGCGCCCAGGAGATGATCGGCGTGCTGTCCCTGCGCTACGACCACCACCGCGCCGGCCTCACGGACCGCCTCCACGCCATCCAGCACCGGCAGTTCGTGCACGTGCTCTGCACGCAGCACGTGCACGTGGACCACCATACCTGCGTGGAGACCATCGTGCTGCGGGGCAAGCCGGCCGAGATCGAGCAGATGGCCCTGGAGATCGCGGGCCTCAAAGGCGTGATGGAGGCGGAGCTGACCCGTCTGGGCGGGAGCTAGGACGCGGCGCGCAGGCGCTCGGCCCGTCGCTCGTAGAGGATCGCCGTGAGCGGCATGGTCACCGGCAGGGTGGCGTAGAAGAAGCCCGACCACATCCCCCAGCGCACCGGCAGCAGCCATGCGCACAGGGCCGACGCCAGGCCCGTGCCCGCCATGATCACGTGCGCCGTCACCGCCTGCCGCGTCATGAGCTGCTCCAGATCGTTCAGCCGTAGCGCCTCGCGCGCCTTCAGCGCCCGTCCGTAGAGCAGGGCCACGATGCCCGTCATGGCGCAGAACCCCACGCCGTACACCACGAAGAGCTGGGCCAGCTCCTGCCCCGTGCGCAGGCTGAAGCTCGTGGGCAGCCAGCCGTTGGACACCCAGGCGAACAGCGCCGAGAACACCATCTTCAGCGGGTACACGAACACCAGCATCACGAAGACCAGCGCCAGGCTGAGCTGGATGGTGGGACCGTCCTCCAGCCCGTAGCGGCGGCTCCAGCGCCGATGCCCCTGCCAGAACGAGGCGATGGACACGAAGCCGGCCAGGAACGCCGGCACGTCCTTCAACGCCGCGGTCAGCTCCCCCACGCTGCTGGGGATGCCGCTCAGCGAGATCACCAGCATGGTGGTGGCGAAGGCGAACGCGGCGTCCACGAATCCCTCCAGCCGCGTCATCTCCAGACCGCGCAGGCGGAAGCCGCGGTCGTCGGGCAGCTCGGCGAGGCGGGCGTCGGTCCAGGGCATGGGCGGGTCCTTTGCAAGGGGGGCGTGCGTGCCGTCCTCGCGATGGAACACGGAAGGGGCTCCGCAGGGCAAGAAAAAAGCCCCGCCGCGGGTGCGGCGGGGCTGGAGAGGTGGTACGCCCAGGAGGATTCGAACCCCCAACCTTCTGATCCGTAGTCAGATGCTCTGTCCAGTTGAGCTATGGGCGCACCTTGTCTCGGTGCTTCTCTGCGTCTCGCAAAATCTGTGGCGGAGAGGGAGGGATTCGAACCCTCGATGAGTTTCCCCATACACGCTTAGCAGGCGTGCGCCTTCGGCCACTCGGCCACCTCTCCCCCGAACCTTGGCGGAGGGCGGGGGACTCGAACCCCCAAGGGATCGCTCCCGGCGGTTTTCAAGACCGCTGCGTTACCAGTTACGCTAGCCCTCCAGGGCCTTCGCGCCGCCTGGTGCAGGGTCGCCCTGACCGCGGCGTCGTAACTTATCTCCTGGTCCTCAGCTTGTCAAGCAAGCCTTGCACACCTTTCAGCAACGCCTGCCCCTGCTCCCCTTCCAGGGCGTTCTGCGTGGATTTCTGCAGCATGGCCCCGGCGTTGCCCAGGTCCAGGCCCACCGCCGGCCTGCGCGCGAGGCCCGTGAGCGAGAGGTCCAGCACGATGCGGCCGTCGGCGTCGCGCAGCCCCTCGGCCAGCAGGCTCATGGCCCCCAGATCCGGCGTGAAGCCCGGCGGCAGCTTGGCCCGCAGCGTCAGGTCGATGGTGCCGTCCAGGCCCAGCCAGCCGGCGCCGCTCCAGTCGGTGTCGCGGCCGTGGAGCTCCAGGTCGCGGACGATGTAGCGGCCGTCGGCCACCTCCAGCCGGTGGCGCAGGGAGCCGTAGACGATGTCCTTCAGGTCCTGCCGGTCGCCCAGATAGCGCGACACGTCCTCCAGCCACTCGGAGGCGTGCACCACGCCGTCGGTCAGCACGGCTTCGCCGGAGAGGCTCAGGCTGGCGCGGACGGCCTGGGCGTCGCCCAGACGGAAGCGGCCGTGCACGCCGCCGCTGGCCGCTCCCTCCAGGTAGGGTGCGGCCGACGGAGCCAGGGCCGTGAGCACCAGGGCCGCGGGCAGGCCGTCGAAGGCCGCGTCCACCGAGGCATGGGGCTGCGGCCGGTCCACGTGCCCCACGGTCATCTCGCCGGTCAGGCGACCGTCGTCCACCCGCGCGTCCACGCCGCGGACATGGAGCTGGGCGTCGTCCAGGACCAGGTCCGCATCCACCGTCCAGGGCTCATCCAGCCGGGGCGGCAGGACGCGGGCGCCGCGCAGCGCGGCCTCGGCCGTGAGCCCGGCGAGCACCGGGGCGGCGCCGCCGGCCGGAGGGGGCAGGGGCAGGTCCAGGGCTCCGGAGGCGACGAGTTCCGGCAGCGCCACCGGCGTCGTGGCCAGCCAGGCGGCCGCGGCGGCCTGGGCGGGCGGCAGCAGGGGCGCCAGGGCGAGCTGGAGCGCCGCGGCGTCGTGCTCGGTCAGTGTCCAGTCCACGTGCAGGCGGCCGTCGGGACCGGGAGCGGTGGCCGTGCCCTCGCCGGTGAGCCTCAGACCGCCCCAGGCGGCGTCCAGATCGCGCAGCAGCAGCTCGGGACCGGCGGGGGGCACCTCCACGCGGCCGGAGAGGGTCAGGTCGCGCAGGACCATGGGCGGGCCCGGCTGGAACCCTTCCAGCGTCAGCACGCCGACGCGCCCGTCCAGGGTCAGCGCGCCGGGCGCGTCCCCCGCGGCGGGCGGGCCGCTGCCGGTCCAGGCCGCGAGCAGGGTCGCCAAGCGGCCGAGCTCCGAGGCCTCCACCTCCTGGTCCCAGCTCTCGAGCCGCAGACGGCGGCCGCCCTCCTGCGTCCACTCCAGGACGCCGTCCTCCACCGTGGCGCCGGCGGCCACCAGCGCCAGGGGCGCCTGCTCTCGGCGGGCCGGCGCGGGTGCGGCCGGATCCGCGGACACGGCGGCCGGGCGCGTGGTCATCTGGAGCATCGGCTGCACCAGGCGCACGCGGTCCAGCTCGGCGCGACGGGCCAACAGCGGCCCCAGGGCCAGGCCGCCGCGGATCTCCCGGGCCTGCAGCCGCCACGCCACCAGGCCGCCCGCAGGGCCCGGATCCAGCGACGGCGAGCGCACCTCGACGTCGTGCACGGAAAGGGCCACGCGCGGCCACACGTCCAGCGATACCGAGCCGTAGGCCACCTCCGCCCCCGTCTCCGCGCGCAGGCGCTCCGCGGCCAAGGCCGCCAGCCGGTCCGTGGGCAGCAGGACCTTCAGGGCGACCACGGCCGCCGCCACGATCAGCACCAGGGGCAGCACGCCGCGCAGCAGGAACCGTCTCATGCCCGACCTCCGGGGGTTGTCGGCGACGTGGCGAGGATGCGCCCGCCGCCGAGGATCTCGTCGCCGTCCGCCAGGACCAGGAACTGGCCCGGCGCAACGCCGCGGGCCGGCGCCGCCAGGTCCGCGGTCAGACGGTCGCCGTCCAGCCGCAGCGCCGCCACCGCGTGGCCGGGATGCCTGTGCCGGATCTGGGCCGTCAGCCCCGCCGTGCGCTCCACGTCCGGCCGACGCAGCCAGCGGCAGCCGTCGCAGCGCACGGACACCACGTCCAGCTCGTCCTGCGTGCCCGCCACCACCGCGTTGCGCACGGGGTCCAGCTCCAGCACGTACAGGGGCTCCCCCGCCGCCACGCCCAGGCCGCGGCGCTGGCCCACCGTGTAATGCACCAGCCCGCGATGGCGTCCCAGGAGGCGTCCCGCGCGGTCCACGATGTCGCCGGGCCGGCCGTCCGCCTCGTCGAAGAGGAACGTGCGGTCGTCGTCCGGCACGAAGCAGATCTCCTGGCTCTCCGGCCGCCGCGCCGACTCCAGCCCCAACGCCGCCGCCGCCTCACGCACCTGAGGCTTGGTCCACCAGCCCAGGGGGAACACGCAGCGCGCCAGGTGGGTCGGCTCCAGGCCGTGCAGGAAGTAGGCCTGGTCCTTGGCCGGGTCCACGCCGCGCAGCAGGCGCGGTCCTTGCGGTCCGTCCAGCCGGCGCGCGTAGTGGCCCGTGGCCACGAATTCCAGCCCCAGCTGGTCGGCGCGTCGGATCAGTTCGGGAAAGCGCACCCATGTGTTGCACCCCACGCAGGGGTTGGGCGTGCGGCCCACGCGGTACTCGTCCACGAAGGGCTCGATGACCCGCTCGCGGAACCGCTCCTCCACGTTGGCCACCCAGTGCGCCACGCCCGCGGCCGCCGCCTGCCGTCGCGCGGCGTCGATGGCGTCCAGGGAGCAGCACGACGTGTTGCCCTCGCCGCCGAAGGCGCCTTCGCTCGTGCAGAAGTTCTTGAGCGTGACCGTGTGCACGCGGCAGCCCAGCGCCGTCAGCGCCGCCAGGGCCACGCTGCTGTCCACGCCGCCGCTGACCCCCAGCAAGACGCCGCTCCCGGAGGGAACGGCGTCGTGGAGGTCCTGGGGGAAGGGCAGCGGGAACGTCACGATGGAACCGGCGCCCTCTCAGTGCCCGTCGTCGGAGGTGAGCTCCGCGGGGATCTCGCTGTTCATGAGGTCGTCCACCACCTTGAGGTTCTCGCGGGAGCGGTCGCCGATGTCGCCGTCGGGATCGTAGCGCGACGCCAGCTCCCACTCCGTCTTGGCCTCCCGGTACATGCGGCTCTCGGCGAACATGATCGCCAGGTTGTAGTGGGCCAGGGCGCTCTTGGGGTTGTGCTCCAGCACCGTGCGGAATTCGGCCACGGCGTTCTGGTACTCGTGGCGGCGGTAGTAGAGGGAGCCCAGGTTGCAGCGGGCCTTCTCCCCCTCCGGACGCAGCTCGATGGCCTTGGCGTAGGCCGTCTTGGCCTCGTCCACCGCGCGGCGGGCCTGGGGCGTGCGGCCCTCGGAGACATCGTCCCAGATCAGGCCCATGTTGACCCAGGCCTCCACGAACGTGGAGTCGGCCGCGATGGCGTTGCCGTAGGCCACCAGCGCGGAGTCCAGGTAGGCGTGCGCGCCGGTGGCGGAGTCCACGCCGGGGGGCACGTCGCCCTCGGAGGCCAGCTCGTACCAGGTGTTGCCCATCTCGTACCATGCGTAGTGCGCCAGATCGGGCTGCTCGCCCATGAATTGGCGGAGGGCCGTCGGACGGTCCGCCAGCGGCATCTCGCGGAACGCGGCCAGCGCCTTGTCCATCTCCGAGACGTCGCCGCCGCGGCAGCCGGCCAGCAGCAGCAGGGCCGCCACGGCCAGCAGCAGCAGGCGGAGGCGAGGATCGTGGATGTGCGTCTTGCTCATGGGTCTCCTCCGGTGGTCCGATACGTTCCGCTCAGCCTACCACCAACGCTCGAGTCCTGCCAGCGACACGGTGAGCCGCCAGCCCGCGTCCTCCACGCCGTGCTTGGCGGCGTCGCCGGTCCAGAGTCGGGCCAGGGCCACGTCCAGGTGGCCGTTGCCGCCGCGCAGGGGCACGCCCGTGCCCACGGACAGGGTGGTGCGGCGGATCTCCTCGCCCTGCATGGTGTACGGCAGCACCTGCACCGACGCGCCCAGGCGCAGGGGCAGGTTGCTCCAGCCGCCGCGCCGGCGGTCGGACCCGGCCCGCTCCACGCCCACGCCGAAGCGCCAGGCGTCCGTGGAGATCTGCTGCCAGTCCGTGCGGCCGGTCAGCTCGCTGAAGGCCTGGGCCTCGTACTCCAGTCCGGCGCGCCAGCGCTCGCTCACGGCCACGTCGGCGCCCGCGGCCCAGAGGGCGGGCACGTGCACCTCGTAGTCCCGCTGCACGTCGCCGGCCAGGCCGGTCATGTCGTTGATGCGGGTCACGCTCCAGTTCTGGGGCGTGGTGTAGCGGAAGCCCACGCGCACGCCGTCCACCGGCTCGGCCTGCAGGCCCCAGGTGGCCGACACGGCGTCGAAGGCGTCCTCGACCACCTCGGAGTTCAGGGCCAGGAAGAGGGCGTCCTCCTCGCTGGTGCCCAGGAAGCTCTCGGTCAGCCGCTCGCGGATCACGCCGTTGACCAGGTTCACGCTGGCGGCCACGGACAGGCGCGGGTGGACCCGGTAGGAGGCGCCCAGAGGCACCTCGAACTGGGTGCCCTCGCGCAGCCGGTAGCGCAGGCCCTCCACGGTCTCCATGACCTCGCCCGTATCCGGGTCCAGCAGGTCCAGGGCCAGCTCTTCGCGCGTGTCGTACTGGGTGGCGCGCAGGGCCTGGAAGCCCGCCGACAGCACCAGCCGGCCGCGGGCGAACGGCACCGCCGCCCGCACCGTGGGCGTGCGCACGTTGCTGCTGCGCCGCTCCGCGCCGTCCACCGTGGCGGTGCGCAGGTCGCCGTAGCCGCTGAGCACCACGGCCACCTTCTTCAGGCCGGTCAGGCCCGCGATGTTGTCGAAGCAGGGGATCACCGTGTCGGACTCGGCCACGCCCCAGCCGCCGCGCCCGTCGGTGCGCGCGTCGAAGGAGCGCACGTCCTCCCCCATGTGCAGCAGGGCGAAGGGGCTCTGGGCCGCGGCGGGCCCGGCCAGCAGCAGCAGGAGGACGGCGGCGCCGATCATGCGGATGCGCATCACTCGCCTCCCGTGAACTCGGTGTAGGTGATCTCCAGGCTGGGCGCGTCGGTCGCCGCGCCGATCCCCTGGAACTGGAAGTGGCTCAGGTAGAAGTCCGGGTCCCGCAGGCCCACGTCGTAGGCGGTGGACAGGTCGTCCTCGCCCGCGGTGAGGATCAGGGCGATGGGATCGTCCAGCACGCCGTTGGCCACGCGCTGCACCAGCTCGGTGAGGTCGAAGCCGAGCAGGGGCGCGTCCAGCTCGTCCAGCGCCAGAGGATCCAGGGTGCTGTTGCCGTCCACCACGGTCAGGGCGGCCACCAGATCCGCCAGGACCAGCGTGTCCGCGTCCGCCACGGTGGCGTAGGGCACCTCGCTCAGCACCACGGACTCGGGCATGCCGAAGCTCCGCTCCGGATCCACGCCCAGCCGCAGCACCGCGCGGTTGATGCGCACGCCGCGCGGGATGGAGGCGGTGTCCAGCACGAACCACGGCGACACGCGCAGGTGCGTGCGCAGGAAGAAGGTCTCGTCCTGCCCGGTGTCCTGGGCGGGCAGCTCCTGGAAGCTGGAGAGGTCGCGCGCGGGGACGATG
>DAOTGJ010000003.1:92725-145802 GCA_035447065.1 Candidatus Krumholzibacteriia bacterium
TCATGGGCGCCCGTGTAGAGCATCTCGGCGTCCACCAGCGGCTTGTCCGGCTCCGACACCGCCACGCTGCCCCAGGAGGCGAAGGCGGGCAGCCGCACCACCTGCGGGTCGTTGAGGTTCAGGTCGCCGGGGATGTCCGCGCCCACCAGGCCCGGATCGTCGCTGGTGCAGCCGGCCGCGAGCAGGGCGGCCGTGAGCAGGGCGGCCCAGGCCGTCGCCGTCAGGCGCGTCCGGGTCCCGTTGCGAAAGGTCATGCGTTCTCTCCCTCGGCCGTCGGGCGGCCAGTGGTTCCGGGTTTCGGGCGCGTGGATCCTAGGGTCCGGCACCCCGAGCGTCAAGGCGCGGCGTCCCCGCCGTCCTCGCGGCGGGCCGAGACGCCCAGGCGCCGGTAGCCCGTCTCGCGGATCAGATCGTAGAGCTTGACCACGTCGCCGTGGCGGCTGTCCGTGTCCGCGCGCAGGATCAGGCGGTCGTCGCCGGTGGCGGCCAGGCGCTGGCGCAGGGCCTGGCGCAGCTCCTCGTCGGACAGGCGGTCGTCGTCCAGGTACGTGGCGCCGTCGGCGGTCAGATAGAGGACCGCCGGCCCCTCGTCCACCGTCTCCGCGGTGCTGGACGAGGGCAGGTCCAGCTCGATGGCCGGCTGCTCCTTGAAGGTGGAGGTGACCAGGAAGAAGATCAGCAGCAGGAACATCACGTCGATGAGCGAGGTGATGTTGATGATGACCTTCCGGTCCCCGCGGGGCGGCGCGAAATCCATGCTACGCCCCCTTGGCGCGCAGCTTGCGGCGCCGCAGCCCGTCCAGCAGGCTGGTGGCGTGCTGCTCCAGCTCGAAGATGATGGCGTCGGCCCGGCCGCGCAGCCAGTTGTAGGCCACCAGCGTGGGGATGCCGATGATCAGGCCCGCCGCCGTGGTGATCATGGCCTCGCTGATGCCGCCGGACAGCAGCTCCGGATCGCCCAGCCCCGCGGAGCTCACCGCGGAGAACACGCGGATCATGCCGAACACCGTGCCCAGCAGCCCCAGCAGGGGCGCCACCGCGGCCACGGTCTCCAGCACGCCCAGGTTGCGGGAGATGCGCACCGCCTCCTGGCGGCCCGCCTCCTGCAGCACGTCGCGCACGATGGTCCAGTCGTCGTCCGCGTGGTCCAGCCCCGCGCGCACGATGTTGGAGAAGGGCCCCGGCTTGCGGTCCAGGATGGCCTTGGCCACCCCCAGGTCCGGCCCCGCGTCCAGGGTGGCCACCGCCTCCGCCACCTCCGGATAGACGATGCGGCCGCGGCGCAGCGCGTAGAGGCGCTCCAGGAACACGGTCAGCCCCACCAGGGAGCACAGCCCCAGCGGAATCATCATCACGTTGCCGGATCGGATCAGCTCCCACATCCGCGGTCCTCGACTTTCATGGTTGGGCCGGCCCTAGCGGGGCCGCCGGTTGCGCGGGCCCGGGCTGGGCTCGGTCCGCGTCGGCGCCGCGGCATTCCACGCAGGGTAGTGCAGCGCCAATTCGATCACAAGATGCTCCTCCGGGAAGTCCGGCGGCAGCGGCGCGAAGGGGGCCGTGGCCCGCAGGGCGCTGGTGCTGGCCTGATGGAGGGACTCGTGCCCCTCCTTGTCGATCACGTCCAGGCTGCCGATGGTGCCGTCCTTCTCCACCACCAGCCGCAGCACCGTCTTGCCGTCGATCACGCCCAGCCGGTAGGCGTAAGGCGGGATCCAGTGGGGCAGGAAATCGTTCTTGAAGCGCTCCAGCCACGGCGCGAACTCCCACTCCACCGTGTTCAGGGCGAAGTCGCCGAACTGGACCATGTTGCCGCCGGCGCTCACCGCGCGCTGGTCGTAGGTGAAGCCGCGGTCGCCGGGCAGGCCCTCCCGCTCGGCCAGGATCGACGGCACCGACCGCGCCGGCAGCTCCGCCAGGTCCGGGGCGCCGGACTCCTCGCCGCGTTTGCGCTGGGGATCCATGCCGTCGCGGCCGTCCTGGGGACCGGACCGTTCCACGCCCAGGGGATCCGCGCCGGCCTCCGGCCGGCCGCGCGACGCTTCCTCTCCCTGGTCCGCCTCGCCGCCGGCGCCGTCCTCCATCTGGGAGCGCGGACGCAGCACCACGGCGCCGCCGGGCGCGCCGCCGCCGGTGTCCTGGCGGATGGCCACCTGCTCCACCTCCCCGGGCGTCTCGGTGCCGGGCTTGGAACCGGCCTCGCCGCCCTCCAGCAGGTCCGCGGCGCGGCTGTTGACCGCGGCCAGGAAGTCGGGATTCTCCGGCGGCGCCTCCACCTCCTGGCGCTCCGGCACGCTGGTGAAGGCGCGGGGACCGTCGGGCTGGAACAGGGGATCGTCCGGCACCAGGACCATCTCCACCACGTCCTCCTGCGGCGCACGGGCGGACGGGGCGGCGGGGCGCAGCGCCTCGCCGATCAGGTCCAGGTTCCACGTCAGCAGGAGCACCAGTCCGTGCAGGACGAGGGCGGCGAGGAAGGCCCAGACGGTGGTGCGGCGGTTCGGCACGGTTCTCCTTGACGCTCGGGGCGCCCGCCCGGATGTTGTCTCGGCGGTCGCGTCGGCCGCGCGTTGGTCTCGTCCCTGGCCGCTCGGACCGCGGCGCGGAGCCTCACACTATGCATCGACCGTCCCCGCCTGACAACTCCGCGGACCGGGCGCGCCTCGTGGCCGAGGCCGTGGCCGATCTGCGTCGCCTGCCCTGGGGCGCCGAGGTGCGGGCGGGCGAGGCCCTGGCCGGGCTCACCACCTTCCGCATCGGCGGCCCCGCCGCCGGCGTGTGCCCGGTGCAAACGCCCGACGACGCGCGGCGGTTCCTGGATTTCGCGGCGGAACGCGGACTGCCCACGGTGTGCCTGGGCGGCGGCAGCAACGTGCTGGCCGACGACGCGGGGTTCGCGGGATTGGTCCTGCTCATGAGTGGAACGCACGTGCGGCTGGAATCCGGCGCGGTGCGTGCGGGCGCGGGGCTGGGCTTCGACGCCCTGGTGGAGCGCTGCCTGCAAGAGGGACGTCCGGGCCTGGCCTTCGCCTCGGGGATTCCGGGCAGCGTGGGCGGCGCCGTGGTGGGCAACGCGGGGTGCTACGGGCACGAGATCGGCGAGTTCGTGGAGGAGGCGCTGGTGCTGCGCCCCGACGGCCGCCTGGAGCGGCTGGGACGCGGGGATCTGGGCTTCGCCTACCGCACCTCGAGGCTCAAGACCGAAGCGGGCCTCCTGCTGGAGGTGACGCTGCGCCTGGAGCCGGCGGACACCGCGGCCGGCGCCGCCGAACGCGCCGAGCACCTGGCCGACCGCCGCCGTAAGCACCCCACCTCGGAGCCCTGCGCCGGCAGCTACTTCCAGAACCTGCCGCCTCTGGAGCCGGGCGGCCGCCGCCGGGCCGCCGGCATGCTCCTGGACGAGCTGGGCGCGCGGGGCTGGCGCGAGGGCGACGCCGGCGTCTTCGCCAAGCACGCCAACATCATCGTGAACCTGGGCCGGGCCACCAGCGGCGACGTGCTGCGGCTGGCCGACCGCATGCGCGGGGCCGTGCGGGACCGCCACGGGATCCTGCTGGATCCCGAGGTCCGCCACCTGCGCCCCACGGGCTTCGCCCCCGCCGCGGACTGAGGGGCCGCACGCCGATCCATGGTTGACACGGCCCGGCCAATGCCAGACATTTCAAGGGATTGCCAACCCCCGTTAGCCCGACTGGAGCGGACCATGCCCCGGACTCTCTTCGTCGTCCTGATGAGCGCCGTCATCGCCTTCGCGGTGCCCGCTGCGGCCCAGGACGAGGATGCCACCAAGCCCGCCAGCGACGAGCCCACGTTCAACCTGGACCCCTCGGTCGGCCGCGATGACCTGGAGACCGCGGTCCAGGATCAGGCTCCCGCCTACCAGCCCATCCTGCCCCGCAAGAAGCTGGAAGCGTCGGTGACCCTGGGCTACTGGGACCTGGCCAACACGCTGATCAAGATGGACCAGCTCATCTACAAGTACACCGACGAGTACACCTACTACGGCGACGTGGAGATCCAGGGCGAGTCGGCCTTCAACCCCATGATCCGCCTGAGCTACGACCTGGACACGTGGATGAGCGTGGAGGGCTTCTTCGACCTCTCCGTGTCCGAGTACTTCGCCACCATCACCAATCCCAACCGGCTGTCCAACGCCGCGGAGGGCGCCAGCCTGCAGCCCGTGGAGGAGCTGGGCGAGTTCGACGCCGAACGCCGCAGCAACATCACCCTGGGCGCCGGCATGAACGTGCTGTTCTACCCCCGCGACTACGGCAACTTCGGCAAGGGCCGCTTCCATCCCTACGTGATCGGCGGCGCCTCGCGCGTGTGGATGAGCATCAACTCGGACTACGCCGAGGACGCGGCCAGCCAGTGGCGCCTGTCCGGCGGCCTGGGCTTCCGCTACATCGCGGACGACCTGATCAGCGTGCGCTTCGAGATGCTCATGAACCACATGACCTACCAGTTCACGCCGAGGGACTACTTCAGCGACATCGACGACGGCACCACGCTGATCCCCGTCTACCAGTACGTGGACGGCCAGGGCGCCGTGGAGGTGGAGAGCTTCGAGAGCTACACCCTCAACTCCATGAGCTGGGCCCTGGGCTTCTTCGCCAACTTCTAGCCGCCCCGCGGCGGCCGCGCGATCCGGGGGCGCCTCCAGGGGCGCCCCTTTCGCATCCCCCCAGGCGCGATCAGCCGCCCGCCGCGACGTCCAGGACCGTCTCGCGCCGCCATCCCAACGCCTCGTTCACGTCCGCACGCTCCACGCGGTCGCGGTCGGCCAGCGCGGCCACCGTGCGCGCCACGCGGGCGCAGCGCAGGAGGCTGCGCACCGACAGCCCCAGCGAGGCCCGCAGGGCGTCCAGACGTTCGGCCGCGTCCGCGCTCAGGCGGCGGCGCGCGGCCGTCAGATCGTCGTCGGGCGCGGCGGCGAGACGGCGCCGCACCTCCGCCACGCGGGCGCGCACCGCGGCGCCGTCGACGCCCGCATCGGCGGACGTGTCCGCCATGCCGACGCCCCCGTCCACCACCTCCGCGAAGAGGTCGCAGCGGTCCAGCAGCGGCCCGGACACGCGCCGCCGGTGACGCTCCACGTCGGCGGGACCGCAGGTGCAAGGGCGCACCGGGCTGCCGAGCCAGCCGCAGCGGCAGGGGTTCATGGCCGCCAGCAGCTGGAAGCGGGCGGGCCAGAGGCGCACGCCGCCGCCGCGCGCCACGTTCAGCACGCCTTCCTCCAACGGCTCGCGCAGCACCTCCAGCACGCCGGGGGCGAACTCGTTGACCTCATCCAGGAAGAGCACGCCGTGGTGGGCCAGGGTGATCTCGCCGGGGCGCAGTCCGCTGCCGCCGCCCACCAGGCCCGCGCGGGTCACGGTGTGGTGCGGCGCGCGGAAGGGGCGCGCCGGCCGGGCGGGCAGGCCGTCGGTGCGCCGGCAGGCGCCGTGGATGCGCAGGACCTCCAGGGCCGCATCGCCGTCCAGCGGCGCCTGCAGGGCGGCCACGGCCCGGCAGAGCCGGGTCTTGCCCACGCCCGGCGGTCCCACCAGCAGCAGGTTGTGGCGGCCCGCAGCCGCCACCGTGGCCAGGCGCACCAGGTGCGTCGGCGTGGTGCGCAGATCCGGCGCCGCGCCGACGTCGCCCGCGGCTGCGGGCAGCGGACGCCCCCCTTCGCGCCAGGGCACGGCGGCGCGTCCTGTGCACCAGGCCCAGGCCGCGCCCAGGTCGCGGACACCCGCCACCAGCACGCCCGGCACCAGGCGCGCCTCCTCGGCCTGTCCGGCGGGCACCACGAACCGCCGATGGCCGGCCCGGGCCAGGGTCATGACCATGGCCAGCAGGCCGCGCACGGGCTGCACGCGCCCCGAGAGCGAGAGCTCCCCCAGGACCACCGCGCCGTCCAGCGCCGGCGGCGCGCCGCGGTCGGCGCCCTGCAGGCCCACCCCCAGGGCCACCGCCAGCTCCACGGCCGCGCCCTCCTTGCGCACGTCGGCCGGCGCCAGGTTCACCACCACGCGTCCGCTGGGCCGCGCCAGCCCCTGGTTGCGCATGGCGGACAGCACGCGCTCGCGGCTCTCGCGCACCGCCGCGTTGGGCAGCCCCACGATCTGGAACGAAGGCAGCCCGCGGCCGGCGTCCACCTCCACGCGCACCTCGTAGCCCGTGAGCCCGTCCAGGGCCCCGCTGCGGATCAGGACGATCATCGGCACCTCCCCACGCATCGACCTTGCGGGATCCGTGCCCACGGCCTTCACGGCGTTCGCCGCGGTTCCGCGCAGGGGGGTGTCGCCGCGCGGCGTCGCGGTCCGTGGGAGCGTCGCCCCACGCCGACACGGGCACACGCGGAAAGGCCCCGCCTCCCGGAGGGAGACGGGGCCTTCGCGGTGCGCCGTGAGGGGCCCGGAACCTAGCGGTACAGGTTCTTGAGCGCCCCGAAGGTGCTGGCCTCGTTCGGCGTGGGGTCGTACGGGAAGATGATCTTCACGCCGAAGATGTAGTCGTAGCCGTTGGGAACCTGGATGAAGGGACTGGGCTCGCCCACGCCGGTGCCGGCGAAGGTCCAGCCGTCCAGGGGAAACTCCAGGTCCTGCAGGTCGCCCAGGGACGAGCCGCCGGTCAGCGCGCAGGTGCCGATGCCGGCGCCCGTGTAGCCGAAGCCCAGCGGGTTGTTCAGGATGAGCTCCCAGCCGTCGTCCACGGCCGCCTCGACGAACATGTCGCCGTCGGTGAAGGAGCCGGGCAGGGCGTAGTCGCCCGCGGTGCCGCCGGCGATCATGTCCGAGTACATGCGGATGGTGCCGCCCTCGAACTGGAACGTCTTGCGGTGGGTGACCAGGTCCTCGTTGAAACCGGTCACCGTCATGCCGCTCACGGCCACGGTGTACTGGTACGTGTCGAAGTCCATGGGCAAGGGGGTCGGAGCGCTGATGGCGGGGTTGGCGATGCCATACACGGTCAGCGAGGCGCCGACCTGGTCCGTGCCCGGGGTCATCATCGCGAAGCCCTCGAACGTGAACTCCACCTGGCCCATGGCCGGGGAGACAGCCAAGGCGACCAGGGCGGCCAGAACGGTGATCTTGTACAACGTCTTCATCGTGCCCTCCTTTCTTTCGCCTTAGCGGAACAGCTGCTTCACGTGACTGAAGGTCATGTCCTCGTTCGGCACGGTGGGATCATGGAAAATGTGGCCGTCGGCCTCGAGGTCGTAGCCCTCGGGGATGGTGCTGTCGGCGGCGATGACGCCCGCGATGGTCAGGCCAAGCGGGTACGCCAGCTCCTCGTCCGCGCTGCCCACGTTGGGGCCGAGCTCGAAGATGACCTGGCCCTGGTAGTCGCCGGCGCCGGTGTTGGTGTTGTAGGTCATCACGAAGTTCACCAGGGTGCCGTACAGGTACACCTCGCCGTCGCTGAACGACGCCACGGCGCCGGGCTCGGGCGGGTTCACTCCGTAGAAGGCGGGCGTGTAGCCGCCGGCGGCGATCTCATCGGCGATGAGGTCCAGGGTGCCGCCGGTGTAGCTGATCTGGATCATGCCGCCGCCCTGATCCACGGCGCCGCCGGACACCAGGCCGCTCAGGACCCAGGTGTACTCGTAGTCGGCCGTGGGGAAGAACGGCGAGTAGCTGAAGCCGTCCACGAAGCCGAGGCCGGCGAGAACGTCGCCCGCATCGCTGGGCGGGAAGCCCGGCGTGCCCGGCGCGTTCACGGACTCGTACAGGTAACCGATGATGTTCAGGGTCTCGTAGGTCTGGGCGTGAGCGAATCCCGCCCCCAGCACGAGCATGATCATCAGCAAGGTCAGTCGTTTCATTGTCTCCCCCCGTGTCGATGGTCGTCGGACAGACACCGACCGCGATGTTGCCCAGTCTCAGCAAGGTGATGTCGAAGGCGGTCCCGCGGTATGGGCGGTCGACGCGTGGAGGCGAGAGCACGTGTCGATGATTCTGGACGGGATGCCGATGCCGACCGACGCGAGAGAGGCGCGACCGGCACCGCAGCCACCCTACCACCGGGCACCGACAATGACAACCAAATCGGCGCGGATCTTCTGTTTTTTCAAGCCTCGCGAGTGGGATTGCGACAAAAAAGCGGAGATTCCCGAAAGAATCTCCGCTCGAACTCGAATCGCGACGGGCGGGGACGCGGCCCCGACGACGCAGGGCCTAGAGGTCGCAGGGACGGACGGTCTTGCGGCCGTTGGCCAGGGCGCGCTCCTCGGCGGCCTTGATCAGCGAGTACACCTTCTTGTCGAGGGCCTCGTAGAACTCGCCCGACACGTTGCACTCCTTGACGGCTTCCTTGGTCTTGGTCTTGCTGATGATCATGTCCTCGTCCTCCTGAGTGAGGGTCCAAGCTCGGTGGGAATCCTGCGCCGCGGTGGCGGTGGTCCACGGGCGGCGGATGTCGCCAGGCGCGTCCGATCCTGCGGCGGCGACATGGCCCCTAGGGGAACGGCATTCCCGGAATGGGGCCACACAATGGCCTCGACACCTGTGTTCGTCAAGCGTAACTTTGACGCGCCCGCCCCGCCACCCGCTCCCCCCGTGGAAGGATTCCCCGATGGCTCCGGACGCCGTGCTCGACTATCTCAAGACCCGCCAGGACCGCCACGTGGAGCAGCTCTGCGAGTGGCTGCGCATCCCCAGCATCAGCTCCGTCCAGGCCCATGCGCCGGACGTGCGGCGCGCCGCCATGTTCGTCCACGACGAGCTGAAGGCCTTGGGCCTGGAGACCGAGCTCATCGAGACCGACGGCCATCCCCTGGTCTACGCCCAGACCGAGCAGCGCCCGGAGCGGCGCACGCTGCTCTTCTACGGCCACTACGACGTGCAGCCCGTGGACCCGCTGGACCTGTGGCACTCCCCGCCCTTCGAGCCGGCCATCCGCGACGGCATCATCTACGCCCGCGGCGGCAGCGACGACAAGGGCCAGCTCTACACCCACGTCAAGGCCCTGGAGGCGTACCTGAAGACCGGCACCGAGCTGCCGGTGAACGTGAAGTTCATCATCGAGGGCGAGGAGGAGTGCGGCGGCCCGGCCATCTACCGCTACGTGGAGGCCAACCCCGGGAAGCTGGCCTGCGACGCCGTGGTGATCAGCGACACCAGCCTCTACGACGCCGACACGCCGGCCATCTGCTACAGCCTGAAGGGCCTGGCCTACATGCAGATCGATGTGAAGGGACCCGGCGCGGACCTGCACTCTGGCAGCTTCGGCGGCACGGTGCAGAACCCGGGCAACGCCATCTGCGAGATCGTGGCCAAGCTCAAGGACGCCGACGGCGTGGTGCGGATCCCCGGCTTCTACGACGACGTGCTGCCGGTGGACGCCGACGAGAAGGCGGCCTTCGCCTCGCTGGACTACACGGACGAGGTGCTGCGCCGCGACACCGGCGCCCCCGGCCCCTTCGGCGAGAAGGGCTACACCACCCTGGAGCGCATGTGGGCGCGCCCCACCTGCGACGTGAACGGCCTATGGAGCGGCTACAGCGGCGAGGGCGCCAAGACCATCGTGCCGTCGGTGGCGGGCGCCAAGGTGAGCATGCGGCTGGTGCCGAACCAGAACCCCAAGACCATCGCGCGGCTGTTCACGGAGTACGTGCAGAGCATCGCCCCGCAGGGCGTGGAGGTCACCGTCACCGACCATCACGGCGCCAACCCGGTCATGGTGCCCCGCGACTCGGCCATGATGGAGGCGGGCATGCGCGCCATGGAGCACGGCTTCGGCAAGCGGCCGGTGTTCATCCGCGAGGGCGGATCCATCCCCATCGTGGGCACGTTCCAGGCCAGCCTGAAGTCGCCGGTGCTGCTGCTGGGCTACGGCCTGCCCAACGACAACATCCACTCGCCCAACGAGAAGTTCCACATCGAGAACTTCGTGAACGGGATCCGCACCACGGCGCACCTGCTGCAGGAGGCGGCGCGGTAGCGGGCGCGGCCGGGGGCGGATTGACAAAGGGCGCTCCCGCGACTAGTTTCCGGGTTCCGGCGTCCCCGTCGTCTAGTGGTTAGGACACCGGCTTTTCAAGCCGGCAGCACGGGTTCGATCCCCGTCGGGGATGCCAGATCCTTCCAGGCGGCCCTCACCAGAGGGGCCGCCTTTTTCATGAATTCATCTTTTTTTCAACTCATGAGCCAGGATCGGGTATTATTGTAGGCCGGATCGATCGTCCGGCCTTCGACCGAGGGCGGGACACGGGAGCCTCCCTTTTGCTGGAAAGTGGGACGACATGAAGAATGTGAATGTGATCTTCGCGCTGGCGCTGCTGCTGATCGCCGCCCCGGTGCTGGCCCAGAGCGTCGTGATCAACGAGCTGGACAGCGACACCGTGGGCACCGACGCCCTGGAGTTCGTGGAGCTCTACGGCGCTCCGAACACTTCGCTCGACGGCCTCGTGCTGGTCTTCTACAACGGTTCCAACGACCTGTCCTACGCCGCCTTCGACCTGGACGGCTTCAGCCTGGACGCCAACGGCTTCTTCCTGCTGGGCAACGCCGCGGTCGTGCCCACGCCGTCGATCCTCTTCAACGGCAACTTCCTGCAGAACGGCGCCGACGGCGTGGCCCTCTACACGGCCAACGACGTGGACTTCCCCCTCAACACCCCGGTGACCGACGTGAACCTGGTGGACGCCCTGGTCTACGGCACCAGCGACGCCGACGACGCCGGCCTGCTGGCCGTGCTGACCCCGGGCCGCCCCCAGATCGATGAGAACCTGAACGGCGCCAAGGACTTCGAGTCCGTGCAGCGCTGCAACGACGGTGCCGGCGACTTCTACGTCACCGCTCCCTCGCCGGGCGCCAGCAACGACGCCGCCTGCGCGTCGGTGGGCAACGAGAACGTGAACTGGGGCACCCTGAAGAGCCTGTACCGCTAAGCGGTCCTCTTCGCTCCGTCGCGGGCCGCCTCCCCAGGGGGGCGGCCCGTTCCGTTCCCCTCGCGCCCTTTCCGCTATCTCCTACCCAAACGGGCCCCTTCTGTGCTAGGATCCAACGGCTTGTCCGTGTCCCTCGACGACCCGTAGCCAGAACAGGAACCCGACGATGACCGACGATCTGCGCTCCGACGGCCTGCCGGAGATCCCCGCCGAGCCCACGCCCGACACGCCCGCAGCCCCCGACGCCGCCTTCGAGTCCGGAGAGGACTTCGCCGCCATGCTGGCCGCGGACGACGCCCGCCGCGCGTCCGGCGCCCCCGAGCCCAAGCCCGGCGACAAGATCACCGGCAAGGTGGTGCAGATCGCCGCGGACGAGGTGTTCGTGGACTACGGCGGCCGCGGCGAACTGCCCCTCTCCTCCACCTTCGTGAAGGACGCCGACGGCAACCTCACCGTGAAGGAGGGCGACGAGATCACGGCCTTCGTCACCGGCAAGCCCGGCGACCTGCGCCTGGAGCTCAAGCGCAAGCTCTCGGGCAAGGACCCCAAGCCTCTGCAGGAGGCCATGGCGAGCGGCGTGCCCCTGGCCGGCCGCGTGACCGAGACCAACAAGGGCGGCTTCGTGGTGGATCTGGGCGGCTGGCGCGCCTTCTGCCCCATCAGCCAGATCGACGACCGCTACGTGGAGGACCCCAACGTGTGGGTGGGCCGGGACCTGGAGTTCCGCGTCATCGAGTTCAGCGAAGGCGGACGCCGCCTCGTGGTCTCGCGCCGCGCCATCCTGGCGGAGAGCAAGCAGGAGCGCGCCGCGGAGACCCGCAAGCGCCTGCACCCCGGCGTGATCCTCCAGGGCACCGTGGCCCGGCTGCTGCCCTTCGGCGCCTTCATCGACATCGGCGGCGTGGAGGGCCTGGTGCACGTCTCGGAGATCAGCCACGCGCGCGTCAGCCACCCCGGCGACGCCCTCAAGGAGGGCCAGGAGGTGGAGGTCAAGGTGATGGACATCCAGAACCTGGGCCGCGGCAAGGAGGAGCGCATCAGCCTGTCGATGAAGGCTCTGGCCGGCAACCCCTGGGACCGCATCCGCGAGAAGTACAACGAGGGCGACTGGGTGGAGGGCGTGGTGGTGGGTCTGGCCCCCTACGGCGCCTTCGTGGAGCTGGAGCCGGGCCTGACGGGTCTGGTGCACATCTCGGCCCTGTCGTCGGACCGCATCGAGCATCCGGCCGACGTGGTCCAGGAGGGCCAGCAGGTGTCCGTGCGGGTCATCGAGGTGGACCCGGCGCGGCAGCGCATCTCCCTGTCCATCACGAGCTGAAGGTTCCGCCGCCGGACGGGAAACGGGGCCGCTCCCTTGGGGGGCGGCCCCTTCGTCTTGGGGCGGGGTTCAGCCGCGCAGCTCGCGGTAGGCCGCCGCCAGACGCTCCGCGGCGTGGGCCGCCTCCGCATCGGTCACGTCCTTGTGCAGGCCGATGCGCAGGGTGGAGGCCGCGGCGTCGGGCCCCAGGCCCAGGGCGGTGAGGATGCGCGAGACCTCGGCGCTCCCGGAGCCGCAGGCGGCGCCGGTGCTCAAGGCCAGGGTGGGCGCACGGCGCAGCAGATCCGCGGCCTTCACGCCGGGGAAGGTGAGGCTCAGGCTGCCGGGCAGTCGATGCCGGGCGCTGCCGTTGAGGCGCAGCTCCGGGATGGCCCCCGCCAGGCGCAGGTAGAGCTCCGAGCCCAGGCGGCGCAGGCGCTCGGCGCGGGCGTCCATCTCCGCGGCCGCCAGGCGGGCGGCCTCCCCCAGGCCCACGACCCCCGCGAGGTTGGGCGTGCCGGAGCGCCTTCCGTCCTCCTGGCCGCCGCCCAGGATGCGGGCGGCCGGACGCACGCGCGGGTCACGCCGCCGCACCACCAGGGCGCCGCTGCCCGCCGGTCCGTGGAACTTGTGCGCGGAAAGGGAGAGCAGACCCAGGCCGTCGTCCCGGAAGTCCACGGGCACGCGGCCCACGGCCTGGGCGCCGTCCACGTGCAGGGGCACGCCCCGCTCGCGGCAGACGGCGGCCGCCTCGCGCCAGGGCTGGACGGTGCCCACCTCGTTCTGGGCGCCGATGAGCGACACCAGCGCGGTCTCCGGGCGCAGCCGCGCCGCCACCGCGGCGGGGTCCACCAGCCCCTCTCCGTCGCAGGGCACCTCCTCCACGCTCCAGCCGCGCGCGGCCAGGGCCTGGGCGGGCCGCAGCACGGCGGGGTGCTCCAGGTTGCTGATCAGCAGGTGGCGGGGTTCGGCGTGGAGTTCGGCCAGGCCCAGCAGGGCCTGGTTGCAGGCCTCGGTGGCGCCGCTGGTGAAGATCACCTCGGACGGGTCGGCGTGGACCAGCGCGGCCACCTGCTCGCGGGCGCGTTCCAGCAGGGCGGCCGCGGCCCAGCCCAGGGCGTGATCGCTGGCGGGATTGCCCACGCGGCCGTCCAGCACGGACAGCATGGCCTCGCGCACGCGGGGGTCCAGGGGCGTGGTGGCGTGGGCGTCCAGGTCGACGGGGGTGCGCACGGCCTCAGCTCAGCTCCAGCATCCGCTCGATGGGCACGCGCGCCTTCTCGCCCAGGGCGCGGTCAAGCACCACCTCCGGCGTGCGGTCGCGCATGCAGAGGTAGAGCTTCTCCAGCGTGTTGAGCTTCATGTAGGGGCACTCGTTGCAGCTGCAGGACTCGTCCGCGCCGGGCACCGTGAGGAAGGACTTGCCCGGGCTCTCGCGCCGCATCTGGTGCAGGATGCCGGGCTCGGTCACCACGATGATCTCCGACGCGTCCGTCTCCCGCGCGAACTTCAGCAGCGCGGCGGTGGATCCGATATGGTCCGCGTGCTGCAGGATGGCGTCCGTGCACTCGGGGTGCGCCGCCACCACCGCCTGCGGGTGCAGCGCCTGGATCTCCACCAGCTTCTTCTCCGAGAACTGCTCGTGCACCTCGCAGCTCCCGTCCCAGAGCACCATCTCGCGGCCGAGCTGCTGGGACACCCAGCGGCCCAGATGCCGGTCCGGGGCGAAGACGATGGGCCGGTCCTCCGGCACCGAGGCCACGATGCGCAGGGCGTTGCCCGACGTGCAGATGAGGTCGCTCATGGCCTTGGTGTGGGCCGAGCAGTTGATGTAGCTGATCACCGTGTGGTCCGGGTAGCCCTTGAGGAACTCCGCGAAGGCCTCGGGGGGGCAGCCGTCGGCCAGGCTGCAGCCGGCGTTGAGGTCCGGCAGCAGGACCGGGGTGTCCGGGTTGAGGATCTTGGCCGTCTCCGCCATGAAGTGCACGCCCGCGAACACGATCACGTCCGCGTCCGCGCGGGCCGCGGCCTGGCTCAGGGCCAGGGAGTCGCCCACGTGGTCGGCCACGTCCTGCACGTCGGCCTCCTGGTAGTAGTGGGCCAGGATGACGGCGTTCATCTCGCGGCGCAGGCGGTCGATCTCGGCGAAGAGATCCAGGTCGGGCGACACCGGGGCGGTCACGGGATCGGTCATGGGCCGGGCCTCTCGGGAAAGGGGATTCGGGGACCGTCCCGGTTCAATGTCGTCACGCCGGGAAACGGCGGCAAGTCCCTATGGACAAGGGGTTGGCGGATGCTTACTATTCATGGAGCCGGTCCGCGACGCCCACGTCCTGCACGTGCCGCGTCGCCCAGTGCCCGCATGCCGACCCCACCATACACTCGAGGGATCGATCCGCAATGAAAAACGGCTTCCCGTTCCATGCGTACCGCTCCACCGCCGCCTGGCGTCTGCTGCCCCTGCTGCTCGCGGTGCTGGTCATGGCGCTGATCGCCGGCGGCTGCAGCGACGAAGAGAACACCGACGTCACCCAGACCCCCTTCCCCGAGCCCGAGCTCCAGCCCTGGCTCCTGGACGTGTGGGGCACCGGACCGGACGACGTCTACGTGGTGGGCCAGCCCAACGTGCTGCTGCACTGGAACGGCTCGGCCTGGACCCTGGTGGACGGCATCGGCCCCGACGTGCTCACCGCGGTCTGGGGCACCGGCACCGGCACCGTCTACGCCGTGGGCCACGGCGGCGCCATCCTGCGCGGCAGCGGCACCTCCTTCACCGGCATGGCCAGCGGCACCGAGGAGAACCTCTACGACGTGGGCGCCGGCCCGTACGACGCCATCTACGCCGTGGGCGAGAAGGGCGCCATCCGCCGCCTCTCCGGCAACACCTGGGTCTCCACCCAGCAGCTGGCCTACCGCTACAGCGATCAGGACGTGGCCCTGGACACGCTGGTGCTGAACGAGGACATCCAGTCGCTGACCACCGTCAACCCCTACGGCCTCGCGGGCGACCACGCGTCGGTGCTCATGGAGAACGACATCCCCGCCTACGACCACGAGTGGCTCTGGGGCGCCATCAGCGACACCACCGGCTTCATCAAGGCGGGCGCCTACGGCGACGCCCTGGAGGACACCTACCTGGGCAACAAGCTGGGCCGCGTGCTGCGCCTGGTGGACGACCCTGCCGACGGCCTGACCTGGGAGCTCCTGGCGGACGCCAACGGCGACGAGGCCCGTCCCGCCACCTTCCCCCAGGCCATCTCCGGGCTCTGGTTCGACGCCGCCAACGCCCGCCTGCTGATCACCACCAGCGCCGGCCGCATCGGCTCGCTGATGACCGACGGCAGCGCTTCGGAGATCCTCTACGCGGACACCGCCTGGCTGTCGTCCGTCTGGGGCGCCGGCAACGGCGAGATCTGGGCCTGCGGCAAGGAGGGCGTGGTCCTCTACAGCGACGACGACGGCCTCACCTGGACCCAGGTGGAGGTCCCGCTGCCCGACACGTCGGGCAAGTCCGGCATCGGCAAGTACGGACGTCTCGATCCCTGAGCGTCCGCTCCCCCGGGCCCGGCCGCCGTGCGGCCGGGCCTTTTTTCCGTGTTCCATCCCTTGATCGAGGAGGTTCCCCCATGACCCGGACCGGCTTCGCCCGTCGTCTGGTCTCGGCCGCGCTCGCGTGCGTGGTCCTGGCCGTCGGCACCGCCCTGGCCTACGAGCCCGACCCCGCGGCTCCGCGCTCCGCCGTCCCCGCCGAGTACACGTGGAACTGGTCCCACGTCTTCCCCGACGTGGCCGCGTGGGAGACCGAGCTCGCCGCCGTGCAGGAGCTCGTGCCCACCCTGGCCGCCTTCGAGGGCCGCCTGGGCGAGAGCGCCGACACGCTGTACGAGGCCGTGTCCACCATGGAGGAGGCCAGCCAGCGCCTCATGCGCCTGTACGCCTACACGCAGCTGCGCCTGGACGTGGAGCTCTCCAACCCGGAGAACCAGGCCATGCAGGGCAAGGTGGGCTTCCTGTTCCAGCAGTTCGGCGGCACGGTCAGCTACATGACCCCCGAGCTGCTGTCGCTGCCCGAGGCCACCATCGACGCCTTCCTGGCCCAGAAGGCCGAGCTGAAGGTCTACGAGTACTACATGCGCGACATCCAGCGCATGAAGGCCCACACCCTGAGCAAGGCCGAGGAGCGCATCCTGAGCATGGCCGGCCAGGTGCGCGGCGCCAGCGCCGAGGTCTCCGAGAAGCTGCGCGACGTGGACCTGACCTTCCCCGACATCCTGCATGAGGACGGCACCCTGCGTCCCCTGACCCTGGCGGGCTTCGGCCGGGCGCGCTCCAGCGGCTCCTACGCCCAGCGCAAGCTGGCCTCGGAGGCGTTCTTCTCCACCTTCCGCCAGTTCGAGAACACCCTGGCCGCCACCCTGGACGGCGTGGTGAAGTCGCACCTGCTGACCAAGGAGCTCCGCGGCTACGACAGCTGCCTGGAGGCCGCGCTCAAGGGCGACAACATCGACCCCAGCGTGTACCGCAACCTCATCGACACCATCAACGCCAACCTGGACCGCACGCTGCACAAGTACGTGGACCTGCGGCGCAAGGTGCTGGCCCTGGACGGTCCGCTGGACTTCGCCAACCTCTACAACCCCCTGCTGGACGGCGAGGAGCGCGCCTACCCGTACGAGGAGTGCCGCACCATCCTGGCCGAGGGCCTCAAGCCCCTGGGCAAGGAGTACGTGGGCCTGGTGAAGACCGCCGCCGACCCGGCCAACGGCTGGATCGACGTGTACCCCAACAAGAACAAGCGCACGGGCGCGTACAGCTCCGGCATCGTGGCCTGGATGGACGGCGGCCACCCCTACGTGCTGCACAACTACGACGACACCCTGGACGCCGTGTTCACCACGGCCCACGAGTTCGGCCACGCCCTGCACACCTACTACAGCTATAAGAACCAGCCCTTCATCTACGGCGACTACACCACGTTCCTGGCCGAGGTCGCCTCGACCTGCAACGAGGAGATCCTCCTGAGCTACCTGCTGGCCAAGGAGAAGGATCCGGTGCAGCGCCTGATGCTGCTCAACAAGCGCATGGAGAACATCCGTCTGACCATCTTCCGGCAGACGCTCTTCGCCGAGTTCGAGCTGGCCTTCCACGAGTACGCCGAGCAGGACAACGCCCTGACGGCCGACTTCCTCAACAGCACCTACGCCGGGCTGATCCAGAAGTACTACGGCCCCAACTTCCAGATGGGCGAGAACGACGCGGTGGAGTGGGCCTTCATCCCTCACTTCAACTACGACTTCTACGTCTTCACCTACGCCACGGGCCTGACCAGCGGCATCTCGCTGGCCAAGGAGATCCAGAAGTCCGGGCAGAAGGCGGCCGACCGCTACATCGACAACATGCTCAAGGGCGGCTCCAGCGCGCCTCCCCTGGACCTGCTGCGGGCCGCGGGCGTGGACATGGCCACCCCCGCTCCCATCGTCACCATGCTGGACCTCTTCGAGGACACGGTGGCGGAGTTCGACGCCCTGTGGACCAAGACCTTCGGCGCCAAGTAGCCGCGGTCTCCGCACCGGAACGACGACGGGCCGCCCTCGCGAGGGCGGCCCGTTTCCGTAACGATCGTGCGGAGAGACGGGCGTCAGCGCGCCAAACCGGAGAAGCGCACCCCCACGCCCACGCGGAGCACGTCGCGGTCCAGGCCGCGGGACAGGGGTCCGCTGCGGCCGTAGCCCACGCGCAGGCGGGCCGCTCGGTGCAGCTCCAGCCCCAGCGTCACGGTGGCCTGGCCCACCACGCCGCCGTCCACGTCCACGCCGCCGCCGCCGGCCGCGCCGGCCAGCAGCTCCAGCTCCAGGTCCACGCCGCCGCTCAGGGCGCGGCGCAGGCCGCCGCCGGCCAGGCCCACGGCGTAGCCGCCGGCGCCGCCGTCGTGGGCGGCCAGGGCGTGGCCGCTGAGGAATCCGTGGCGACCCACGCGCACGTCGATGGCCGCGCCGCCCAGCCCCAGCCGCTGCTCCGCCTCGCCGCCCTTGCGGCGCAGGCCGGCGGGCGCCGATTCCCACTGCTGGTACACGCGCACGCGCAGATCGCGCGGCAGGTAGTAGCTGGATCCGGGCACGCGCCAGCCTCCGGTGGCCACGGGCACGCGGAACGAGCGGCCCAGGCCCACCAGCAGGTCCGTGGTGCGGTAGCCGCCGCCCGGGGCGCCCGTCATGCCGCCGCCCAGGCGGCTGTGGAAGCCGTGGCCCAGCTCGTGCTCCCAGACCAGGGCGCCGCGCACCAGGAAGCCGCCGCCGGTGTCCACGCGCCCGCCGCCGCCCAGGCCCACGCCGCCGCTCAGGCGCAGCACGTCGCCGGGCGCCAGGGGCATGCGGTAGCCCAGGTCCGTCATGATCTGGGCGTAGCCGTCGGCGCCGCCTCCCGCGGCCCCGGCCAGGCTCAGCTCCAGCGCCATGCCCTCGCCAAGACCGCTCTCCCAGGCCACGCCCACCAGGGCGTTGGCTTCATCGTGCGGCCTGCCGTCCACGCCCGCGGTGCCGGCCCGGGGCCGCGTGGCGATGATCACGGCGTCGAAGCGCTGGTCCAGGGGATGGAAATAGCGGTCGGGGAACGCCTCGTCCACATCCACGGGCTCGCCGCCGCGCCAGCCGTCGCGCAGGAAGAGCTCCAGGGGGCGCGAGAAGGTCACGGCCACCTGGTCCGAGGAGATGGAGCCGTTGGGGAACTCGATCCAGCTCCAGCCCAGCCCCAGATCGCCCAGGCGCGTGGGCAGGGCCAGGCCGGCGTGACCGCGCAGCATGAGGCCGCCGCCCTGGGGCGCCGAACCGCCGCCGCCGGCGCCCACGAAGACGCCCGTGTCCAGGCGCCAGTCCGCACCCAGGGGCGGACGCCAGGCCGCGCTCAGGCCGCCCGTGAAGAAGCCGCCGCGCTCGCCCCGGGCCGCGCCGTAGACGGCCGCGCCCAGGTGCCAGTCCTCGTAGGCGTGGGCGCGCAGGCCCAGGCCGATCAGGCCCATGTCCTCCCCCGCC
Source organism: Candidatus Krumholzibacteriia bacterium (assembly GCA_035447065.1). Lineage (GTDB taxonomy): Bacteria > Krumholzibacteriota > Krumholzibacteriia > LZORAL124-64-63 > LZORAL124-64-63 > CALEMW01. The sequence goes on from DAOTGJ010000003.1 coordinate 111,924, forward strand.
GCCAGGGTCAGCTCCTCGTACGAGAGCTCCACCGCGGCGGGCAGGGAACGGAACCCCGAGTCCGCGAACAGCGGGCGGGATCCCAGCAGCAGGAGCAGCGGAAGCAGGCGGATCCAGGGGGTCACGTGAGTCCGTTTCGCTGACGCCGCCGCGTCCGGCGCGGGGGCGGGTCCGCGGCGGTCCGGCGAGCGTGTGGACGGGAAAGATAGCAGGGGGGAGCGGGGCGTGTCAAAGCGGTGGAAAAGGGTGCGGGAAGGAGCGGCGTTCCCGGGGATCGGGAGCGGGCCCGGAACGAAACAACGGGCCGCGGCCCCGCCGCAACCCGTTGCTGTCGTTGGTAGGCCGCCCGGGACTCGAACCCAGCACCACCTGATTAAAAGTCAGGTGCTCTACCTGATGAGCTAGCGGCCCACTCGGATCGGGCCCCAACATAGGGGGGCCGACGCGCGGCGTCAAAAGGGTCAGGTGGTGACGCCCTCCGGCGTCCAGATCATGGCGTCGCGGTGCTTGCCCACGCTCACGCCCTCGATGTGCACGCCCAGGGACTGCTCCAGGTACTCCAGATACTGCCGGGCCCGCGCGGGCAGGTCCTTCAGGGAGCGGCAGGCGGAGAGGGACTTCTCCCAGCCGGGGAAGTCGCGCAGGACCGGCGCGCAGCGGGCGAGCTGCTCCGCGCTGGTGGGATAGTGGTCCAGGCGGCCGCCGTCCAGGTCGTAGGCCTCGGCCACGCGGATGACCGGCATGGTGTCCAGCACGTCGAGCTTGGTGATCACGGCCCCGGTCATGCCGTTGATGTCCACGGCGTAGCGGGCCGCGGGCAGGTCGAACCAGCCGCAGCGGCGGGCGCGGCCCGTGGTGGCCCCGAACTCGCCGCCCAGGGTGCGCAGGGATTCGCCCTCCTCCCCCTTCAGCTCCGAGGGGAACGGCCCGTTGCCCACGCGCGTGCAGTACGCCTTGAAGATGCCGGTGACCTCCTGCAGCACCCGCGGCGGCAGGCCGGAGCCGGTCAGCGCGCCGCCCACCGAGGGGTTGCTGGAGGTGACGTAGGGATAGGAGCCGTGGTCCACGTCCAGCAGGGTGCCCTGGGCGCCCTCGAAGAGCACGGATTCCACGCCGTCGCGCACGCCCTTCAGCTCCCGGTAGCCGTCCACGATGAGGGGCTTGAGCGACTGGGCCAGCACCACCAGCTCCTGGGCGATGGCCGGCGCCGGCAACGGATCCGCCTCGTACAGGGCGGCCAGCATCTCGTTGGCCTCCAGGACCTTCTCGATGACCTTGCGCTCCAGGTTCTCCTTGGGCAGCAGCAGGTCGCCCATGCGCAGGCCCGAGCGCTGGCACTTGTCCACGTACGCGGGACCGATGCCGCGCCCCGTGGTGCCGATGCTCTTGCGCTTGCGCGCCGACTCCGCCTGCTCGTCGCGGGCCTTGTGGGTGGGCAGGATGATGTGGGCCGCGGCCGACACGTAGAGCCGGTCGCGCACCTTCAGGCCCAGCTCCTCCAGCCCCAGGATCTCGTCGCGCAGCTCCCAGGGATCGATGACCATGCCGTTGCCCAGGTACCCGCGCACGCCCGGGCGCAGCAGGCCCGACGGCAGCAGGTGCAGGACCACCTGGCCCTCGTCGCGCACGATGGTGTGGCCGGCGTTGGCGCCGCCCTGGTACCGCACCACCCAGTCCACGCCCTCGCTCAGGGCGTCCACGATCTTGCCCTTGCCCTCGTCGCCCCACTGGCCGCCGATGATCACGCGGTTGGTCACGATCTGCTCCCGGTTGCGGCGGACCGCGCGCGGCGGCCCTGCCTCACAAAAAAACGAGTCTCGCAGCGGAGACCGTCGTCCTCCGGACCCGGGGGTCCGGCCCGTAGGATAGTGGAATCAGCGCCCGTTGAACAGGCTCTTGAGCTCCGACCAGGTAAACTCTTCGTTGTGGGCGGTGGAGCTGCAGTCGGGGGCGCCGGGGTTGCTGGACTCCTCCTGGACCCCGTTGTCCGCCACGCCGTTGCCGTCCACGTCCCCCAGCTCCACCCCGTTCAGACAGCCGTCCCCGTCCGAGTCCAGCTTGGCCAGCTCGTAGTTCCAACGGCGGCCGGCCGCCAGGAAGTCCAGGCCGAAGTCGTTGAGCTCGAAGCTGTTGGCGTTGGGCTCGGACAGCACGTGGCAGTTGGCGCAGGCGAAGGGCGTGAAGACGGGCAGCTGCTCCATGTCCGCCTGGGTGGCCGCGGCGGGCGTGGCGAGCAGCGCCGCGAGGGCGGCGAGCAGCAGGAGGTAGGGCATGCCTCGCGTTGCATCCATGCCGTAAGGATAGCACCGACGAATCCGGCCTGTCAACGCTCCGCCTCCTCCTGTTCGGCCCCCGTCAGGAGGGCCTGGACCCAGGCGTGCAGGTCCCCCACCCCTTCGCGGCCCGTGGCGGAGGTGGGGAAGAACGGGGTGTCCGCGGGAAGCTCCAGCACCTGGGCGATCTCGCGGAACCGCTCCGGGCGCTTGGTGCGCGACACCTTGTCCGCCTTGGTCACCACCACGGCCCAGGGATCGCCGCACTCCTCCAGCCACCGGCGCATCTCGAGGTCCTCGGCCGAGGGCTTGTGGCGGATGTCCACGAGCTGGAAGACGGCCTTGGGCCGGTCCTCCGCGTTCAGGTAGGCCTGCATCAGCCGGCGCCAGTGGGCGCGGGTCCCCTTGTCCACCTTGGCGAAGCCGTAGCCGGGCAGGTCCACCAGGTAGTAGCGGTCGTCCACCAGGAAGTAGTTCAGCAGGCGCGTCTTGCCGGGCTTGCCGCTGGTCTTGGCCATCGCCTTGCGGTTCAGGAACAGGTTGATCAGCGACGACTTGCCCACGTTGCTGCGGCCCACGAACGCGAACTCGGGCAGGACCCGCTCGGGCCGCCCGTCCAGGTCGGCGGCGCTGGTCACGAACTCCACCTGCACGCCGGCCCTCCCCTAGTGCGCCGGCCGGGCGGCGGGCGCCTCGCCGGGCTTGGTCGGCCGCAGGGGCGCCCCCGAGGGCACCAGGGCCAGCTCCAGCACCTCGTCCATGTGGTCCACCAGGTGCACGTCCAGGTGGCGGCGGATGACCGCCGGCAGCTCCTTGTAGTCCTTCTCGTTCTCCCGCGGCAGGATCAGGGTCCTGCAGCCGGCGCGCATGGCCGCCACGGACTTCTCCGGCAGGCCGCCGATGGGCAGCACCTTCCCGCGCAGGGTCACCTCGCCGGTCATGGCCACCTCGCGCTTGACCGCCTGGCCGCGCAGCAGCGAGACCAGGGCCGTGGCCATGGCGATGCCGGCGCTGGGGCCGTCCTTGGGCACCGCGCCCTCGGGCACGTGCAGATGCAGGTCGTGCTTCTGGAGGTGGTCGGGGTCCAGCCCGGGGCAGCGGGTGCGCGCGAAGCTGAGGGCCGTCTCCGCCGACTCCTTCATCACGTCCTTGAGGTTGCCCGTGAGCTTGAGCTTGCCCGTGCCGGCCATCTGGCTCACCTCGATGGGCAGGATCTCGCCGCCGGCCGACGTCCAGGCCAGGCCCGTCACCACGCCCACCTCCGGCTCGCCGGCGATGGCCTGGCGCCGGTACTTGGGCGTGCCCAGGTAGGCCTCCAGGGCCTTGGGCGTGACCTTGCCGGGCCACTCCCCCGACTCGGCGTGCTTCTTGGCCACCTTGCGGCAGACCGTGGCGATCTCGCGCTCCAGCTGGCGCACGCCCGCCTCGCGGGTGTAGCCGTCGATGATCAGCTGCAGGGTCTTCTCCGGGAAGTCGCCCTCCCACTCCTTCACGCCGTTGCGCTCGGTCTGGCGCGGCACCAGGTAGTCGCGGGCGATGGCCAGCTTCTCGTGGTCCAGATAGCCCGGCAGCCGGATGATCTCCATGCGGTCCTCGAGGGCCGCCGGGATGGTGTGCAGGCTGTTGGCCGTGGTGATGAACAGCACCTCGCTCAGATCGAAGTCCACCTCCAGGAAGTGGTCGCTGAAGTGGGTGTTCTGCTCGGGATCAAGCACCTCCAGCAGGGCCGACGACGGGTCGCCGCGGAAGTCGGCGCCCATCTTGTCGATCTCGTCCAGCAGGAACACTGGGTTGCGCGTGCCCGCCTTGCGCAGCGAGTCGATCACGCGGCCCGGCTTGCTGCCGATGTACGTGCGGCGGTGGCCGCGGATCTCCGCCTCGTCGCGCACGCCGCCCAGGCTGATGCGCACGAACTTGCGGTTCATGCTCTCGGCGATGCTGCGGCCCAGGGACGTCTTGCCCACGCCCGGCGGCCCCACCAGGCAGAGGATGGAGCCCTGCAGCTTCTTGGTCAGCTTGAGCACCGCCAGGAACTCCAGGATGCGCTCCTTGACCTTCTCCAGGCCGAAGTGGTCGGCGTCCAGGTGCTCGCGCACCTTCTTCATGTCCAGGCGGTCGCGGGAGCGCTCGTTCCAGGGCAGCTCCAGCAGGGTGTCCAGGTAGTTGCGCACCACCGCGGCCTCGGGCGACATGCCCGGCATCTTGGCCAGGCGCGCGATCTCGCGCTGGGCCGCCTCGCGGGCCTCGGCGGGCAGCTCGGTCTGCTCCAGCTTGCTGGAGTAGTCGTCCACGTCGGCGTCGTCGTCGGCGCCGTAGCCCAGCTCCTTGCGGATGGCCCGCAGCTGCTCGTTGAGGTAGAACTCGCGCTGGTTCTTCTGCACCTGGGACTGCACCTCGGAGTCGATGCGCTGCTCCAGCTCCAGGATGTCCAGCTCCTCGGCCAGGATGCGGTTCATGCGGCGCATGCGCTCCAGCAGGCTGGTCTCCTCCAGCAGCTCCTGCTTCTCCGGGACCTTGGCCACGATGTAGGCGCTGATGGAGTCCGTCATCTGGTCGATGGCATCCATGTTCAGCACGGACATCAGCACCTCGTCGGGCAGGCGCTTGTTCAGGCGCACGTACTCCTTGAAGCGCTCCTTGATGGAGCGGCTCAGGGCCTCCAGCTCCGTGCCCTCCTCGTGGGTCTCGGCCAGGCGCTCCACCATGACCTCGCTGAAGTCGTCGCCCTCCTCGAACTCGCGGATCCGCACGCGGGCGCGGCCCTCCACCAGGATCTTCAGCGTCTCGTCGGGGGTGCGGATGATCTGCAGGATCTTGATCACCGTGCCCACGGCGTACACGTCCTCGGCGCGCGGGTCCTCCACGTCGGCCTCGTACTGGGCGCTCACGCAGATGAACTTGCCGCGGTCCATGGCCGCCTCCAGGGCGGCCACCGAGCGCGCGCGGCCCACGAGCAGGGGCGTGACCATGGTGGGGAACACCACCACGTCGCGCAGCGGCAGCAGGGGCAGGCGCTCCGGGAACTCGGCGGCGCCGTCGTCGTCGGTGAAGACCGTGATCTCCTGATCGGTCATGCTGGTCGTCTCCTCGTCGCCCTGGGGCGCGGAAAGCGAGAGGGCCGCCCGGCCCCGCGCTGCGGGTGCCGCGGGCGGCCCGCGTGGTGTGGAGGGCGGCTCAGGCTCCCTGGCGCTCGTCGGCCTGGTCGTGGAGCATCTCGGGCTCGGCCTTGCCGTTGACCACGTCGCCGGTGATGATCACCTGGCGCACGGTCTCCAGCGAGGGCACCTGGTACATGACGTCGCGCATGACGGCCTCCATGATGGAGCGCAGCCCGCGGGCGCCGGTCTTGCGTTCGATGGCCTTGTCCGCCACGGCCTCCACGGCGTCGGGCGTGAAGACCAGCTCCACGTCCTCCATGGCCAGCAGCTTGCGGTACTGCTTGACCAGGGAGTTCCGCGGCTCCTGCAGGATGCGGATCATGGCGTCGCGGTCCAGCTCCTGCAGCGTGGTGCACACCGGCAGGCGGCCCACCAGCTCCGGGATCAGGCCGAACTTGACCAGGTCCTCCGGCTCCACCAGCGAGAGGATCTCCTGCTCGTCGGCGTTGCTGCGGCGGTTCTCATCGCGGTCGAAGCCCAGCACGTTGCGCCCGATGCGCCGGCGGATGACGTCGTCCAGGCCCTGGAAGGCGCCGCCGCACACGAACAGGATGTTGCGCGTGTTGATCTCGATGTACTTCTGCTGCGGGTGCTTGCGCCCGCCCTGGGGCGGCACGTTGGCCACCGTGCCCTCCAGGATCTTGAGCAGGGCCTGCTGCACGCCCTCGCCCGACACGTCGCGGGTGATGGACGGGTTGCTGGACTTGCGCGTGATCTTGTCGAGCTCGTCGATGTAGATGATGCCCTGCTCGGCCGCCTGCGCGTTGTAGTCGGCGGCCTGGAGCAGGCGCACCAGGATGTTCTCCACGTCCTCGCCCACGTAGCCGGCCTCGGTCAGCGTGGTGGCGTCGGCGATGGCGAACGGCACCTTGAGCATGCGCGCCAGGGTCTGCGCGAGCAGGGTCTTGCCCGTGCCCGTGGACCCGATGAGCAGGATGTTGCTCTTGTCCACCTCGACGTCGTCGCCCACCCGGCGCTGGTTGATGCGCTTGTAGTGGTTGTACACGGCGACGGCCAGGGAGATCTTGGCGTCGTCCTGCTGGATCACGTACTCGTCCAGGTGCTCCTTGATCTCCTGGGGCCGCGGGAAGCTCTGCAGGCTCTCGCCCGTCTCCTCCAGGAGCTCGCCCTCGAGGATGTCGTTGCAGAGCTTGATGCACTCGTTGCAGATGTACACGTTGGACGGACCGGCGACCAGCTTGGCCACCTCGTCCTGACCGCGTGCACAGAACGAGCACTTGATCATCTGCGGCGATCCTGTGGTGCGACGCTTCATGGATTCCCTTCCCGTCCCCCCCGGGACGCGCGGAGGACCTTAGCCCTCCACCTCGGACTTCTTGGTGATGACCTTGTCGACCATGCCGTAATCCTTGGCCACCTGGGCCGACATGAAGAAGTCGCGGTCGCTGTCGGCGGCGATCTTGTCCTCGGTCTGGCCGGTGTGGTGGGCCAGCATGCCGTACAGCTTCTTCTTCAGGTACAGGATCTCCTTGGCGTAGATCTCGATCATGCTCGCCTGGCCCTGGCTGCCGCCCAGGGGCTGGTGGATCATGATGCGCGAGTTGGCCAGGGCGGACCGCTTGCCGGCCGCGCCGGCGGCCAGGAGCACGGCGCCCATGCTGGCCGCCTGGCCCATGCAGATGGTCACCACGTCGTTGGAAATGTACTGCATGGTATCATAGATGGCCAGACCCGCGGTGATGCTGCCGCCCGGGCTGTTGATGTACAGGTAGATGTCCCGCTCCGGATCCTCCGCCTGCAGGAACAGGAGCTGGGCCACCACCACGTTGGCCACGTTGTCGTCGATGGCCGTGCCCAGGATGATGATGCGGTCCTTCAGCAGACGCGAGTAGATGTCGTACGAGCGTTCGCCGAGGCTGGTCTGTTCCACCACGTAGGGGATGAGCATGGTCACTCCTTGCCGGCCGCGGGGCGGCCGGGGTTTCGGGTCCGTCCGCGGAAGCCTCCCCCAACACCGGGGCGACGGCCTCCGTTCCCGTCCTAGCCGCCCGCGGCGGCGTCGGCCGCCGGGCTGAACTTGGCCCGGGACTTGAGGAAGTCGAAGGTGCGCGTCTCCGCCAGCTCGTGGCCGATGCGCTCCTCCTCGCGGTTCCGCTTCACGTACTCGCGGTACTGGTCCACCGGCCAGCCGTTCTCCTTGGCCGTCTCCTCGATGCGCTCGTCGATGTCCTCCGGGCGCACCTCGATGCCCTCCGCCTTGCGGACGGCCTCCAGCACGAACATGGCCTTGATGGTGCGCTCGGCGCCGGCGCGGGCGCTCTCGCGGTACTGGGCCAGCTCCTCGTCGGAGACCGGACGGCCGTACATGGCGCTGCGCTGGCGCATCTCGTCGGCCATGCCGTCCAGGTAGTCGTTGAGCATGGAGGGCGGCACCTCCACGGCGTTGCGCTCCAGCAGGAGGTCCACGATCTGCTCGCGCGTGGCGGCGTCGGCCTTCTGCTCCTCCTCCTTCTGCAGCTCCTCGCGCACGGCGGCGCGGAGCTCCAGCAGGGTCTGGCCGTCCTGCAGGGATGAGGCGAAGGCGTCGTCCAGCTCCGGCAGGGTCTGGGCGGTGACCTCCTTCACCGTCATGCGGTAGGTCATGGTCTTGCCGCGCAGGGCCTCGCCGGGGTGGTCCTCGGGGTAGCTGACGGTGGCCTTGACCTCGTCGCCGGCGGAGGCGCCGATCAGGGCGGTCTCGAAGGCCTCGAAGTTGTTCTCGTCGCCGAGCTGGAGGCTGTAGCCCTCGGTCCTGCGGGCCTCGTCGGGCTCGCCGGACTCGTCCTCGGGCAGAATGTCCACCTTGACGCGGTCGCCGGCCCGGGCCGCGCGCGCCGCCGTCTCCCAGGGGGCGCGGCTCTCGCGCAGGCGCTCCAGGGCCTCGTCCACGGCGCCGTCGGCCAGGGAGGCGTCGCGGGCGGTCAGGGGCAGGTCGTCGTAGTCCTTGGGCGTGATGACCGGGCGCACCTCCACCTCGAGCTCCAGCTTGACCGGCTCGTCGTCGTTCATGGCCAGGTCCTTCAGCACCGGGTCGCTCACCGGGAAGAAGCCGTGCTCGATCATGGCCGCCTGGTAGGCCCGCGGCACCAGCTCCTCCAGGGTGTCCATGCGCACGGTCCCGCCCAGGTCCTGCTCCACCATGGCCATGGGGACCTTGCCCTTGCGGAAGCCGGGCCGGGCGTGGCCCTTGCGGGCCTTGCGCAGGTTCTTGCCGTACTCGGCCTCGAAGTGGGCGGGATCGATCTCCACGTGGATCTTCCGCTGCCACATCTCGGGCTCGGTGACGGTCAGCTTGAACGGGGTTGCGGTATCGCTCTGGGCCATGGCGTTCGGGACCTCGGGGTTCGGGGATGCGGGCGCGCCGGCGGCGTGCCGATCTGGTGCGAGAGGGGGGACTCGAACCCCCACGGACGAATCCACAGGAACCTAAATCCTGCGCGTCTGCCAGTTCCGCCACTCTCGCGACGGCCCCGGAGATCGGGGCGCAAAGCGGGGGCTTCGGCGCCCTGCGGCCGGTCGAGCGAGCGCGTCGAAGCAGGAACCGCGCCAATATAGCCCTGGCCGGAAAACCGGTCAAGAACGCCGGATTCGCCTAATCTTTTATCTTTCGGTAAATCGTCCGCGAGGCGATGCCCAGGATCCTGGCCGCCGTCTCCTTATCGCCGCCCGTGCTGTCCAGCGTGGCCCGGATGAGCTCCATCTCGGCGTCGCGCAGAGGGGTGCCGATGGGGATGGTCACCGCGTCGGCGCGCCGGCGGCCGGCCAGCACCGCCTGGGGCAGCACCTCGGCCTCCACCCACTCCCCGCGCGCCAGGACCACCGCGCGCTCCACGCAGTTCTCCAACTCGCGCACGTTGCCGGGCCAGCTGTAGCGCTGGAGAGCCTCCACGGCCTCCTGGCTGAAGCCGCGGATGGCCTTGTTGTTCTTCTCCGCCGCCAGCTTCAGGAACGCGTTGGCCAGCAGGATGAGGTCGCCGCCGCGGGTGCGCAGGGGCGGGATCTCCAGGTTGATCACATTCAAGCGATAGTAGAGATCTTCGCGGAAAGTCCCTTCTGCGACCATCTCTTCCAGATCCGCGTTGGTGGCGGCGATGATCCGCACGTCCACGGCGATGGGCTCGTTGCTGCCCAGCCGCTCGAAGACCCCCTCCTGCAGCACCCGCAGCAGCTTGACCTGCACGGACAGGGGCACCTCGCCGATCTCGTCCAGGAAGATGGTGCCGCCGTGGGCCGCCTCGAAGCGCCCCCGCCGCCGCCCCGCGGCGCCGGTGAAGGCCCCCTTCTCGTACCCGAAGAGCTCGGACTCCAGCAGGGTCTCGGGGATGGCGGCGCAGCTCACCTTGATCATGGGCTTGCCCGCCCGCTCGCTCCAGCGGTGGATGGAGTTGGCGAAGACCTCCTTGCCGGTCCCGCTCTCCCCCGTCAGCAGCACCGTGGCGGTGCTGGGGGCCACCTGCTGGGCCGTGTCGCTGGTGCGGCGCATGACCTCGCTCTTGCCGATGATCTGGTCGCGCCCGCCGGTCTCCTTGAGCATGCGCCGCAGCTCGATGTTCTCCGCGATGAGCTGCTGCTTCTCCATGGCCTTGCGGCAGGTGTTCAGGGTGGTGGACGCCGTGAAGGGCTTCTCCACGAAGTCGTAGGCCCCCAGCTTCATGGCCTCCACGGCGGTCTCGATGGTGCCGTGGCCCGTGACGATCACGAACTCCGTGGCCGGCGAGATGACCTTGGCCGCCTTGAGCAGCTCCACCCCGCCCATGCGCGGCATCATCAGGTCGCTGAGCACCAGGGGCACCGACTCCTGGCGCAGCACCTCCAGGGCCTCCTCGCCGTTGCCGGCGGTCAGCACGTGGTAGCCGTTGCGCGAGAGCAGGCGCGACAGGGCCTGGCAGAGCTCGGGCTCGTCGTCGACCACCAGGATCGTGCCGACGGCCGCGGGGGTGTTGGGATCGGCCATGGGCCTCCTCGAGGGCTCGGGTGCCGGGTGGACGGACAGGATGTCAGCGCCCGGTCCGATCGTCAAGGGCGCGGAAGGGATGGCGGAACGACGACGCCCCCGGCCGCGGGGCCGGGGGCGTCGCATGGGAACGGAAGGACGAACCCCTAGGCGTTCTTCACGAACTCGTAGCCCCGGCGCAGGGCCTCCATGTTCATGTCGATGAGGTTCTTCTTCTTGATGGTGGCCTTGAGCGTGCGCTCCACCACCTCCAGGGGGAAGGCCCCCGTGGCGGCGGTCAGGGCGCCCAGCAGGACCACGTTGGCCACCTTGGGGGTGCCCACCTCGTCGGCGATGCCCGTGGCCGGGATCAGCACCGTGTTCAGGCGCGTGGCATCCGGGCGACCCTCCACGATGGTGGTGTCCACGATGATGGTCCCGCCGTCCGGCACGTCCTGCTCGAAGGCCTCCAGCGAGGGCTGGTTCATGACCACCAGCACGTTGGGCCTTTCGACCAGGGGCGAGCCGATCCGCGCCGGCGACACGTTCACCGAGCAGTTGGCCGTGCCGCCGCGCATCTCCGGACCGTAGGCCGGGATCCAGCTGGTGTGCAGGTTGCAGCGCATGCCCACCTGGGCCAGGAACAGGCCCATGGTCAGCACGCCCTGGCCGCCGAAGCCCGCGAACTTGCAGTTCAGCGGCTGCGTCAGGGTCACGTCCTCCCCCGCCTCGTCGGCGCGGTCGGCGCCCAGGTAGGCGTCGGACTTGGCGGTGTCGAAGGGCTCCACGGGGCGGTACCAGTCGCCCTCGCGCTCGTCGGACTCGTCCTTGAACACGCCCAGGGGGAAGATCTTGGTCATCTCCTCCAGCAGCCAGTCGCGGGCGTCGGGCCCGTCCATCTTCCAGCCCGTGGGGCAGGCCGACAGGATCTCCACGAAGGAGTACCCCTTGTTCTCCACCTGGTTCTGCAGGGCTTTGCGGATGGCCTTGCGGGCCTTCATGATGTGCTTGGACTGGCCGATGGCCACGCGCTCCACGTAGGTGGCCGCGGGCAGGGTGGCCAGGATCTCCGCCATGCGGATGGGGTTGCCGTGGGCGGTCTCCAGGCGGCCGCGGGGCGTGGTGGCCGTCTTCTGGCCGATGAGCGTGGTGGGCGCCATCTGGCCGCCCGTCATGCCGTAGATGGCGTTGTTCACGAAGAACACCGTGATGTTCTCGCCGCGGTTGGCGGCGTGCAGGGTCTCGGCGGTGCCGATGGCGGCCAGGTCGCCGTCGCCCTGGTAGCTGATCACGATGGAGTCCGGGTTGGCGCGCTTGATGCCCGTGGCCACCGCCGGCGCGCGGCCGTGGGCCGCCTGGAAGTTGCCGCAGTCGAAGTAGTAGTACCCGAACACGGAGCAGCCCACCGGCGAGACGAAGACCGTGCGCTCGCGGATGCCCAGGTCGTCCATGCACTCGGCGATCATCTTGTGGATGTTGCCGTGCCCGCAGCCGGGGCAGTAGTGGGTGGTCTCCTTGTGGGGACCGCTCTTGCGCTCGAACTCGGTGTAGAAGGCCTGGGGTTTCTCGACGATCTTCACGACCGGCCTCCTTCCAGGATCGCGTCGTACTGGGCCAGCAGCTCCTCGGCGCCCGGCACCATGCCGCCGCAGCGGCCGTAGAAGTGCACCGGCGCCTTGCCGTTCACGGCCAGCCGCACGTCTTCGACCATCTGGCCGGTGCTGAGCTCCACGGAGAGGAACTGCACGTCGCGCTCGGCGTGGCGGGCGATGGGCTCGCTGGGGTACGGCCAGAGGGTGATGGGGCGCAGCAGGCCCACCTTCTTGCCCGCGGCGCGGGCCTGGTCCACGGTGCTGTACACGATGCGCGACACGATGCCGAAGGCCACGATGATCAGGTCGGCGTCGTCGGTGAGGTACTCCTCGTACATCACCTCGTTGGCCGTGATCTCCTTGTACTTGGCGTCCAGCTTCAGGTTGTGGCGCTCCAGGTCCACGCTCTCCAGGAAGATGGAGCTGATGAGGTTCTTGTGGGTGGCGGCGTCGCCGCGCACGCACCAGTCCGTGTGGTCGTAGGGCACCACGCGGGCGGCGGGCACGTCCACCGGCTCCATCATCTGGCCGGTGAAGCCGTCGGCCATGATGCAGGCCGGGTTGCGGTACTTGTCCGCCAGGTCGAAGGCGTGGACCGTCAGGTCGCACATCTCCTGGGCGCAGTTGGGCGCCAGGGTGATCAGGCGGTAGTTGCCGTGGCCGCCGCCCTTGGTCACCTGGAAGTAGTCGGCCTGCTCGGGCGCGATGTTGCCCAGGCCCGGACCGCCGCGCACCACGTTGACCACCACGCAGGGCAGCTCGGCGCCGGCGATGTAGCTCATGCCCTCCTGCTTCAGGGAGAAGCCGGGGCTGCTGCTGGCCGTCATGGTGCGGATGCCCATGCCCGCGGTGCCGTACACCATGTTGATGGCCGCCACCTCGGACTCGGCCTGGATGAAGGTGCCGCCCAGGGCCGGGAAGTGCATGGCCGCGGCGTGGGCGATCTCGCTGGCGGGGGTGATGGGATAGCCGTAGTAGGCCCGGCACCCCGCCTGCAGGGCCCCGACGACGATGGCGTCGTTGCCCTTCATGAACTGCTTGGACATCTCCGTCTCCTCGCTTCAGGGCCTAGGGCTTGACGACGCGGATCGCGGCCGGTTCCGGACAGGCGTAGAAGCACAGGGCGCAGCCCGTGCAGTGCTCTCCGGTGTAGTAGGCCGGGTGGTAGCTGGATCCGTTGAGGTCGTCACTGATGGCGATGACGCTCTTGGGGCAGACGGCGAGGCAGAGCTTGCAGCCCTTGCAGAGCTCGGCGTTGATCTCGATGTAGGGAGCAGCGGCAGCTGGAGTCGCGTTCATCCCGCCTCCTCGCTTGGGGAACGATGGGTAGGGTGTTGTGGGGCAAACATAGTCAACGGGACGGGACGGCGGTAGGACGAACTCCCGGCTGAGAGCAGGTATCAAGAAGGCCGGACGCCCCGCGGGGTCGGCCGGCCACCTGCGCGGAAACCAGGGAAATTCAGGCGTCCTTGAACGCCGGCTTGCGCTTCTCCAGGAAGGCGCGGCAGCCCTCGGCCGCGTCCTCGGTGGCGCCCACCGCGCCGAAGAGGGCGGCCTCCAGGCGCTGGCCGGCGTCGGGACCGGAGTTGAGGCCCTCGTTCACGGCCTTCAGGGCGTAGCGGATGGTGCCCGCGCTGTGGCCCGCGATGCGCCCGGCTGTGGCCAGGGCCGTCTCCAGCAGCTCCGCCTGGGGCAGCACCTTGTTGACCAGGCCCATGGCCAGGGCCTCCTGGGCGCCGGTCATGCCGCCGGTGAGGATCATCTCCAGGGCGCGGCCGCGGCCCACCAGGCGCGGCAGGCGCTGGGTGCCGCCGTAGCCGGGGATCAGGCCCAGGGTGATCTCCGGCAGGCCCAGGCGCGCCGTGTCGGCGGCGTAGCGGAAGGTGCAGGCCAGGGCCAGCTCGCAGCCGCCGCCCAGGGCGAAGCCGTTGATCGCGGCGATCACCGGCTTGCCCAGGTTCTCTATGGACCACATGAGCGCCTGCCCCTGCTCGGCCATGCGCTCCAGGGCGGGGCCTCCCGCGCCGGCCAGCTCCGAGATGTCGGCCCCGGCCACGAAGGCCTTCTCCCCCGCGCCGGTCAGCACCACGGCCTTCACGCTCGGGTCCGCGCGCAGGGCGCCGAAGCAGGCCTTCAGGTCCGCCAGCACCTGCGCGTTGAGGGCGTTCATCTTCTCGGGGCGGTTCACGGTGACCAGGGCCACGGCGCCGCGGGTCTCCAGCAGCAGGGTCTCGTAGGACATGGGGGCCTCCAGCGGTTGGTTGGGTGCGATGGGCGGACCTTAGCAGATCGCCGCGCGGAGGCAAGCGGACGATCATCTGCGCAGGTTCGCACGTTGACCGTCGGCGATCACTGCGGTAGCATCCGGCGACATCCCTCCCGCACCCTCCGACCAGCCGAAAGGTTGCCTCATGTCCGATAGCATCGACGCCAAGCTCCAGCGTCTGCAGGAGTTGCGCGAGCAGGCCCATCTGGGCGGCGGCCAGGCCCGCATCGACAAGATCCACGCCAAGGGGCGGCTGACCGCCCGGGAGCGCATCCACCTCCTGCTGGACGAGGGCACCTTCATGGAGACGGGCGTCTTCGTGACGCATCGGGAGAAGACCATCCCCGAGAAGCCCGTGGGCGACGGCATGGTGACCGGCGTGGGGCGCATCGACGGGCGGCAGGTGTACGTGTTCGCCCAGGACTTCACCGTGTACGGCGGCTCCATGAGCGAGACCAACGCCCTGAAGGTGTGCCGGCTCATGGACCAGGCGCTGGAGAACGGCTGCCCGGTGATCGGCCTGAACGACTCCGGCGGAGCGCGCATCCAGGAGGGCGTGAAGTCCCTGGCGGGCTACGCGGAGATCTTCTGGCGCAACACCATGGCGTCGGGCGTGGTGCCCCAGATCTCGGCCATCATGGGGCCGTGCGCGGGCGGGGCGGTGTACTCCCCCGCCATCACGGACTTCACGCTGATGGTGGACCAGACCAGCTACATGTTCGTGACCGGACCCGACGTGATCAAGATGGTCACGGGCGAGACCGTGACCCAGGAGGAGCTGGGCGGCGCGGCCACCCACACCTCGCGCAGCGGCGTGGCCCACCTCATGGCGGCCACGGACCAGGACTGCCTGCTGATGACGCGGCGGCTGCTGGGCTTCCTGCCCCAGAACAACCTGGAGGAGCCGCCGCGGCGCGCGCCGTCGGACCAGCCGGACCGGCGCGACGCCAAGCTGAACGAGGTGGTGCCCACGGATCCGCGCAAGCCCTACGACATGCGCGACGTGATCTCCCTGGTGGTGGACGACGGCGACTTCCTGGAGATCCAGCCCCGCTACGCCATGAACATCCTCTGCGGCTTCGCGCGTCTGGACGGCATGCCGGTGGGCATCGTGGCCAACCAGCCCAAGGTGCAGGCGGGCGTGCTGGACATCGACGCCTCGCTGAAGGCGGCGCGCTTCATCCGCACCTGCGACAGCTTCAACGTGCCGCTGGTGACCTTCGAGGACGTGCCCGGGTTCCTGCCGGGCACGGAGCAGGAGTTCGGCGGCATCATCAAGCACGGGGCCAAGCTGCTCTTCGCCTACTGCGAGGCCACGGTGCCCAAGCTCACGGTGATCACCCGCAAGGCCTACGGCGGCGCCTACGACGTGATGAGCAGCAAGCACATCCGCGCCGACTGGAACGTGGCCTGGCCCACCGCGGAGCTGGCGGTGATGGGGCCCGAGGGTGCGGTGAACATCCTGCACCGCGAGAAGCTCAAGGAGGCCGACGATCCCGACGCCCTGCGCAAGGAGCTGGTGGACGAGTACAACGACAACTTCGCCAACCCCTACGTGGCCGCGGGCCTGGGCTATCTGGACGACGTGATCGAGCCGCGGGACACGCGTCCGCTGCTCATCGCCGCGCTGCACAACCTGCGCAACAAGAAGCAGACCCTGCCGCCCAAGAAGCACGGCAACATCCCCCTCTAGGAGAACCATGAGCAAGCGCAAGATCACCAAGGTGCTCGTGGCGAACAGGGGCGAGATCGCCGTGCGGGTGATGCAGGGGCTGAAGGAGATGGGCATCGGCACGGTGGCCGTGTACTCCGAGGCCGACCGCACCGCCCTGCACGTGCTGACCGCGGACGAGGCCTACCCCATCGGACCGGCGCCGGCGGCCCAGAGCTACCTGGTGCAGGAGAAGCTGCTGGAGGTCTGCCGGATCTCCGGAGCCGACGCGGTGCATCCCGGCTACGGGTTCCTGTCGGAGAACGCGGCGTTCTCCCAGGCCTGCGCGGACGCGGGCCTCGTGTTCATCGGGCCGCCGCCCGAGACCATCCACCTCATGGGCAACAAGCTGGCGGCGCGGCGCAAGATGATGCAGAGCGGCGTGCCGGTGATCCCGGGCACCGAGGAGGCCGTGCGCGACGCCGCCACGGCCAAGGCGGCGGCCGCGGAGATCGGCTACCCGGTGCTGCTGAAGGCGGCGGCGGGCGGCGGCGGCAAGGGCATGCGCGTGGTGCACGCGGAGGCGGAGATCGACGCCGCCCTGCGCCAGACCATGGGCGAGGCCAAGGCCTCCTTCGGCGACGACGCCGTGTTCGTGGAACGCTTCATCACCAACCCGAAGCACATCGAGGTGCAGGTGCTGGGCGACGGGAAGGGCAACGCCGTGCACGTGTTCGAGCGCGAGTGCTCGGTGCAGCGGCGGCACCAGAAGGTGATCGAGGAGTCGCCGTCGCCCAGCCTCACGCCGGAGCTGCGCGCGGAGATCTGCGCCGCGGCGGTGCGCACGGCCGAGTCCGTGGACTACCTGGGCGCCGGCACGGTGGAGTTCATCCTCTCGGACAAGGGCGAGTTCTTCTTCCTGGAGATGAACACGCGGCTGCAGGTGGAGCACCCCATCACGGAGCTGGTGACAGGCACGGACCTGGTGCGGGCGCAGGTGCGCATCGCCCGGGGCGAGGGCCTGCCCTACCGCCAGGAGGACCTGCGGCAGCACGGCTGGGCCATCGAGTTCCGCATCTACGCCGAGGATCCGTCCAAGGGCTTCCTGCCGGCGCTGGGGCGCATCAGCAGCCACATCGCGCCCACGGGGCCGGGGGTGCGCGTGGACAGCGGCATCTACGAGGGCTTCGACGTGCCCATCCACTACGACCCGCTGCTGGCCAAGCTCATCGTGTGGGGCGAGGACCGCGCCCAGGCCATCGCCCGCGGCAAGCGCGCGCTCACGGAGTACACGCTGCACGGGCCGGGCCACAACATCGACTTCCACCTATGGGCCCTGGACCGCACGCGGTTCCTGGACGGCAGCTACACCACGAACTTCATCGACGAACGCTTCGACCCGGCGGAGTTCCAGGACCCGCTGCCCGACGCCGACCGCGAGGCCCTGCTCACCGCCGCCGCCCTGTTCGAGGCCGACCGCCGCGAGGCCGTGAAGACCGGCGACGCCCCCTGCGGCGCGCCTTCGCCCTGGCGCCTGGACGCCCTGCGCCGCATGACCGGAGGACGCTGACCATGTGGATGAAGAAGCGCTACGTGCTCCAGTACCACGGCCTGCAGCACGACGCCGTGGTGGCCCGCGACCGCGCCGGCCGCCGCGCCGTGCAGATCGACGACGGCGAGCTCCACGAGGTGGACGCCGTGCTGGTGCAGAACGGCCGCGCCCTGAGCCTGCGCGTGGACGGCGCCATGCACCTGATCGACCTCAGCCCCCGCGCCGAACGCGGCGTGCTGGACGCCACCATCCGCGGCCGCACCCTCCCCCTGCACGTGATGGACGAGCTGCACGCCATGGCCCAGCAGAGCCTGGAGCAGACCGGCGGCGGCGGCCAGATCAAGGCCGAGATCCCGGGCGTGGTGGTGTCGGTGGCCGTGGCCGCGGGCCAGGCGGTGCAGGCGGGCGAGGCCCTGCTGGTGCTGGAGGCCATGAAGATGCAGAACGAGATCAGCGCGCCGGTCAACGGCGTCGTGGAGGAGATCAAGGTGGCGGCCGGGCAGTCGGTCAACGCCGGGGATCTGCTGGTGGTGGTGACGCCGGAGGCGGGGGGCTAGAAGCTCCAGACGAAGGTCAGATCGTACTCCGAGGCATCGCCGAACTCGCTCCAGCCCTCGACGACGGTCCGCGAGACGGTGCGGGCGCCCTCGGCCGCCGCCGTGGTCGTGACCCGTTCCGTGCGCAGGCGCTGCAGGCCGATGCTGGTGCTCACGCGCAGCTCCCGCCAGATCCGCGCTTCCGGGCGGAGCCGCGCCGCGCCGGACCACGTCTCCCGCCACTCGCGCACGCCGTCCACCGCCGGATCCTCTCCCCGCGTCCATTCCGACCAGGCGTTGGCCCCTTCCAGCTCGAGCCAGAGCGTCCAGCGGCCGTCCCGCACCAGCGCCCTGCCCGCGCGCAGGCGGGTCCAGCGGGCGACGCTGTCGTAGCCGTCTCCGCTGGCCTGCGAACTGGATCGGGACAGGCTCACCGTGAGACTCCAGCCCGCGTCCCAGCGCCGGCCCAGCAGCAGGGCCGGATCATTCAGGTCGATGATCACCCCGCAGCCGCAAGGCAGGTGCATGAGGGCGGCGTCCTGCTCCACGCCCACGAGCCACGTCCCTGCCGCGGCGGCGGGACGCGCGGCCGCGAGCGCCGCCAGCAGGACCAGGACCGTCAGACGAGCCCGCATCTCAGAACCAGAAGACCAGGTCCAGGGAGCCGGTGCCGTACCAGCCGTAATCGTCGAAGGTCTTGAGCTTGGTGACGTCCACGTCCACGGTCTCCTCGTAGGAGCTGCCCTGCAGGCGGCGCGTGGTGGTGCGGCTCTCGGTGGTGCGCCACGTGTAGAGCAGTCCGAACCGCGTTTCCAGCCAGAAGCGCCCGCTCAGGGCCGCGGCCGCCCGCAGGCCCAGGTCCAGGCTCCAGTCGTCGCGGTTGGTGCGCACCAGGCGCAGGGACTCGTCCACGCCCGGGTCGTAGATGGTCTGGTTCAGGTCCTGCTCGCGGCTCCAGAGATAGCGCAGGGACAGGAGGCCCGAGAGGCGGAAGGGACCGTCGGCGGTGAGGGCGCGGCCCGCACCCAGGCGGACCCAGCCCTGCTCCCGCTTGTCGTCGGACGGTCGGGTGGTGAGAGCGTCCCCGACGGCGCCGTCGTCCCAGGACGTGACGGTGGTGTCCTCCCAGCGGTCGTTGGGGCCGGCGGCCAGGTTCAGGTCCCAGTCGGAGGTGAGCTGGTGGCGCAGGGTGATGCCGTCGGCCCAGCCCAGCGCCCAGGAGCGGGGCTCGGCGTCGGCGGCGGCGGCAGACAGGGGCAGCGACACGACGGCGAACAGGATCAGCATCCGGGTCTTCATATCGGTTCCTCGGGCCTCGCGGCCATGGCGCAGGGACGGCTCAGACGAAATTCTCCGGGTTCAGCGGCTTCAGCTCGTCCAGGGTGAAGAGACCGTCCTTGCGGATGGTCACGCCGTCGAAGGCGATCTCTCCCCCGCCCCAGGCCGGGGTCTGGATGCAGACCAGGTCCCAGTGCACGGCGCTGGTGTTGCCGTTGTCCGTGGCCTTGTAGGCCTGGCCCGGCGTGAGGTGGAAGGAGCCGCCGATCTTCTCGTCGAAGAGGGTGTCCAGCATGGGGGCGTCGATGAAGGGGTTCACGCCGATGGCGAACTCGCCGAAGTACCGCGCGCCCTCGTCCGTGTCCAGGATCTCGTTGAGCTTGGCGTCGTCGCCGTCGCAGGTGGCCTGGACGATCTTCCCGTCCTTGCACTCGAAGCGCACGTTCTTGAAGAGCACGCCGTTGCGCATGCTGGCGGCGTTGTAGGTGATCACGCCGTTGACCGAGTCGCGCACCGGGCAGGAGTACACCTCGCCGTCGGGCACGTTGCGGTGGCCGTCGCACTTCACGGCGCCGATGTCCTTGATGCTGAACGAGAGGTCCGTGCCGGGCCCGGTGATGCGGACGCGGTCCGTGCGCGTCATCAGCGCGTGCAGGGGATCCATGGCCTTGGACATCTTCTGGTAGTCGAAGCAGCAGACGCGGAAGTAGAAGTCCTCCAGGTCCTCCGTGGGACGCTCCGCCTGGATGGCCATGCTGGGGTTGGGATAGCGCAGCACCACCCACTTGGTGTGGTTCACGCGGCGGGTGTGCACCTCGTCCCAGTAGGCCTGGTTGTACCACTTCATGCGCTCGGCATCGACGTCCTTGTGGTCGAACGGATTGCTGCTGCCGCGGATGGCGATGTAGCAGTCCGAGTTCTCCATGGCCTTCCTGTGGAAGGCCGCCCACAGCTTGAACTGCTTCTCCGACGCCTGCTTCACGAAGCCCCGCGACAGGTCCTCGTCGTTGTAGTACCAGAACGGCACGCCCCCGGCCGCGGTCACGGCCCGGATCAGCTCGCGCCCCAGATCCAGCGTCTCCAACCCCTTCAGCTCGATGTACACCACCTCGCCGGGCTGCACCCGCACCGAGTAGTTCACCAATTGCTCTGCCAACTGCGCGTGTCGCGGATCCTTCATGCCGTCCTCCGGGTTTGTGACCTCCACCAAGATAGCGAACGGGAGGGCGATGCGGAAGCGAATCCAGGCCGTCGTGGGGAGAGGGAGGTGGAGGGGGATGTCGGGGGGGCGCTGGCACCGGCCTCCTGCCGGTGCTGCGCTCGGCGCTCCGGCCCTTCCGCCCTCCTGGCTCCAGGGCCTCCGCGACGCCCCCCGACATCCCCCTCCACCTCCCTCTCCCCGCCACCGCCGGGAAACGTTTCCGCGTCGCGTTCCGCTCGCTATATTGGTGGGGGAATCGAACCGGGAGGTTGGGATGAGGATCGAGGATATCGGGTTGCCGGAGGGCATGGCGGGGCATGTGGATCATATCGGGATCGCGGTGGAGGATCTCGAGGAGTCCATCGCGCTTTACAAGGGGCTGCTGGGGCTGGAGTTGGATGGGATCGAAGAGGTGCCGCGGGAGAAGCTGCGGGTGGCGTTCCTGCGGTTGAACAACGCGAGTCCGATCGGGCACATCGAGCTGCTGGAGTCTCAGGATCCGGAATCGAACGTGGGGAAGTTCATCGCCAAGAAGGGGGCGGGGCTGCATCATGTGGCCTTCGCGGCGGCGGACATGGAGCAGGCGTTGGAGAACTGCCGGCGGGCGGGGCTGCGGCTGCTGAACGAGGAGCCGCTGCCGGGGGCGCACGGGAAGTCCATCGTGTTCGCCCATCCCAAGAGCACCGGGGGGGTGCTGGTGGAGATCTGCGCGGGCGGGCACTGAGACCGAGCGGCTCGGAGCGTCGACGCCCCGGCCATGCGGCCGGGGCGTTCTCGTTCCGGGGCGGTGATGGCGCGGCTACTCGGGGAGCGTGAAGAGGCCCGTGTCGCGCCACGAGACCTTGGCGTGGCGGGGCGTCAGGTCCGGTTCGCCCTCGGGGTTGAGCCAGGCGGGCACGTAGCCGGCGGCGCACATGAGGCCGTGCTGGCGGTTCTGGAGGCTGCCGGTCCAGAGCATGTACGGCGCGGCGTCCTCCGCGCCGGCCACGCCGCGGTGGCTGACCGCGCCTTCGGGATCCAGATGGAAGCTGACGGGCTTGGGGTTGTCGCCGGGGATGCGCACGCGCCACTTGGCCAGGACCACGCCCTTGTCCTGGAAGGTGATGTCCGGCTGCAGACCGCAGATGATGCCGGCGTTGTCCGGGGCCACGTCCAGGTTGTTGACCGGGATCTCCTTGCCCAGCACCTGGGCGCCCTCGGCCCCCTCCACGCGCAGGCGCATCTCGTAGCCGCCGGCGGCCAGCACGCGTTCGCCGCGGTAGCGGACCGGGTCCATGTCCATCATCACCGCGTAGACGTCCACCAGCAGGCCCAGACCCTGGGCGGGCTCCTGCTCCAGGACGGGCTGCACGTCCGGGGCGGGCTGGAAGCTCAGGTGGACCACGCCCAGCTCGCCGCCCCAGGTGACGGCGCCGGCGCTTGTGGCCAGGAACAGGAGCGCCGCCAGCAGGATCGCGGGGCGCGGGGCGATGGCATGGGGCATGGGTGTCTCCTTCCGACGGCCGCTTCCAACGCGCCCGGGGCGCGCGGGTTCCCGGCCGATCAGCTTCCGGTGCTGGTGTAGCGGCGCATCCCCCGCGTCCACACCAGGTAGGCGAGACCGAAGGTGGCCGCGCCCACCGCGGGCGTCAAGAGGGCGATGCGGCGGAACTCGTCGGCGCCGATGAACCAGGTGGACGGATAGTACGCCACCCAGGCGAAGGGCAGCACGAAGGTCAGCAGCAGCCGCACCAGCGGGTGGAAGATGGTCAGCGGGTAGCGGGCGAAGCGGATCACGTTGTAGACCGGCGGCGCCAGGCCCATGCGGTCCTCGAACCAGAACGACACCGACGTGAGGCCCAGGAACACCCCCAGGTAGACCAGGCCCGCCGTGGCCGCGAAGAGCAGCAGCAGCAGCACGTCGCCCACCCCCAGCGCCCGTTCCATGCCGTGCAGGGCGTAGCCCATGACCGCCGAGCCCAGCACCAGCTCGTTGAGGCCGCCCATGCCGAAGCTGCTGAACAGCACCTGCGCCAGAGGGTTGACCGGCCGCAGGAGCACGCGGTCGAACTGGCCCTCGATGATGTACATGTCGCTGAAGCGGTAGAGGTTCACGCTCACCAGGTTGAACAGGCCCAGGGGCAGCAGGCTGAATCCGTAGATGAACAGCACCTGCTCGTAGGACCAGCCCTGCAGGGCCGAGACCTTGGAGAAGAGCACCGTGATCACGGCGATCTGCACGCCCAGCGAGAAGAGGTTGGCCACCAGGTCGATCAGGAAGTCCATGCGGTAGGCCAGGCGCGACTTGACGAACTGGGCGAAGAACGCCGCGTAGATGGCGCCCTGGCGGCGCAGCTCGCGGCGGCGGGCGCCGCGGGCGGCGTCGCGCGGAGGCAGCAGGTGGGGAGCGTGCGTGCGGTCCATCCTAGCCTCCCTGCAGGGTCACGCGCTTGACCGAGGCGTTCCAGACCAGGCGCCCCGCCACGAACAGGCCCAGCGCCCAGGCGCCCTGGATCAGCAGCGCCTCCTGCAGCTCCCCCGCCGGCCGCAGCCCCAGGTACACCGTGACCGGGATGTAGCTGATGGCCTGGAAGGGCAGCCAATCCATGACCGACTGCACCCAGCCCGGGAAGAACGAGAACGGGATGAGCACGCCGGTGAGGAACTCCATGAGGATCATCTTGGCGCGGATCACCCCCACGATGTTCTTGAGGAAGAAGGCCAGGCACCCCACCAGGAAGTTCACCTGCGCGTTGACCAGGAAGGCCAGCAGGAAGCTCAGCAGCGTCCAGCCGTAGAGCGACGGATGGGGCGGGGCCGGCAGCCCGAACAGGGGCGTGACCACCACCAGGATGGGCAGCGTGAACATGAGCATGCGGAACAGGCCCTCGCCCAGCGCCTCGCTCATCTGCACCGTCTGCACGTGGTAGGGCTTGATCAGCTCCATGGCGATCTCGCCCTGCACGATCTGGTGGGCCAGGGTGCGGTCGATGTTGTTGAAGTAGAAGCTGCGCCCCACCCAGCTCAGGATCACGTAGCCCACCATCTGCGCCAGGGTCAGCCCGCCGATGACCGGCTCGGCCTCCGGGCGGCTGTGATACAGCGCCGAGTAGAGGAACGCGTTGCCGGCCACGAACACCGTGTAGCTCACCACGCCCGTGTAGTAGCGCAGGCGGTAGGCCAGGAACTTGAGGAAGGCCAGGCGGGCGAAGTTCCAGTAGAGCCCCAGGGTGGCCGTGCGGCCGCGGTGCCAGCGGCGCAGGGCCGGGGCGGCGGCGGCGCCGGCGGCGGCGGGCGCGCTCACGCGGACTCCCCCTTGGCCACGGCGCCGCGGCGGTAGATGCCGCGCACCACCTCCTCGATGTCCTGCTCCTCGATGCGCAGGTCGTACACCTGGCGGGCGTTGACCACGGCGCGGATCACCTCGGCCGAGCGCACGTCCTGCCGCGAGAATTCGGCCACGTGGATCAGGCCGTCCTGCTCGCGCCAGGACACGGGCATGCCCCCGGTGTCGGCGGCCACCGCGGCCCAGGGCGTGGGTTCGCGCAGCTCCACGGTCAGGCGCACGCGGTCGCCCACGTCGGCGCGCATGTCCTGCAGGTCGCCGTCGAAGACCACCTTGCCGTGGTCGATGATGATGATGCGGCGGCAGAGCTGCTGGATGTCGCCCAGGTCATGGGTGGTCAGCAGCACGGTCACGCCCAGGGTCTCGCGGATCTCCTTGAGGAAGGTGCGCACGCTCTCCTTGGCCACCACGTCCAGGCCGATGGTGGGCTCGTCCAGGAACAGCAGGCGCGGGCCGTGGAGCAGGGCGGCGGCCAGATCGCAGCGCATGCGCTGGCCCAGCGACAGCTTGCGCACGGGCTGGTGCAGGAAGCCGTCCAGCTCCAGCATGCCGCGGAAGAGGTCCAGCTGGCGCTTGTACTCCGGTTCCGGCACCTCGTAGATCTTGCGCAGGAGGTGGAAGGACTCGATCACCGCCAGGTCCCACCACAGCTGCGTGCGCTGGCCGAACACGGCGCCGATGTGGCGCGTGTAGTGGCGGCGGTCCTTCCAGGGCGTGAGCCCGCCCACGGACACGTGGCCCGAGGTGGGCGTGAGGATGCCCGTGAGCATCTTGATGGTGGTGCTCTTGCCGGCGCCGTTGGCGCCGATGTAGCCCACCATCTCCCCCGGCGCGATCTCGAAGTTCACGTGGTCCACGGCGCGCAGCGTGGAGCGGCGCGGCTTGACCAGGTCCACCACGCCGCCCCACACGCCCTCGCGGCGCCGGGAGGTCTGGTAGTCCTTGACCAGGTCCTTGACGGTGATCAGCGGTTCCACGGGTCTCCTAGAAGGGAAGGTCGCCGTCGGCGGCGTCGGTTGAGGCCGGGGCGGCGGGTCCGGCGTCGGCCTCCAGGGCGGCCACGAACTCCTTCACCTCCAGCTCCGTGCGCCGCAGCTTCTCGCGGCACAGGCCCACCAGCTCCACGGCGCGCTTGACCTCGGCGCCGAGCTCGTCCACGTCCACCTCGTCGGCCTCCAGCCGGGCCAGGATGTCCTCCACCTCGCCCACGGCCTCGCCGAAGCTGGGGTCCTTCTTCTTGGCGTTCACGCTCGCGCTCCCTTGTCGTCCGGGTCCACGTTCTCCACGATGCTCTCGATGCGGCCGTCGGCCAGCCGCGTGGTCAGGCGGCCGCCGGGCCGGGCCTGGGCCGCCGACCGCAGCAGGCGGCCGTCGGCGTCCAGGGTCAGGCTGTAGCCGCGGGCCAGCAGGCGCGCGGGATCCAGCAGGCGGGCCTTCTCCTCCAGGTGCTCCAGGCGGCGCGCGCGCTCGGCCAGCAGGCCGGGCAGGCGGCGGGCCAGGCGGGCCGCGGCGCGGTCCAGGCCGTCGCGGCGGCGGGGCCAGGCGGACAGCAGGCGGCCGGGCTGCAGGCGCCACGCCAGGGCGTCGAGCTCGCGGCCGGCGGCGGCGGCGCGGCGGCGGGTGGCGGCGGCCAGGCGCGGTGCGGCGGCGGCCAGGTCGCGGTCCGCGGCGGCCAGGCGGCGCCGGGCCTCGCGCGCCACGCCGGTGCGCAGATGCTCCAGCTGGGCGGCCTCCCCGCGCACGCGGGCGGCCACGGCCACGTTCAGGCGGCGGGTGGCGGCGCCCAGATCCAAGGCGGCGGCGCGGACGCCGGCCGCGGCGGCGCGGGCCGTCGCGGCGGCGGCGCGCTCCAGCCGCAGCTCCGCCGCGCCCACGCGGTCCGCCAGGTCCTGGGCGGCGGCGGTGGGCGTCTTGAGATGATGGTGGGCCACGAGATCCGCCAGGGACTGGTCGATCTCGTGACCGATGGCCGTGAGCACCGGCCGACCGCAGCGCGCGACGGCGGCGCAGACGTCCGGGTGGTCGAACCAGGACAGGTCCGCGCGCGAGCCGCCGCCGCGGGTGACCACCACCACGTCCACGGCGCTGCGGCCCAGGGCCGTGACGGCGGCCGTGACCTGGGCCACCATGCCGTCGCCCATCATGCGGCAGTCCGCCAGGCGCACCTGGAAGGCGTAGCCCGAGTCGCGCAGGCCGGTGAGGAAGTCCTTGGCCGCCGCGCTGTCCGCGGAGGTGACCAGCCCCACGCGCAGGGGCAGCTCCGGCAGGGGCCGCGTCTTGTTGAGCTCCAGCAGCCCTTCGGCCTGGAGCCAGGCCAGGGTGCGGCGGCGGCGCGCCTCCAGCTGGCCCAGGGTGTAGGTGGTGTCCACGCCCACCAGCTGCAGGCTCATGCCCCACTTGCGGTGGTAGTCCACGCGCACCTGGAGGCAGGCCTCCATGCTGTCCCGCAGGCGCAGGTCCGGGTCCGAGCCGTCGAAGTAGCGGTCCAGGCCGAACTTGGCGCGGTCCCACTTCAGGGCCTTGACCTGGAGCAGGTCCACGCTTCCCCCGTCGGATCCGTGCAGCTCGAAGTAGATGTTCCCGTTGCGGTTCACCAGCCGCTGGATCTCCCCGCGCACCCACACGGCCGCGGGGAACGCCCCGCGCAGGGCGTCCTCGATGGCCTCGTTGAGCTCGCCCACGGTCAGGACGCGGCGGGCGTCCTGCTGCGGCGGCTCGGGCTGGCTGAAGAGATCACGCACGGGTCACCTCGTTGGCGGACCAATCGTGGCGCAGGAACCACCAGGCCATGCCCACGGCGTAGAGGGAGAACCACAGGAGCACCCCGATCCAGGCGCCGTTGAGGCCGCCGCCGCGGTGCACTCCGAAATACCAGGCGCTGGGCAGGAAGAAGCCCCAGGCCGAGATCACGTCCACGAGCATCACGATGCGGGTGGCGCCGGCCCCGCGCAGGGCTCCGGCCAGGGTCAGGCCCACGGCGTCGAAGACCTGCACCAGGCCCATGAGCCGCAGGATGGGCACGCCCGCCGCCACCACCACGGGATCGGTGGCGAAGAGCCCCATGAGGCGCCCCGGCGCGACCAGGAACACGATGCCGAACAGCCCCATGCCGATCATCGAGAGGCCCACGCCGCGGCGGGCGGTGCGCACGGCGCTCCGCGGATCGCTCGCGCCCAGGGCCTGCCCCACGGCGGTCTGCACCGCCACGCCCATGCCGATGGCCGGCATGAACGACAGGGCCGCGATGCGCAGCACCACGTTCCCGGCGGCCACGGCCACCGTGGAGATCCTGCCCAAAATGGCGAAGAACACCAGAACCGCCAGCAGCGCGCCGAGCACCTGCACGCCCGCGGGCCAGGCCGTGCGCGTGAGCGGGCCCACCAGGTCGGGCCGCAGCCCGTCGCGACGCAGCAGCCGGAAGCGCTTGCGCACCCGCGGCCGCAGGGCCACCGCCACCAGGGCGAGCACCGCCAGCAGGCTGGACACGGTGCTGGCCAGGCCGGCGCCGGCCACCTCCAGGCGGGGCAGCCCCAGGCGGCCGAAGATCAGCCCCCAGTTCAGCACCGCGTTCACCACGTTCATGCCGATGCCCACCGCCATGCCCACACGCGTCCAGCCGATGCCGTCGAAGGCGCTGCGCAGGATGAAGAAGGCCATGAAGGCCGTCATGCCCGGCACACGCGTCCGCAGGTAGTCCCCACCCAGGCGGCGCACGTCGGGGTCGTCGGACAGCAGGGCCAGCGGGGCGGCGGGCCAGCGCAGGAGCACGGCGGTGGACACGGCGCCCAGCAGCAGGGCCAGGGCCAGGCCCGTGGCGAGCACCGGTCCCACGTCGCCGTCGTTGCCCTCCCCCACGCGGTGGGCGGTGTGGGTCTGCACGGCCACGTCGTAGGACTTGAGGCTGGAGGCCACGGCGGAGAACACCAGCGTGGCCACGCCCACCGCCGCCAGGGGGGCGGCGCCGAGCTGGCCCACCATGAGCGTGTCCACCAGGCCCATGAGGGTCTGGGCCACGTTGGCCAGGACCACCGGCAGGGCCAGGCGGGTCAGGGCGCGGGTCAGCCCCGGTCGGGTTGCCGCGCCCCGGAGCGTCATCCGTCCTTGCGGTCCTCGAGGTAGCGTTCCACCGCGCGGGCGATCAGCCGCGCGCCGAAGCCCGTGGGCCCGGCCGGCGTGGTGGGCGTGGCGGACGACGTCCAGCTGGGCCCCGCGATGTCCAGGTGCGCCCAGGGCGTGTCCTCGTCCACGAACTCCTCCAGGAACGCCGCCGCGGTGCTGGCGCCGGCCCAGCGGCCGCCGCCGATGTTCTTCAGGTCCGCGATGGGGCTCTCGAGCATCTTGTGGAACTCGTCCACGATGGGCATGGGCCAGGCGCGCTCGAAGACCTCGCCGCCGGCGCGGTCCAGGGCCTCGCGCAGGGGGCCGTCGTTGCCGAAGAGACCGCAGAACTGCTCGCCCAGGGCCACCACGCAGGCGCCGGTGAGCGTGGCGGCGTCGATGATGGCGTCGGCCTTGAGGGTGCGCGCGTGGTGCAGGGCGTCGGCCAGGATGAGGCGGCCCTCGGCGTCGGTGTTGAGCACCTCCACGGTCTTGCCCGAGGCCATGCGCAGCACGTCGCCCGGCCGGATGGCGTCGCCGTCGGGCATGTTCTCCACCGTGGGCACCAGCACCAGCAGGCGCGCCTTCACGTTGCGGCGGGCCAGGATCAGCGCGGCGCCCAGCACGGCGGCGGCGCCGCCCATGTCGCCCTTCATCTCGTGCATGTTGCTGGACGGCTTGATGGAGATGCCGCCGGTGTCGAAGGTCACGCCCTTGCCCACCAGGGCGATGGTGGGGACCTTGCCGCGGACCTTGGGCTTGCGCTCCAGCACCACCAGGCGCGAGCCGCGGCGACTGCCCTGCCCCACGCCCAGGATGCCCCCCATCTTCTTCTCGCGCAGCCAGGCCTCGCCGTGGACCTGGCAGGTGTAGCCCTCCTGGCGGGCCAGCTTGCGCGCCTCGGCGCTCATCCGCTCGGGGTGGAGGTCGTTGGGGGGCATGTTGACCAGGGCGCGCGCGAAGAGGCAGCCGGCGGCCAGGTCCACGCCCTGGGTCAGGCCGTCGCGCACGGCGGCCGCATCGGCGCCGTCGGTGGTCACGGCCACGCTGCGGGGATCCGCGCTCACGGCGTCCTTGCCGGTCTTGTGGGTGCCGGTCTGGAAGAGGGCCAGCTCGCCGCCCTCGGCGCAGCTGCGGGCCACGGCCAGAGGGTCCAGGTCGCCCAGGGCCTTCCAGGGCAGGGCCAGGCCCAGCTTGGCGGCCTTGAGCCCGCGGGCGCGCTGCACGGCCACGGCCACGGCGCGGCGCAGGACCTCCTGGGTCAGATCATCGGCCTTGCCCAGGCCCAGCAGGAGGATCCAGCCGGCCTTGGCGCCGCCCCCCGCGGTCAGGTGGACCGACTCCGCCGCGCCCGTGAAGACGTCGGAACCCTTCAGCGCCGCCAGCGCGCCGCCGGCGGTGCGGTCCAGATCCCGCCAGGGCGAGAGATCGGCCGTCTTGCCGTCCTGGAGGCAGGCGACGATCAGCAGGTCGCAGGGCACGGCGGCGGGGGCGTTACGGCTCGGCGTCCAACGCATGGATGGCATCTCCCGTGAAGGCGGCGGCGGGGCCGCGTGGTCTTGGCGGTGGGGACGAAAGGCGCATTGTAGCATCGCGCTCCCAGACCGCCAGGACGATTTCCTCCCGCCCCGGACCGGCCTTGAGCGCTGCGGGCCCGTGGGTTAGGCTGCACGCAGGCCCCCGCGATCCGGCTTCCCAGCGAGAGGACCCCCATGCCCGCATCCCCGGCCGCCCCCTGGCGCTGGCCCCTCCATTGGCAGATCCTCACGGCCCTGGTCCTGGGCCTGGCCCTGGGCCTGGCCCTGCCCGCCGACGGCCGCGTGGGCCCCGTGGACGGGGTGGCCGTGCTGGGCTTCCTGGGCGATCTCTTCCTGCGCGCCCTGAAGATGGTCATCGTGCCGCTGCTGGCCGGCTCCATCATCACCGGCGTGGCCGGCCTGGGCGACGCCCGCGCCCTGGGCCGCCTGTTCCGCCGCACCTTCACCTGGTACATGCTGACCAGCCTGATCGCCATCCTCATCGGCCTGGCGCTGGTCAACGCCATCCGCCCCGGCGTGGCCGGCGGCGTGCCCGTGGGCCAGACCCTGGGCCTGGCGGCCGACGTGTCCGGGCTGGACGACGAGCTCTCCGGCCGCGGCGCCGCCGACCTGGTGGGCATCGTGCTGCGCATGATCCCCACCAATCCGCTGCAGGCCGCCGCCGAGGGGCAGATGCTGCCGCTCATCGTGTTCTGCATGCTCTTCGGGACGGCCCTCACCCTGCTGGACGAGCCCCTGCGCGGCACCCAGCTGCGGTTCTGGGACGGCCTCTTCCAGGTCATGATGCGCATCACCGGCTGGGTGATCCGCTTCACGCCGCTGGGGGTGCTGGGGCTCATCGGGCGCATCGCGGCCACCAGCGGGCTGGAGGCCTTCGCGCCGCTGCTCAAGTTCGCGCTGACGGTGGTGCTGGGTCTGGGGCTGCACGCGCTGGTGGTGCTGCCGCTGCTGCTGCGCCTGGGGGCGCGGGTGCCGCCCCTGCGCCACGCGCGGGCCATGGCGCCGGCCCTGATGACCGCCTTCACCACCCGCAGCAGCTCCGCCACCCTGCCGCTGACCATGGAGTGCGTGGAGCACCGCGCCGGCGTGAGCAACCGCGTGACCAGCTTCGTGCTGCCGCTGGGGGCCACTGTGAACATGGACGGCACGGCCCTCTACGAGTGCGTGTGCGCCCTGTTCATCGCCCAGGCCTACGGCATCGCTCTGGGGCCGGTGGATCAGTTCGTGGTGGTGGTGACGGCCCTGCTGGCCAGCATCGGCGCGGCGGGGATCCCCTCGGCGGGCCTGGTGATGATCGCCATCGTGCTGGGCACGGTGGGGCTGCCCCTGGAAGGCGTGGCGCTGATCCTGGCGGTGGACCCGCTGCTGGACATGCTGCGCACCTGCGTGAACATCTTCAGCGACAGCTGCGGCGCCGTGGTCGTGGCCCGTCGCGAGGGCGAGACCGACTTCTATCCCGACTCCGGAGCGTGACGCCATGACCGACGACCGCCGCGACGAGCCCCCCTTCCCGCCCGCCTACGATCCCGAGGCCGGAAGGCCGCTGCAGGACGATGGAGCGCCGCCCCCGCCCGACGACGCCCCCGCGGGCGAAGGCCACCTCCCCCCCTGGGAGGACCGCGCCGCCCACTCCTACGCCGGCGGCTTCTTCGAGACCATCCGTCTGGCCATGACCGCGCCCACGCGGCTGTTCCGGGGCATGACCGTGCGGCGTGGCGTGTGGGGGCCGCTGTCGTTCTACGTGCTGCTGTACGTGCTGATGAGCGTGGTGGACCGTCTCTACTCGGTGGCCTTCTCGGGCATGACCATGGGGCTGCTGTCCTTCATGGACGAGCTGGAGAGGGCCGACGCCGCGGAGATGGCGTTCATGCACGTCTTCGAGACCATGGGCGTGTTCGTCAGCCCGGTGACCGCGCTGATCACCCTCTTCATCAGCGCGGGGCTGACCCACCTGGGCGCCATGCTGATCATCCCCGGGCAGCGCGGCTTCGAGGCCACGCTGCGTGCGGTGGCGTACGGCGCCTCGCCGGCGGTGCTGGGTCTCATTCCGGTTTGCGGCGGCTTCGTGGTGGCGCCGTGGGCGCTGGTGATCGCGATCATCGGCATGCGCGAGACGCACCGCACCACGGGCCTGCGGGCGGTCATGGCCGTGCTGGCGCCTCTGCTGCTGGCGATCTGCGGGTGCACCGTGAGCGTGATCGTGTTCGGCATGTTCGCGGCGGCGGTGGGGAATTCGTGAGGCTCGTCCCCGAGCGGGATCCGCTGCCGCGGCTGCTGGCCTTCGTCTACGCGCCGATGACCGCGGGCCTCTGGTGGGTGGTGCAGCGCGGCTGGCTGTGGCCGCCCGGTTCGCGGTCCTGCGTGCTGCTGGAGACCACGGGCGTGGCCTGCCCCACCTGCGGCGGCGTGCGGGCCGTGCGCGCCCTGGGCGGCGGCCACGTGGGCGAGTCGCTGCGGCAGCATCCGCTGGTGGTGCCGGCCCTGGCGCTCGCGGCGGCTTGGCTGCTCTACGCCGCCGCGGCCACCGTCATGCCGCGCTGGCGCCGCTCCCTCGCCCTGGGCCCGCGCGAGGCCCGGGCCCTGCGCCTCGCCGCCGGACTCGCCTTCGTCTCCGTCTGGGCCTACCAGATCCTCCGTCACCTCTGAGAACGACGACGGCCGCCCCTCGCGGAGCGGCCGTCCCGGTTCAACGCGGCGCGGTCCCTACAGGTTCGAGGCGCAGTGCGCGCACTTCGTGGCCTTGATGGGGATGGTGCTCAGGCAGTGCGGGCACTCCTTGGTGGTGGGGGCCGCCGGCGCGGGCGCCTCCTCCTCGCGCTTCAGCTTGTTGATGTTCCGGATGAGCAGGAACACGGCGAAGGCCACGATCAGGAAGCTGATGATCGTGTTGAAGAACACGCCGATGTTCATGGTCACGGCGCCGGCCTCCTGGGCGGCGGCCAGGGTCTCGAACTTGGTGACGCCGTCGGCGCCGGCCTTCAGCACCAGGAACAGGTTGGTGAAATCCACGCCGCCGAGCAGCAGTCCGATGGGAGGCATGATCACATCGGCCACGAGCGACTTGACGATGGTGCCGAACGCGCCGCCGATGATGATACCGACGGCCATGTCCACCACGTTGCCCTTGACGGCGAATTCCTTGAACTCCTTGAACATGTCGTTTCCCTCTCCTGATAAGTCCGTTGAAGCGAGCACGTCCCGGGCGGGGCGAAGCCGCACGATAACCGTCGAAACCGGTTTCAGACAACAGAAATTCAGGCGCCCCGGCGCTCCACGATGGTGGGCGCCGCCACCGGATGGCCGGCCGCCTCGCAACGCAGGTGGGCGGCGCGGTAGAAGTCGGCCGCGGGCACGCGGCTGAAGCCCAGCTTGATGGGCCCCAGGTCGCGGCCCTCCAGGAAGCGCCAGTGGTGCAGCAGCGTGGGCACGGTGGCTCCCGCCTCGGTCTGCAGCAGGCGGCGGTGGCTGCTGGAGAGGTTCACGCGCGGATGGTTGTTCTTGGCGGCGAACCAGATCAGGTCCAGCAGCTCCTCGTCGGGAACCAGGGCGCGGCCGTGGCGCTCGCGCCAGGCGCGCTGAATGTCCTCGGCCAGGCGGGTGTCGCTGCCCTTGCTGGTGAAGCGGATGAGGTACTTGTCATAGGTGTCCAGGCCGTCCATGACGAAGGCGCCCAGCATGGCCTCCAGGCCGTGGCGGCGGCCGATGGCGATCATGGCCAGGTCGTCGCACACGCCGTCGCCCAGGCGCAGGCGGAAGTACTCCTGGTCGTAGTGGGGGTACTCCCACACCTGCTCATCCAGGGGCATGAGCACGCCCAGGCGCTCCAGCTCCGCCAGGTCGCGGGCGTCCCAGGCCTCGGCGCCGGCGTCCTCGATGCCGGTGGCGCGGAACAGTCCGGCGTTGACCACGCGGATCTCCCCCCCGCCGATGTCGTAGCGGTCGCCCTGGAAGTCCAGGGGGTGCAGGGTCAGGGCCATGCGGCGGTGGTCGATGTCGTCCATGAAGCCGGCCAGGACCAGGCCCGAGAGGAAGGCGCGCGTGTCCACGGTGCGGCCGGCCAGGAAGCCGGCGCCCAGCAGGGGGCCCTCGGCGTCGTCCAGGGGCATGGTCTCGGTGAAGAGGTGGGCCATGACGTGGGCGCGCACGCGCTCCACCAGGTCGGTGCGGCGGCGGCGCACGGCGTCGTGGCGCAGGTGGGGCCAGCGGTCTTCGAGCTCCGTCAGCACGCGGTCGAAGGTGGCCTCGCGGAAGGCCAGCGGCGTGCCGTACTCGTCCACGAACCAGCCGTGGCCGTTCTGGGCGCGGCCCACCACGGACTGGGGCAGCAGCACCTCCAGCACGTCGGCCGGGGCGTCGATGCGCTGGGCCATGAGGTACTGGAAGTCGTCGCGGCAGAGGCGGCGGAAGAGCTCCTCGTTGCCGCGCACGGTGAGGTAGCGCACGCCGCGGGGGCCGCGGCCGTCGCGGCGGCGTTCGTC
>DAOTGJ010000004.1:0-140837 GCA_035447065.1 Candidatus Krumholzibacteriia bacterium
CGCTGCTGCACATGGCGGGAAGGTTGGCGGGGAGCACCACGGCGCCGGCCAAGCCCGAGACCGAGCCCGAGTACGATCCCCAGCCGGTCTGATCCCTAGATATACCCCAGCGACTTCAGCCGCTCGAGCTGCTCCGTGTCCAGCAACCGCCGCGCGTCCTGCGTGGCCGCCCCGCGGAACTTGGCCTCCACGTGCTCGGACCAGTCGGAGATGAGGCGCAGGAGCGTCTGGTCTTCGCTGCCGCGGCCGATGGGCAGGGGGTCACGCTCCAGGGGATCGGCCGCCAGGTCGTAGACCCAGCCGCGGCCGCCCACGCCGTCGCGGATCATCTTGCGGTTCCCGAGCTGCACCGCGGCCAGGGCGATGGGATCCATGCCGCCGGGCCGGTGGGTCTGGGCGTGGAAGGTCTCGCTGAAGACCGGCTGCGCCACCGCGCCGTCGGGGCGGGACAGGTCGTGCACGGCGCCCTCCACCCCCGCCGGCGCCGCCAGGCCCAGATGGCCCAGCAGGGACGGCATGACGTCCAGGAGCGAGACGGGCACGGGCGTGCGCCCAGGCCTGCCCCCCGGCGTCTTGACGATCAGCGGCACGTGCACCTGCTCGTGGTTCACGCTGATGGAGTGCCCCACCCAGCCGCGCTCCAGGAACTCCTCCCCGTGGTCCGCGCAGACGATGATCACGCTGTCGTCGTAGCGGCCGGCGTCGCGCAGCCCGTCCAGGAACACGCCCAGGTGGGCGTCGGTGAAGGCGATCTCCGAGTCGTAGCAGTCCAGCAGGAAGGCGCGGTCGTCGGCGTCCAGCCGGTCCAGCATCCCCCACAGCTCCACGATGGGATGGTTGCTGCGCAGGCGCGTGGAGCGTGCGCCGCTGCCGGCCCAGTCGGCGTGGCGGATGTAGTTGTAGTGGGGGTCGAAGGTGTGGATCAGGGCGAAGAGCGGCTGCTCGCGCGGCTCGCGGGCCAGGGCCGCCGCGGCCTCGAAGACCTGGGGCGCGGTCACGCCCTCGCGGCCGGTGTAGAGGTCGTCGCGGTAGCGGTCGAAGCCGCGGTCGAAGCCCAGGCGGCGCGAGAGCATGTCCACGCTGACCAGGCCCTCGGTGCGGTAGCCGCCGGCGCGCAGGACCTCCGGCAGCGACGCATAGCGGGTGTCGAACTTCACCACGCGGTCGCGGATGCCCAGCGCCGACGGGAACTGGCTGGAGAGCAGCGACGCCACCGAGGCCGAGGTCCAAGGCGCCGCCGCGGCGCAGCGCTCGTACACCACCGCCTCGAGGGCGAAGGCGTCCAGGCGCGGGCTGGTGGGGCGGTCGTGCCCGTAGCAGCCCAGGCGGTCGGCGCGCAGGGAGTCGATGATGATCAGGTACACGTCGGGGCGGCGCCCGCCGCCGCAGCCCTGGAGCCAGGGCGCCGCGGCCAGGGCCGTGGCGGCCGCCGTGGCCTGCAGGAAGCGCCGCCGACGCACTAGCCCAGCTCCTTGATCACCATGCGCGCGATGACCAGGCGCTGGATCTCGCTGGTGCCCTCGTAGATGCGGGTGACGCGCACGTCGCGGTAGTAGCGCTCCACGTCGTACTCCTTGGTGTAGCCGAAGCCGCCGTGGATCTGGATGGCCTCGTCGGCCACGAAGCCCGCGGCTTCGGTGGCCAGCAGCTTGGCCATGGCCGCCTCCTTGGTGTGGGGCTTGCCGGCGTCCTTGAGCCAGGCGGCGTGCAGGGCCGTGAGCCGCGCCGAGTGGAGGCGCGCCGCCATGTCCGCGAACTTGTCGCGCACCGTCGGGATGTTCCACAGCTTCTTGCCGAAGGCCGCCCGCTGCCCCGCGTACCTCACCGACGCCTCCAGGCACGCCCGCCCGATGCCCAGGGCCTGGAAGGCGATGCCGATGCGCCCGCCGTCCAGGGCCTTCATGGCCACGCGGAAGCCGTCGCCCTCCTCCCCCAGCCGCTGGGCGGCGGGGATGCGCACGTCCTCCAGATCGATGACGCAGGTGTCCGAGGCCCGCAGCCCCATCTTGTCTTCCTTCTTGGCCACGGTCAGGCCCGCCGTGCCGCGCTCCACCAGGAACGCGTGCATGGAGTCGTGGCCCTCGCTGCCCGGCGTGCGCGCCAGCACCACGTAGTACTTCGCGCGCGACCCGTTGGTGACCCACATCTTGGAGCCGTTGAGCACGTAGTCGCCGCCGTCGCGGGCGGCGGTGGTGGCGATGGCGGCGGCGTCGGAACCCGCGCCCGCCTCGCTCACGCAGAACGCGGCGATCTCGCCGGCGGCCATCTCCGGCAGCACGCGCGCCTTGAGTTCATCGCTGCCGAACATGGCGATGGGGTAGCTGCCCACGCTGTTGTGCACGCAGATCATCACCGCCACGCCGGCGCTGGCCGCGGCCAGCTCCTCCACCACCAGGCCGTAGGTGGTGGTGTCCACGCCCAGGCCGCCGTGGGCCTCGGGGAAGCTCAGGCCGAAGAAGCCGTTGGCCTTCATCTTGTCGATGAGGTCCGCGGGCATGTCGCCGTCGCGGTCCATCTGCGCGGCGATGGGCTGGATCTCCTGGGCGGCGAAGTCGCGCACCATGGCCTGGAACATGGTCTGCTGTTCGGTGAAGGCGAAGTCCATGGGGGCTCCTGTCCATGTGCTGATGTGGGGCGGGGTGGATCTTGCGGAAACATGCCGCCCACGTCCGGATCCTGGACGCAGGCGGCACGATCGATCAGACCGGGCTCACCGCAACCGATGCGCCGCGATCACCATCCGCTGCGCCTCGCTCGTCCCCTCGTAGATGGACGTGATGCGCGCGTCGCGGAAGTGGCGCTCCACGGGGAACTCCTTGGAGTAGCCGTTGCCGCCGAAGATCTGCACCGCCTCCTCGGCGATGTAGTTGCTGGCCTCCGAGGCGAAGAGCTTGGCCATGGCGGCCTGCTCGCCGTACTTCTCGCCGCGGTCCTTGAGGTTCGCCGCGCGTAGGGTGAGCAGGCGGGCGGCGTCGTAGCGCATGGCCATCTCGGCGATCTTCCACTGGATGGCCTGGAAGGCGCCGATGGGCTTGCCGAACTGCTCGCGCTGCTTGGCGTACGCGGTGGCCGCCTCCAGCGCCGCCTTGGCGATGCCCAGGGCCTGGCTGGCGATGCCGATGCGCCCGCCGTCCAGCGTGCTCATGGCGATCTTGAACCCGGCCCCGTCCGCGCCCAGCTGCTGGTCCGCCGGCACGCGCACGTTGTCGAAGGCGAGCTGGGCGGTGTCCGAGGCGCGGATGCCCAGCTTCTTCTCCTTGCTCATCACGCTGAAGCCCTCGGAGTCCGTCTCCACGATGAACGCGAAGATGCCCTTGTGCCGCAGCGCCGGGTCGGTCTGCGCGAACACGATGAGCGTGTCCGCGTTGGCCCCGTTGGTGATGAAGTTCTTCACGCCGTTGAGCACCCAGTGGTCGCCGTCGCGCTTGGCGGTGGTCCTCTGGTTGGCGGCGTCGGTGCCGGCGTCGGGCTCGCTCAGGCAGTAGGCGCCCAGCTTCTTGCCCTGGGCCAGGGGCTTGAGGAAGCGCTCCTTCTGGTCGTCGTTGCCGTAGGTCTCCAGCGGCCAGCAGACCAGCGAGTTGTTCACCGACATGATCACGCCCGTGCTCGCGCACGCCGCCGAGACCTCCTCCATGGCCAGCACGTAGCTCACCATGTCGAAGCCGGCGCCGCCCCACTTCTCCGGCACGTTGATGCCCAGGAAGCCCAGGTCGGCCATCATCCGGACCTGCTCCGCCGGGAAGTGCTCCTCGCGGTCCCACTGCGCGGCGTGGGGCGCCAGCTCCTTCTGGGCGAAGTCGCGGGCCGCCTGCTGGATCATGCGCTGCTGTTCGGTCAGCTCGAAGTTCACGGCGTCCTCCGTCAGTCGTACTTGTAGAAGCCCTGGCCGCTCTTGCGGCCCAGATGCCCCGCGTCCACCATGCGGCGCAGCAGCGGGCAGGGGCGGTACTTGCTGTCGCCGAAGCCGTCGTACAGCACGTTCATGATGTCCAGGCAGATGTCCAGGCCGATGAAGTCCGCCAGCGTCAGCGGCCCCATGGGGTGCGCCATGCCCAGCTTCATCACCGTGTCGATGGCCTCCTTGTCCGCCACGCCCTCCATGAGGCAGTACACCGCCTCGTTGATCATGGGCATGAGCACGCGGTTGCTGATGAAGCCCGGGTAGTCCTGCACGGCCACGGGCACCTTCTCCAGCTCGCGGCTCATGTTCATGATCTGCTCCAGCACCGCGGGATCGGTGGCCTGGCCGCAGATGACCTCCACCAGCTTCATCACCGGCACCGGGTTCATGAAGTGCATGCCGATGACCTTCTCCGGCCGCTGGGTGCAGGCCGCGATCTTGGTCACCGAGATGCTGGACGTGTTGCTGGCCAGGATGGTCTCCGGCCCGCAGAGGGCGTCCAGCTCCGCGAAGATGGCCTTCTTCACCTCGAAGTTCTCGAACACGGCCTCGACCACCAGCCCGGCGGTCTTGGCGGCGCTCAGCTCCGTGGCGGTGCCCAGGCGCTTGAGGGTGGCGTCCTTGGCGGCGGCGTCCAGCACGCCCTTGCCCACCTGCCGCTCCAGGTTCTTGGCGATGGTGCCCAGGGCGCGGTCCAGCGCCGCCTGGTCCTTGTCGATGAGCTTGACGTCGTGCCCGTGCTGCGCGAAGACGTGGGCGATGCCGTTGCCCATGGTGCCCGCGCCGATGACGGCGACCTTCATGTTCCGTTCCTCCGTTGGTTCCGGTTACGGGCGCCGCACGGCCATGGCCACGGCGTCGCCGCCGCCCAGGCACAGGGACACCAGGCCCAGCTTCGCGTCGCGGTCCTCCATGGCGTGCAGCAGCGTCACCAGGCAGCGCGTGCCCGAGGCGCCGATGGGATGCCCCAGGGCCACCGCGCCGCCGTGCACGTTGACCTTGGCCGGGTCCAGGCCCAGCTGCTCGGTCACGGCCACGGCCTGGGACGCGAAGGCCTCGTTGAGCTCCACCACCTCGAAGTCCGTCACCTTCACGCCCAGCTTCTCCGCCACGTTGGTCACCGCGCCCACCGGGGCCATCATGACCCACTCGGGATCCGTGGGGCCGGTGCCGTAGGCCTCGATCACCGCGCGCACCTTGAGGCCGTGCTCCAGGGCGAAGCTCTCCGCGCAGACCAGCACGGCGGCGGCGCCGTCGTTGATGGTGGATGCGTTGCCGGGGGTCACGCTGCCGCCGTCGCGCTTGAAGGCGGGCTTGAGCTTGCCCAGACCGGCGGCGGTGGTGTCGGCGCGGGGGCCCTCGTCGGTGTCCACGATCACGGGGTCGCCCTTGCGCTGGGGCACCTCCACCGGAACGATCTCGCGCGCGAACTTGCCCGCGGCCATGGCCGCCGCCGCCCGCGCGTGGCTCTCGGCCGCGAAGGCGTCCTGCCGTTCGCGGCTCACGCCGTACTTCTCCACCACGAGCTCCGCGGTCATGCCCATGTGGAAGTCGTTGTACACGTCCCAGAGGCCGTCGTGGATCATCAGGTCGGTGACCTGGCGGTGGCCCAGGCGCATGCCGTCGCGGGCGTCGAACAGGGCGTAGGGGATCTGCGACATGTTCTCCATGCCGCCGGCGATGGCGCAGCGGATGTCCCCCGCCTTGATGGCCTGGGCCGCGGCCATGACCGTGCGCAGCCCCGAGCCGCAGACCTTGTTCAGGGTCATGGCGCTGACGTTGGTGGGCACGCCGCCCCAGATGGCCGCCTGCCGCGCCGGGTTCTGCCCCAGGCCGGCCTGCACCACGTTGCCCATGATCACCTCGTCCACCAGGCTGGGATCCAGGCCCGAACGGTCCAGCACGGCCCTGATGGCCACGGCGCCCAGCTTGGACGCCTTGAGGGAGCTCAGCCCGCCCTGGAACCGCCCGATGGGGGTCCGCACGGCCTCGCAGATCACCACGCGATCGCTCATGTGATTTCTCCTCGTTCCGCTGTTAGCTGTTGTCTTCGAAAACGTTGCGCGCAATGACCATGCGCTGGATCTCGCTGGTGCCCTCGCCGATGGTGCACAGCTTGGCGTCGCGGTAGAAGCGCTCCACCGGGTACTCGCGGCAGAAGCCGTAGCCGCCCAGGGCCTGGATGGCCTTGTAGGTGACGCGCATGGCGGCCTCGCTGGCGAAGAGCTTGGCCTTGGCGGCCATGTCGCCGAAGGCCTCCCCGGCGTCCTTCTGGCGGGCGGCCTCGTAGATCAGCAGGCGCGAGGCGTCGATGTCCGTGCTCATGTCCGCGAACATGAAGCCCACGGCCTGCTGCCGCGCGATGGGCTTGCCGAACTGGATCCGTCCAGCGGCGTAACGGCGCGAGGCCTCGAAGGCCCCCACGGCCAGCCCCAGGCTCAGGGCGCCGATGGAGATGCGGCCGCCGTCCAGGGTCTCCAGGAAGTACTTGAAGCCGTCGCCCTCGGCGCCCAGCAGGTTGTCGGCCGGGATGCGCACGTCCTCCAGCGTGAGCGGCGCCGTGTCCGAGGCGCGCATGCCCAGCTTGTCCTCCTTCTTCTCCACCGTGAACCCCGGCGTGTCCGTGGGCACGATGAAGGCGCTGATGCCGCTGCTGCCGGTGGCCTCCGGGTCCGTCTTGGCGGTG
The DNA here is from genome assembly GCA_035447065.1 of Candidatus Krumholzibacteriia bacterium. Lineage (GTDB taxonomy): Bacteria > Krumholzibacteriota > Krumholzibacteriia > LZORAL124-64-63 > LZORAL124-64-63 > CALEMW01. Next base: position 6,588 of record DAOTGJ010000004.1, read on the forward strand.
ATGATCACGGCGCCGGCGTAGTGGGCGTTGGTGATCCACTGCTTGCTGCCGTTGAGGACCCAGTCGTTCCCGTCGCGCACCGCGGTGGTGCGGGTGCCGCCGGCGTCGCTGCCGGCGCCGGGCTCCGTGAGGCCGAAGGAGAGCAGGAACTCCCCCGCCGCCGCGCCGGGCAGCCAGCGCTGCTTCTGCGCCTCGGTGCCGTGCTTGGCGATGGGCGCGCAGCCCAGGCTGTTGTGGGCCGCCACCGTGAGGCCGTGGCTGCCGCAGACGCGGCTGAGCTCCTCCACCACCAGGGCGTAGCTCGTGGTGTCCGCCGCCACGCCGCCGTAGGCCTCCGGCACCTGCAGGCCCAGCAGGCCCAGGGCGCCCATCTCCTTGACCGTGGCCTCCGGGAACTCGCCGGTCTCATCGATGGCCGCCGCGATGGGCGCCACCTTGCTCCGGGCGAAGTCGCGGGTCATGTCGCGGATCATCTTCTGGTTCTCGTTCAGGATCATCGGGCCTCCCCGCAAACGGCGCTGAGCCGGGCGCCTGGGCGCCGGCCGATGGGTGAGCAGGAGCAATCGGGAGCGGTCGGGCCGGGCCGACCGGGAATCGATGTCCCAGGGTAAGGGAACCGGCCCCGACGCGCCAAGGGATTTCTGCGCAGTTTCAAGTTTGACAGAGAGATACGCGAGCGGAGCGGTCCCGCAATGGGGGGACCGCTCCGTCGCCGCCCGCCGGCGCGGGGCTCAGTGCCAGGCGCGCTTCACGTCGCTCATGGTGCTGCTCTCGGCCGGCACCTCCGCCTCGCAGCTGTTGGGCAGGCCGGGCGTGGGCGGGCAGCCCGTGCCCAGGGGCTCCACGTCGCCTTCATAGGGGCTGAGGGCGTCGCAGAGGATCCACAGGTCGTCGGCCCAGAGGTAGGCCATGGTGCGGTCGTCCACGCCCACGTGGGCGGGGTAGATCAGCACGTCCACCAGGGTGCCGCCCTGCTCGGGGTGGCCCTGGAAGAGCTCCAGGGTGTCGCCGCCGTTGTTGAGGCTGAGGCCGGCGGTGCCCTCGCCGCTCTCCTGCTGCCAGGCCAGGGCGTCGTCGCCGGTGAACACGGCGGTCTGGCCCGCGGGCAGGGTGCCGTGGAAGCGGATCTGGGGCGCGGTGCCCAGGGCGTCGCGCAGCCAGTAGCCGGAGAGGTCCACCGCGTCGGGGCCGGTGTTCAGGATCTCCACCCACTCGTCGCCGCGGGTGTCCAGCTCGCCGTCGGCGCTCCAGTCCGTGGCGGGGTCGGGACAGACCTCGCTGATGCGCACGGCGGCGGTGGCGTAGCCGTCGTACCAGGTGGACATCATCAGCAGCACGAGGTAGCAGATGAAGAACTGGCGTCCGATGGGCGTGCTCCAGGGCATGATCATGGCGGCTCCTTCTGTTGGGGACGGGTTCTGCGGTCCCGCGTCCTTCAGCCAGCGGAGTGCCAATCGCCCCGCGCGCCGGCAACCCCCGCCGCGCCAAGGCCTCCGGTGCACGACAGCCGAAGCCCTGCGTGCTAGGCTCCCCGGCAGACGACCCGGCCGGGCGACGCCGCCGCGCCCGCCGTCTCCCCCCGTTCACGCCAGACCGGAGCCGCGTCATGAGCCACCGCATCGCCATCCTGGGAGCCGGGGTCCACGGGGCCCGTTACGCCAAGCACGTGTCCGAGGACGTGCCGGGCCTGGAGCTGGCCGCCGTCTGCCGCCGCGACGCCGCGGCCGCCGCCGACCTGGCCGCGCGCTGGGGCTGCCGCGCCGCCACCGACGCCCACGCCCTGCTGGAGGACGCCGGCGTGGACGCGGTGATCATCGCCACGCCCCCGTCCAGCCACGCGCCCCTGGCCCTGGCCGCCCTGCGCGCCGGCCGGCCGGTGCTGCTGGAGAAGCCCATGGCCGGCACCCTGGAGGAGGCGCGCGCCCTGCAGGCCGCCGCCGCCGCGCCCGGCGCCCCGCCCCTGTTCCTGGCCCAGACCCTGCGCTGGAACCCGGTGCTGCGGCGCGTGCAGGAGCTGTGGCCCAGCCTGGGGCGCGTGCGCTACGTGCGGGCCTCGCAGCGCCTGGAGCCCACGGCGCTGGCGTGGCAGCAGGATCCGGCCCGGACCGTGGGCGGCTCCATCCTGCTGACGGGGGTGCACCTGATCGACACGGTGCGGTTTCTGAGCGGCCGCGAGTTCATGCAGGTGGACTGCCGCGCGGAGCGCCACGCCAATCCGGCGGTGGAGGACTTCTTCCACGCCGCGGCGCGCCTGGACGATGGAGCCCACGTGTCCCTGGAGGTCAGCAAGTTCGGCCGCTTCCGCGGCTGCCTGCTGGAGGCGGTGGGCGACGAGGGACAGGTCTGGGCGGAGTACTACCGCGGCGGGATCCGCATCAACCGCGGCGCGGAGGTGACGGAGGAGGACGTGAGCGCGGCGGCGCCCACGCTGCCGGCCGTGCTCGCGGTCTGGCGCGACGTGCTGGACGGCGCCGCCCCTCCCCCGGTGGACGTGGCGGAGGGGCTGCGCAACCAGGCCGTGATCCACGCCTGCTACGCGTCGGTGCGGACGGGCGGCCCCGTGGCGGTGCCCGCCTGATCAGAGGCGGCGCAGCAGGGCGAGGAGCGTGTCCAGCTCGGACGCCGTGAGGTCGCCCAGGGCCAGGGCGTGCAGGTCGTGGATGGGCTCGTCCATGGCCGCCAGCAGCTCCAGGCCCTTGGGCAGGATGCGCACGCGCACCACGCGGCGGTCGTCGGGATCGGGACCGCGGGTCACGTAGCCCGCCGCCGAGAGGCGGTCCACCAGGCGCGTCACGTCGGGCACCTTGCTGATCATGTCCGCGGCGATGCTCTGGCTGGGCTTGCCCGCCGGACCCGCGCCGCGCAGGATGCGCAGCACGTTGTACTGGTGCACCGTCAGGCCGAACCCCTTCATGAACTCCTGGGTGCGGCGCTGCAGGGCGTCGTGGGCCACCATCAGGGCCAGGAAAGCCTCCTGGCGGCGGCCGCGCAGGGTGGGACGGCCGCTCACGCGTTGTCCTCCAGCCAGGGCGCGGGCTCGCCGTACGTTCCCTGGAAGACCAGCTCGCTCAGGGGCAGACGCGTGCGCGGGGCGGCGTCGCGCTCGCGGTGGGCGTCGGCCTTGGCGGCGTCGTCGGCCTGGTGTCCCACGGCCAGGGCCACCCAGACCTCCACGTCGTCGGGGATCCGGAAGCGGGCGCGGGCCTCGTCGGGCAGGATGCCGCCCATGGCGTGCACCCAGAGTCCGCGCGCGGCGGCCTCGGCCGTGAGGTTGCCCAGGGCCAGGCCCAGTTCCAGGGGCGCCTTGGGGTTGGGGTTGCCGCGGGCGTCGAGGCGCTCCGCCAGGGCCAGCAGCAGCAGGGACGCGTGCTGCGCCCAGTCGCGGTTGGCGTCCACGAGGCAGTCCAGCAGGGCGGCGAAGGCCGGGCCGTCCTGACGGCGGGCCGCCAGGAAGCGCCACGGCTGCTTGTTGAAGCCCGACGCGGCCCAGCGCGCGGCCTCCAGCACGGCGCTCACCTCCTCGTCGGACATGGGGCGCGGGTCGTAGCCCACGGGGCTCCAGCGCCGGGCCAGGGGCTCGTGGATGGGGACCGACGTGACGGCGGGCTTGTGCATGGCGTCCTCCTTCAGACCAGGTCGAAGAGCAGCAGTTCCGATTCCTCTTGGGCGCGCACCACGGACTCCAGGGGGCCGGAGGCGCGGGCGCCGTCGCCGGCGGCCAGTTCGCGGCCGTCCACGCTCACGGCGCCGCGGGCGACCTGCAGCCAGAGGTGGCGCTCCGGCGCGGCGGTCAGGGGCAGCTCCGCGCCGGCGTCCAGCCGCGCGATGAGCAGACGCGAATCCTGGTGCCAGGTGACGGCGCCGCCCTCGCGGGCCGCGATCACGCCCCAGCGGTTGCGCACCCCGGCGTCGTCCACGGCGGCCTGCTCGTAGGACGGCGCGTGGCCGGCGCGGTCCGGGTGGAGCCAGATCTGCAGCAGGTGCACGGGCTCGTCCGGATCCGGGTTCATCTCGCTGTGCAGGATGCCCGTGCCGGCGGACATGCGCTGCACCTCCCCCGGCCGGATCACGCCGGCGTGCCCCATGCTGTCGCGGTGCGCCAGGGCGCCGGACAGGATCCAGGTGACGATCTCCATGTCCTGGTGGGGATGCTCGCCGAAGCCGGTGGCCGGGGCCACGATGTCCTCGTTGATCACGCGCAGGTCCCGCCAGCCCATGTGGGCGGGGTCGTGGTAGCGGGCGAAGGAGAACGTGTGCCAGGTGCGCAGCCAGCCGTGGTCCATGTGGCCGCGTTCGTGGGCGGGTCGCAGGGTCAGCATGTCGGGACCTCCTCGGCCCCCATGCTAGGAAAGAACGATAGTCGTCGCAACAAATGTCACAGGGAGGGCCGATCGGCGCGGCCGGCGTCCAGCAGCTCGCGGGCCGCGCGGGTGGGCGGCAGGCGGCCGTCGCGCACGGCGGCCTCCAGGTCCGGCAGGCGCGCGGCCACGGCGGGGTCGTCGCGCAGGGCCTGCAGCAGGCTCTCCTCCACCAGCGACCACATCCAGCGCAGCTGCTGCTCCCGGCGGCGGGCCTGCAGGTCGCCGCTGCGCTCCAGCACGGCGCGGTGCTCCTCCAGGGCGGCCCAGAGCTCGTCCAGGCGCACGGCGTCGCGGGCGCTGACCGTGAGCACGGGCACGATCCAGTCGGGATGGGGCGGGCGCATGTAGTGCAGGGCCTGGCGCAGCTCGGCGGCGGCGCGCTCGGCCAGGGGCGCGTTGGCGCCGTCGGCCTTGTTCACGGCCACCACGTCGGCCAGCTCCATGACGCCGCGCTTGATGCCCTGGAGCTCGTCCCCTGCGCCGCCCAGGGCCAGCAGCAGGAAGACGTCCACCATGTCCGCCACCACGGTCTCGCTCTGCCCCACGCCCACGGTCTCCACGATGACCACGTCGTGGCCGGCGGCCTCGCAGAGCAGCATGGCCTCGCGGGTCTTGCGCGCCACGCCGCCCAGGGTGCGCGCGTTGGGCGACGGGCGGATGAAGGCGTTGGGATCCGTGCCCAGGCGGCCCATGCGCGTCTTGTCGCCCAGGATGGAGCCGCCGGACACGCGGCTGGAGGGGTCGATGGCCAGCACCGCCACGCGGTGCCCCCGGGCGGTGAGGCGCGTGCCCAGGGTGTCGATGAGCGTGCTCTTGCCCGCGCCGGGCACGCCGGTCACGCCCACGCGGCGGGCGTGGCCGGTGTGGGGCAGCACGGCGGTGAGCAGGTCCTGGGCCAGGCGCTGGTGGTCCTCGCGGCGGCTCTCGGCCAGGGTGATGGCGCGGCCCAGCAGGGCGCGGTCGCCGGCCAGCACGCCCTCGATCAGCCGCGTCAGCGGGATGCCGAAGGCCTCGCTCACGCGCCGTGCTCCAGGGCGTCCAGCAGCTCGCCGGCCGCCGTGGCGATGACCGTGCCCGGCGGGAAGATCGCCGCGGCGCCGGCGGCGCGCAGGGGCGCGTGATCGTCGGGCGGGATCACGCCGCCGGCCACGATCAGGATGTCGGGCCGCTCCAGCCGGTCCAGCTCCGCGCGCAAGGCGGGGATCAGGGTCAGGTGGCCCGCGGCCAGGGAGCTCACGCCCACGATGTGCACGTCGTTCTCCACGGCCTGCCGCGCCGTCTCCTCCGGGGTCTGGAAGAGCGGCCCCACGTCCACGTCGAAGCCCAGGTCCGCGAAGGCGGTGGCGATGACCTTCTGCCCGCGGTCGTGCCCGTCCTGCCCCATCTTGGCCACGAGGATGCGCGGGCGGCGCCCCTCGCGCTCGGCGAAGGCCTCCACGCGCGCGCGCACGGCCGTCAGGTCCTGGTTCGTGTCGCCCATCTCGCCGCTGTACACTCCGCTGATGGCCTGGATGGTGGCCTGGTGGCGCCCGAAGGCCGCCTCCAGGGCGTCGCTGATCTCGCCCACGGTGGCGCGGGCCCGCGCCGCGTCCACGGCCAGGGCCAGCAGGTTGCCGTCGCCGCGGGCGGCGTCGGTCAAAGCGTTCAGGGCCGCCTGCACGGCGCCGGCGTCGCGCTCGGCCTTCAGGGCGTGCAGCCGCGCGATCTGCGCCTCGCGCACGCGGCTGTTCTCCACCTTGAGGACCTCCAGGGGCTCCTCGTCGGCCACCACGTGCTTGTTCACGCCCACCACGGTCTGCCGCCCCGAGTCGATGCGCGCCTGCGTGCGCGCCGACGCCTCCTCGATGCGCAGCTTGGGCACCCCCGCCTCGATGGCGCGGGCCATGCCCCCCATCTCCTCCACCTCGGCCAGGTGCGCCTGCGCCCGGCGCGCCAGCTCCGCGGTGAGCCTCTCCACGTACCAGCTCCCGGCCCAGGGATCCACGGTGCGGCAGGTGTCGGTCTCCTGCTGCAGGTAGAGCTGGGTGTTGCGGGCGATGCGCGCGGAGAAGTCCGTGGGCAGCGCCAGCGCCTCGTCCAGGCTGTTGGTGTGCAGCGACTGGGTGTGCCCCTGGGTGGCGGCCATGGCCTCCACGCAGGTGCGCGCCACGTTGTTGTAGACGTCCTGCGCCGTGAGGCTCCAGCCCGAGGTCTGGCTGTGGGTGCGCAGGGACATGCTCTTGGGATTGGTCGGCCCGAACCCCTTCACCAGCCCCGCCCACAGCAGGCGCGCGGCCCGCAGCTTGGCGATCTCCATGAACACGTTCATGCCGATGGCCCAGAAGAATGACAGCCGCGGCGCGAAGTCGTCAACGCCCAGTCCGGCGGCCGTGCCGGCGCGCAGGTACTCCACGCCGTCGGCCAGGGTGTAGGCCAGCTCCAGGTCCGCGCTCGCGCCGGCCTCCTGCATGTGGTAGCCGGAGATGCTGATGGAGTTGAAGCGCGGCATGCGCCGCGACGTGTAGGCGAAGATGTCGCCGATGATGCGCATGCTCGGCGCCGGCGGATAGATGTACGTGTTGCGGACCATGAACTCCTTGAGGATGTCGTTCTGGATGGTCCCCGCCAGCTGCTCGGGCTTCACCCCCTGCTCCTCGGCCGCCACGATGTACAGGGCCATGACCGGCAGCACGGCGCCGTTCATGGTCATGGACACGCTCATGCGGTCCAGGGGGATGCCGTCGAAGAGGATGCGCATGTCGGCGATGGAGTCGATGGCCACGCCGGCCATGCCCACGTCGCCCACCACGCGCGGATGGTCGGAGTCGTAGCCGCGGTGGGTGGCCAGGTCGAAGGCGATGCTCAGGCCCTTCTGCCCCGCGCGCAGGTTGCGCCGGTAGAAGGCGTTGCTCTCCTCCGCGGTGGAGAAGCCGGCGTACTGGCGCACGGTCCACGGCTGCGACGCGTACATGGTGGGGTACGGTCCGCGCAGGAACGGCGGCAGGCCGGGCAGGGTGTCCAGGTGGTCCAGGCCGGCGGCGTGCTCGGGGCCGAAGATCCGCGGCACGTCGATGCCCTCGGGCGTGGTCCACACCGCGGTGCCGGGCGTGGCGGCCGCGGCGGCGGCGCCCCGGCGGGGCACCGTGGTGAAGTCGGGATAGCTGATCATGCCTCCACCCCCTCGGCCCGGAGCAGGCCGCGCAGGAATTCCAGGATGTCCGTGCCCAGGCGCACCTCGTGGTCCACACCGGCGGCGCGCCAGGCGTCGGCGCGGTCGCCCAGGCGGCCGGCCAGGATCACGCGCGCGGCGCCCGCGTCCTTCAGCGCGCGGGCGGCGTCCTCGCCCCAGGCCTCGTAATCGGGATCGGCGCCGCAGAGCACGGCGGTGCGGCAGCCTGCGGCGCGGGCGGCGGCGTCAACGGCGGCGGCGTCCGCGCAGGGTCCGCTAGCGATCACGTCCAGGCCGCCGGCCTCCAGCACGTTGCGCGTCCAGCCCGCGCGGGCCGTGTGCCGGGCCACCGGCCCCAGGGTGGCCAGCAGCACGCGGGGGCGCGCGCCGTGGGCGGCCAGGTGGGCGTCGGCGGCGTCGCGCAGGGCCTCGAAGGGCGCGGCGGTGCGGCGTTCAGGCAACGGTTCCGCGGCGTCGGGTCGCGCGGCCTCCCGCGCCAGGCTGCCGGGCGCGCCCCAGCGCGCCGCGATGGCCGCGAGGTCGGGCGTCGGCCGCTCCGGCAGCGTCTCGGCCAGGTTGGGGAACTCGCTCACGCCGATGACCGGGTCGCGGCGCACGGCCAGACGCTTCCGGCGCTCCTGCCAGGTCTCGTCCACGCGCGCCTGCAGCCAGCCCGTGCGCACGGCCGCGGCCAGGCCGCCCTGGGCCTCGATGGCCTGGAAGAAGGCCCAGCCCGCCTCGGCCAGCTCGTCGGTCAAGGATTCCAGGAACCAGCTCCCGCCCGCCGGGTCCGCCACCCAGTCCAGATGGCACTCCTCGCGCAGGATGATGGGCACGTTGCGGGCGATGCGCCGCGCGAAGGCGTCCGACGGCCCCAGCAGATGATCGAACGGCGTGACCGTCACGATGTCCGCGCCGCCGCAGGCCGCCGCGAAGGCGCCGGCGGTGGCGCGCAGCATGTTCACCCAGGGGTCGCGCACGCTGAACATGCGGAGGGACGTGCGGGCGTGCAGGGTCATGGCGCCGTCGGCGGGCGCGCCGCCGCTGGCCTCGATCAGCCGCGCCCACAGGCTGCGCGCGGCGCGCAGCTTGGCCAGGTCCAGGAAGAAGGTGCCGCCGGTGCTGAAGCAGAACTGGAGCTGACGGGCGGCGTCGCCCAGGCCCAGGCCGGCGTCGGTCAGGGCCCGCAGGTAGGTCAGGCCCACGGCCAGGGCCAGGCCCAGCTCCTGGTCCGCGCCCGCGCCCGCGTTGTGGGCGGGGCAGGTGCTGACCTTGGCGGCGGTCATGCCCGGGCCCGCCGCGTGGCAGCGCGCCCCCAGGGCGCCCAGCTCCGCGAGCAGGGTCTCCAGGGGCACGGGCAGGCGGCCCTTGGCCAGCAGCGGCGTGATCGGGTCGGCCAGGTAGGAGCCGCGCGCCGCGGCGGGGTCCAGGCCGCGCGTGCGCCACACCTCCTCCAGGATCTCCGGCAGCCGGGCGAAGAACGGCCCGGCCTCCACGGCCACGGGCACCGCGCGCAGGTCCACGTCGGCCAGGCACTCGCCCAGGGCCGCGGCCGTGGGCGCGATCACGCCCTTCAGACCCGACGGGTCCAGGCGCAGGATGAGCCCCTCGGCGCCGCCGGCGATCTCCTCGCGGGCGGCGGCGCGCACCGCGGCCGGATCGGGATGCAGCAGGTCCTGGCGGATCTCCCAGCCCGGCGCCTCCCCGCGCGGCAACGCGGCGCCGCGGGTGAAGGGCGCCGTGCCCGGCGGCGGCGGCGCGGCGTGGGCGTCGGCGGCCGTGTACAGGGGCCGGTAGGTGGCGCCCTCGCAGGTGGGCGTGGCCAGGCCGTCCACGGGGCGGCCCTGGAGGCTCGCCTCGGCCACGGCGCGCCACTGCTCCAGGGAGGGGGACGGGAAGGCGTCGGTCAGACGGAATTCCAGGTCGCTCATGGGGTTCGGCTCCCGTTGCGGTCTCTCGAGGGACGCCCGTGCGGCGGCGTCCGGGGCGGCCCGCCAACAGTAGGCAGGTAGCTGTTAATTTCCAAACATTTCATGGCGATGGAGGCCCGCCACGGGTCAGGATCCGCGTCACGGCCGCGCGGACCGCCGCCGGATCGGCGCGGCCGTCGACGCGGGCCAGCACCCGCCCCACGAACCATCCCAGCAGGGCGGCCTTCCCCCCATGGTAAGCGGAGACCTGGGCGGGCGTCTCTGCCAAAACCGCGGCGGCCAGCGCTTCCAGGTCCGCGCCGGCCACCGCCACGGTCAGGCCGTGGGCGGCAGCCACCGCAAGCGGGTCGCGGGGATCGTCCACCAGCAGGGGCAGCAGGGCGCGGGCCTGGGGCGGGGCCACGCGGCCGACGGCCTCCAGCCGCAGAAGGCGGGCCAGGCGCACGGCGCCCGGCACGACGGCGGCGCCGCGTTCGCGGGCCAGGGCCGCCACCGGTCCGGCGCACCAGCGGGCGGCCGCGCGAGCGTCGCCGGCGTAACGGGCCAGGGCTTCGAAGCGGTCGCAGGCCGCGCGGTCCGCGGTCACGGCGCGCAGCAGCTCGGGCTCCAGGCCGTGGAGCCGCGCCAGCCGCCGCGCCCGCACGCCGGGCAGCTCCGGCAGCGCGCGTCGGGCCAGCTCCGCGGCGGCGTCCAGGCCGGTCAGGGGCGGCAGGTCCGGATCTTCCAGGAAGCGGTAGTCGGCGGCGGTCTCCTTGGCGCGCAGGGGTTCGGTGCGGCGGGCCTCGGCGTTCCAGGCGCGGGTCTCCGGAACGGACGCCAAGCCGTCGGCCAGCCGGGCGTGCAACCGCGCGCGCTCGAACTCCAGGGCCCGGGCCACGCCGCGCGCCGTGTTCAGGTTCTTCAGCTCCACGCGGGGACCGGGCGCGCCGTCGGGTCCGCGCAGGGAGATGTTGGCGTCGCAGCGCAGGTCGCCGTCCTCCATGCGCGCCTCGCTCACGTCCAGCCAGCGCAGCAGGCGGCGCAGGGCGCGCAGCACCTGGTACGCCTCCTCCCCCGTGCGCAGCTCCGGCGCGGTGACGATCTCCGCCAGGGGCGCGCCGGCGCGGTTGAGATCCACGCTCACGCGGCCGTCGTGGACGCTGCGGCTGCGGCCGGCGTCTTCCTCCAGGTGGATCCCCTGCAGGGTCAGGCGACCCGGCGCGAGGTCGTCGCCGAACTCCAGCAGGCCGCCGCGGGCCAGGGGCCGGGCCTGCTGGGTGATCTGGTAGTTCCGGGGCAGGTCCGGGTAGAGGTACTGCTTGCGCGCGAAGCTGCTGTCCGGCGCCACCGTGCAGCCCAGGGCCGCGGCCAGCCGCAGGCCCTGGCGCACGGCGGCGGCGTTGGGCGCGGGCAGGGCACCGGGCAGGCCGGCGCACACGGGGCATACGTGCGTGTTGGGCGCGGCGGCGGGGTCCACCCGGCAGCCGCAGAACAGCTTGGTGCGCGTGGCCAGGCGCACGTGGAGCTCCAGGCCGATCAGCGCCTCCGCCACGGCGACTCCTTCCGCCGGGCGTCGAAGTCCGCGCCGCGTTCCAGGGCCGCGCCCAGGGTCAGCAGCGCCCCTTCGCCGTCGTCGCGGCCGATGAGCTGCGCGCTCAGAGGCAGGCCCGCCGCGGTCAGCGTGGTGGGCACGGTCAAGGCCGGCAGGCCGGCCAGGCTGGCGGGCACGGTGAAGCGGTCGGCGTCGCGCATGGCCACGGGATCTCCGGTACGCTCGCCGCGGCGGAAGGCCGGGCCCGCGGCGGTGGGCAGCAGCAGGACGTGACGGTCGTGGAGGAGGTCGCGCAGCTCGCGGTGGATCAGCGCGCGGGCGCGGGCGGCGCGGCCCGCCCAGCGGTCGGCGTGGCCGGCGCGCAGCACGTGGGCGGCGGTGAGCAGGCGAAGGCGGACCTCCGCGCCGAAGCCGGCGGTGCGGGCGGCGGCGGCCGCGGCGGCATGATCTCCCCCGAACGCGCGGGGGCCCAGATGGCCGCCGTCGTATCTGGCCAGGTCGGCGCCGGCCTCGGCGCTCGCCAGGATCGTGTAGGCGGCCAGGGCCAGATCCGTGTCGGGCAGGTCCACCGGGTCCAGGACCGCGCCGGCGTCGGCCAGGATGGATCGGCAGCGGGCCTGGTCCGCCAGCGTGTCCGCATCGGCCCAGCGCTCCAGACCGCGCACCCAGCCCACGCGCAGGCCGCGGCAGACGCGGCGGGTGGCGGCCACGGGGTCAGGCTCGGCCAGGTCGGTGCTCGTGGCGTCGCCGGCGTCGCGGCCGGCCACGTGGGCCAGCACGGCGGCGGCATCGGCCACCGAGCGCGTCAGCACGCCCACGCGGTCCAGGGAGGTGGCGTGGGGCACCAGGCCGCGGCGCGACACGCGTCCGTAGCCGGCGATCAGACCCGTCACGCCGCAGCAGTGGGCGGGATGGCGCACGCTGCCGCCCGTGTCGCTGCCCAGGGCGAAGCCCGCAAGGCCCGCCGCCACCGCCGCCGCGGCGCCGCCGCTGGAGCCGCCGGGCACGTGGTCGGGATGCCAGGGGTTGCGCGTGGCCAGGCCCCAGGCGTGCTCGGTGCTGGAGCCCATGGCGAACTCGTCCAGGTTCAGGGTGCCCAGGAGCACGGCGCCGGCGGCGCGCAGGCGGGCCACGGCGGCGGCGTCGGCGGGCGGCACCCAGCCGGCGAGCAGGCGCGACGCGCAGTCGGCGGGCGCGCCCCGGGCCCAGAGGTTGGCCTTGATGCCGTAAGGGATGCCCCACAGGGGCGACGGCCCGGGCGGGCCCGCGGGGGGCGCGGCCAGTTCCAGCCAGCGATAGCAGCCCAGATCGCCGTCCAGGTCGGCGATGCGCTCGCGGGCCGCCCGCAGGAGGTCCGCCGCGGTGAGTCCGCCATCGCGCAGGCGCGCGGCCGCCTCCAGCACGTCCAGGTCCGCGACGCTCACGACGCCTCCTCCCCCGGTCGCGGCGCGGGCAGGTCCAGGCCGCCGTCGGGCGCGCGGGGACAGGCCGAGGGGAAGGGATCGGGGCCGGGAGCGGCAGGCTCGTCGTCACGCAGCGGGCAGGCCGTGGGACCGAGCCGCCACACGGGCTCCACGCCCTCCAGGTCCGCCTCCTGGAGCGCCGTCACCGCGGCCAGCACGCGCTCCAGGCTCGCGCCCAGAGCGTCGCGATCGGCCGCGTCGGGATCCAGGGCGGCCAACCGCGACAGGGCGGCGAGGTCCTCGGGGGTCAGGCGTTCGGCCACGGCGTCTCCCGGCTGCGGGTCGCGGGCTCGCCTTGGGGGCGGCGGCCCTTTGGCGTATCATGACCCAAGCGCCGCCGCCTGCCAAGGGCGGCGCCCTCCCCTGCGGAAAGGAACCGCGTGCGTCTGCTTGGGATCGCCCTGCTGCTGCTGTCGACGCAAGCCTTGGCGCTGCCGCCGGCGCCGCCGTGCAAGCATGGGCTGAAGGCCCTGGCCGCGGACGACGGCGACGGCGACCGCGGCTTCGACGTGCTGGCCTACGATCTGGATCTGAGCCTGGATCCCGCCGCCGCCCGCGTGGGCGGCACGGTGTCCGCATCGATCCGCCTGACCGACGCCGCCCTGGACTCCGTGCGCCTGGACCTGGTGCCGGAGCTGACCGTGAACGCCCTGACCTGGAACGGCGCGGCGGTCCCCTTCCGCCACGACGGCGAGCGCCTGGCCGTGCCCGTGCCCGCCGGGACCGCGGCGGCCTGCTCCCTGGCGGTCACCTACGGCGGCCGTCCGCCCCGCCACGGCGAGCTCTTCCTGGGGCTGGTCTTCCGCGACCGCGGCACCTCCGCGGCGGATCCGCGCGGGCCCATCGTCTTCAACGTGAGCCAGCCCAGCAGCAGCCGCGCCTGGTGGCCGTGCAAGGACCACCCCGGCGACAAGGCCCTGATGACCCTGCGCCTGACCGTGCCGGACACCCTGCGCGCGGTGGCCAACGGATACCAGGTGTCGGACACCGTCCTGGGCGACGGCCGCCGCACCACCGTCTGGCGCTCCGACTACCCCATGCCGCCGTACCTGGTGGGCGTGGCCGTGTCGGAGTTCGTGGAGACCGAGGAGGAATGCGCGGGCGTGGACGGGCCCGTGGAGCTCACCTACCACCTCTGGCCGGAGCACGCCGACGCCGGCGCCGTCTTCTACCAGCCCACCTGCGCCATGCTGCAGTGGCTGGAGGAGCTGGCCGGCCCCTGGCCCTTCGCGGGCGAGCGCTACGGGCAGATGTCCGTGAAGTTCGGCGGGGCCATGGAGCACCAGACGTCCACCAGCTTCGGCGCGGGCATGATCGCGGAGGACGGGCGCTTCCGCGGCGTCATCGTGCACGAGCTGGCGCACCAGTGGTTCGGCGACCTGATGACGCCCGCGGAATGGTCGGACATCTGGCTCAACGAGGGCTTCGCCCGCTACTGCGAGGCCCTGTGGACCGAGCGCACCGAAGGCCGCGCCGCCTACCGGGCGTACCTGGACCTCATCGGGCCCCAGGGGCATCCGGACCTCTTCACGGCCGAGCGGCCGCTGAACGATCCCTCGCCCATCCTCTCGCTGCTGGTCTACGACAAGGGCGCCTGGGTGCTGCACATGCTGCGCGGCGAGCTGGGCGACGCGCGTTTCTTCGAGTTCCTGCGAGACTACGCCGGCAGCACCGGCGGCGCGCCCGGCCACGTGACCGGCGCCGACGTTGTGGCCGCGGCCTCGCGCGCCGCGGGTCGCGACCTGAGCGGCTGGTTCCGGCCCTGGCTGGAGACCACGGCCGTGCCGGAGCTGGGCTGGAGCTGGCGCGCGGAGGCGGGCGCCGACGGCCCGCGCGGCGTGCTGCGGCTGGAGCAGCGGCAGGCGGAGCTCTTCGACCTGCGCGTGCCCGTGACCGTGGTGGCCGGCGGCGACAGCCTGCGCCTGCACGTGCGCCTGGACGGCCCCGCGGCCGAGGTGGACGTGCCCTGGACCGCGGCCCCGGACACGGTGCTGATCGATCCCGACGCGAGCCTGCTGCGCACCACGGCGGCCCTGCCCCCGCCTGCGCTCACCCTCGCGGCGCCGCACCCCAACCCGTCCGCGGGCGGCGACGTGGAGCTGCGCTACGTGGTGCGCCGCGCCGGGCCGGTGACCCTGGAGCTGCACGACGCCCGCGGCCGTCGCCTGGCGCGATGGGATCTGGGGGAGCATGCGGCCGCGGACGAGGCCGCGGCGTGGCACTGGAACGGCCGCGACGCCGAGGGCCGCCGCCTGCCCGCGGGCACCTACTGGTTCGCCCTGAGCGCCGGCGGCGCGCGTGCCGTGGAGAAGGTGGTGCTGCTGCGCTGAGCGGCGCCGTCAGTCCAACGTGCGGAGCTTGGCCAACCGCGCCAGGAAGTGCTTGCGCTCGCCGCCGGGGAAATCCACGTCGAGCTTGAGGTTGGGGCCGCTGCCCTCCACCCGCGCCACCACGCCCTGCCCCATGGCCGGGTGCAGCACGGTCTGGCCCACGCGGTAGGCCACCTCCTCCTGGCTCACGTCGGACGCCCAGAGATCCGCCGTGGACTGCGGACGCGGACGCACGGGGGCCGACGGCCGCGGCGCCCGGCGTTCGCCGCCGCGCGACGCCCCGCCGAACCCGGTCCACGACTCCCCGCCCAGGAAGCTGCCCAGCGTGGGCGCCTGCACCGGATCGCCGCTCATCTCCATCAGCGTGTCCGGGATCTCGCCCAGGAAGCGCGACGCCAGGCAGGCCTCGCGCTGGCCGAAGCGCCGGCGCATGCGCGCGTGCAGCAGGTAGACGCGCTTCTCCGCGCGGGTGAGCGCCACGTAGAACAGGCGGCGCTCCTCCTCCAGGGCCGAGGCGTCCTCCAGGTTGGAGACGTGGGGCATGAGCTCCTCCTCCACGCCGCAGATGGCCACCACCGGGAACTCCAGGCCCTTGGCCGCGTGCACCGTCATCATGCGCACCACGCCCTGATCGTCCGCGATGGTGTCCGCGTCGGCCACCAGGGCCACCTGCTCCAGGTACTGGGCCAGGGTGCCGCCGTCGGACTGGTCGTGGAAGGCGTGGGCGCCGTTGACGAGCTCCGCCACGTTCTCCAGGCGGGCGGCGGCGGTCTCGGCGTCGTCCTGCTCCAGCCAGGCCTCGTAGCCAACGCGGGTCAGGAGCGCCTCCAGCAGGTCCGGCACGCTCATCTCCTCCGCCATGGCGCGCAGCTGCGCCACCAGCGCGAAGAACTCGCGGATCTTCTGCATGGCGGCGCCGCCCAGCTCCGTCTCCATCAGCCCGGGCCGGCCGGCCGCCTCGCCCAGGGTCAGCCCCTCGCGCTCGGCCAGGGCCAGCAGGCGCTGCGCCGACGTGTCGCCGATGCGTCGCTTGGGCACGTTGAGCACCCGCAGGGCCGCCACCGAGTCCGCCGGGTTGTGCAGGAGCTTGAGGTAGGCCAGCACGTCGCGGATCTCGCGCCGCTCGTAGAAGGCCGTGGAGCCCACCACCTGGTAGGGCACGGCGGCGCGGCGCAGGGCCTCCTCCAGGGCGCGGCTCTGGGCGTTGGTGCGGTAGAGGATGGTCACGTCGCCGCGCCGGAGGCCCTTGGCCGACTCCTCGCGCACGATGTCCACCACGCGCGCGGCCTCGTCCTCCTCGTCGCCCACCAGCTCCGCCTGCAGCAGGTCGCCCGCGGCGCCGGCCGTCCACAGGTTCTTGCCCTTGCGCTTGCTGTTGTGCGCGATGACGGCGTTGGCTGCGTCCAGGATGTTGCCCGTGCTGCGGTAGTTCTGCTCCAGGCGCACCAGGCCCGAGCCGGGGAAGAACTCCTCGAAGTTGAGCATGTTCTCCACCTGGGCGCCGCGCCAGCTGTAGATGGACTGGTCGTCGTCGCCCACGGCGAACACGTTGCCGTGCACGCTGCTCAGCGCCTTGATGAGGATGAGCTGCAGCTTGTTGGTGTCCTGGAACTCGTCCACCAGCACGTGGCGGAAGCGCTGGGCGTACTTGGCGCGCACCTCCTCGCTCTGCTCCAGCAGGTGCACGGTGCGCAGGATGAGGTCGTCGAAATCCAGGGCGTTGTTGGCGCGCAGGGCCTTCTCGTAGGCGGCGTAGGCCTTGGCCGGCGGCTCGTCCCAGAACTCGGCGTCGGCCAGGGCGGTCTCCGGGTCGATGTCCTCGTTCTTCCAGGCGCTGATGCGGTGGCGCAGCTTGGACGGCGGGTACTGCTTGGGGTCCGCGCCGGCGTCGGCGGCCACGCGCTTGAGCAGGCGCGTGCTGTCGTCCGTGTCGTAGATGGTGAAGTTGGGGTCGATGCCCAGGGCCGCGCCGTCGCGGCGCAGGATCTTCACGCCGGTGGCGTGGAAGGTGCCCACCCAGTGGGGCGCGCGGTTCTCCCCCACCAGCGTGTTCACGCGCTCCTTCATCTCGCGCGCGGCCTTGTTGGTGAAGGTGAAGGCCAGGATCTCCGAGGGCAGCACGCGGCGCTCGCTCAGGAGCCAGGCGATGCGGGTGGTCAGCACGCGGGTCTTGCCGCTGCCGGCGCCGGCCACCACGAGCTGGGGGCCTTCGGGAGCCTCCACGGCTTCCCGCTGGCGGTCGTTCAGGCGATGCAGTTCGAGCACGGGGTCCTTCCCGGGGGGCTGGGGATCAGAATTCGGGGCCGATGCTGAAGTGGAAGATGCCTTCCCCCGTGCTGCGCAGATCCGTGGGCCAGGCCCAGTCGAACTTGAGGGGGAGGAAGCCCAGGCTGGCCCTTATACCAAAGCCGTAGGAGCCCCGCAAGTCCCGCATGCCCCACTCGCCGGCGGCGTCGTGGCCCAGGAAGGCCACGGTCTCGCCGTCGGCCCAGGCGGTGCCGGCGTCGAAGAACACGGTGGCGCCGATGGGCCCCAGCCCCCAGCGCCCCGGCCAGCCGAAGATCAGCGCGTCCACCAGGGGCAGACGGTACTCCAGGTTCAGCATGACCAGGCGGCTGCCGGCCAGGTGCGGGTCCTGCTGGTAGTCGTAGAAGTCGTAGCCGCGCAGGGTGAAGGGGCCGCCCAGCACGAAGCCGCGCGGGTCGCGGCCCAGGCTCGCGGCGCCCAGCAGGCGCACGGCGAAGGTGTTCCGGCTCCAGGGCATGCCGTAGCGGCGCCAGTCCATCAGCACGGTGCGGCGGTCCAGGCTGTCGCCGCCGATGCCGATGGCCGGCGCGAAGTGCAGCTGCAGGCGGCTGCCGGTCACCGGACCGTGGTAGCCGTAGAAGGCGCTGTCGTGGCTGTACTCCAGCGTGGGCTGCAGCAGGTGGTGCTTCACGCTGCCGTCCTCCACCAGGTAGTAGCCCGACGGGTCCAGGGCGTACTGGGTGCGGATGGACGTGAGCGCCTGCAGGCCGATGCTCACGCGGCGGAAGGTGCTGAACGGGTAGGAGGCGTCGCAGACCAGACCGTAGTTGCGCTCGCTGAAGAAGGTGTCGTCGGGCAGCACCTCGCCCACGGTGGTGAACGCGGAGTTGTAGTAGTTCTTGAAGTGGAAGAGCCCCACGCCCAGGTCCCAGCGGTGCTTGAGGTAGGCGTAGCTGGCGGCCAGGTCGCTGTTCTCCAGCGACCCGTACACGTTGACCAGGAAGGACAGGCGCCGGTCGCCGAGCTGATCGCTGAAGTTGAGCACGTTGGCCATGCCCAGGCCGGCCTGCGGGCTGAAGAACACGGCGCCGCCGTCCAGGGCGCCGCTGGTGTCCAGGTGGAAGCGCGGGCTGTAGGGTTCCACATCGCCCACGGCGTCGGCGTCGCGCAGCGGAGGAGGGCCCTGCTCCGCCGTGACCAGCTCAGGCGGGTCGAAGGCCACGTCGCCGAGGGGCGCGCCGGCCGGCGTGCGGCGGGACCAGGCGCGGTAGCCGTCCACGGCGTGCAGGTCGTAGCCGCCGGCGAGGAAGGCCGTGAAGACCAGGCGGTCCGCGGCGCGGCTGTAGCTGGGCTGGGTGGCGGCGCCGGCCACGTTGGTGATCAGGCGCATGCGCGGCACGTCCGGGTCCGACACGTCCAGGGCCGCCAGGTTGGGCGTGCCGCCGCCCGCGTGGACCACGCAGAGCTCGGCGGCGTCGATCCACACCGGGTCGCGCCACTCCCCCTGCTCCGGGCGCAGGGCGCGGCGCGCGCCCGTGTCCGGGTCCAGCAGCACCAGGTCGCGGTCCTGGGCGTGGCCCACGCGCAGGGCCTCGTCGCCGTCCGCGAAACGGGCCCAGGCCAGGCGGCGCCCGCCGTCCGGCGTCTCCTCGAACTCGTACTCCACCGCGGCGCGGGGGTTGTGCACGAAGGCCAGGGTGCGGCCGTCGGGGCTCCAGGCGGGGGTCTCCTCGTCGCCGGCGTCGTCGGTGAGGCGGCGGCGGGCGGCGCCGTCGGCCAGGGGCGTCCAGCCGGGCGGGGGCGCGTCGCCGGCCTCCAGGTCCACCAGATGGAGGTCCGTGCGGCCCAGGGTCACGCCCACCAGGGCGATGGTGCGGCCGTCGGGGCTCCAGGCCGGCGCGCGGGCGCTGTCCAGGCCCAGGGGGATGGAGCGTGTCACGGCGCCGTCGTCCACGCGGATCGTGTGCAGGGTCTCGCGGGAGCCGCTGAGGGCCACGAAGGCGATCTCCGCGCCGTCGGGCGACCAGCTGATGCCGCTGCGGAAGGAGTGGAAGCTCTCGAAGCGGTCCGCCCGGTGGCCGCGCGCCAGCCGGCGCACGCGCGCGGGGTCCAGCACGTCCAGCACGTAGAGCGACACCAGCCCGTCGCGGTCCGAGTAGAAGGCCGCGCGCAGACCGTCGGGCGAGAGGGCGGCGCGCTGGTTGAAGCCGTTGCCCTCCTCCTGATGGTCGGTCAGGCGGCGGGCGATGGCCTCCGGCTCCTCCAGGGTGCCGAAGGTGGGCCAGAACCAGCGCCGCGCCTCCAGCTGGAACTCGTCGTCCAGGTCCTCCATGCGCAGGCCCAGCGTGCCCTCCAGGGTGCGATCCATGTTGCGGGTGCGCGCCAGCAGGCGCCACATCTCCACCAGCGTCTCCTCGCCGTAGCGCTCGGAGATCATGCGCATGGCGGCCTGGCCCTCCTTGTAGACCAGGTAGCCGCCCACACGCGAGAGGGGCCAGAGGTAGTCGCGGGTGGCGGCGTCGCGCAGGACCATCTCGGCGTTCTCGTCCCAGCCCGACGCGTACCACTCCGCCACGCCCTCGGCGAACCACAGCGGGATGCGGAAGAAAGGCGAGCGTGAGGCGCCGGCGCGGGAGCTGCCGAAGGCCATGTCGAACATGAAGACGTGCACCAGCTCGTGGCGCACCACGTGCACGAAGTCCGCGTGGTTGCCCTCGTAGGGCAGCACCATGCGGTTGCGCGAGGGCTCGGTGAAGCCGCCGGTGCCCTCGCCGAAGAGCTCGTCGGCGATGTTGGTCTGGGCGAACTCGCCGTGGCTGGCGTAGAGGATGAACGGCACGCGCTTCTCGAGGTCGTGCCCCAGGCGCAGGGCGTACTCGCGGTAGGTGCGCTCGGCGATGATGGCCGCGCGCGCGGCCAGCTCGTCCGCGCCGTCGGCGTAGGTGATCTCGAAGTGGGGCGTGGTCAGGGTGCGCCAGTCGCGGTCGAAGGTCTGCACCTTGTTGCGGCCGAAGGCCTGGGCCCCGCCCGCGGTGCACAGCAGGACGAGCAGCAGCAGCGCGGCGCGGCGCGGAATGGTCATGCCCGTCCTCCCTTCCTAGTACTCGAAGCGGTACTTCAGGTCCACGCTGTACGTGGTGTTGCCCAGGGCCTCGTCCAGGCGCCGGTTGATCTCGGACTGCAGCACCAGGTGGTCCGAGATCTGGTACTCCACCAGCACCTCGCGGTCCTGGTCCGTCACGGCCTGGGCGAAGCGCACGTAGAGGTCCCGCCCGATGTACTTGCCCACCCCCACCAGGGTCTGCATGGTGCCGTCGGCGCGCTCGCGCCCGCCGATGATGTCGAAGGTGTCCACCACGTCGAGCTGCTGCGCCACCTCGCGCTCCAGAAGGTTGAAGCCGGCGGCCACGGTGCCGCGCCGGATCTCGCCCACGGTGGGCGAGTCGGCCGCGTGGGGCGACAGCCCCAGCAGCATGCGCTCGATGCTCTGGCGCGGATAGCCGCTCTCGCTCAGGAACGTCACCGTGGGCCCCGTGGCCGGTCCGGTCAAGGTGATCCAGATGCGCTCCAGGCGCCGGTTCACGTTCTCCGCGCCCTGGGGCGCCGGCAGCCGCACCTGCGTCTCCGCGGAGATGTCCAGCTCCGGCACCGGACCGCGTCCGCTCAGGAACGTGGCCGTGCCCGCCGTCACGCGGAAGTCGTTGTTGAACACCGGCAGATGGCCCTGGTCGATGGCCAGCTCGCCGCGCACGTCCATGCCGCCCTCGTCGCGGGTCAGGCGCACGTCGCCGCCCAGGTCCAGCTCCATCTGGTTGTTCTGCACGCTCACCGTGCGCGGCGGGGCGTGGATGGCCAGGTCCGCCAGCCAGTCCGGCGCCACCGTGCCGATGCGCGGGTCCACCACGCCGGCCTGCTCCGAGAAGTCGCCCGTGTAGCGGGCCTGGATCACCTCCAGGTCGCCGGTGAACATGGGCACGATGAGGCTGTCCGGCCCCACCTTCACCCCGGTGAGCTTCAGGGCGTCGCTGCGCACCAGGGCGCGCACGTCCGGGATGGACGACACCAGGAAGCGGTCCGCCTCCAGGTCCACCTCGAAGGTCTCCAGCACCAGGCCGCGGAAGGTCAGCGTGCCGTCGCCTCGGACCGTGCCGCGCATGCCCTCGCGCCCGCGGATGTCGCGCAGGGTCAGCACGTCGCCCTGCCACACGCCGTCGGCGTTGATGTCCGCGTACACCTCGTTGAGGCGGCGGATCACCATGGAGCCGTCGCGCACGCGCAGGCTGCCGGAATAGTACGGATGATCGGCGCGTCCGGAAACCACCAGGTCCAGGCCGCCGGAGCCGCCCGCGGAGACGAAGGCGTTGGTGGCCTCGGCCAGGGGCGCCAGGTCCGAACCCTCCGGAATGGTCAGGCTCATGTAGAGCGGGCCGTCCAGGGGCGAGACCGGCTCCGAGTGGAAGTCCATCTCCAGGGGGATCTCGATGCGGCCGCTCAGATCCAGCGTCCCCTTGCGTCCCTGCAGGTCCGACAGGGTGAGCTGGCCGGGCTCGTAGGCCACGCCGCCCTGCAGGCGGTCCAGGTGCAGCCAGTGCACGTGGAAGGGTTCGCTGGTCAGCCCGCCCTCGATGCGCGGCGCCAGGGTGGTGCCGCCGATCTCCACGCTGCCCCGGAAGCGGCCGGCGATGCGGTCCAGCGCGGGGATCTCGAACTGGTCGATGAAGGCCCAGTCGCCGTCCAGCACGTCCAGGTGCAGGTCCAGGGCGGCGCCGCGCCACCACTCCTCCACCAGGTCCGTGCCCGGGTGCGACACGGCGCCCGACGCTCGCAGGCGGCCGTGGTCGCTGGCCAGTTCCACCTGGTGCAGGTCCAGCACGCCGTGGCTGAAGTCCAGGTCCACGGTCACCGTGTCCAGACGCGCCAGGGGGAAGTCGGCGTCGGTCAGGCGCGCGGTGAGCGCGGCCAGGGGCGCGTCGGGGCTGCCGCCCAGGCCGCAGCGGGCGGAGACGCGGCCGTTGAGCACGGGCTCGGCCAGGAACGGGTTGATGAGCTCCAGGTCCAGGGTGGCCAGGTCCACCTCGCCGCTCAGGGTGCCGGCGGGCTCGTCCCAGTCGATGGCCGCCGCCAGACGGCCCTGGGCGCTGCTCAGCTCCGCGGGCCGCAGGCGGAACACGCCGGGGCCGGCCTCCAGGCGCACCGTGTCCCCCACCGCCCACGTGGCGCCCTCCAGGTCCAGCGCCAGGTCCGCCACGCGCATGGCGGCCAGGCCGTCGCGGAAGGCGGCGTCGCCGTGGAAGGCCAGCACCGTGTCGCCGCGCTCGGTGCGGAAGCGCGAGAGCTCGGCGCGGCGGGCGTCCACCATGCCGGCCAGGCCGAAACGCCCGAAGGGCACGCCGCCGGCCCGCAGGCCGTCGCCCTCCGCCTCCAGCCACACGCCGGGGTCGCGCAGGGCGTCGGTCACGGTGATCTCCACGCGGGTCTCGGCGGCCTCCAGGCGCTCCAAGCCGGCGTCGTGGAGCAGCACGTTGCCGGCGAAGTCGAAGACCGGGTCCACGCCGCGCACCTCCCCCGACGCCCGCAGGCGCCCGTGCAGCGGCGGGGCGGGCCACTCCTCGGGCAGCCGCGAGAGATCCGACGAGAGCACGTCCAGCCGGCCGCGGAAGTTGCCGTCCAGATCCGCGCGACCGTCCAGGCGGGCCTTGGCCGCGCCGTAGATCAGGTCCAGGCTGTGGAAGGTCACGCCGGCGGCGTCGCCGGCCACCAGCACGTGCAGGGAGTCGAAGGGCACGTCGGCCACGTGGCCGTCGCGCAGCCAGCCGCGCACCAGGGTGGACTCCTGGGCCTCGCGGCGCCAGATCTCCACCTCGCCCCAGCCGTCGGTGGGCGGCAGCTCCACGTCCGGCACCAGGCCGCGGGACAGGTCCACGTCGGCCACGCTGCCGGTGACACGGAAGATCACGTCCTCGGTGTCGGTCACGTCGAAGCGGCCGCGGCCGCTGACCAGGGCGCCGTTGAGGCGGCCGGCCAGGGAGTGGAAGTCCAGGAAGCGGGGCGACAGGGTGGCGCGGCCGGTGAAGTCCCGGAACTCGTAGCCCTCCAGCTCGCCGGTGAAGTCCACGTCGAAGTCCAGGGTGTCGCCGTGGGCGTGCAGGTCCATGCGCACGTCGCCCCGGGCCTGGAAGCCCAGGGTCATGTCGATGAGCTCCTCCACCTCCACCGCGTCCACGCGCTGGGCCTCCACGCGCAGGTCCAGCGAGGCGTCGGCGCGGCGCACGCCGGAGACCAGGACGGTGCTGTCGTTGAGGCGGCCGCTCAGCTGATCCACGTGCAGGTCGCCGTCGCGCAGGGCCACGGCGCCGCGCAGGTCGGAGAGCCGGGCGTCGCGGGTGGTCCAGTCCAGGGCGGCGTCCACGGCGGAGATGCGGATCTCGTCGCCCAGGCGCAGGGAGCCCCGCCAGTCCAGGCCGGTGACCTCCTGCTCCAGGCGGCCGTCGGCGTCGGCCAGGGACAGGGCGCCGTGCAGCACCTCCAGGTCGTGGATCACCAGGCCGGGCAGGCCGCCGCCGCGGGCCTCGCCGTCGCCCGGCTCGCCGCGCACGCCGCGCACCTCCGGCCCCACCATCAGCACGCGCTTCAGCTCGTAGGGCTGGCGCAGCAGGGCGTGCAGGTCGTAGGCCAGCGACAGGGTGTCCACCCCCACCACGGTGGTGCCGCCGCCGGCGCCGGGCAGGGTGAGGGTCACGTCGTAGAGGGTCACGCCGCGCAGCGGGTTGCCGGCGTAGTCGGCGAAGCGCACGCTGCCGTGGGCGCCCAGCAGGTGGCGCGTGGCCAGGCGCGAGAGCCACGGCGCGGTGCTGGCGGGGTGCGTGGCCAGCCAGGCCACCACGCCCGTGAAGAGCACGACCGCCACCAGCAGCGTCCAGCGTGTCGCCCGCACCAGCATCAGAACGGATACCCCAGCGAGAAGTGATAGACCACGCGGCTGTCGGCGTCGGTCTCCGACGTGCGCGCCCGCTTCAGCGGGAAGCCCACGTCCACGCGCACCGGTCCCACGGGCGTGTCCACGCGCACGCCCGTGCCCAGGCTCCAGCGGTAGTCGGTGAGCTTGGTGGAGGCGTCGTCCTCAGGATCGCCCGGGTCCGAGGTGAGCCGGAAGTCCTCCAGGCTCACGTCGCGCAGGCGCTCCCACACGTTGCCGCCGTCCAGGAAGAACACGCCGCCCACGTTCCACGCGCTGAGCACGGGCACGGGGAAGCGCCACTCCACGTTGCTCAGCAGCAGGTAGTTGCCGCCGCGGGCGGGCTGGTCCGGCAGGGGCACGTCGCTGGAGAGCTGCAGGCTGTCCAGCAGGGCCGGATCCGTGATCTGGGGCCCCAGGCTGCGCTCCTCGTAGCCGCGCACCGACGACACGCCGCCGGCGAAGTAGCGCTCCTGGTACGGCACCCCGTCGGCGCCGCGGTCCAGCGACCCGGCGTAGGGCCGCACCACGCCCGCGCTCACCCGCACGGCCAGCACGCCGCCCAGGGGGGTGCCCGTGTAGCCGTGCCAGCTCGAGGACAGCTTCCAGAAGGAGTTGTCGCCGCCCAGGGGGCCGCCGGCCACCTCGGCCAGGCCGGTGCGCAGGGAGCCGCGGCGGGGACGCACCGGGTCGTCGCGCTCCTCGTCGTACACGTTCCAGCTCAACGAGCGGGTGGAGGCGGCGGTGAGCCCGGCGGCGCGCCAGCGGTTCTGCATCTCCTCGATGGCGTCGGGATGGATCTCCGGCTCCACGCGCTCCACGCCGAAGGCCAGCGTGTTCACGGTGTGGTCGCCGGGCCGGAAGCGCGTGCCCGTGCGGAAGCCGCGCGTGCGCAGGTTCAGGCCCGACTCGCCGCGGGTCTCCTTCTCGACGTAGAAGTTGGTGTCCAGGCCGAAGCGGCCCAGCAGGTCCGGGTAGTTGTGGTTCAGCTCGTAGTGGTAGTTCAGCTCCGGGTCCGCCGCGCCGTCGCTCAGGCGCTGCACGTCCTCGTAGTTGAGGGCGTTGCGCGCGCGCAGGCCCAGCTTCTGACCCGTGCCGAAGAGGTTGTTGTGGCCCCAGCCGGCCAGCACGCGGATGCGCTCGCGGCTGCCCACGCCGAAACCGAACTCGTAGTAGGCGGGCTTGCGCTCCACCACCACCACCTCCAGGTCCGCCAGGCCCAGCAGGCTGTCCATGCGCGTGGGGCGGAAGGAGACGTCGCGGAACAGGGACGTCTCCACCAGGCGGTCGCGGGAGTCCTCCACCGCGCTCCAGCGGAAGAAGGCCCCGGGCTTGACCTGCAGGCGCTTGCGGATCAGCTCCGGCCGCGTGCGCTCCGCGCCCACGATGGTCACGTCGCCCACCACGTAGCGCGGGCCGGGACGCACGTGGTAGGCCAGCGCGGCGCCCAGGTGCAGGGAGTCGGGCGGCGCGGCGGGGCGCAGCTCCGGATCGATGGTCACGCCCAGGTGCCCGCGCTCCCAGAGGCCGGTGCGCAGGCGGTAGAGGTCCGGGCCCAGGTCGTTCAGGTCGCCGGGCGCGGGCACGCCGGGGCGGTAGCGGAGCTGCTCGCGCAGGCCCAGGTCCACCAGACCCTCGGCGCCCGGAAAGGACACCTCCACCAGGTCCGTGCGCGGACCCTCGGTCACGCCGATGCGGATCACGTCGCCGCGGCCCTCGGGATCCTCCGTCACCGTGAGCAGCTCCACGCGCACGTCGTGGTAGCCGCGCTGGCGGTACCAGCGCGCCAGCACGCCCAGCTCCACCTCCAGCAGATGGGGCTGGTAGCGGGCGGTGCGGTCCGACAGGCCCAGGAGCATGAGGGGATGGAAGCGGCGGGGCTCGCGGATCTTGAGCAGGCTCCTGAGCTCGCCGTCGTCGAAGGCCCGGTTGCCCTCGATCAGGATGCGGAAGACCTGGTGCTGCTCCAGGCCGAAATCCAGCTCGCTCACCGCGGCGGCGCGGCCGACGCCCAGCAGGACGAGGCCGCACAGGAGCAGAAGCGTGCGGCTCACGCGGCCGCTAGCGTGCCGGGGGAAACTCATCTTGCTCCGCGCCCCGATTCATCCCATGCTCCCGTGCGTCGACCCGCGAGGTCCGTCCCGGAGGTCATCATGCCGCGTCGCGTCCTGCCGCTCGTCTGCCTCTGCGCGCTGCTCCTGCCGCTGGCGTCCTGCCGCGAGGAGAACGCGCCCCTGGGCGTGTCCGACCTCACTCCGGCCGAGCTCGAATACGTCACCCGTTTCGTCCAGCTCGAACGGGCCCGGGCCGTCTCCCTGCGGGACCGTCCCGCCGGCGAGGCCCTGCTGGATTCCATGGCCGCGGCCTGGGGCGACTCCGCCCTGGCCCGCGCCGAGGCCGCCCTCTCGCCGGACACCGATCGTCTGGCCGCCTTCCACGACCTGCTGTCCCGCCTGCTCGAGGCCGAGGAGGACAGCCTCCTGGAGAACCCGTCGCCGGAACGCCTGACCGCGCCCCTACCGGCGCCCGCCACGGACGATCCGCCGCCGCCGCCCTCCTAGCTGGGGATCACCCGCAGCACGTCCTTCACGATCACCGTGATCATGAACAGCATGAGCACGATGAGTCCCACCTGCGTGGCGATGGCCTGCACCCGCTGGTGCACAGAGCGGCCGAAGACCATCTCATAGAGGATGAACACCACGTGTCCGCCGTCCAGCACCGGGATGGGCAGCAGGTTCAGCAGGAACAGGTTCACGCTGAAGAAGGCCACGAACTGCATCAGGTGGCCGAAGCTCCAGCGCAGCATCTCCCCGGCCACCTGCCCCACGCGGATGGGACCGCCCACGGCGTCCATGCCCGCGTCGAAGATCAGCGGCAGCGACCCCACGATGCCCATGACCGTGCCCCAGGTGGCGCGCCAGCCCAGGGCCACCGCGCTCAGCGGCCCCACGGCCTCCGACTCGAAGTAGCGTTCGAAGTTCAGGCGCCCCACGGTGGAGTCCGGCAGCACCTCCACCGCCTCGGGCGTGACCAGGGCCTGCATGGCGCGTCCGTCGCGCTCCCAGGCCACGGTCAGCGCACGGCCCGGATTGGCGCTCACGATGCGGGCGATGCTCCCGAAGGAGCGCACCGTCTCGCCGTCCACGCTCACGATGCGGTCGCCCCGCTGCAGACCCGCCTCCGCGGCCGGGCCGCCCTTCTGCACCAGGCCCACGCGCGTGTCGCCGGGCTCCAGCCCCACGTTCCAGACGCCGTCCTCCAGGCCGGGCCGCAGGGTCACGGTGCGGGTCGCCCCGTCGCGCTCCACCTGCAGGTCCACGGGCCCCGGCGCCGGGTCGGCGGCCTGCGAGGCCTCCACCACGGCGTCGGTCACCGCGGTCCAGTTGTGCACGGCGTGGGAGCCCACGCCCACGATGCGGTCGCCCACCTGCAGCCCCGCCGCCGCCGCCGGCGAGTCCGCGCGCACGTGGCCCACCTCCGTGGTGGGCACCACCATGAGGCCCGTGTCCCACACGCTGCCCGTGAAGATCACGAAGGCCAGCAGCAGGTTGGCCAGCGGTCCCGCCACCACCACGGCCAGACGCTGCCACGCGGGCCGCGCGCGGAAGTGGCGGTGCTCGGGGATGGCGTCGTCGCGCATGGCCGCGAGCTGGTCGCCCTCCGCCGTGCCGATGGGATAGTGGTACTGCTCGCCGGTGCCGGCGTCCTGGATCTCCTCCATGACGCCCTCCCCCGCCATCTTCACGTAGCCGCCGAAGGGCACGGCGCTCAGGGCGTACTCCGTCTCCCCGTAGCGCCAGCGCAGCAGCTTGGGGCCGAAGCCGATGGAGAAGGTCTTCACGTAGATCCCCGTCCACTTGCAGACGAGGAAGTGCCCCAGCTCGTGGATCAGGATCACGAGCCCCAGGGTCACGACGAAGGCGATCAGGATGGACATGCTCTCTTCCTTGCGTCGGGTCAGGCGCGGGCGCGGCGCTGCAGGAGATCGCGGGCGGCGTCGCGGGCCGCGGCGTCGGCGGCCAGGGCGTCGTCCAGGGAGCGCACCGGCGCGGCGGGCGTCGCCGCGAGGACGTCGCCGATCACCGCGGCGATGTCGGAATAGCCCACACGGTCGGCCAGGAACGCCGCCACGGCCACCTCGTTGGCGGCGTTGAGCGCGATGGTGGCCGTGCCGCCCGCCTCGCCCGCGGCGCGCGCCAGGGCGAGGCAGGGGAACCGCTCCGGATCCGGCCGCTCGAAGCGCAGCTCGCCCAGGGCCGCCAGGTCCAGCCGCGGTCCGTCCAGGGGCTCGTGCCGCTCGCCCCACACGGCGTAGAGCAGGGGCACGCGCATGTCCGGCGCTCCGAGCTGGGCCATCACCGCGCCGTCGCGGAACTCGGCCAGAGAATGCACGATGGAGCCGGGATGCACCACCACGTCGATGTCCCGGTACGGGGTGCCGAAGAGCACGTGCGCCTCGATCACCTCCAGGCCCTTGTTCATCAGCGTGGCCGAGTCCACCGAGATCTTGGGGCCCATGTCCCAGGTGGGGTGGGCCAGCACCTCGGCGCGGGTGGCCGCGGCCATGCGCTCCGCGCTCCAGGTGCGCAGGGGGCCGCCCGATGCGGTCAGGATCAGGCGCGCCAGCTCCCGCGGACGGCGCCCGCTCAAACACTGCGCCAGGGCCGAGTGTTCCGAGTCCACGGGGATGATCCTGGCGCCGTGCCGCGCCGCGGCCTCGCGCACCAGGTCCCCGCCCATGACCAGGGCCTCCTTGTTGGCCAGGGCCAGGGTGCGGCCGCGGGCGCAGGCGGCCAGGGTGGGCGGCAGGCCCGCGGCGCCCACCAGGCCGTTGACCACCACGTCCACGTCGCCCAGGCCGGCGGCCTGGGCCACGCCCTCCGCCCCCGGCGGCAGCAGCCGGCGGCCCAGCACGGGGTCCGCGGCGGCGCGGGCGTGGGCCTCGGCGTCGGCCACGGCGATCCAGGGCCGGTCCGCGGCGCCGGAAGCCTCCAGTCGGCGCACCAGCGCGGCCAGCTCCTCGGTGCGGCTGTTGGCGGTGAGCACGGTCACGCGCAGGCGCTCGGGGTCGCGCAGCACCAGGTCCAGCATCTGGGTGCCGATGGAGCCCGTGGCTCCCAGCACCGCCAGGCGCACCGGCGCCTCGGGGCGGCGCGGGGGCTCGCCCATCGCGTACAGGGCGCCGCTCACGAGGCCCAGCCCAGCGCCAGGGCCCAGTAGAGGATCGGCGCGTTGAAGAAGAGGGAATCGAAGCGGTCCAGCACGCCGCCGTGGCCGGGCAGCAGGCCGGCGGTGTCCTTCACGCCGGCGTCGCGCTTGAGGGCCGACTCCACCAGGTCGCCCACCTGGCCCGCCACGCCGCAGATCAGGCCCAGCGTCAGGCCGGCCAGCGGCGAGAGAAGCGGCGCGCCGAAGGTCTCGGCCACCAGCCAGCCGGCCGCGCCGGCCGCCAGCAGGCCGCCCACGGCGCCCTCCCGCGACTTCTTGGGCGAGATGCTGGGCACCAGGGGCGTGCGGCCCATGCTCACGCCCACCACGTAGGCGAAGGTGTCGCAGGCCCAGGTGACCGCGGCCAGAAGGCCCAGGGCGCGGGCGCCGGCCAAGGGATCGGGGTGCTCCAGCCCGCGCAGCAGCCCCAGGTGCGCGCCGGGCAGGGCCACGTAGACCACGCCGAAGACGGAGGTGGCCACGTCGGCCACGAAGCCGCGCCGGTCGCGGCGCAGCAGCGTGGCGCTGCTGAGCACGAGGACGGCGGCGGTGATCAGGGCCACCGCCGGCCAGCCGCGCTCCAGGCCCGCCGCCACGCCGCCGCCCAGCAGCAGCATGGCCGCCTGGAAGGGGCGCCGCCCGGCGGCGCGGGCCAGCAGCTCGTACTCCCGCAGGCCCAGCAGCACGACGGCCAGCACCAGGGCCTGGAAGCCCAGGCCGCCGTGGTATCCCAGCCAGATCAGCAGGGGTGCGCCGACGAGCGCCACCAGGGTGCGCGGCAGGATGCCGGATCCGAGAAACCGGCCCCTGCGGGAGCCGGTCACGGGGTCGGGGGGCGGGGGCGCGCCGCTCACGAACGCACCTTCAGCAGACGTTTCCAGCGCTCGGGATCCAGCAGGGAGCCGCCGCCGGCCGCCGGGGCGGCGTCGTCGCCCAGGGCGCCGAAGCGCCGCTCGCGGCCCTGGAAATCCTGCACGGCCAGCATGAACTCGCGCTCGTCGAAGTCCGGCCAGAAGGTGGGCGTGAAGTACATCTCGGCGTAGGCGCTCTGCCAGATGAGGAAGTTGCTGAGGCGGTGCTCGCCGCTGGTGCGGATCACCAGGTCCGGGTCCGGCAGGTCCGGCGAGTCCAGGCCGGCGCGCAGCTCGTCCTCGTCCACCTGGTCCGGGGTGATCTCGCCGCGGGCCACGCGCTCGGCGGCGCGGCGGGCGGCGCGCACGATCTCCGCGCGGCCGCCGTAGGCCAGGGCCAGGTTCAGGGTCAGGGCCGAGTTGCCGGCCAGGCGGTCGATGCCGCCCTGCAGGGCCGCGCGGGCGCGCTCGGGGATGCTCTCCAGGTCGCCGGTGGCGGTCAGGCGCACGCCCTGCTGGTCCAGGGCGTCGATCTCGCTGCCCAGCACCTCCTGCAGGAACATCCAGAGGGCCTTGACCTCGGCCTCCGGCCGCTTCCAGTTCTCCTGGGAGAAGGTGTAGAGGGTGAGCACGTCCACGCCCAGGCGCAGGCAGGCCGCCACGGTGCGGCGCACGGCGTGGCGCCCGGCCCGATGGCCGGCCACGCGGGGCAGCCGGCGGCGGCTGGCCCAGCGCCCGTTGCCGTCCATGATCACGGCCACGTGGCGCGGGATGTTCCCCGCCGCCTTGAGCTCCCGCTCCAGGGCGTCCAGATCCGCGGCGGTGGTGGCCTTGGCGTCGCTCACGCTCAGATCTCCATGATCTCCGCTTCCTTCTCCTTGACGAGCTTGTCGATGTCGTCGCAGAAGCGGTCGGTCAGTTTCTGGACCTCGTCCTTGGCGGCGCGCGCCTCGTCCTCGGTCATGTCGTCGGCCTTCTTGATGGCGTCGTTGGCCGACTGCCGGGCCTTGCGCACCGCCACCTTGCCCTGCTCGCCGAATTCACGGGCGTTCTTGGACATCTCGCGGCGGCGCTCCTCGGTCAGCTCCGGGATGGGCACGCGGATCACGTTGCCGTCGTTGCTGGGGTTCAGTCCCAGGCCGGCGGCCATGATGGCGCGCTCGATGTCGTTCAGGGTGGAGCGGTCGAAGGGCGCCACGGTCAGCAGCCGCGGCTCCGGCACGCCGATGTTCGCCAGCTGCTTGAGCGGCGTGGGCGAGCCGTAGTACTCCACGCGCACCGGATCCAGCAGCGCGGGCGTGGCCTTGCCCGTGCGGATCTTCGCCACGCGGCGGGCCAGGGCCTGGACCGCCTCCTCCATTTCCATCTCGGCTTCCTGCACCAGTTCGTGGCTCATCTTGCGGACTCCTTGGTCACCAGGGTGCCCTCCAGCTCCCCCCGCACCACGCGGCGCAGGTTGTCGGGATCGGAGATGTCGAAGACCATGATCGGCATGGCGTTCTCCTCGCAGAGGGCCAGGGCCGTCAGGTCCATGACGCGCAGTCGACGGTCGATGGCGACGTCGAAGCTCAGCGTGTCGTAGCGCACGGCGTCGGCGTGCCGCTTGGGATCCTTGTCGTACACGCCGTCCACCTGGGTGCCCTTCAGCAGGATGTCGGCCTGGATCTCCAGGGCGCGCAGGGCGGCGGCGCTGTCGGTGGTGAAGTACGGGTTGCCCGTGCCTCCCCCGAAGATCAGCACGGTCCGGTCCTGCAGCAAGGGCAGGGCCCGGTCCCGCGAGAAGGCCCGGCCCAGGGGCGGGCGCTCGTCCGGCGTCAGCACCACGGCGCGGGTGCCCTCGGCGCGCAGGTAGTCGCGCAGCACGGCGGCGTTCATCATGGTGGCCAGCATGCCCACGTGGTCCGCGGTGACGCGGTTCATGGTGTCCAGGTTGGCCGAGCGGGCCCGGAACAGGTTGCCCGCGCCCACCACCACGGCGATCTGGACCTTCTCCTCCACCAGGTCGGCGATGACGCGGGCCAGCGCCGCCAGCTTCTCGTGGCCGAAGGGATCGCCGTCGGCGGCCAGGGCCTCACCGCTGAGCTTGAGCAGGATGCGCGAATAGCGGTTGGAGACCACGGCGTCCTCCCGCGGCGCCGCCCAGGCGACGCCGGATGGCATAAAAAAAGGCCCGGACCCAAACGAGTCCGGGCCCGATGCGGCGTCTAGCCGCCGATCTGGAAGCGCACGAACCGCTTGATGGCCATGTTCTCGCCCAGCGACCCGATCTTGCTCTGCAGGAACTCCTGGATGGTCATGTCCGGGTCCTTCACGTAGGACTGCTCCAGCAGGCAGACCTCGCTGTAGAACTTGTCTACCTTCCCCGCCACGATCTTGTCAATGATATTGTCCGGCTTGCCCTCTTCCTTCATCTGGGCCTTGTAGATCTCGGCCTCCTTCTGGACCAGCGAGGCGTCCACGCTCTCGCGGTCGAGGGCCTGAGGGCTGGCGGCGGCGATGTGCATGGCCACGTCGTGGCAGAACTGCTTGAACTCGTCGGTGCGGGCCACGAAGTCCGTCTCGCAGTTGATCTCCAGCAGCACGCCCACCTGGCCGCCCTGGTGGATGTAGCTCTCCACCAGGCCGTTGGCCGTGGCGCGGCCTTCCTTCTTGGCGGCCTTGGCGATGCCCTTGGTGCGCAGGTACTCCACGGCCTTGTCGAAGTCGCCGTCGCTCTCGGTCAGCGCCTTCTTGCAGTCCATCATGCCGGCGTTGGTGGCCGCGCGCAGGTCGGCGACCATCTTGGCGGTGATTCCCATGATCTCCTCCGTCGGACGGCGTTCCCGTCCGTGTTGGTTCTGGTCCTGGTTGACGAGCGGGAGCGCGGGCCGCCGTCCGCGCGGGGCGGACGGCGGCCGCGGGATCAGTCGCCGGCGGGCGCGGCGGCGTCGGCGCCGTCGCTGCTCACGGTGGCGGCGCCGGAGGCCGCGGTGGCCTTCTGCACGTCCACGGCGTCGCGGCCCTCGCGGCGCGCGCTGCGGCCCTCGAGGATCGAGTCGCAGGCCATGCGCGCGTAGAGCGAGATGGCGCGGATCGCGTCGTCGTTGCCCGGCACGGGAATGGTCACGGGCTCGGGATCGCTGTTGGTGTCCACCACGCCGATGACCGGGATGCCCAGCTTGTTGGCTTCCTTGACGGCCGTCTCCTCCTCCACCGTGTCGATGATGAACACCGCGGCGGGCAGGCCCTTCATGTGGCGGATGCCGCCCAGGTCCTTGGACAGCTTCACGTACTGGCGGTCGATCTGGAGCTGCTCCTTCTTGGAGTGCTGCTCGATCTTGCCGGTCGCGCGCAGGCCCTCGATGTGCTCGAGCTTGTGGACGCTCTTGCTGATGGTCTGCCAGTTGGTGAGCATGCCGCCCAGCCAGCGCTCGGTCACGTAGGGCATGCCGCACTTCTCGGCCGCCTCGCGCACCGCCACCTTGGCCTGCTTCTTGGTGCCCACGAAGAGCACGCTGCCGCCCTTGGCCGCCACGACCTGGAGGAAGTCGCTGGCCTTGTAGAGGGCCTTGAGGGTCTTCTGGAGATCGATGATGTAGATGCCGTTGCGGGCGATGAAGATGTAGGGACGCATCTTCGGGTTCCACTTGCGGGTCTGGTGCCCGAAGTGGACGCCGGCCTCGAGCAGGTCGCGCAGTCCGACATTGGCCATGGTGGTGTCTCTTTCGTCTCGGGTTGAGCCTCCCCGGCCTTCGTCGCTCCCACCGAACGCCGGGTCCTGGGAAGGACCGGGGGCGCCACCGGGTGGGGGCTCGGGTCGGGTGGGTGGTGGGCATCCGGTCCATTAGGGGCCGGCGCCGTAGCGGCGGAGCCTGGGCTCACCATGTTCGGTCGCCCAGGATCCGCCGACACATTGTGGAAGCGCTCCCTACGGTGCGAGCACTCCCGGCAGGATCGGAACGATCCTAGCGCTTGCTGAACTGGAACCGCTTGCGGGCGCCCGGCTGACCGTACTTCTTGCGCTCCACGGCACGGGAGTCGCGGGTCAGCAGGCCGGCCTTGCGCATGATGGTGCGGTTCTCCTCGTCCAGCGCCACCAGGGCGCGGGCGATGCCGTGACGGATGGCGCCGGCCTGACCGGTCACGCCGCCGCCCTTCACGGTGGCCATCACGTCATAGGTGCCCTCGCCGCCCAAGGCGCCGAAGGGCTCGTTGATGGCCTGGATGCGGATGCCATCGAAGTACTGGTCGGCGGGCTTGTGGTTGACCGTGATCTTGCCGGTGCCGCCGGGGATCACCCAGACGCGGGCCACCGAGGTCTTGCGCCGACCGGTCGCGTAGAACTTCTCCACTTCCTACCTCCTGCCGCCGCGGCGGCTGGGAAACTAGCGGTAACTGGGCAGCTCGAAGGCGCGGGGCTGCTGAGCCTCGTGCTTGTGCGCGGCGCCCTCGTAGACGCGCAGGTGCTTGATCTGCGCGCGGGCCAGCTTGGTCTTGGGCAGCATGCCCTTCACGGCGTGCGTGATGACGAAATCGGGGTGCTTCTTCATCATCTCCTGGATGGGAGTGATCTTCTGCCCGCCGATGTAGCCGCTGACCTGCTGGTAGGTCTTCTGATCGATCTTCTGCCCGGTCAGCTTGACCTTCTCGGCGTTGATCACGATCACGTGGTCGCCCATGTCCATGTGGGGGGTGAACGTGGGCTTGTGCTTGCCGCGCAGCAGGGTCGCCACGTGGGTCGCCAGGCGGCCGAGGGGAACGTCGGTGGCGTCCACGACGAGCCACTCGCGATCGATCTCGGCCTTCTTCATGCTGTAGGTCTTCAACCTGGTGCCTCCATGAGGGGGACGCACACCAGCGCCACGGATCGCCAGATCCGGGGGCGCGAGGAGGGCATCCGCAAAGGTTTCCGCAGTGTCGCTCACGGCGTAACGGCCCTTGTCCGACGGCTCGCGCCGGGGGCCTGGCAACGTCTTGATCGGGACTTGCGTGGCCGCGTGTCGCGGAAGCGCTTGCAGCGCAAGGCGGGGAATGTAGCAAACCGCCCGTCAGGTGTCAAGAACGGGGTTTTCCCCAGCCCAGGCCAGGCTCTCCCCGTACGGCGGGCGGTGCGCTCCCCGCTCCGTGACGATGGCCGTGATCAGGGCCGCCGGCGTCACGTCGAAGGCCGGATTCCACGCCCCCACTCCGGCCGGTGCCCACGAAAGATCACGGAATCCAAGGACTTCTGCGGCTCCCCGCTCCTCCACCGGAATGGCTTCTCCATCCGGGCAGGCCGGATCCAGGGTGGACGACGGGGCCGCCACGTAGAAGGGCACCCCGTGCTCCCGGGCCGCCAGAGCCAGGGGATAGGTCCCCACCTTGTTGGCCGTGTCGCCGTTGCGGGCGATCCGGTCCGCCCCCACCACCACGGCGTCCACGCCGCCCCGCCGCAGCAGGCCGGCCGCCGCGCCCTCGCAGAGCACGGTCACCGGCACCCCGCGGGCCTGGAGCTCCCAGGCGGTCAGGCGCGCCCCCTGGAGCAGGGGCCGGGTCTCGTCGGCGAACACGTGGATGCGCTTGCCGGCCTCCTGGGCGGCGTAGACCACCCCCAGGGCCGTGCCGTAGCCGCCGGTGGCCAGGCCGCCGGCGTTGCAGTGGGTGAGCACCACGGCGTCGTCGGGCAGCAGGGCGGCGCCGGCGGCGCCCAGGGCCCGTCCCAGGGCGATGTCCTCATCGCGCACCGCCGCGGCCTCGGAGCGCAGCCGCTCCCCCACCGCCGCCACGTCCAGGCCGGCGGCCAGGGCGGCGTCGGCGGCGCGGTCCAGGCGTTCCAGGCCCCAGAACAGGTTCACGGCCGTGGGCCGGGTGGCGGCCAGGGCGTCGCGGTCCGCGCCCAGGGCGGCCCGCGCGGCGGTCGCGTCCCGGCCCGCGCGCCGCGACAGGTCCCAGCTCAGCGCCATGCCCCACGCCGCCGCGCAGCCGATGGCCGGGGCCCCGCGCACCGCCAGCTCGCGGATCGCGTCGCCCAGCTCCGCCACCGTGCGGCAGTCGCGGAACTCCAGCCGTTCCGGCAGCAGGGTCTGGTCGATGAGGCGCACGGCACCGTCGCGCCAGTCCACCACCGGGAACGGGAAGGGCAGGGTGCGGGGGTCCATGTCAGTCTCCCAGGATCTCGCGCAGGCCGGCGCCCAGACGCGCCAACGGCAGGCCCATGACGTTGAAGTAGCAGCCGTCCACCCCGCGCACCATCATGGCTCCGAAGCCCTGGATCCCGTAGGCCCCGGCCTTGTCCATGGGTTCGCCGGTGGCCACGTAGGCGGCGATGTCGTCGTCGGTCAGAGGCAGGAACTCCACCCCCGTGCGCTCCGCGGCGTCCCAGGCCCGGCCCTCCGCGGCCCGCCGCAGGGCCACCGCGGTGATCACGGTGTGGCGGTGGGCCGCCAGGCGGCGGAGCATGGCCCGCGCCTCGGCCTCGTCGCGGGGCTTCTCCAGGATCTCCCCGTCCAGCACCACGATGGTGTCCGCGCCCAGCACCAGGCGTTCCGGCGCCGCGGCGGCCACGGCGTCGGCCTTGGCCCCCGCCAGGTACCGGGCGTACGTCACCGGGTCGCCCTGGGCCAGGCGCGCGGCCACGACGGGATCCTCCACGTGCTCCGCCGCCGGCCGCACCTCGAAGGGCACGCCCGCCACGCGCAGCAGCTCCGCCCGGCGCGGCGAACGCGAGGCCAGCAGCAGGGTCTCCCCCGCCGGCCAGGGCACGAAAGGCGTCAGGGTCACGGCGTCTCCTCGTCGGCGTCGCGGTCCACGATGAGGGTCACCGGGCCCTCGTTGATCAGCTCCACGCTCATGCTCGCCCCGAACTCCCCCTCGGCCACCGTGGGCCAGGCCTCGCGCAGCAGCGCCCCGAAGCGCCCGTACAGCGCGCGCGCCCGCTCCGGCGGCGCCGAGCCCGTGAAGCTGGGCCGGTGGCCGCGGCGGCAGTCGCCGTACAGGGTGAACTGGGAGACCAGGAGGATGCCGCCGCCGGTGTCGGCCAGGCTGCGGTTGATGCGGCCCTCGTCGTCGTTGAACAGGCGCAGGGCGGGCAGCTTGCGCGCCATCCAGGCCAGCTCCGCCTCGGTGTCGCCGGGGGCGAAGGCCGCCAGCACCAGCAGGCCGCCGTCGATGCGTCCGGTGACCCGGCCGTCCACGCGCACCTCGGCGCGGGACACTCGCTGGACGACGCATCGCAAGGGCCGGACCTCCGTGTCAGCCGATCTGGTACCGCTCCACCCGCGACACGTTGGGCACGCGCCGCACGGTGTTGAGGATCTTCTCCAGGTTGTTCAGGTTGCGCACCTCCACCAGCAGGGAGACGCGCGCGTACTCGCCGTCGGCCTTGAAGTCGCCGCTCTGGATGTTGCTGCCCAGGCCGCTGATGGCGTCGCTCACGTCGGCCAGCAGGCCCTTGCGGTCCTCGCCGGTGACGATGAGCTTCACCAGGAACGTGCGGTTCTCCTCCACGTCCCAGGTCACCTCGATGAGGCGCTCGTCCGGCGAGTCCTTCAGGTTGGGGCAGCCCACGCGGTGCACGGACACGCCGCGGCCGCGGGTGATCACGCCCACCACCGAGTCGCCCGGGATGGGCTCGCAGCAGCGGGCGTAGCGCACCATCAGGCTGTCCAGCCCCTGGATGCGCACCCCGCCCACCTTGCGGCGCATGATGGACGCGTAGAGGTCCTTGCCCATGTCCACCAGGCGCGCCGGCGGGGCCTTCTCCTCCGGCGCCACCTTGTGCAGCACCTTGGTGGCGGTGAGGTCGCCGCGGCCCACGGCCGCGAACATGCGGTCCACGTCCGTGTAGCCCAGGTCCTGGCTGGTGTCCACGAAATCGCGGTCCAGCTTCAGGTTCAGCTTCTTCTTGCGCGACTCCCGCTCCAGGATCTCGCGGCCCAGGCGCACGCTGTCCTCGAACTGGGTGGAGCGGATCCAGCGCCGGATGTGGTGCTTGGCCTTGCTGGTCTTGACGATGTCCAGCCACGACGTGCTGGGGTGCGCGCTGCCGCTGGTCAGGATCTCCACCGTGTCGCGGTTCTCCAGCGGCGTGGTCAGGCTCACGATGCGGCCGTTGACCTTGGCCCCCACGCAGCGCAGCCCCACCTCCGAGTGCACCTCGAAGGCGAAGTCCAGCGGCGTGGACCCGCGCGGGAACTGGAAGAGGTCGCCCGCCGGCGAGAACACGAAGACCTCGTCCTGGAAGAGGTCGATCTTCATGGACTCCATGAACTCGCGCGGGTCCGCCACGTCCTCCTGCCACTCCACCAGCTGGCGCAGCCACGCCACCATGCGCGTGAAGTCGATGGTCCCGCCCTGCTCCCCCTCCTTGTACATCCAGTGGGCCGCGATGCCGATCTCGCTGCGCTCGTGCATCTCGTGCGTGCGGATCTGGATCTCCACGTACTTGCCGGCCGGCGTGCGCACCGTGGTGTGCAGGCTCTGGTACATGTTGGCCTTGGGGTTGGCCACGAAGTCCTTGATGCGGTCGTGCAGGGGCGAGAAGAGCGAGTGCACGATGCCCAGGGCGTGGTAGCAGTCGGCCTTGCTCTCCACCAGGATGCGCAGGGCCAGCAGGTCGTAGATGGCCTCGATGCCCACGCCCTGCCGCTTCATCTTGTTGTGGATGGACCAGAAGTGCTTGGGCCGCCCGCCGATCTCCGCCGTGATGCCCGCCTCCACCAGGGCCGCCGCCAGCGGCGCGCGCACCTGCTCGATGATGCGCTCGCGGTCCGCGCGGGTCTGGTTCACCGCGCGCTCCACCGCGAAGTAGGCCTCGGGGTCCAGCACCTTGAAGCAGCGGTCCTCCAGCTCCCACTTGATCTTGGCCAGGCCGAAGCGGTGGGCCAGCGGCGCGAACACGTCCAGGGTCTCGCGGGCCATGCCCTGCTGGCGGTCCGGCGGCAGGTACTGCACGGTGCGCATGTTGTGGAGGCGGTCGGCCATCTTGATCAGCACGGTGCGCGGATCCTGGGCCGTGGTGAAGACCAGCTTGCGGTAGTTCTCGGCCTTGCGCGTCTCGGGGTTGTGGCTGCGCAGGTCGCTGATCTTCGTGACGCCGTCCACCATGCGCGCCACGTCGGCGCCGAACTCGGCGCGGATCTCCTCCAGGGAGACCGACGTGTCCTCCACCACGTCGTGGAGCAGGCCGGCGCAGAGGGTGTCCACGTCCATGCGCAGGTCCGCCAGGATGTCGATCACCGTCAGGGCGTGGATGTAGTACGGCTCGCCGCTCTTGCGCAGCTGGCCCTCGTGGGCGCTGCGGCCGCGTCGATAGGCGCGCCAGAGGCGGTCCTCGTCGGCGCGCGGGTTGTACTCGCGCACCTTGCGGACCACGGCGCTCATCATGGCGTCGAGGTCGATGCTGCCGCCGCTGCCGTCGCCGAAGGGCACCATCACGACTCCGCGGGCTTCAGGTCCAGGAGCTGCTGCTGAACCGGGTCCACCGCGCGCCCGTCGCGCGGCCGCCAGGTGTTGGGGGCCACCGTGAACAGGATGTCCCAGGCGCCGTCCATGGCCTCGCGCAGGCCCCCGGACAGGCCGCGCAGGTGATCGTTCCAGGCCCGGCCGTGGCCGAAGCACACGAACTCGCGGGACAGGGCGGGCGTGCCGCCGTTGCCGCCGTCGTCCGGCGCGGCGAAGCCGAAGCGCAGGTGGTCGCCGGTGCGCCCCATGACCTGGGGCGGCCGCCGCAGGCGCACGCCGTTGCAACGCAGCACGGGCAGGCGGTTCCCCTCGCCGAAGGGCGCCAGCCGCTCCAGGCCGCGGGTCAGGTCCGCCACGTCGGCCATGCTCATGGCCTCCAGGTCCAGCTCAAGGTCGTACTCGCTGACGGCGGGGCCGTCCTCCCCGGCGTGGCGCAGGGCCTCCAGGAAGGCTTCGCGGAAGGCGTCCAGGTCCGCGCTGCGCAGGGTGACGCCGGCGGCCTGGGCGTGGCCGCCGTGGCGGATGAGCAGGTCCGCACAGCGGTCCATGGCCGCCTTCACGTCCACGCCCGGCACGCTGCGCGCCGAGCCGCGGGCCTCCCCGCCCTCCACGGCGCAGAGGATGGCCGGCACCCCGAACATCTCCACCAGCCGCGAGGCGCAGATCCCGATCACGCCCTTGTGCCACAGGGCCGAGCCCAGCACCAGGCCGGGATCGCCCCGCTCCACGAAGGGCCGCGCCATGGCCGCGGCCTGCTCCTTCATCTCCTGGTCCATCTGCTTGCGCTTCTGGTTGCTGGCGTCGGCCTCGCGGGCCAGGGCGGCGGCCTCGTTGGAGTTGCGAGTCAGCAGCAGGCGCAGGGCGGCCTCCACGCGGCCCACGCGGCCGCAGGCGTTCAGGCGCGGCGCGAGCTGGTAGGCGATGTCCGTGGCGCCCACGGGGAAGCCCCGGTCCAGCCCCGACACGCTCAGCAGCGCGTGGAGCCCGGGCCGGCGCGATTCCAGATCGTTGATCCGTTCCAGGCCCTTGCAGACCAGCATGCGGTTCTCGCCCACCAGGGCCATCTGGTCGGCGATGAGCCCCAGGGCGGTCAGGTCCAGCACGCCGGCCAGGAAACCGTCGGGCAGCGCGCCGGGGGCCAGGCGCGTCACGGCCTCGGCCAGCTTGTAGGCCACGGCCACGCCGCAGAGTTCGGGGTTGGCGTAGCGGTTCTCCACCCGACGCGGATTGACCAGCACGGTGGCGCCGCGGGGCCGGCCCTCGAACAGATGGTGGTCCAGCACCACCACCTCCATGCCGCCCCGCCGGGCCAGGTCCAGGGCCTCGTAGGCCGCGGCGCCCGTGTCCACCGTGACCAGCAGATCCACGCCGTCGGACACCCACTGCTCGATCTTGCGCAGGGCCACGCCGTAGCCGTCGCGGGCGCGGTCGGGCACGAAGGCCTCCACCAGCTCCGGGCCGCGGCCGTCCACGCGCACGGCGCCCAGCAGCTCGGCCAGCAGGGCGGTGCCGGTGATGCCGTCCACGTCGAAATCGCCGTGCACGGCCACGCGCTCGCCGGCGGCGGCGGCGCGCAGCACGCGGCGGGCGGCGGCCTCCATCTCGTCCAGGACCAGGGGGTCGTGGCCGTGATCCTGGCGGGGATAGAAGAAGCGGTCCAGCTCCTCGGGCGTGGCCAGGCCGCGGGAGGCCAGCAGGGTCAGCACGTGGTCGTCCACGCGGTGCGCCACCGCGAGGCCCAGCCGCAGCTCCGCCACCACGCCCGGGTCCGGGCGCGTCACCGACCGCCACACGCGCCCGCTGAACAGACCGCAGGCGGCCGGCTCCGGCGCGGGCGCGGGCTGGGGGGCGGTGCCGTCGGTCGCGGCGTCGAAAGGCATGCGGTACTGCAAGCGGGCCTCCATGAACGGCGGCACGGCCAGGCGGCCGTGCCTGCGGTCGGCGTTGAGAGAACGGGAGGAAGCCGGTCGTAAGCCGGGTTCTGTTGCCGCGGAGCGGCGACGGTCATGTATCTGGGATCGCCGTTCCCGACGACCTCGTGCGACCTACCCGGGAGTCGAGCGAGGCGGGCCACCTCATCCTCCCCTATATGGTCTTGCTCCGGGTGGGGTTTACCATGCGACGCCTGTCACCAGCCGCCCGGTGAGCTCTTACCTCACCTTTTCACCCTTACCGCGGTCCGAGGACCGAGGCGGTATGTTTTCTGTGGCACTTTCCGTGGGATCGCTCCCCCTGGGGGTTACCCAGCACCCTGCCCTGAGGAGCCCGGACTTTCCTCACGCCGCGAGGGCGTGCGACCGTCTCCCCGACTTCCTCCACACCGTATGATAGCAGATCGCGCGCGGGTGTCACCGTCCGGCTTGCGCCGCCGGCTCCTACGCGCCGAAGGCGGCGCCCTTGCCGTCCAGGGCCAGGTTGGCCAGGGCGTCCGCGTGGGAATTCTGGGCCCGGCGCACGTGGCGCACCAGGAAGCGGTCCAGATCCTGGCTCAGGCTCACCACCTGGCGGTAGTAGGGCAGCAGGTCCGGGCTCTTCACGCGGTACTGGCCGGTGAGCTGACGGGCGATGAGCTCGCTGTCCAGATGGAGCGTGAGCCTGGAGAGCTTCCACGCCGACGCGAACTGCAGCGCCCGCAGCACGGCCCGGTACTCGGCCACGTTG
This sequence comes from Candidatus Krumholzibacteriia bacterium, assembly GCA_035447065.1. Taxonomy (GTDB): domain Bacteria; phylum Krumholzibacteriota; class Krumholzibacteriia; order LZORAL124-64-63; family LZORAL124-64-63; genus CALEMW01. The sequence continues at coordinate 48,697 of DAOTGJ010000004.1, forward strand.
TTGGTGGCCTTGCCGATGGTCTCCGCGTGGGCGCAGAGCAGCTCCCCCTCCGGCAGGGCGAAGAGCACGCCGATGGAGGCGGGGCCGGGGTTGCCGCGGCTGGCGCCGTCGGTCCACACATGGAGCTGGGGATGGTCCTGGAGGTCCGCAGGGGTCAGGTCCACGCACGCGGAGAGCCCGGCCAGGGCTTCCGGCACGCCGGCGACGGCTGCGGGACGTGAGGCGGCGGGTTCGGCGTCCGCCGCGCGCGGCGCGTCGGTCTCGGGCGCGTCGGCCTCGGTCTCGCCCGTCTCCAGCTCCTTGCGCCAGCGCTTGAGGCTGCGGCGCAGGTCCCCGGGGGCCATGCCGCACTGCCGGGCCAGGGTGCGCAGGTTGTCGCTGCGCTCCAGGTGGAGCAGGAGCTCGCCCAGGGTGGTGGGCTTCTCCGCTTCGGTCATGGGCGTCCTCCTGACACGAGAAAAGGGTGCCGAGGCACCCTCCCTGAACCGCTGCGGTGAAGAGTCAGAACGTGGTGGGCGATACTGGACTCGAACCAGTGACCTCTCGCGTGTGAGGCGAGCGCTCTAGCCAGCTGAGCTAATCGCCCACGTTCTGGAGCCGGCGGTTGGTGGGCCCACCTGGATTTGAACCAGGGACCGACCGGTTATGAGCCGGCTGCTCTGACCGCTGAGCTATGGGCCCTGTGACCCGGCGGCCAACAATAGTTCCTGACCCGCAGCCGGTCAAACGATTTCCGAGTACCCCTTGAGTTTCCGGCAGCGGCTGGGATGCCGCAGCTTGCGCAGGGCCTTGGCCTCGATCTGCCGCACGCGCTCGCGCGTGACCTGGAAGATGGAGCCCACCTCCTCCAGCGTCCGCGGCGTGCCGTCCCCCAGGCCGAAGCGCAGGCGGATGACCTTCTCCTCCCGGCGCGACAGGGTGCTCAGCACGCGCCGCAGCTGCTCCTTGAGCATGGCGTGGGCCGCCACCTTGTGGGGCGACAGGGCCATGGTGTCCTCGATGAAGTCGCCCAGGCTGCTGTCCTCGTCCTCGCCGATGGGCCGGTCCAGGGACACGGGCTCCATGCTGGCCTTGAGCACGCCGCTGACCTTCTCCAGGGGCATGTCCAGGGCGCGGGCGATCTCCTCCGGCGAGGGGTCGCGTCCCAGCTCCTGCACGAGCTGGCGCTGCACCCGGTTCACCTTGTTGATCGCCTCGATCATGTGCACCGGCACGCGGATGGTGCGCGCCTGGTCCGCGATGGCGCGGGTGATGGCCTGGCGGATCCACCACGTGGCGTACGTGGAGAACTTGTAGCCCTTGCGGTAGTCGAACTTCTCCACCGCGCGCATCAGGCCGCTGTTGCCCTCCTGGATGAGGTCCAGGAATTCCAGGCCGCGGTTCGTGTAGCGCTTGGCGATGGAGATCACCAGCCGCACGTTGGCCTCGATCATCTCGCGCTGGGCCGTGTCCACCTCGCGGCGGCCGGCCTGGATCTGGGCGGACTTGAGCGCGATCTCGGCGGCGTCGAAGCCCACCTCGCGCTCCACGTCGCCGATCTGCTTGCGCAGCCCGCGGGCGGCGGCGCTGCCCTTGGCCTCGGCGTCGATGCGCGCCTTGAGGTCCTCCACCTTCTGGTGGATCAGCACCAGGCGGTTGGCGAGCTGGTCCACCAGCTGGGGCGAGAGGTGCAGGGCGTGGAACAGCTCCTCCACCTTGCGCTCCCGCGACTGGATCATGCGCGTGAGCGTGGCCGTGCGCGTGCGGTCCTTGCAGCGCTTGAGCTCCTTGCGCTGCTCGTCCAGCTCCTCGTTCATCTTCAGGATGCGGTCCACGGCCTTCTGGATCCGCGCGCCCTCCTTGCGGGGCGAGTGGTGCACGTTCCAGGTGCTGCTGTCGTGCTGCACCACCTCGTCCACCATGATGCTCTCGTTCTGGAGCTGGGCGGCGTACTGGCGCAGCTCCTTGAGCGTCAGCGGACTGCTGGCGATGGCCTCGAGCACCGCGTGCTGGCCGTCCTCCATGCGCTTGGCCAGGTCCACCTCGCCCTGGCGCGTGAGCAGGGGCACGCGGCCCATCTCGCGCAGGTACATGCGCACCGGATCGTCGTACTTGACGTTGGTGCGCTGCGCCTTGCGCTGCTGCTGCACCTTCTTGCGCTGCTTCGCCTTCTCCTTGGCGCGTTTGCGCTCGGCGTCCTCCGCCGAATCGAAGAAGTCGATCTTGATCTCGGTGAGCTTCTCGTAGACCTCGTCCAGAAGCTCGATGTCGATGTCGTCGTCCTCGATCAGCGCGTTGATCTGCTCGTGCAGCACGAAGCCGCCGTTCTCGCTGGCGATCTTGCGGATCTTGTCGACGAAGGGCTCCAACTTGGCATGGCTCATGAACGATCTATTCCCCCTCCCGCCGGGCGTGGGCGCGCAAGGCCTCCAGCTCCCGACGGCGGTTGCGGACCTGTTCCAGCCGCTGATGACAGTCGCGGACGATTCCCTCGTGATCGGCAGCTACCGCTCCTTCTTGATCGTTGAGCAGATCGGCGACGCCCTGCCGGTAGGCGTCGTCCCGCTCGTGCCACCGCGCCTGGACGAAGACCGCGGGGGCCGGGGCCGCGCCCCGCTCCCGCTCCTCCTCCCAATCGGTGAGGTCGTCCCGCAGCATCCGGACCCAGGCCGGCGCCACGTTGTAGGGGACCTCCGCGGCCAGCAGGGCCAGGGCGGCCTTGCCGGCGTCATCCTGCAGGGCGTGCACCAGCATCTGGCGCACCAGCCGCCAGGGGTCCACCCCCAGCAGCCGTTCCTGGGCTTCCGGCGGCGGCGGGGCCGACGGCCGCGGCGCCGGGCCGGGATCCGCGCCCTCGCGCGCGCCCGGGGCGCCGGCGTCCCGACGCTCCACCTCCCGCAGGACCACCTCGCGCGGCAGCTCGAACACCGCCGCGCACTCCTCCACCAGGTAGGCCCGCCGCACCGGATCCGGCACGCCGGCCAGGGTCTGCAGGGCCGTCTTGGCCGCCCGTTCCACGCCCTCGCGCCCCAGGCCGCTCTCGTCGGCCAGCCGCCGCAGCAGGGGCAGGTACGTGGGCGCGGCCTCCAGGATCTCCGTCAGGGCCGCCGCGTCGCGGGAGCCCAGGAAGGAGTCGGGATCCTCGCCGTCGGGCAGCAGGGCCACGTGGGGCTCCAGCCCGGCGGCCAGGGCCTGGGCCGCGGCCTTCACGGCGGCCTTGCGTCCTGCACGATCGCCGTCGAACAGCACGTACAGGGTCCGGCAGCCGCGATGCAGCGTCCGGGCCTGCTCCTCGGTGAACGCGGTGCCGCAGGTGGCCACGCTGTTGGTGAATCCCGCCTGCGCCAGGGCCATGAGATCCAGGTACCCCTCCACCAGGATGGCCTTGCGGTGCCGGGCGATGGGGATGCGCGAATGGGCGAACCCGTACAGGAGCTGACGCTTGTTGAAGTACGGATTCTCGGCCGTGTTCAGGTACTTGGGTTCCCCGTCCGCCAGGATGCGCCCCCCGAAGCCCGCCACGCGTTGCGCGACGTTCTTGACCGGAAAGATAACCCGGTTGCGGAAATAGGCAAAAGGCGCGCCGCCGTCGCGGGCGCGAAGCAGATCGGCGCGCAGGGCCAGGTCCCGCCCCACCCCCTTGCGCTCCAGTTCTCCGGCCAGCCAGCCGGCCGGACCGCGGGCGAATCCCACCTGGTAGCGGCGCACGATCTCCTCGGCGAAGCCGCGTCCCTCCAGGTAGGCGCGGGCCTCGGCTCCGGCGTCGGACCAGTAGTCCTCCTCCCAGATCTCCGTGGCCGCCTCCAGGGCGCGGAAGTAGGCCTGCCGCTCCCCCTCGCCCTCGTCGTTCTCGGTCAGGTAGCGGGCCAGGTCGATGTTCAGGGGCCGCGCCAGCACCTCGATGGCCTCGGGGAAGGCCAGGCCCTGGAGCTTCATGAGGAAGGAGATGGCGTCGCCGCCCTCGCCGCAGCCGAAGCACTTGTAGATCTGCCGCTGGGGGTTGACGTGGAAACTCGGGGTGCGTTCGCGATGGAAGGGGCACAGCCCCTTGAAGGACGTGCCGGCGGGCTTGAGGGTGACGTACTCCCTCACCACGGAGACGATGTCCGTCTCCTCCTTGATGCGCGTCACGATGTCCCTGGGAAGAACGGGCACCACGCGACTCCCCGGCCTGATGCGGATCCCACGACGATGTGACCCCACAACGTACCAGAGAACGCGGCAAAAGTCCAATGGGCCGGGCGCCGGCCCGCTCAGACCTCCGCCAGCCGGACCACGCTGCAGCCGTCGCCGCCGGCGTCGGGAGCGGCGTCGCGCACGGAGTCCACGCGCGCGTCGGCCGCCAGCAGGCGGCGCAGGTGCGCCTTGAGGCGGCCGGTGCCGTGGCCGTGGATCACGCGGATCTCGCGGGTGCCGGCGGGGATGGCCCGGTCCAGCAGGCGGTCCAGGGCGTCCCAGCCCTCGTCGGCGCGGTAGCCGCGCAGGTCCAGCTCCTGCTCCAGGGGGGCGTCGGCGTCGCGCCAACGCCAGGCGCCGGCGGCGGAGGACGGCGTCGGGGCCGGGTCCGCGGTGCGGGCCGGCTTGCCGGGCTGCAGGGACTCCACGTCGCCGCGGCCCAGGGTCAGGCGGGTGCCGTGGGCGTCCACCACCAGGCGGTCGCCGCGCACCTCCATCACGCGGCCGGTCCAGCCCAGGTGCGGCACGCGCACCTGGTCGCCCTCGGCCACGCGGTCCGCGGCCGGGATCGCGGGCGCGTCGGGCAGGGCCCGGGCCAGGGCGTCCAGCCGCGCGCGGCCCGCCTTGATGGCCTCGCCGCTGGCGCCGCCGCTGCGGATCTCCCGCACCACGCCCTCCAGGGTGCTGCGGGCCTCCTTGAGGAAGGCCTCCCCCTCGCGGCGGGTGCGGGCCAGCACGAGCTTCTTCTCCTTCTCCAACCCGTCCAGCCGCGCCTCCAGGGCCGACGCATGCCGCGCCGCCTCGGCGGTGCGCTGCGCGAGCTCGGCCTCGGTCTCCGCCAGCCGCCGCGTGCGCGTGCCCAGCTCCGCCAGCAGGTTCTCCACGCGGAAGCGGTCCTCTCCCACGCGGGCGCGGGCCTTGGCCAGCAGATCCGCGGGCAGGCCCAGCCGCGAGGCGATGGCGAAGGCGTGGCTCGCCCCCGGCACCCCCAGGCGCAGGCTGAACAGGGGGCTCAGGGTCTCCTCGTCGAAGTCCATGGCGGCGTTGACCATGGCCGGGTGCTCGTCCACCGCCGCCTTGAGCACGCCGTAATGGGTGGAGGCCAGCACCAGCGCGCCGCGGGCCACCAGCTCCTCCAGCACGCCGAAGGCCAGGGCCGTGCCCTCGTCCGGATCCGTGCCGCTGCCGATCTCGTCGCAGAGGACCAGGGCGTCGGGGCCGGCCAGCTCCAGGAAGCGGCCCAGGTGGTCCAGGTGGGCGGAGAAGCTGCTCAGGGAGCGGGTGATGGATTGGTCGTCGCCCAGGTCCACGCAGAGGCGGCGCACCAGGGGCAGGCGCGTGCCCGGCTGCGCCGGCACGTCCCATCCGCTCTGGGCCAGCAGCACGGCCACGCCCACGCCCTTCAGGGCCACGCTCTTGCCGCCGGCGTTGGGACCGCTGATGACCACGGCGCGGCGGCCCTCGGGCCAGGCCAGGGTCAGCGGCACCACCTGCGCGGGATCCTCCAAACGGGCCAGCAGCAGGGGGTGGCGCAGGCCGTGCAGGTCGGGTCGGGCGCCGGGCTCCAACGGCGCGCGCACGCCGCGCACGGCGCGGCTCCACAGCACGGCGGCCTGGGCCTCGTCCAGGCGCAGCAGCAGCCGCGATGCGGAAGCCAGGTCCTCCGCGCGGCCTTCCACCACGCCGTTCAGCTCCAGGAGGATGCGCTCCACCTCGGCCGCGGCGTCCAGACGGGCTTCCACCAGGTCGTTCTGGAGCTGCACCACCTCCGCGGGCTCCACGTACACGGTGCCGCCGGTGGCGGAACGGTCGTGCACGATGCCGTCCACGCGGCGGCGGGCGCCGGCCTGCAGGGGCAGGCAGAAGCGGTCGCCGCGCAGGGTCACCTCGGGGCCGTTGATCCAGCCCTTGGCGCGGGCGCGGTCCATGGCGCGGGCCACGGCCTCGCGGGCCTGCTGCTCGCGGTCGCGCTCGGTGCGGCGCAGGGCGCGCAGACGGGGGGTGGCGTCGTCCTTCACGCGGCCGTCGCGGTCCAGCATGGCCAGGATGCGGCCGTGCACGGGGTCCAGGGACGTCAGCAGGCCGGCCGCCGCGGACCAGTCCGGCGCCGCGTCGGACCGACGCAGGGCCCACTGGCGGCAGGCGTCCAGGTCCCGGGACAGCACGGCCACGTGCAGAAGCTCCTCCCCGGCCAGGCGCCAGGGCCGCGGCCGCTCCAGGAGGTCCAGCAGGTCCGAGGGATCGCTCAGCGGAGGCGCGTCGTCGTCCGCGAGGGCGGCGCGCACCTGGTCCTGCAGGCGGTGCCGCTGGTCGATGGCCGCCGCCGCGGTGAAGGGGCGTCGCGCGCGCAGGGCCCCGGCGCCGCGACGCGTGCGGGCGTAGGCCGCCACCTGGGCCGCCACCCGCTCCCAGCCCAGCAGGCGCAGGGCCCGCGCGTGCTCGGCGTCGTCGGTCAGCACGGCGGCGTGCTCGGCGGTCTCCAGCTCGCGCAGCAGGGGGATCACGGGCTCAGTCCTTGCCGCCGACGCGGCCGGCCGCCGCCGCGGCGTCGCGGCCCAGATCGCCGGCCGATTCGGCGCCGTCGCGCAGCAGGCGCTCCAGCTCCTTGTCCTCGCCGTTGACGAAGCTCCACAGGGCCGGCGCCACGCCGCGCACGAAGCCCGGCAGGGGTTCGTCGGCGAGCATGTCCCGCAGGCGGTCGTTGCCGGGCACCGCGGCGCCCAGCACCAGCAGCACGCTCAGGATCACCGCGCCCACGCCCAGGCCGAAGAGGGCGCCCCCGGTACGGTCCACCCAGCCCAGGATGGTGGCGCCCACGGCCTTGCTCACGGCCCAGGCCACCAGCTTGGCCACCAGGAAGCCCACGCCCACCACCACCAGCCAGCCGGCCACCAGCGACGCGGTGCGAGGCAGGCCGGTGGCCTCCGCCACGGCCAGGCCGGCGTCGTTGCCGAAGCGCGAGGCCAGCAGCACGGCCACGCACAGGCCCGCCAGCTCCAGCACCCGCTTGATGAGGCCCGCGCGCCAGCCGGCCGCCGCCGTCACCAGCAGGACCAGCGCCACCGCCGCGCTCAGCCAGGGCACGGCGTCACCCCGCCAGCAGGCGCTTGACGACGGCGCTGACGCGCGCGCCCTCGGCCTGCCCGGCGGTGCGGGCCAGCGTGGCCTTGATGGCCTGGCCCATGTCCTTCATGGAGGTGGCGCCAACCTCGGCGATGGCGTCGCGGGCGTGGGCCTCCAACGCGGCGTCGTCCAGCTCCGTCGGGAGGAACTCCTGCACCACGCCCAGCTCGTAGTCCGCCGCGGCCACCATGGCCTCGCGACCGGCGTCCACGGCGCCCTGGCGGGCGTCCTTCACCTTCTTGGCGTGGCTGCGCAGGATGGCGATGAGCCCCTGGTCGTCGGGCTCGGTGCGGGTGTCCACCTCCACCTGCTTCACCGCCGCCTGCAGCATGCGCAGCACCTGCAGGCGCTCCTTGTCCTTGGCCTTCATGGCCGCCACGGTGGCCTGCTGCAGACGCGTCGCGATCTCGCTCTTCGCCATGGTCCGTCATCCTTTCCCGCCGCCCGTCGCGGGCGGCCGTGGGATCATGCCCCGGGAGCGGGGCGGGGTCCAGCGTCCGCTGCGAGCAGGGCCTCGCGCCGGGCGGACAGGAGCATCAGGCCGGCGGCCGCCGCGGTGGCGGTGCGCAGGCGGTGGGGTCCCAGGCGCACGGCCCGGCCGTGGGCGGCCAGCAGATCCGACTCGTGGTCGTCCCAGCCGCCCTCGGGGCCCACGCACCAGACCAGGGCCGGCGGCGCCGCGCCGGCGGCGGCGGCCACCGCGGCCGGGGTCGCCAGGGCGGGATCCAGGGCGGGGCGGTTGCGGTCGCGGGCGCGGCCGTAGAAGACCTCCCCCGGCGCCGCGGCCAGGAAGCCGGCCAGGTCCATGGGCTCCGCCAGGTCCGGGCACCAGGTGCGGCCCGACTGCTTCAGCGCCGTGAGCAGGATGGTCCGCCAGCGGCGCTGGCGCCCGGCGCCGGGATCCACCTCGGCGCGCTGGGCCAGCAGCGGCACGACGGCGTGGGCGCCCAGCTCCACCGCCGCTTCCAGCAGCCCCTCCCAGCGCTTGCCCTTGATCAGCCCGCAGGCCAGGACCAGCCGCGGCGTGCGCAGCTCGTCCTCGTCGCGCCGCACCTCCACCACGCGCACGCGGGCGGCGCGCGCGTCGCCGCCGGTGAGCTCCGCCGTGAAGGCGTGGCCGCGGCCGTCGGTCAGCAGCACGCGGTGGCCGGGGCGGGCGCGCAGGACCCTCAGCAGGTGGCGGCTCTCCTCCTCGCCCAGGAGCCGCTCCTCGCCCGGGGCGGGCAGGCCGTCGGGGGCGTCGGGATCCAGATAGAACTGCCGCACCGTCGGCCTCCGGTCTAGGAGAAGAGATCGCGCCGCGGCGCCGGGACCTGATCGCGCAGGCGGCCCGCCACGGCCTCCAGCTCCTTCTTCATGGCCCCGCCCACGTCCTGGGGGGTCCAGGCGATCACGCGCACCAGCTGGTCGCCCTGCCCGCCCTGGTTGAGGCGGGGCAGCCCCTTGCCGCGCAGGCGGAAGATCTTGTGGGTCTGGGTGCCGGCCGGGACCTTGAGGGCCACGCGGCCGTCCAGGGTGGGCACCTCCACGCGGGCGCCCAGGGCCAGGTCCGCCGGGGAGATGGGCAGGTCCAGCAGCAGGTCGTCGCCGTGGCGCTCGAAGACCGGGTGCTCCGCCACGTTCATCACCACGCGCAGGTCGCCGGCCGGGCCGCCGAACTGGCCGGCGTCGCCGCGGCCCGCGAGCTCCATGAAGTTGCCCGTGGACACGCCCTTGGGGATGCGCACCTCCACGGTCTCCTCTCCGCGCAGCGTGCCGGTGCCGTGGCACTCGGTGCAGGGGTCGGTCACGGTGGTGCCGCGGCCCTGGCAGCGCGGGCAGGCGGACTCGGTGACCATCTGGCCCAGCAGGGAGCGTCGCACCTGGCGCACGCGTCCCATGCCGTTGCACTGGGCGCAGGGGGCGGGCTTGCTGCCGGCACGGGCGCCGCTGCCCTCGCAGGTGCCGCAGCGCACCTGCTTGCGCAGCTTGATCTTCTTGCGCGCGCCCTCGGCCACCTCGTCCAGGGTGAGCTCCACCTTGACCTGCAGGTCGTGGCCGCGGTTGACCGAGGCGCCGCCCCCGCCCATGCCGCCGCCGAACATGTCGCCGAAGCCGCCGAAGTTGCGCAGGAAGGACTCCAGGGCGTCGTTGATGTCGAAGCCGCCGGCGCCGAATCCGCCGGCGCCGAACCCGCCGCCCTGATCGAAGGCCGCGTGGCCGAACTGGTCGTACTTCTGGCGCTCCGCCGGATCCTTCAGCACCTCGTAGGCCTCGGTGGCCTCGCGGAACTTCTCCGCGGCGGTGGGATCGTCCGGGTTGCGGTCGGGATGGTACTTCACCGCGAGCTTGCGGTAGGCCTTCTTGATGTCGGTCTCAGTGGCGCCGCGCTCCACGCCCAGGATCTCATAGAAGTCGCGCTTGGGGCTCATGGGTCCTCCGTGTTCCTACTGTGCCACCACCACGCGCGCCGGACGCAGCACGCGGTCGCCGAGACGGTACCCGGCCAGCACCACGTCCACCACGGCGCCCGAGGGCACGTCGCCGCCGGGGATCTGTGCCACGGCCTCATGCTCGCGCGGGTCGAACTCGTCGCCGGCGCCCACGGTCAGCCGCTCCACGCCGCGGCGGGTCAGGGCGTCGCGCAGGCGCGCCTCGATCATGGCCACGCCCTGGCGGATGGCGGCGGCGGGGCCGTCGGCCTCGCCCTCTTCGCCGGCGGCGGCCAGGGCGCGCTCCACGTCGTCCAGGACCTCCAGCATGTCGCGCACCACGTCGGCGGTGGCGAAGGCGTGGGCGTCCTGCACCTCGCGGCGCGTGCGCTTGCGGAGGTTGTCCATCTCCGCGGCGGCGCGCAGCAGGCGGTCGCGGGCCTCGTCGCGCTCGCGCTCCAGATCCGCCAGAGGATCGGCGGCGGGATCGGCGTCGTTCTCCGCGGCGTCCGCGGCGGCAGCGTCGGGCTGCAGCTCGGTCTCGGGCTCGTGCTCAGGCGTCCGGGAATCCGGCATGGTTCGGGTCTCCTTCGTCGTCGGGTCGGGGTGCGTGCGTCGTCAATCCAGGTCGCGCAGGGTGCGCGTCAGCATCTGCATGCCGCCGATGGCGCGATCATAGGGCATGCGGCGCAGGCCGAGAACCGCCAACACGCCGCGGCGTCCGTCCAGCTCGCACGGCGACGAGACGAGGCTGAAGCCGCGCAGCTCGTCGATGGGGTTCTCCGCGCCGATCCACACCGCGATGCCGTCGCGGTTCTCCGGGCTCAGCCGCTGCAGGGCGTCGCGGATGGTCCGCGGCGACTCCAGGAAGCGCACCAGGCTCTTCAGGCGGTCCGGGTCCGAGAACTCCGGGGCGTCCAGCACGTTGGTCACGCCCATGAGCTCCAGCTCGCCCTCCTCCACGTCCAGGAAGAGGTCGCCGCCGCGCAGGGTCACCTCGCGGGCGCAGCGGCCCACGGGGTCCGCGCGGTCCAGGTCCTCCAGGGCGCCGTCGCGGATCTGGCGGATGGTCAGGCCGTGCAGACGCTCGGAGAGCAGCCGCGAGGCGTCGGCCAGCACGTCGGCGTTGAAGGGCTCGTCCACGGCGATGGTGCCCGTGCGCACCATGGCGTTGTCCAGCACCAGCACCATGAGGATGCGCCGGTTCTCCTTGGCGTAGAGATCCAGGCGCTGGGCCTTCACCGTGTCCCAGGCGGGGCCCAGGATGATGCCGATGTTGTCCGTCATGCGGCTCAGCAGCGCCGCCAGGGCCTTGACCATGGCGTGGGTGCTGCCCGAGCGCTGCAACTCGCGGGCCACCAGGGGCAGCAGCGACGCCGGCGCGGCCGCGGGCTCCTCCCCCTCCAGCAGGCGGTTCACGAAGACGCGGAAGCCCGTGTCCGTGGGCACCCGCCCCGCCGAGGTGTGGGGCTTCTCCAGCAGTCCGCGCTCCTCCAGCCGCTGCATGTCCGCGCGGATGGTGGCCGACGACACGCGGCCGTCCAGCCAGCGCACCACCAGGGCGGAGCTGACCGGCAGCCCCGTCTGGCTGTACAGGCGCACCACGGCGCCGAGGACCTGGAATTCCCTGTCGTCTTTGCGTGCCATGAGCGGATGATCCCGTCGAGGGCCGAGGTTACGGACCGCACAAGGTAGTCGTCCGCGGCGGAAGGTGTCAACCGGGGGCGACGGCGGCTCAGCCCAGGCGCGCGGCCAGCCAGGCCTCCACGTCGTCGATGCGCAGCAGGCCGCGCGGGGTCAGGCGCAGGCGGCCGTCGGCCACGGTCCAGAGGCCCTCGGCCTCGCCGGCGCGCAGGGCCGCGGCGTCGGCGCGCACGGGCGCCAGGTCGCAGCCGCCGGCCGTGCGCAGGGCCAGGATGACGCGCTCCAGCCGGGCGCGGTCGGCGTCCAACAGCTCGCGCTCCGCCTCGGGCAGGCGGCCCGCGTCCACGTCGGCCGTCCATCGCTCCACGGCGCCGTGGTTGGCCGCGCGTGTGCGCCCCCACTGGGCGTGGGCGCCGGGCCCCAGACCCAGGTACGGGCGGCGCTCCCAGTAGGCGGAGTTGTGCAGGGACTCGGCGCCGGGCCGCGCGAAGTTGCTCACCTCGTAGGCGCGGTAGCCCAGGGCCTCCAGGGTCTCTCGACCGGCCAGGTAGAGGCGCTCGATGCTCGCATCCGAGTCCGGCCGCACCAGGCCGCGGGCGCGGTCGCGGGCCAGCCCCGTGTGAGGGTGCCACTCCAGGATGTAGAACGACACGTGCTCCACGCCCAGGTCCCGGGCCTCGCGGAACTCGTCGGCCAGGGTCTCGGGACGGCACCCCGGCGCCAGGATCCAGTCGGCGGACACGCGGGGGAAGCGCGCCGCGGCCAGACGCAGGGCGGCGCGGTTGCGGGCGGGATCCGCGGCGCGGCCCAGCCAGGCCAGCACGTCCGGATCCAGGGACTGCACGCCCAGGCTCACGCGGTCCACGCCGGCGTCGCGCCAGGCCGCGGCCGCCTCCTCTCCGAAGCTCTCCGGGTTGGCCTCCACGGTGGCCTCCCGCACGCGCGAGAAGTCCAGCCGAGCCCGCAGCCCGCCGAGCAGGCGCGCGAACTCCGGCGGCTCCAGCACCGACGGCGTGCCGCCGCCCACGTACAGCGTGCGCACGCCGCGCCTTCCCGTCGCCAGCGACGGGCAGGCCGCCAGCCTCAGGTCCAGCTCCGCCAGCACCCCGTCCACGTAGGCGCGCCGAGCCGCGGGCCCGTGGCGGTCCGTGCGCGCGAAGTGGCAGTAGCGGCAGATGCTGGTGCAGAAAGGGACGTGGACGTACACGCCCCCGTCCCGACCGTCGCGGAACGGGGGCGTCGTCGGGGCGGTCACCGGATCAGGTCGCCCAGGCGGCTCAGGCGCGGACGCGTGCGCTCGCCGTCCCAGGACCAGTAGATGAAGATGGCCTTGCCGCGCACCAGCTCCTTGTCCAGCGGCCCCCAGAAGCGGCTGTCGGCGCTGTTGTAGCGGTTGTCGCCCATCATGAAGAGGTAGCCCTCGGGCACCACGTAGGGGGCGTTCACGGCTTCGGCGTGGTCGCGCATGCGCACCAGGTGCCCGCGCAGGCGGTTCATGGGCAGGGGCGCCGAGCCGTCCACCACGCCGCGCAGGGCGGCCAGGTCCGGCGCCAGCTCCCGGGCGTCGAGCCCCACGTCCGCCGCCAGGGCGGCCTCCATGGTGCGCAGGAAGAGCTCCGGCGTCATGGCGCGGATGTTCAGGGCCTGCGCCAGATGGTACTCGCGGTTGAGGCGCTGGCCGGCCTTGAGCGGATCGTGCTCGGTGTGGGGAAGGATGCGGGTTCCGTCGGGGGCGGGGCGGTTGTCGGCGGCGGGGTCGGACAGGTCATCCTCGTAGATGTCGCCGTTGACGTAGACCATCCCGTCGATCATCTCCACGCGGTCGCCGGCCACGGCCACGCAGCGCTTGATGTAGTCCTGGTCCCGGTCCAGGGGGTACTCGAAGACGATGATGTCGCCCTGGCGCGGCTCGCGCAGGGCGGGCAGCTTCAGCACGGGCAGTCCGTCCACCAGGGTCTTGTTCAGCAGGGGCACGCGCAGCCGCTCCGGGGTCTTGGCCCCGTAGAGGAACTTGTTCACGAAGAGGAAGTCGCCCACCAGCAGCGTGCGCTCCATGGATCCCGTGGGGATGCGGAAGGCCTGGATCAGGAACTGCCGGATGAGCAGGGCGAAGAGGATCGCCGAGAGGATCGGGCGGATGTTGTCCCGCCACTGCCGACGCCAGAAGCCCAGCCGCTGCAGGGCCGGGTCCTTCTCCGCGGCGCGGCCGCGGCGGAAGAGGTTGCTCAGCTTCGCCATCGTCCAGGGTCCCCTCTCAGCGTTCCACCTTGAGCACCGCCATGAAGGCCTCCTGGGGGATCTCCACGGACCCCACCTGCTTCATGCGCTTCTTGCCTTCCTTCTGCTTCTCCAGGAGCTTGCGCTTGCGCGTGATGTCGCCGCCGTAGCACTTGGCCGTCACGTTCTTGCGGTAGGCCTGCACGTTGGTGCGCGCCACCACGCGCGTGCCGATGGCCGCCTGGATGGCCACCTGGAACATCTGCCGCGGGATCAGCTCCTTGAGCTTGCGGCACAGCTCCAGCCCCCAGTGGTACGCCTTCTCGCGGTGCACGATGCAGGCCAGGGCGTCCACGGGCTCGCCGTTGATCATGATGTCCAGCTTGATCAGGTCGCCGGGCCGGTGCTCGGTGTACTCGTAGTCCAGCGAGGCGTAGCCGCGGGTCACGCTCTTGAGCTTGTCGTAGTAGTCCACCACGAGCTCGGACAGCGGCAGGTCGAAGTCCAGGGTCACCCGCTCGGTGTCGATGTACTCCATCTTGCGCTGGGTGCCGCGCCGGTCCAGGCTGATCTGGATCACGGGGCCGATGTACTCCTTGGGCGTGATCACCGACGCCCGCACGTACGGCTCGCGCACCTCGGTGATCTGCTGCACCGGCGGCATGAAGGCCGGGTTCTCCACCAGCACCGTCTCGCCGGTCTTGGTGGCCACCTCGTACTCCACGTTGGGCAGGGTGGCGATGAGGTTGAGGTCGTACTCGCGCTCCAGCCGTTCCTGGATGATCTCCATGTGCAGCAGCCCCAGGAACCCGCAGCGGAAGCCGAAGCCCAGGGCCGCGCTCTTCTCCAGCTCCCAGGTCAGCGCCGCGTCGTTGAGCTGCATCTTCTGCAGGGCGTCCTTGAGGTCGTCGTACTGGTCGTTGTCCACGGGGTAGAAGCCGCTGAAGACCATGGGCTTGGCTTCCTCGTAGCCGGCCAGGGGCTTGGCGCAGGGCGCGTCGGCCATGGTCAGGGTGTCGCCCACGCGGATCTGGCGCACGTCCTTGGCGCCGGTGGCGATGTACCCCACCTCCCCCGCGCTCAGCTCCTTGCGCGCCATGCGCGTCAGCCGGAACCAGCCGATCTCGCCCACCTCGTGGTCCACGCCCAGGTTCATCAGCCTCACCCTCTGCCCCTTGGCGATGCGGCCGTGCATGACGCGGACGTACGCCACGGCGCCCACGTAGGGGTCGAAGATGGAGTCGAAGATCAGGGCCTGCGTGGGCGCCTGGGGATCTCCCGCCGGCGGGGGCACGTGGGCCACCACGTGCTCCAGCAGCGCGGCCACGCCCTCGCCGGTCTTGGCGCTGACGCGCACCACCTCCTCCGGCTCGCAGCCCAGCAGGTCCACCACCTGCTCGGTCACCTCGTCGGCGCGCGCGGCCGGCAGGTCGATCTTGTTGATGACCGGGATGATGGCCAGGTCGTGCTCCAGGGCCAGGTAGAGGTTGTTGATGGTCTGGGCCTGGATGCCCTGCACCGCGTCCACCACCAGCAGCGCGCCCTCGCACGCGGCCAGGCTGCGCGAGACCTCGTAGTGGAAGTCCACGTGCCCCGGCGTGTCGATGAGGTTCAGCACGTAGGGCGTGCCGTCCGCCGCCTTGTAGTCCATGCGGATGGGGTGGCTCTTGATGGTGATGCCCCGCTCCTGCTCCAGCTCCATGGAGTCCAGGACCTGCGCGGTGAGCTGCTTGCCGGACAGGGTGCCGGTGAGCTCGAGCAGGCGGTCGGCCAGGGTGGACTTCCCGTGGTCGATGTGGGCGATGATGCAGAAGTTGCGGAACTGGTCCATGGGCTCCTCGGCTTCTGGGTCAGAAGCCCGCGCTCAGGCGCAGGATGGGGGCGCCGCCGCCCGTCGCGGGCGGCAGCTCGATGGGCTGGGGGATGTCCCCCGGATCCCAGGCGTCGGGCACGTGCACCGGATCCTCGTCGAACCGGTCCAGATGGGCGCCCACGTAGGCGTCCAGGGCGATGAAGAACAGCGCGCCTCCCGCCCACCAGGCGTTGTCGCGCTTGATCTCCCAGAGATCTCCGTAGACGCCCACGGCCGCCTCGAAACCGTCCGCCCCCCGCAGGGGTTCGATGCGGTCGCGGTAGCGTTCCGCCCGCCGGTCGAAGGTGACGACCCTGGCCAGGAACCAGCCCTCGAACCCGAAGGCCAGCGCGGCGCGCCACGCGTTGTCCGTGGCCAGCTGCCCCCAGCCCGGGAAGACCGCCGAGGTGAACACGGCCGCCGTGGGGCTCACGCGCGGCCGGCCCAGCAGCGACGGCGCCGTGGGACGGGCGGCCGCCACGCTGTCGGCGTCCGTCACCCGGAGCGCCGACCCGGGCTGCGCCGCCGCGCCGGCGGCCAGCGCCAGCAGCAGCAGCGTCGCGATCCCGGCCCGGGCCCTCATGGCGTCGCCTCCCCGCGCGGCACGATCACGCGCAGCGCGCCCGCCCGCAAGCGGAATTCATGGCGTCCGGCCGGCAGGCGGTCCGGCTCGCCGTCCCAGTGCACGGCCAGCGGCTCCTCGCTCTCGAGCACCGCCGACGCCGCGCGCGGATAGTGGACCCGGGGATGTCCCAGGTGATCTCCGGTCACGGCCTTGGGCAGCGTGCGCAGCAGGTCCCAGAGGCCCACGCGCCGCACCAGGCAGAAATCCAGGCGGCCGTCCCCCGGATCGGCCAGGGGCGTCAGCCGGAAGCCGCCGCCGCAGAGGGCGCCGTTGCCCACCTCGGCCAGGGTCCAGCGGCCGTCCAGATCCCGCGGCTCAGGCGTCCCGTCCGGGAACGTCCAGCGCGCCCGCGGCGCCCGGTAGCGCCCCACCAGGGGCAGGGTGGCCAGGCTGTAGCGCAGGCCGCCCCAGCGGCGGGAGATGCGGGCCGCCCGCAGCGACGCCTCGCCGCTGAGGAAGAGCCCGCAGCTGTTCACGAACGGACGCCCGGCGAACTCGCCCAGGTCCAGCGGCCGGGTGCGGCCGCCCGTCAGGGCCGTCAGGCCGTCGTCCAGGGAGCGCAGCCCCAGGCCCCTGGCGAAGTCGTTGCCGCTGCCCGTGGGCAGCACCGCCAGCGACGCGCCGCTGCCGGCCAGCCCGGCCGCCACCTCGCCCACCGTGCCGTCGCCGCCCACGGCCACCACCAGGTCGTGGCGCTCCGCCGCGGCGCGGGCCAGCTCCCGCCCGTGCCCCGCACCGGCGGTGTGCAGGAGCTCCGCGTCGCGGCCCGCGCGGGCCAGGGCCCGGCGCAGCTCTTCCGGA
This sequence comes from Candidatus Krumholzibacteriia bacterium, assembly GCA_035447065.1. GTDB lineage: Bacteria > Krumholzibacteriota > Krumholzibacteriia > LZORAL124-64-63 > LZORAL124-64-63 > CALEMW01. The sequence continues at coordinate 65,525 of DAOTGJ010000004.1, forward strand.
TCGGGTCGGTCCCGATCGCGGCCGCTGATGGGATTCAGGACGACGGCGCAGGTCGGCATGGCCCTCCGGTCAACGGCGGCCGGCCGGCCGGGTTCCCCCGGGCGACGGCCGTGCAGAACGGGGACGCGGCCGCGGCCGCGTCCCCGCATGCGCACACTGGCGGGAATGTGTGGGAATCGAACCCACCTCGGACGGTTGACGCGCCCGACACAGGGATTTGAAGTCCCGGGGGACCACCAGGCCCCATCCACTCCCGCGAACCGCCCTTATGCTAAGGCATGAGGGGCCACGGGGCCAGGAAAACAGGCGCCGCCGCTCTCAGTTCCGCGCCGCGATCATCTCGATCTCCACCCGCGCGTCCACCGGCAGCCGCGCCACCTGCACGGCCGAGCGGGCCGGCGGGTCCACGGCGAAGTAGCCCTTGTAGACCTCGTTCACCGCGGCGAAGTCGTTCATGTCCGCCAGGAAGACGGTCACCTTCACCACGTCGGCCAGGGTCATGCCGCCGGCCTCCACCACGGCGCGGGCGTTCTCCAGGGCGCGGCGCGCCTGCTCGGCCACGTCGGCCGACACGAACTTGCCCGTGCCGGGGTCCAGCCCCAGCTGCCCGGCCGTGAAAAGGAGCCCGCCGCTCACGATCCCCTGGCTGTAGGGGCCGATGGCGGCGGGCGCGGCGTCGGTACGGATGACGGTGCGGCTCATGGTCTCTCCCTCGGGGCCGGAGCCCCGAGGGCGACCGGCCTATTCCACGGTGACGGACTTGGCGAGGTTGCGCGGCTGATCCACGTCCTCGCCCCGCAGCACGGCGATATGATACGCCAGCAGCTGCAGCGGCACCACCGCGAGCAGCGGGGTCAGAAGATCCACCGTGGCCGGGATGCGGATCACGTGGTCGCTCATGCCGGAGATCTCGCGCTCGTCCTCGGTCACGATGCTGATCACCTTGCCGTGGCGCGCCTTCACCTCCTGCACGTTGCCCTTGATCTTCTGGTAGCTGCCGTCGCGCGTGCAGAGCACCACCACCGGCATGTCCGGATCGATCAGGGCGATGGGACCGTGCTTCATCTCCGCCGCGGGGTAGCCCTCGGCGTGGATGTAGCTGATCTCCTTCAGCTTCAGCGCCCCCTCCAGCGCGATGGGGAAGTTGTAGCCGCGGCCCAGGTACAGGAAGTTGCTGTGGTCCTTGTAGATCTCCGCGATGCGCTCGATCTCGCCGGACTGGTCCAGGATCTTCTGGATCTTCTCCGACAGCCCCTCCAGCTCCGCGATGATGCGCATGCCGCGCTCGCTGCTCATGGAGTTGCGCCGCGCCAGCATGATGGTCAGCAGGATGAGGATGGTGACCTGGCTGGTGAAGGCCTTGGTGCTGGCCACGCCGATCTCCGGACCCGCGTGGATGTAGATGCCGCCGTCGGTCTCCCGCGCGATGGTGCTGCCCACCACGTTGGTCAGCCCCAGCACCTTGGCGCCGCGCCGCTTGGCCTCGCGCATGGCCTCCAGGGTGTCGATGGTCTCGCCGCTCTGGCTGATGGTCAGGCACAGGGTGCCCGGCTCGATCACCGGCGAGCGGTAGCGGAACTCCGAGGCGTACTCCACCTCCACCGGGATGCCGGCGTACTCCTCGATCATGTACTCGCCCAGCAGCCCGGCGTGCCAGCTGGTGCCGCAGGCCAGGATGATGATGCGGCGCACGTTGCGCAGCTCCCAGTCCGTCAGGCGCAGGCCGCTCAGGCGCACGTCGCCGGTGTCCGGCAGGATGCGGCCGCGGTACGCGTTGCGGATGGTTTCCGGCTGCTCGTAGATCTCCTTGAGCATGAAGTGCGGGAAGCCGCCCTTCTGGATGGCGTCCAGGTCCCAGCTGATCTCCTGGATCTCCTTCTCCACCGTCTCGTTGGCGATGGTGGTGGTGTGCACGCCCTCGGGCGTGAGCGTCACCATCTCGCCGTCGTCCAGGTAGATCACGTGGCGGGTCTCGCCCAGGATGGCGGCCACGTCGCTGGCCAGGTAGTTGGTGCCGTTGCCCACGCCGACGACCAGGGGCGAGCCCTTGCGGGCGCCCACGATGGTGTCGGGCTCGTTCTTGTGGATCACGGCGATGCCGTAGGTGCCCTCCACCAGGGCCAGCACCTTGCGCACGGCGGCGGCCAGGTCGCCCTTGTAGTGGGCGCCGATCAGGTGCGCCAGCACCTCCGAGTCCGTCTCGGAGCGGAAGGTGTGCCCCTTGGCCTCCAGCTGCGTCTTGAGGGCCTTGAAGTTCTCGATGATCCCGTTGTGGACCACGGCGATCTCGCCCTGGTGGTCCGTGTGCGGGTGGGCGTTCACCTGGTTCGGGGGACCATGGGTGGCCCAGCGCGTGTGGGCGATGCCGCACGTGCCGGTGATCTTGCGCTTGGCCAGCTCCTGCTCCAGGGCCTGGATCTTGCCCTCGCGCTTGACGATGGCCAGCTCGCCCTCCGCCACGGCGATGCCGGCGCTGTCGTACCCGCGGTACTCCAGCCGGCGCAGGCCCTCCACCAGGATCTCGGCGACCTGCTTGTCCCCGGTGATTCCCACGATGCCGCACATGTCGTCGTCTCCCTCCGGTCAGCCCTGAAGCCGGGCGCGGGTGCGTTCCACCAGCGCGCGGGCCTCGTCCTCTGTGGGAGCCTCGGCGATCACGCGCACGATGGGCTCCGTATTGCTAGGACGCACATGCACCCAGCCGGACTCGCCGGCCCAACGCACGCCGTCCCGATCGTCGAGGGTGCCGTCGCCGAGACCGGCGAGGGCGTCCCGCACTGCATCGGCCAGGAACGGACCTTCTTGACCGAACTTGTCCTTGACCATGGCCACGGGCGGATAGCCCGCCATGACCTCCCCCAGGCCGGCCCCGCGGTCCGCAAGCATCTGCAGCACCATGGCGATGCCCACCAGGGCGTCGCGGCCGGCGTGCAGGGCGGGGTAGATCACGCCGCCGTTGCCCTCGCCGCCGATGACCGCGCCCTCGGCCAGCATGGTGGCCACCACGTTGGCCTCCCCCACCGGCGTGCGGCTCACCGACGCGCCGTGGCGGGCCGCCACGGTCTCGATCAGGCCCGTGGTGCTCAGGTTCACGGCCACGCCGCCGGGCTGCACGCCCAGCAGGAAGTCCACGCACACGGCCAGGGTCAGCTCCTCGCTGAGCACCGTGCCCGCGCCGTCCACCAGCACCAGGCGGTCCACGTCCGGATCCACGGCGAAGCCCAGGTCGCAGCCGTGGGCCCGCACCGCCTCGCCCAGCTCCGCCAGGTGGGCCGGCGTGGGCTCGGGCGGATGGGGGAAGTGCCCCGTGCAGCCGCAGTGCAGGGGCACGCAGCGCACGCCCAGCCGCTCCAGCAGGGCCGGCACGATGCGGCCGCCCGCGCCCTCCACCGCGTCCACCGCGGCGGTCAGGCCGCGGGCGCGGATGCGCTCGGCGTCCAGCCAGGGCAGGGCCAGGATCATGTCCAGATGGCGGGCGTCCGCGGTGTCGTCCGTGGACACGGCGCCGATGCCGTCCCAGGCCGCGTGCACGGCGCCGCGCGCGAAGATGTCCGCCAGCTCCCCGTTCTGCTCCGCGTTGAGGAACAGACCGGTGTGGTCCAGCAGCTTCAGGGCGTTCCACTGCTGCGGGTTGTGGCTGGCGGTGAGGATGATGCCGCCCACGGCGTCGGTCTCCTGGACCGCCAGCTCCGTGGTGGGCGTGGTGGCCAGGCCGATGTCCACCACGTCGTGGCCCGTGGACATGAGCGCCGCCTTCACCGCGTGCAGGAGCATGGGGCCCGTGGGCCGGCTGTCGCGTCCCACCACCACGGGGCCGGGAGGCAGCCAGGTGCCGAAGGCCGCCGCCCAGCGGCCCACCACCTCGGCGTTGAACTCGGGACCCAGGATCCCGCGGATCCCGGACACGCTCACCTTGAGGGACATACGGGCTCCTTCCCAATGCCCGCGCGCGGGGCGCACGAGAGGGTGGCCGCGCCGGGAGGCGCGACGAGGCGGTCATGAGGCGGAGGGGAAGATGGAGCCGATGTGGGGACTCGAACCCCAGACCTGCTCATTACGAGTGAGCTGCTCTACCAGCTGAGCTACATCGGCCCGAATCGGGGGATCGGAAATGGTGCCTGGGGGCGGATTTGAACCACCGACACCCGCATTTTCAGTGCGGTGCTCTACCAACTGAGCTACCCAGGCACGATCACCGTACCGCTCGTGAGCGGTCCGGGAATAAAACACTCCCGATCACGACCTGTCAAGCCGCCCTCCGGTTTTTCCACGGCGGGGAGCATACACCCGAACGGGCCGCTTGGCCACCCCCCGCATCCCGCGGGTCAGGCGCGGCGATCGGCGTCGTCGTAGCCCCGCGGGTGGGCGGTGTGCCAGGCCCAGGCGTCGGCCACCACGGTGTCCACGTCGCTGCGGCGGGGGCGCCAGCCCAGGAGCTCCGCGGCGCGGCCGTTGGCGGCCACCAGGCGGGCCGGGTCGCCTGCGCGGCGCGGGGCCACGGGCGGGTCCAGGGGTCGGCCGGTGACGCGGGCCGCGGCGTCCACGATCTCGCGCACCGACGTGCCGTCGCCCGTGCCCAGGTTCAGGGCCGTGAAGCCGGGCGTCGCCGCCCACTCCACGGCGCGCAGATGGGCGTCGGCCAGGTCCGACACGTGGATGTAGTCGCGGATGCAGGTGCCGTCGGGAGTGGGGAAATCGTCGCCGAAGATGCGGAAGCCCACCGCCGGATCCAGCAGCGAGCGCAGCAGGCGCGGAATGAGGTGGGTCTCGGGGTCGTGGTCCTCCCCCAGCGGGCCGTCCGCACCGCAGGCGTTGAAGTAGCGCAGGGCCACGGCCGCCACGCCCGCCTGATCCGCCACCGCGGCCAGGGCGCGCTCCACCGCCAGCTTGGTCTCGCCGTAGGGGTTCACCGGCGCCGTGGGCGCCGATTCCAGGATGGGCACGTCCTCCGGCTCCCCGTACACCGCCGCGGTGCTGGAGAACACGAAGCGCTCCACCCCCGCCGCGCTCACCGCGCGCAGCAGGTTCAGGCCGCCGCCCACGTTGTTGCGCCAGTACTTCAGCGGGTCGGTCACCGACTCGCCCACCAGGCTGAAGGCCGCGAAATGCACCACCGCCCGGAAGCCGCCGCGGGCGAGCACGTCCGTGGTGAACGCCTCGTCCAGCAGGCTGCCCCGGTGCAGGACCGCCTCGGGGGGCAGGGCCGCGGGATGGCCGGTGCTGAAGTCGTCCAGCACCTCCACCTCATGGCCGGCGGCCAGCAGCCGCCGCGCCGTCACGCTGCCGATGTAGCCGGCGCCGCCGGTGACCAGGATCCTCATGTCGCGTTCCTTTCCGCCCGGAAGTACGCCGCCAGATGGCGGCCGGTGGGGCCCGCGGCGCCCTCGGCCACCTGCCGCGGCGTGCCCTGGGCCACCAGGCGCCCGCCGGCGTCGCCGCCGCCCGGCCCCAGGTCCACCACCCAATCCGCGCGGGCGATCAGGTCCAGGTTGTGCTCGATGACCACCACGCTGTGGCCGGCGTCCACCAGCTCGTTGAGCACGCCCACGAGCTGGGCCACGTCGTGCACGTGCAGGCCGGTGGTGGGCTCGTCCAGCAGGTAGAGGTTGCGCTTCCCGCCGGGCGACGCCAGCTCGCGCGCGATCTTCAGGCGCTGGCTCTCCCCGCCCGAGAGCGTGGTGGCCGACTGCCCCAGGGTCAGGTAGCCCAGTCCCACCTTGCGCAGGATCCAGAGCCGGTCGCGCACCGCGTTGGCGTCGCGGAAGAAGGCCAGGGCCTCCTCGATGGTCAGGTCCAGCACCTGGGCGATGGTGCGTCCGCGCAGCCGCACCTCCAGGGTGGCCGGGTTGAAGCGCGTGGCCCCGCACACGTCGCAGGGCACGCTGATGTCGGCCATGAAGTGCATCTCCACGCGGTGCTCGCCCAGGCCCTGGCATTCCGGGCAGCGGCCGCCGGCGGTGTTGAAGCTGAAGCGGCCGGCGTCGTAGCCGCGGGCGCGCGCCTCGGGCGTGGCGGCGAAGAGCTCGCGGATGGGGCCCAGCACGCCCAGGTAGGTGGCCGGGTTGGAGCGGCTGCTCTTGCCGATGGGGGTCTGGTCCACCCGCACCACCTTGTCCACCCAGCCCGCGCCCTGGAAGCCCGTGAACGGCTTGCCTCGCTCCGGGCCGCCGGCCTCGCGGCCGGTGAGGCCGTCGTGCAGGCAGTCGTTCATCAGCGTGCTCTTGCCGGACCCGGAGAGGCCCGTGAGGCAGACCAGCCGTTCCAGCGGGATGCTCACGTCCAGGTTGCGCAGGTTGTGGCGGCGGGCGCCCTTGACCGTCAGCACGTGGTCCGCCTTGGCCTTGCGCGGCGCGCGTTCGGGCAGGCGGCGGCGGCCGGTGAGGTAGTCGGCGGTGAGGGTGTCCACGTCGCCGCGCAGGCCCGCCACGGGGCCCTGGTAGACCACCTCGCCGCCGTGGGTGCCGGCGGCGGGCCCCAGCTCCACCATGTGGTGGGCGTGGGCCAGGACCTCCAGGTCGTGCTCCACCACCACCACCGTGTTGCCCAGCTCCACCAGGTCCTGCAGGGTGCCGATGAGGCGCTGCACGTCGTCGGGGTGCAGGCCGCTGGTGGGCTCGTCCAGCACGTAGAGGGTGTCCACCAGCCGGCTGCCCAGGGCGTTGGCCAGGTGGATGCGCTGGGCCTCGCCGCCGGACAGGGTGCGCGTGAGGCGGTCCAGGGTGAGGTAGCCCAGCCCCACCTTCTCCAGGAACGTGAGGCGGTGGAGCACGTCCTCCAGCACGTCGCCGGCGGCGGCGCGGTCCGCCTGGCTCAGGCGCAGGCCGTCCATGCGCGACAGGCCGTCGCGCACGCTCAGGCGCGAGATCTGGCCCAGGTCCAGGGTCCCCACCTTCACGGCCAGGGCCTCGGTGCGCAGGCGGCTGCCGCCGCAGGTGCGGCAGGTGGTGTCGCCCATGAAGCGGCGGGTGAAGAAGCGGTGGTGCGCCTTCTTCATCTCCGCGCGCATGTCCTCCAGGAAGGGGATCGGCCCCACGTACTTGCCCTCGCGGGACTCCAGCACCTGCCGGCGCTGGGCGTCGGTCAGCTTGCGCCAGGACCTGTCCATGGGGATGCCCTTGGCCTTGCAGAAGCGGGCCATGGACGTGGCGGCGTGGGCGAAGGTGTCGGTGCGCCACGGCTTGATGGCGCCTTCGAGCAGGGAGAGCCCGTCGTCCGGGACGATCTTCTCCTCGTCGAACTCCAGCCGGTTGCCGAACCCGTTGCAGTCCGGGCAGGCGCCGTGAGGCGAGTTGAAGGAGAAGAGGTGGGGCGTGGGTTCGGGGAACACGCGGCCGCAGCCGTTGCAGGCGCGGCGGTTGGAAAACGCCAGCCGATCCGCCTCGCGCCGCAGCACCACGCGCCCGCCGCTCTGCTGGAAGGCCAGCTCCACGGCCTCGGCGAAGCGCGCACGGGCCTTGGCCTGCAGGCGCAGGCGGTCCACCACCACGTCCACGGCGGCGCCGGCGGCGGGGGCCGGCGGCTCCGCGTCGTCCAGGCGCAGCACCTCCCCGTCCACCACCGCGCGCTGGAAGCCCTGGGCCAGCAGGCTGTCGGCCCAGCCGGGCGCGGCGCCCTCCGGCGGCAGGTCCAGGGGATGGCAGATCAGCACGGCGTCGTCCTCGCCCCAGGCGGATCGCACGGCCTTCCAGACGCTGGCGGGCGTCTCCGGCTCCACGCGCTCGTTGCAGGCCGGGCAGACGGTGCGGCCCACGCGGGAGAAGAGCACGCGCAGGTAGTCGTTGATCTCAGTCACGGTGCCCACGGTGCTGCGGCCGCTGCGGGCGGCGTTGCGCTGCTCGATGGCGATGGACGGGCCGATGCCGTCCACCCAGTCCAGGTCCGGCTTGGGCATGCGGTCCAGGAACTGGCGCGCGTAGGTGGACAGGCTCTCCACGTAGCTGCGCTGGCCCTCGGCGTAGAGGGTGTCGAAGACCAGCGACGACTTGCCCGAGCCGGACAGCCCCGACACGGCCGTGAGCCGGTTGCGCGGGATGTCCACGTCCACGGACTTCAGGTTGTGCTGGCGTGCGCCGCGGATGCGGATGGCGTCGTCCATCGGGCTCCCTCTGGGTGGCAGGTCGCAGGCGATCGCTGCGACCGTCCAAGGTCGCACACTTTCGCCCACCCCACAAGGGGGTTACCATGGACCGGTCCGCAGCATCCCCCCGTCCCGTTCGGAGGCCGCCAATGTCCCTGCCCCACACCGAGGCCCTGCTCCGCACCATCCACACCCTGCGCTCCCCCGGGGGCTGTCCCTGGGACATCAAGCAGACCCTGCCGGACGCGGCGCGCTACCTCATCGACGAGGGCGGCGAGCTGCTGGAGGCCGCGCTGGCGGGCGACCGGGAGCACGTGACGGAGGAGCTGGGGGACCTGCTGTTCATGGTGGCCTTCTGCTGCCGCATCCACCAGGAGACGGCCCCCGCGGACTTCGAGGCGGTGGCGCGCACGGGCAACGAGAAGCTGATCCGCCGCCACCCCCACGTCTTCGGCGACGTGGATGCTCAGGACCAGGCCCAGAGCCAGGTGCACTGGAACGCCATCAAGGCCCAGGAGAAGGCGGCCAAGGGCGTGGTGGAGGAGCCCACGGTGCTGAAGGACCTGCCCGCGTCCAGCTCGCCCCTGCGCCAGGCCCACGTGTACCAGAAGAACGCCGCGGAGGTGGGGTTCGACTGGCCCGACGTGGCCGGCGTGAAGGCCAAGCTGCTGGAGGAGCTGGAGGAGCTGGAGGAGGCCCGCGCCGCCGGCGACGCCGAGGCCCTGCGCCACGAGGTGGGCGACCTGCTGCTGGCCGCCGTCAACCTGGCCCGCCGCGTGGGCGTGGAGGCCGACGACGCCCTGCGCCTGGCCAACCGGCGCTTCCGCACCCGCTTCCGCCACGTGGAGCGCGCCTACCCCGACCACGAGGCCATGAAGGCCGCGCCGCTGGACGAGCTGGAAGGGCACTGGCAGGAGGCGAAGAGGGCCGAGTAGTCCGGAGCGACGACGAGCGGCGCGAAGCCCTCCGCGACCTCAGGACGAGGGTCGGGAGGGCTTCTTCGCAGGGGTCTGGGCCGGGACCGGTGTCTGGGACGGACCCGGGGACGGCTCCGTCGCGGGAGCGGAGGGGGGATCGGGGCAGCCGTCGTCGTCATCGACGCCGTCGTAGTCCTCGGCCTCGTTCGGGCAGGCGTCCAGGGCGTCGGGGATGCCGTCCAGGTCGTTGTCCAGGTCGGGGCAGCCGTCCTCGTCGCGGTAGCCGTCGAAGTCCTCGGGCTCGTCGGGGCACGCGTCGTCGGCGTCGATGATGCCGTCGCCGTCGCGGTCCGGGGTCTCCTCCGGGCAGCCGTCGTCGTCCTCGTGGCCGTCGAAGTCCTCGGGCGTGTCGGGACAGGCGTCGCGCACGTCGGGGATGCCGTCGCCGTCGTTGTCGGGGTCGGGCAGGCCGTCGTCGTCCAGGTAGCCGTCGTGGTCCTCGGGGGCGTCGGGGGCCAGGTCGTAGGCGTCGGGGATGCCGTCCTCGTCGTTGTCGGGGTCGGGGCAGCCGTCGTCGTCGCGGAAGCCGTCGACGTCCTCGGGAGCGTCGGGGCAAGGGTCCAGGCGGTCGGGGATGCCGTCGCGGTCGCGGTCGCCGGCCGACACGGAGAAGCTCCAGCTCACGCCGGCGCTCAGCAGCATGTCGGGCATGGCGGGGCGGAAGGCGGTGGACGGATCGTCGAGCTGCAGGGGGACGTCGTAGGCCAGCGTGACCGCGGGGCCGGTCTCCCCGCCCCAGCGCAGGCCGCCGGTGAGAAACTCGGGCTGCTCGCGCGGGGCCGCCACGGCCTCGTCGTACACGTGACGCGTCCATTCCAGGAAGAGGCGCGCATCGCCGCGGCGGAACTCCAGGGCGACGCCCAGGACCAGGGGATCGTTGTCGCCGGCGTCGCCGCCGGCGGGCACCGCGGGATAGAGCAGGGGCCAGTCCTCCAGCACGTCGCCGCGCACGCCGCCCCGGCCGGCGTCGGCGGGCAGGGTCCAGCGGCCGGCGCGCAGGTGCACGCGCATCTCGGGGGCGGGACCGTCGGTCCAGGCGCGGGCGGTGAAGGCCAGGCCCGCGTAGCGCCGGGCGGCGCCGTCGCCCAGGCCGGCCGCCTCGTCGCCGGTGGGCAACGTAGCGCGCAGGTCCAGCGCCGCGCCCAGCCAGCTCGACGGCCGCCACGGCGTGAGCAGCAGGCCCACCTCCACATCGCCCGGGCCGGAGCGCGACGCGGGCTCCAGGCCCAGCTCGTCCAGCCCCGACAGCCCGAGCCAGGGCAGCCGCGCGCTCAGCCGCACCTCCGGACGCCAGCCCCAGGCCGCCGTCAGGGCCGTCTCGCGGCGGTCCGTGAACTGGTAGGTCTCGTCCGGGCTCCAATCGGTGGACGAGAGCGTGGTCTCCACGCCCAGCAGCAGCAGGCCCGGCGGCGGCGGCAGCGCCGACTCCTGCCGATGCAGACGGCTGGCGCGCTCCACGTCGCGCGCAACGGCGGGGAGTGCCAGCAGGGCCGCCAGGGCCGCGATGCCCAGGAACCTAGGCCTCATCCCGCTCCGCTTCCGGAGCGGCGGCGTCCGCGGGCGCGGCGGCGTCCTTGCGGCGCTCGTCGGCGTAGTTGAGCTGCAGCTCCATGACCACGCGGTCCAGGTGCGTGGTGATCTCCGGGGCCAGGTTGCCGGCGGTCTTCACCTTCACGGACTCCAGCAGGTCCACGGTGAACCGGGCGGCCTCCAGGTCCCGGGCCAGGGCTCCGCTGTGCGGATCGACCATCTTGCCCAGCTGCACCATGGCGGCCGCCTGCAGGTTCATGATCAGGCCCAGCAGGTGCTGGTCGTGGCGGTCCAGGTCGGGCGTCGGGGCGTCAGCGTGCATCCTTCGTCGTCTCCTTGCTCGGGGATTTGGCGCGGGTCTCCTCGCGCCAGCTGCGGTCGAACTCGTCCTCGATGCTGCCCACCAGCACCTCCAGCAGATCCTCCAAGGTCACCAGGCCCACCAGGTTCCCGTCCTCGTCGGCCACCATGGCGATCTGCTGCTGCTGCCAGCGCATCTCCTCGAAGAGATCCCAGGGCGACAGGTCCCGCCGCACCCAAGGACAGGTGCGGATCGCCCGGGGCGGGATGCCCCGCCAAGGCGCGTCCTCGTCCAGGAACAGGAGGTCGCGGGCGAGCACCCAGCCCACCGGACGGCGGGGATCGGCATCGATCACGGGCAGGCGGCTGAAGCCCGACACGGCGGCGGTGGCGCGGCAGGCGGTCAGGGAGTCGCCGCGCGAGAGCGAGACCATGCGCGCGGCCGGGGTCATGATCACGCCCAGGTTCAGGTCGTCGAGCTGGAGGGTGCGCGCCAGCAGCTCCCGGTAGCTGCGGTCGCCCGTGCGGCCGTGCTGGGTGCGCAGCAGGGCGGCCACGGCGTCGCGGTTGGCGTCGCGGTCGGCGCCGTCGCCCCCTCCGGGGAGCACCGCCTGCAGCAGCCGCGAGTAGGCCAGCAGCACGGCGCGCACCGGCGCCAGCGTCACCATGGCGCCGCGCAGGGCGGACGTGGAGGCCAGGGTGAGCCGCTCGGGATACTCCCGGTAGAGGAGCTTGGGCAGGATCTCGCCGAAGAGGATGATGAGCGTGGACATGAGCACCGCGGCGATCACGTCGCCGCGCGGCCCGTAGCGCAGCGTCAGCGCCGACGTCACCAGGGCGCTGCCCAGCACGTTGGTCAGGTTGGTGCCGATGAGGCAGGTGAGGATGGGATCCTCCACCCGCACAAGCAGGCGGCGCAGGGCGGCGGTCTCCGCTTCCGGGCGCGAACGCAGCCGGATGCGGCTCACGCTCATCAGCCCGGTCTCCGTGCCGGAGAAGAAGGCCGAGGCCAGCAGGCAGAGCCCCGCGGCCAAGGCGATCAGGTCGGGGTTGGAGCTCACCGTTCGCCCCTCCCCTCGGCCGTCGCGTCCAGGCGCTGCACGCGCACCCGCGCCACGCGGCGGCCCTCCATCTCCAGCACCGTGAAGCGGTAGCCGTCCTCCACCAGGCGTTCGCCGCGCTGGGGGATGCGGCCCAGGCCGGCCATGACCAGGCCTCCCAAGGTCACCGTGTCCCGGCGCGTGGCCAGCCGGCTGCCGATGACCTCGTTGAGGCGGCGCAGGTCCACCAGCCCGTCCACCACCCAGTTGCCGTCGGCCACGGGCAGGATGTCGGCGGTGTCGTCGTCGCTCTCGTCGGCCCAGGGGCCGGTCAGGGCCTCCAGGCAGTCCTCCAGGGTGACCAGGCCCACGTAGTCGCCGTGCTCGTCCACCACGAAGGCCATGTGGCTGGTCCCGGCCTTCATCTCGCGCAGCAGCTCCGCCACGCTCTTGGTCTCCGGCACGAAGACCGGCCGGCCCGGCGACGCCAGTGTGCGCGCGGCGCGGCCGGGATCCAGCAGGTCCTTGAGGTGGAGCATGCCCCGCGGCCGCACGTCGTCGGGGCCCATGACCGGATAGCGGTTGAAGCCGGCGTGACGCGCCAGGTCCAGCACGGCGGCGCGGTCCATGGCGGGATCCAGGGCCGCCACCGCGGGCCGCGGCGTCATGATCTCGCGCACGTCCAAGGTGTCCATGACCAGCAGGCGGGAGAGGAAGCGGCCCTCGGTCTCCGTGAGCACCGCCTGATCCACGGCCAAGGCGGCGGCGTCGGCCAGCTCCTCCGCGGTCAGGGGCCGGCTGCCGCTGCGGTCGCCCGGCAGCCGGTTCAGCAGGAATGCGGTGCCGGCGGCGATGAGCGCCAGCACCGGCCGCGTGATCCCCACCCAGAAGGCAAGGGGCCGCCGCAGGCGCAGCGCCACCGTCGCCGGGTTGCGCAGGGCCACGAGCTTGGGCGTGATCTCCCCGGCCATGAGCAGGGCCAGCGTCACCAGGGGCACCGCCAGGGCCACGCCGTTCGACCCGAAACGGGCCACCGCCACGCTCGTGGCCACCACGCTGGCCACCGTGTTGACCAGCAGGTTGCCGATGAGCAGGGCCGACAGCAGCCGCGTGGGATCGCGCAGCAGGGCCAGCACCCGCGGGCCGCCCGGCCGGCTTTCCAGACCCGCGCGCTCGGTCTCCCCCAGGGAGAAGTACGCCGTCTCGGTGCCGGAGAACACGGCCGAGAGCAGCAGCAGCACGACGAGCAGGACGAATTCCAAGACGCGGGCCTCCGTGGGTGCGATGCCGGGACGGTCGCGCGAGTGTAGCCCCTGCCTTGACACCCCGCAAGCGCGTCACTACGCTCGGCGCGGCGCGGACCGCGCGCCCTCCCCGCCCCGCCCCACGCCGGCGGGCCCGACCCGCACGGCGGCCGCCCCGCGGCCGCGCGAAAGGACCCTCTTGGCCGGCACCCTGGTCATCCGTTTCGGCGCCCTGGGCGACTTCTGCGTCACGGCCTGGTTCCTGGCGGGCCTGGCCGATGCCGACGTGCCGCGCCCCCTGACCGTGGTCACCAAGCGGGCCCTGGCGCCGCTGGCCGCGGCCGTGGCCGGCGTGGACCGCGTGCTGCCCCTGTCGGAGGGCGGCCTCGGCGGTCTGGCCCGGCTCGCCGCGCGCATCCGCGCCGAGCGCCCCGAGCTGTGGCTCGACGCCCACGGCGTGCTGCGCAGCCGCGCCCTGGGCCTGCTCTGCGCCCGCCGCGCCGACGCCCGCCTGCGCAAGGACACCCTGGACCGCCTGCGGCTCATCCGCGAGGGCGGCGTTCACGCGGAGGGTCCGGCGCTCCTGGACCGGCTCGACGCCCTGGTCCCCGGCGCCCCCGGCCGCGCCCGCCTGACGCCCCGTCCGCGCCCGCCCCTGGCCTCCCTGCGCCCTGTCGACGACGGCGCCCTGCGCGTGGCCCTGGCGCCCGGCGCGCGCTGGCCCACCAAGCGCTGGCCCGACGCTCACGCCGTCGCCCTGCTACGCGACCAGCTCGCGCGCGACGACCGCCGCGTGCTCCTGCTCCTCGGCCCGGAGGACGCCCACTGGCTCGTCCGGACCGGCGCCGCGGACCTCGCCGACCACCCGCGCCTGGACATCCTGCCCGGCCGTCCCCTCGTCGAGGTCGCCGCCGCCCTGGGCCGCTGCCGCGCCGCGGTCACCAACGACAGCGGCCTGCTCCACCTCTCCGAGGCCGTGGGCACCCCCGTGACGGCCCTCTTCGGCCCCACCGTCCGCGCCTTCGGCTATGCGCCCCTGCTGCCGGCCAGCCGCCTGCTGGAGTCGGATCTGGAGTGCCGCCCCTGCTCGCGCACGGGGTCGCGTCCCTGCCATCGCGGGGATCTGGCCTGCCTGGCGACGCTGGCGCCGGAGCAGGTGAGCGAGGCCCTGGAGCAGGTGCTCGCCGCCGCGGGAGGCGCCTGATGGATTGGGGCGACGTCTCCCTGGGCCTCTACCGCGGCCTCTCCCCCGCCCTGGCCCGCGCCTCGGCGGTCTCGGCCCGCTTCTCCGCCAAGTGGCGCCGCGGGCTGGAGGGCCGCCGCGGGCTCGATGACCGTCTGCGGGAGCAGTCCCCCCGCCTGCGCGGCTGCCTGTGGTTCCACGCCTCCAGCGTGGGAGAGTACGAGCAGGCCCGCCCCGTGCTGGCCGCCCTGCGCGCCCGCGGCGTGGGCCCGCTGGCGGTCACGCACTACTCCAGCTCGGGCTACGACTTCGCCCAGACCCACCCCGAGGCCGACGTCCACGAGTACCTCCCCCTGGACACGCCCGCCGCCATGGCCCGTCTGGTGGACGCCTGGCGACCGCGCCTGCTGGCCTTCGCCAAGTACGACTGCTGGCCCAACCAGGTCCGCGCCGCCCGCCGCGCCGGCGTGCCCGTGGTGCTGATCGCCGGCTCGCTGCCCCCGGGGTCGCCGCGGCTCTGGCCCCTGGCGCGCCCGGCCCTGCGCCGCCTCCACGACGGCTTCGCACGGCTGGGCGTGGGCCATGAGGCGGACCGCCGCCGTTTCGTGGAGACCCTCGGCGTCCGCGCTCCGGTGGTGGTCACCGGCGACACCCGCGCCGAGCAGGTGCTGCGCCGTTTCGAGGCTTCGCGGGAGGGCCCCGTGGCCGCCGCCCTGCGCGCCTGGGGCGGCCGCCCGCTGGTGCTCGGCAGCACCTGGCCGCCCGATGAGCGGCTCTGGTGGCGCGCCCTGCCCGAGCTCCTGTCCGCCCATCCCGACCTGAAGATCGTGGCCGTGCCCCACGAGCCCACCGACGCCCACCTCGCCCCCATCGCCCAGGCCCTGGACGGCCTGGGCCTGGCCCCCGTGCGCCTCAGCGCGTTCCGCGGCGCCGGCGACCCCGCCCGCGCCGTGGTGGTGGACCGCGTGGGCGTGCTGGCGGAGATCTACGCCGCGGGCGCGCTGGCCTACGTGGGCGGCGCCTTCACCACCGGCGTGCACAGCACCCTGGAGCCCGCGGCGGCGGGCCTGCCCGTGCTCTTCGGTCCGCGCATCCACAACGCCGAGGAGGCCCACGCCCTGATCGACGCCGACGCCGGCCGCGTGGTGCGCACCCCGGAGGAGGCCCGCGCCGCCGCCCACGCCTGGCTGCACGACGACGCCGCCCGCGCGCACGCCGCCGCCGCCGCCCGCGCCGTGGTGGACGCGCAGCGCGGCGCCACCGAGCGCACGGTGGCCATGATCCTCGAGGTGCTGGCGGAGGGCGCTCAGGCCCGGTAGGGGATGGGATCGGTCAGGCCCGCCCGCGCGAACCCGCGCAGACGCAGGCGGCAGCTCTCGCAGGTGCCGCAGGCCTCGTCCTCATCGGTATAGCATGACCAGGTGAGATGCAGGGGCGCGCCCAGCTCCGTGCCGCGCGCGGCGATGCCGGCCTTGTCCAGGCTCAGCAGGGGCGCGCGGATCTCCAGCCGCGTGTCCGGGCGGGTGCCCGCGTCCACGGCCTTCTGGAAGGCGTCGTAGAAGGCGGCGGTGCAGTCCGGGTAGCCGCTGCCATCCTCCTCCACCGCGCCGATGATCAGCGCCCGCGCGCCGATCACCTCCCCCCACGACACGGCCACGCACAGGATGTGCGCGTTGCGGAAGGGCACGTAGGTGGACGGCACGCCGCCGCCGGCGGGCAGGCCGCGCTCCACGTCCACGCTGGCGTCCACCAGGCTGGAGCCGCCGATGGCGCGCAGGTGCCCCACGTCCACCACCAGGCGGCGCGCCACGCCGTAGTGGTCGCAGATCTCGGTGAAGGCGCGCAGCTCGCGGGACTCGGTGCGCTGGCCGTAGTTCAGGTGCAGGGCGGCCACGTCGAACTCGCGCACGGCCTCGGCCAGGCACACGCAGGAGTCCAGGCCGCCGCTGAGCAGCACGATGGCGGTGTCGCGTGCGTCCATGCCGTCCTCCTACACGCCGCGGTCGCGATGGGGCCAGAGCACCTTGTGGAGCTGCACCTGCACGCGCACGTCCAGGGCGTCGGCCACCACCCAGCCGGCCAGCTCGCCGGGGTCCAGGGCGCCGTGCACGGGCGAGAGGGTGCGCGCCGCGGCGCGCGGCAGGCGGGGGTCGTCCAGGGTGCGCACGGTCCAGTCGTAGTCGGCGCGGTCGCCGATGACGAACTTCAGCTCGTCGTCGGGGCCCAGGCAGCCCAGGCCTTCCCAGTCGATCTGCTCGGCGGGGATGCCGCTGCCGGGCGTCTTCACGTCCACCACGCGGCGCACGCCGGCGGGCAGCGACGCCAGGGGCTCCGCCCCGCGGGTGCCGCTGGTCTCCACCACCACCTCGCGGCCGTCGGCCAGCAGATCCGCCGCCAGGTCCGCGCACTCGGCCTGGAGCAGGGGTTCTCCTCCGGTCAGCAGCACGAGGGTCACGCCCAATCCGCGGACCCGCGCCAGCACCTCGTCGCGGGACAGGCGTTCGCCGCCCTGGAAGGCGTGGGCGCTGTCGCACCACACGCAGCGCCGGTGGCAGCCGGTCAGGCGCACGATGGCGCACAGGCGTCCCGCATCGCGCGATTCGCCCAGCACGGTCCGGTAGATCTCGTGCACCTGGAGCAAGGGTCCTCCGCCGCCGTCGCGACCGGTTGGAATTCCCGGGGATCGTGCTACCATGTGGGGGTTTCGCCCCGGAGGTCGCCGAATTGCGTATGATAAGCCCTGCGTCCCGCTCCCACAAATCCCTTGCCGCGGCCTGGTGCGCGGTGCTGCTGGCTTCGGCGCTGCTCGCCGGCTGCGGCGCGCGCTCGGACCACGGGGCCGCCGCGACGCCCGCCGCCGTGGACGCCACCGCCCTGACCGCCTGGCTGGATCTGGCCGACCGCCTCGCCGCCGGCGAGTCGCCCGCCGCCGACGCCTTCGACGCGCTCTACGGCCTGCCCGCCTACCGGCTCAGCTTCGGCGACAGCCGCCGTCCCGACTTCGGACGCCCCGCCTTGGAGCGCGTCCTGCGCCGGACCTTCTCGCCCGATCCCGAACCCGACCGCACCCTGGACCGCGGCCTGCTGGCCAACACCCGCTACCTCGCGGACCACCGCGACGAGGCCCGCGGCCTCGGAGACCGCCTCGCGGCCCAGGACCTGCCCGCGTCGATCCAGGCGAGCGTGCGTCCGCTGCTGCCGTCCGGAGTCCGGCTCGACTCCCTGCGCGTGCTGCTCATGGCCGCCACGCCCGCGGTGAGCTGGAGCCCGCCCCGTTCCCTGATCGTGGACGCCGGCCTGGCCCTGGCCGCGGGCGACCAGCTGTCCGGCCTGCTGGCCGCCGCCCTCCACCGCCAGCTCGTCCCCGCGCCGGACGTGGCCGCGGCCCCCTCCGGCCGCCAAGCCCTGCTCGCCACCCTGTCCAGGCTCCACCGCCAGGGCGTGGCCGCCTTTCTGCAGGGCGGCTCGCGCCTGGAGTTCGATCACACCCATCCGGTGCTCGGCGCCACCCCGCCCGGCGATCCGGTCCGCGCCGCCCGCGACGCCTTGACGAGGATGCAGGCCATGCTGACCACCCTGGCGGATCCCGCCCACGCCGACGAGCTGGAGCGCAACGGCGGCGCCGTGGACGCCTACCTCCGCCCCGGCAACCTGTACGACGACCTGGGCGCCGCCATGGCCTCCCTGATCCGCGGCCACCTGGACGACGCCGCCTGGCGCCGCGCCGCCGCCGGCGATGCCGCGGCCTGGTTCGCGGCCTACCAGCAGGCCGCCCTCGCCGCCCAGGGACCGAACCCCCTCCCCGCCTTCGCCGCCGCGGACTGGACCCATCTCCAGGCCCTGCTCTCCTCCTCGAACCGTGAGGTGACTCCATGAACCGCTTCGACCCCCATTCCTGGTGCGACGCCGACCAGCCCGTGCAGACCCATCTGGACCTGGACCTGCGCGTGGACTTCGACGCCCGCATCCTCGCGGGCGAGGCGGTCCTCCGCCTGCGGGCGCCTTCGGCCGGCCCCCTGGACCTGGACGGCCGCGGCCTGGAGATCGACGCGGTGACCACCGACGACGGCCGCGCCGTGCCCTGGCGCGTGGCCCAGACCGACGCCGTGCGCGGCGACCGCCTGCGCCTGGACCTGCCCGCGGACACCGCCGCGGTGCGCATCGCCTACCGCACCGCTCCGGGCGCCCTGGCCCTGGGCTGGCTGGACCCCGCCCAGACCGCGGGCGGCGAGCACCCGTTCCTCTTCAGCCAGTGCCAGCCCATCCACGCGCGCACCATGATCCCCTGCCAGGACACGCCCCGGCACCGGGTGACCTACACGGCGCGCATCGACGTGCCCGCTCCCCTGCGCGCGGTCATGTCGGCCGCCGGCACGGGCGAGGAACCCGGCGCCGACGGCCGCACGGTCTGGAGCTTCGACATGCCCCAGGCCATCCCCACCTACCTGCTCGCCCTGGCCGTGGGCCACCTGGACGCCCGCGAGCTTGGCCCGCGCTCGCGCATCTATGCCGAGCCGGAGGTGGTGGAGAAGTCGGCCTGGGAGTTCGCCGAGGTCGAGGGCATGATCGACGCCGCCGCGCGCCTCTTCGGCCCCTACGAGTGGGACCGCTTCGACATGCTGGTCATGCCCCCGTCGTTCCCCTACGGCGGCATGGAGAACCCGCGGCTGACCTTCCTCACGCCCACGCTCATCGCGGGCGACCGCAGCCAGGTCAACGTGGTGGCCCACGAGCTGGCCCACAGCTGGACCGGCAACCTGGTCACCAACGCCACCATGAACGACTTCTGGCTCAACGAGGGCTTCACCGTCTACGCCGAGCGGCGCATCCTGGAGGAGCTCTACGGCAAGGCCTACGCGGACCTCCAGGGCGTGATCCGCCGCAACGCCCTGCAGATCAACCTGGACTCCTTCGGCCCCGACTCGCCCTACACCCGACTGCGCAACGACCTGGAGGGCGTGGATCCCGACGAGGTCTACTCCCTGGTCCCCTACGAGAAGGGCGCCCAGTTCGTGCTGCTGCTGGAGGACGCCGTGGGCCGCGAGCGCTTCGACGCCTTCCTGCGCACCTACATCGAGACCTTCCGCTTCCAGTCCATCACCACCGACGAGTTCCTGGCCTTCCTGGAGCGCGAGCTCCCCGGCGTGTACCAGCGGATCCGCGGCCCCGAGTGGGTGGACGGCCCCGGCATGCCGGACAACGAGCTGCCGGTCACCTCGCCCGCGGTGGAGACCGCGCGCGGCCTGGCCGCAGGCTGGACCGCGGGCACGCGCCCCGATCCCGCCACGGCCCGCGACTGGAACTCGGACCAGTGGCAGCTCTACCTGCAGGGCCTGCCCCGCCCCCTGCCCGCCGCCGACTGCCGCTGGCTGGACGAGACCTTCCACCTCAGCCAGCGCGGCAACTACGAGATCCTGGTGGAGTGGCTGACCATCGCCGCCGCGTCGGGCTACCAGCCGGCCCTGCCCCGCGTGCGCGACGTGCTCACGGACGTGGGCCGCATGAAGTACCTCAAGCCCCTCTACACGGCCCTGATGAAGCAGCCGGCCACGGCCGACTTCGCCCGCGAGGTCTTCGCGGCGGTGGAGCCGTCGTACCATCCGCTGAGCCGGGCGTCGGTGGCGGGCATCGTCAAGGCCTGACGTTCGGGCTCACGCACGCGAAAGGCCGGCGCCCCCTCCGGAGCGCCGGCCTTGTCCATGGCGGGGATCGCGGCTCAGTGGCCCAGAGCGTAGCGCGGCAGCACGTCCACCGGCACGTCCTTGAGCCTGCCCAGCGCGGCCTCCAGATCCGGATCCAGCCCGCCGTACCTGGCGATCATGGCCTTGGCGGCGTCGTAGTCGCCCGCGGCCTGGATCATCAGGATGTCGTGGACCATCGCCGTGATGGCGCCAGGGAAGGCTTCCACGTCCACGCGGTAGCGCCCGTCCTCCAGCGTGATCACGCCCTTCTCCACCAGGTAGTGGAACTGGATGGCGTTGGCCTGGCCGTGGGCCTCGGCCACGCCGAACCGCACGGAGCGGAACAGTCCCGCCAGGTAGGTCACGGCCTGCTCGCGCACCATCTCCTGGGGGAAGTGCCCCTTGTCCACCATGTGGAAGATGCACCACGGGCCCATGGCGTCGGCCTTGGCCTCCTCCAGGGTGGAGTAGGTGTCCTTCAGCTCCAGACGCACCTCGGTCTCGCGGCCGTCCAGCACCAGCTTGCCGGGCCCCAGGCCGTGACTCATCTCGTGCCACAGCGTGTGCTGGAAGAAGCTGCGCGACGCCAGGGCGTCCAGCTGGTCGCGGGCCACCAGCACCTCGGCGATGGGCGTGAGGATCGTCTCGAACTTGGCGTTCATCACGTTGCGCAGGAGCACCTTCTTGCTGCCCTTGGCCTCGCGCACGCGCTCGTCGTTGGGCAGGTTGAAGGCGATGGTCTGGATGCCGGCGCGCGTGTCGCCCGCGGTGTAGACCTCGTCCACCACGCGGATGGGCGAGTCGCTGCCGCGGTTGGGGTTCTTGTGCTCGTCGGGGATGGGCAGCGCCGACTCCAGCCAGGGCAGCTCCCCCTTGAACATGGCGAGCTGGGCGCTGGCCTCGGGGTCGGTCACGGTCACGAAGGCCTCGAAGGCCGCCTTCCAGCCGAAGAGCCCGTCCTCGTACGTCTCGTACGGCCCGATGGTGATCTCCACGGGGCTGTCCAGGTCCATCCAGTCCATGTCGCTCCGGTAGTAGTCGTCGCTCAGGAAGGCGTCCGCGCGGGAGCGCAGGAAGGTGGCCAGCGACGCGTTGGCCGTCAGGTCCGCGGCCTTGCGCAGGTGACCGGCCGCGCGCGTCAGGGGCTCGTTGAAGTACTCGGAGTACGGCACGGCCCGCAGCTTGCCGTCGCCGTCGCGCCGGATCATGGTGGTCAGCCCGGCGTAGACCTCCGGGTGGGCCTCCAGCTCCGCCTTCTCCGCCGCCGTGAGATCCGTGGGGTAGTAGTTGGCGCCCGCCGGGTGCTCGCGGTCGCCCACGAACGGCTCGTGGTGGAAGCGGCGGTCCCACGGGCCGCAGTTGATGGCCACGTAGGTGGCGAGCTCCTCCTGCAGCGGTCCCCGGTAGGAGGCGATCTCCTTCTCCGTCTGCGGACGGTCGGGCCAGGCCTGGGCCAGGAAGAGGTCGTGCATGATGGCCGCCGCGGCCACCAGTTCGTCCAGGGCCTGGCGTTCGGCCGCGGGCAGGCCGGAGAGGTCGGCGGCGATGTCGGTGGGCGCGAACGCCGCCACGCGGGCGGCCAGGTCGTCGACGACGGTCACGGCGGTCTCCTCGTGTTGGGCGCCGCCGCAGCCGCAGAGCAGGGCCGCGAGCAGGAGCAGCGCGGAACCGAGGGTCCGGCGCGCACGCAGTTTCGGCATGGGGGTGGTCCTTTCGGTTGCGGCGTCCCCGACGGACGCCGTGCCGCCCAGCGTAGCACCGGCCGCGGCGGCGCTCAAGGACCGGGTCGCCAACGCAGACCGCCGCCCCCGGTCGGGAGCGGCGGTCCGATTCCTACGCGGTCGCGTGGACTAGCGGAACAGGGCCTTCACGTTGGAGAAGGTCATGTCCTCGTTCGCCACGGCGGTCTGGCAGGTCTCCAGGGGGCCGAGGATGGCCGCGCCGTTGGCGTAGATGGGGTTGGTCATGCCCTCGGGGGCGACGACCGTGATCCCGGCGTTCAGCGGCTGCGGGTACAGGGCGTTGATCACGTCGAACTCGGTGATCACCACGGGGGTGCCCAGGAAGCCGTAGCTGGGATCGGTCATGCCGATCTCCACGCCGCCGTTCAGAGGATCGCCGATGGCGAGGCCCGCGGGGTACGTCGGGTTGACGACCAGCGCGCCGGCGCCGTTGACTTCCAGGCCGTAGGCCGCGCCCGTCACGACGTCCTCGATGAAGATGATCACGTAGCCGTGGTAGACCGGCAGAGGAGCGCCGTTGTCGATCGCCGATGCGTCCTGAATCGTGCCGGCGTTATCCCAGTACACGCAGATGGTGCCGGAAACCTGGGCCATGGCGGCCGTGCCGACGAGCAGAGTCAGAAGCGCAAAGAGCAAGTGCTTTTTCATCAGTCCCCTCCTGAGGAGTTAAGCTGAGGTGAATGGCCATTTCACCTGCACACCATAGCCCAGAACCACTTGAGAATTCAAGTCATGATCGTGTTTTCTGCAATCTTTCTTGACGCTTGATATCCAATATGCCCACCCATCGGCTGGGATATGAAAAAACGGCCCGAGAGCGGACTCTCGGGCCGTTGCGATGGCGGGAGCGACGAGACTCGAACTCGCGACCTCCGGCTTGACAGGCCGGCGTTCTAACCAAACTGAACTACGCCCCCGCGGAAGCGACCGGGAATATAGCCAACCCCCCGGGACGTGTCAACTCGCCGGAACGGTTTTTCCGCGCGCCCTGCCCGGGCGTCACCAAGCCGTCTCCAGGGACGCCCCCGGATAGTAATGGGCCAGGATCCGGGCCGAATCGGCCCCCAGACGCGCCATCCCCAGGGCCCCGGTCTGGCAGAGCCCGATCCCATGGCCGAAGCCGCGTCCCGCCGCCGCCACCTCCGCCGGGCGGCCCTCGCGGTCGCGGCGCAGCTCCACATCGAACCAGGCGCTGCGCAGGATGCCGAAGCGGCCGCCGTCCGGGGCCAGGACCCAGCGGGTGCGGTCGCCGCGCACGCGGTACTCCCCCGCCTCGGTCCGCACCAGCAGGGTCCGGACTCGCCCCGACGGCGTGCGGTCCAGGATGCGCAGGTCCAGCAGGGCGCCCGGCGCGTCCGGGTCAGCGCCCGCGCGGGCGGGCCGGAAGAACTCCCCCGCCCAGGCCTGCCGCAGGGGCGACGCCTCCACCCAGGCCCGGTACGCCGGCAGCGAGGCGGCCAGGATCCGCGTCAACGCGGCGGCGCTCCAGGTCTCCTCCCACGTGAACTGGCTGGAGTCGGCGCAGTAGGCGCGGCCGTCGCGGCCGCGGTCGTCGTGGGTGCGCAGGTAGTCCTGGGCCGGGCGCGGCCACACGGCCTCGATGGCGCTGGTGGTGCCGCCGCAGGTGGAGCTGTAGTAGGCCTCGATCTCGCGCCCCCGGTGACGCAGCACCAGGCCCGCCGTGTTGGCGATGGCTCGGTCGCACCATGGGTCCGTGCCGTGGAGGCCGCGGTAGACCTGGTCGCGCGTGTCGGCCCAGACGTCGCAGCCCTCGTCGTGGCGGGCGCCCAGGTGGCTCACTGTGTAGGTGCGGGCGGCCACGGCCTGGGCTTCCAGCGCGGCCAGGCCGGCCTCGCCCGGTCGGCCGATCTCCCAGGGCACCACGCCGCGCAGGTAGGTCTCCAGCTCCACCACGTTGACCAGCGTGAGGCGGCCGTCGCGCACGGTGGCGAGCAGATCGCCGGCGTAGGGTGTGCCGTCCACCTCGCAGGCGCCGTCCGGGTCCGCGGGGCGCACCAGCAGGCCGTGCTCGGGCAGCTCCACGCGCCAGCCGCGGCCGTCGGGCGACCAGGCCGTGACCGTTCCCGTATCGTCGGCGGGAGTCAGGCGCCACACCCCCGGCTCGGCGCGCATGCCGTGGCCGGCGGGGCTGCGGCCGGCGGGCAGCCAGTGCAGCTCGGCCGGCGCCGTCAGCGTCACCGCCACGCTGTCCTCCCCCGACGCCAGGCCCACGCGCAGCAGGCGGGGACCCGTGCGCCAGGCCTGGAGCTTGGCCTGGCGGATGGATGCGGCCGGATCCCGGTCCGGCATCCACGTCCCGCGGTGGGGCGCGCAGCCGATCGCCGCGGTCAGCAGGACCGCGGCGATCAGCAGCGTGGCGGTGGAGCGCGGGGCCGGGCCCCGCCGCTTCGCAGTGTTCATGTCTCCTCGCGGCGTCGCCTCAGCGCATCAGCACCACGCGCTGCATGCCGCCGTGCAGGGTCCCGTCCGGGCCGTCCAGCTCCACGCGGTACAGGTATGTGCCGTTGGCGGGGCGGTCGCCCTGATCGTCGCGGCCGTCCCAGCGCACCAGCGCCTCGCCCGCCCGCACGAAGTCCGACACGGCGACGGGGATGGTGGCGATGCGGTGGCCGGACACCGTGTACAGGTGGATGCGGCCGGCTGCGGTCGTGTCGCAGCGGAAGATGAAGCTGGCCTCGTCGCGCACCGGGTTGGGGTACACGAACTGGTCGATGATCTCCCCGCCCGTCGGGTCCACCGACGTGTCGCTCCACAGGGGGATCTCCACCGGGGCTCCGTCCACGCGCAGCCAGAGGGCGGGATCCGCGCCGCTCACCTCCACCGTGAAGGCGAAGTCCACGGTGTGGTCGTCCACGCGAGTCAGCGTCACGCCGGTGAGCTCCACGGCGTCGCCTTCGAGCAGCAGCTCCGCGCTCTCGGACAGGAACGCCGAGGCCACCAGGCGGCCGGTGAACGATGTGGGCGTGCCGCCGTCGAACTCGTCCTCCCCCGGCGTGAACAGCAGGCCGTCGCGGTAGAGCACCACGCTGTTGGGCAGGTGCACGGTGGTGGTGGCGTGGGGCGCGTCGTCGCCCACGTCGGCGGTGTCGTAGACGTGGAAGACGAGGGTCTCCGTGGCCGGTGTCACCGGCACGCGGATCTCCCACACGGCGTACTGGTCGCTCTCGGCGCCCTCCGGCGTGCCGCCGGTCACGGTGGCGGCCACGTCGGCGCCGCCGTCGTCGCGCACGGCCAGACGGTCCACGCCGGCTTCGTCGAAGGCCTCCAGCGTCAGCACCAGCTCGTTGGACTTGTCCGACAGCGTCACCTGGGCGCCGTCCGGCACCGCCTCCCAGTCCTGGGAGAGCTGCAGCCGCGGCGGCGCCACGTCCAGCACCATGAGGCCGTCGCCCAGCAGGGCGTACTGGGCCACCAGGCGGCGGGAGAAGGTGCTCGTGCCGGCCGCCAGCAGATCCGCCTGCGACGCCAGGAAGAGCTCGCCCAGCACCCAGCGGGAGCGGCCCGCGGGCCCGGCCAGATCGCGCGGCGGATGATCCAGCCACACGTTGCCCATCACGCCCGCGAAGGTGGCGTTGTTGTTGAGGAATTCGAAGCCGGGACTGGCGTAAACGGCCACCGCGCCCACGCCCGGCTTGCGCAGCATCTTCTCGCCCAGCGAGGGCAGCGTGCGCGGATTGCTCTCCACGGTGTCGCGGGTCCAGGTGGCCAGATGGCAGCCCAGCCCCACGAAGATGAAGGGCTTGCCGCCGTTGGCCAGGAGGTCGTCCACATCCGAGCGCTCGCCGTTGACCTCGGTGTCGTAGAACACGCGTTCGTGGGCCATCTGGTAGTCGTTGGCGTGACCCTGGTAGTGGAACATCATGGCGCCCTGGTTGATCTGGGCGAAGTAGGGCGTGAGCGCCAGCTCCTCCACCTTGTCCCACATGGCGTAGAGGTCGCGCAGATCCGGAGGCGTGGGCGAGTAGGGGTCCAGCACGTCCGCCAGGTACAGGCGCGACGCGTTCAGGATGCCGGCGCTCCAGGCGTCGGCGCCGCCCAGGTCCTCCCAGCGCGCGGCCAGGGACTCCTGGCTGGACTCGAAGGCCTCCTCGTTGAAGCGGTAGCTCTGCTGGGAGCCGGAGCCCTGGATGCCGTCGGACCAGGCGTCGTCGGCCAGGACCGTGAGGCGGCCCTTCCAGGCCTCTCCGTCGGACGCGTTCTCGAAGTCGCGCAGCTTGTCCAGCATGATCCCCAGCTCCTCCGTGCTGTTGCACGGGAAGCGGGCCACGATCATCTCCGCGGGCACGTAGGTGTCGTCGGGGTAGTCGTCGCCGGCGGCCGGGTTGGCGAACCAGGCGTCCGACGGCAGCACCTCGTGCTGGTAGCCGATCTGCTCCCACACGTGCCAGCGCGAGGGGACCCAGTCGCGGGCCTCGGCGCCGGCGTTCAGGGCGCGGGTGTTCTCCGACGCGTCGCCGAAGATCTGCAGCGCCCACGTGCCCCACTGGGTGGACGCGTAGCTGCAGAGGCGCTTGATGGCGTCGGGATTCTTCAGGCCGCCGCTGAACCAGTCGAAGACCTGGTGCACGTCCACGATGTGGAACTCCAGCGGCACGGCCGAGCGCGCCGCGCGGTAGTCCGCCCACTGCTCGGCCTGGGCGCGGAACTCCGGATGGGTGATGACCAGCACGTCGGGCGAACCGCTCACGGCCGTGGGGTCGGCCGCCTCGGTCACCGTGCTCACGCGGTAGTACTGGTACAGGGGGAGCGAGGCCGCAAGGTCGCCGCCCACGGCGCGGAAGCGGCGCAGACCGGCGCCGGCCTGATCCGCGGCGATGGTCAGGGTCCACGTGCCGTCGCCCGCGTCCGCCACGTTGGCCGCGGTCAGGGCCACGGCCTTGGGCGCGCGCGGATCGCTCACGTCGAAGAGGGCCAGGTCCGATGTGGTGAAGCCGCGCACCTGCACGCGGCGCAGGCCCGTGCCGTCGCCCAGGTGGAACTCCAGGGCGTTCTCCACGGCGAGGTATTCCGCCTCGTAGCTCACCTCGAACCAGTCCAGCCAGCCCAGCATGCGCGTGGGCGTGGCGGCGTTGAAGACGCTCAGGGAGGCGTCGGCGAGCCAGTCGCTCTGCACCGGGACGCCGGCCAGCTGGGAGTCGAAGACGCCGCCGTCGTAGTCCACGCCGGTCAGGGTTCCCAGGGTCCAGTTGGAGGCGCCCGCCAGGGAGATGGTGTAGGAGCGCACGGCTTCGCCCAGGCCCACCACGCCGGCCCGCACGGTCACGTCGCTGCGCCCGGGCACGGGCGACACGGCGTCCAGGTCGCGGCTCACGGTGCCGTCGAGCTGGGAGTTCCAGTGGTTGCGGTCCACGGTGATGTCGGTGGGCTGGTAGCAGTGGAAGGTGTCTTCCTCGCGATAGTCGGTGCGGCGGTAGCTCGCCACGTCGGTGCCGCCGGCCGCCGGCAGAGCGATGCTCTCCATGCGGGCCCAGGCCTCGCCGGCGTCGGGCTCGGACACGGCCAGGTAGTAGATGTTGCCCGAGTTCACGGGGTCGGCGGCCGCGGGGTTGAAGGTCTCGTGCGGGTCGCCCGCGTCGGGGTAGGTCACGTCGCCCTGGCTGAAGGCCACGTCGTCGCGCACGCGCAGGCCCCAGAACACGAAGTGATCGTCGCCGCCGAAGTCGCCGCCGTCGCCCACCATGTGGATGGGCACCTCGATCTCGTTGTAGAGGCCGGGGCCGTCGGCGTCGTAGCGGCGCTGGTAGAGGCGGATCTGCCTCTCCTGCACGCCGGTCAGGTCCACCAGGCCGGCGCGGTCCAGGGTGTTGGCGTCCAGGCGCACCAGGCCGGTCTTGGTCACCGGGATGCGCAGTTCGGGGCGCAGGAGCGTGCCCTTGGCGGCGGCGCGCTTGAGCGGGCCGGCGGCCACGCTGCGCTCGGTGGGCCAGACCGCCAGGCGGTCGCCGTTGAGCAGGAAGCCGGAGAACTGCGGGTCCGCCGGGCCGGAGGCGCGCTTGCCGACGGAGGCGGGATCGGGGCGGAAGGTCACGCGCACGTCCGCGGCGGCCAGGGAGCGGCGCGCGCGGCCGGCGGCGTCCACCTCCACGGGACGCAGCGACAGCGCGGCGATACGGTGCCCGCGCCACTCCTGGATCTCACCCAGTTTCGCCGCCGCGGCCTGGGCGTCGGCGCGCACCATGGCCAGGCGCTGCGACTCTTCCAGCACGGGCTCGCCGGTGCGCGGCGTCTCGCCGGGCAGCACCAGCTCCTCCCCCAGCACGTCTTCACCGTCGGGCCCCACGCGGCGCACCGGCACCGGCGTCGGCACCACCAGGCGGCCGTCCAGCTCGTGCCAGCGGGCGTTGAGGATCTCCACCTCGGCCGTGTGCCCCGGCGGCACCGCGATCCAGCGGCCCAGCCCCGGCACGCGCGGTGCGCCCGGCTCGCCCACCGGCGCGAAGCCCGGCAGCGACGGCGTGGCGTAGGCGCTCCAGGGGCCGGCGGCGGCGACCGCCTGCCAGTCCGGAGCGTCCAGCTCCACGTGGAGGGTGAGGGATCGATCGTCGCTGGCGGTCACGCGCAGGGGCGCCGCGAAGGCGGCCGGCGCGAGGCCCAGCAGGACGCAGAAGACTGTGGTCCGCCACAGGGCGGATCGGACGCGGGCGCGACGGCTCATGCCGTTCTCCTCACCAGGGGTGGGTTCGGAAAAGGTTGGCTCGGGATCATGGTAAGCAGGCACCACGGAGGGGTCAAGACTCCGGGAAACGCGGACGGGGGCGGGAAGTTCCCGCCCCCGTCCAGAACGCGCGCCGTCCTGCAGCAGGACTAGCGGAACAGGGCCTTCACACCGGAGAAGGTCATGTCCTCGTTGGCCACGATGCCGGGATCGTGGTTGATGGCGAACACGGGCAGCTCGGGGTCGCCGGTCGGGTTGACCGACACGGCGAAGATGCCGGCGTTGGTCGGGCTGGCGTAGCCCGGCGTGTCCGGGTTGAAGGTGGTGCTGCCGGGCACGCCCTTGATGAAGAAGCTGACCTGATCCGTGGGAGCCAGCACGAAGGCGGAGAAGGTGGCCACCACCACGTTGCCGGCGGCGTTCGGGGTCAGGGCCAGGGGCGCCAGGCCGATGCCGACCTGGAAGCGCTGGTGGTTGTTCGTGTCGTTGGCGCTGTCCACGTCCAGGCCGGCCGTCAGGGCCCAGCTCGGAGCGGTGAGGCTGCCGGTGAACTCCACGACACCCTCCCAGCCGCTGACGCCGTCCAGGGACGGATCCACGATGACCAGGCTCAGGCTGACCTGCTCGAAGGGAGCGGAGGTCGTGGTGGTGAAGCTCGGGTCGATGCCCGGCGTGGCCGCCTGGCTGGACAGGTACAGAGCCATGGCATCCGAGCCAGGCACGCCGGCCTGGGCCACCGTCGTGAGGGCGAGCACGGTGAGTGCGACGAGCAATTTCTTCATGGGTTCCAATCCCCTTTCCCTGGGTTTCAGACCAGTGAGCCGCACGATCCGTCTCCTACAACGGGATCGTTCGGCGTCATCCGCTTCCTAGGTGCGATCGGCTCCGTCGAGCCTGGCGGTTCCGCTCTCGACGGTTCGCCCGAGTCGTGGCCTCGCCGTAGGCCATCAATATCCGGGGGATCGCCAGAACTGTCAAGGGCGGAGTCTTACCCCGGGCGCGCGCCCATGTAAACCGAAAATGCCGTGAAAGCGCGCAAAAAAAGGCGGCCCGGATCCGAGGACCCGGGCCGTCCGAACCGTGGAGGCGGCGAACCGCTCCGCAGGTTTCTTTAGCGGAACAGGGCCTTCACGTTGGAGAAGGTCATGTCCTCGTTGGCCACGATGTCGCAGTCGCCGTTCACGCGGGCCACGGGCAGGCCGAGGCCGGTGCCCGAGGACACCTGGCAGGCACGCAGGTCGCCAGCATCGCTGCCGCCGGCGTAGCCGGGGGTGCCGTCGAACGAGGTCGAGCCGGGCACGCCCTCGCAGTAGAAGGCAACCTCGCCACCGGCAGCCTGCACGAAGGCGCTGTAGGTGGCCAGCACGACGGAGGGAGCGGCGGGCAGAGCCAGGCCGCCGGTACCGATACCGACCTGGAAGCCCTCAGCGGAGGGATCCACGTCCAGACCAGCGGACAGGGTCCAGGCACCAGCCACGACGCCGCCGGTGACGGTCACGTAGGCCTCCCAACCCGACACGCCGGCAGAGGCGCTGGGGTTGGTGATGCACAGGTAGGCCACGATCTGCTGGAACGGAGCAACGGTGCTCGCGCAGACCTCGGTGGCACCCATGTCGAAGTACACGCCCATGCCGTCGGCATCGGGATCGATCTGAGCCATGGCGCCGCTGGCGAGCAGGGCGACGGCCATGAAAGCTAACAACTTCTTCATTGTTGCGTCTCCTTGTGGGTTCAGGAAGCGATGTCCGTCTGGTGTTGCCGACCGACCCTCGGGATGACCCCGAGGGTCGACCGTCATCGTGTTGTCCTTCGGCGGACATTCCTTCCAGAGAAAGAATGACCCGGTGCTGTCTAGCCGACTCGTCTTACGGGCAGGAGGTGTTCAGACCACCAGCGTACAGAACGAGGTCGGACAGGTTGATCGCGCCATCGAAGAAGAAATCGATGGAGTAATCGTAGGAGCCGCCGGTGTACAGGGGCACGAAGACGATCGTGTCCGAGGTACCCTGGGCGCCGTTGCCGTCGATGTCGGAGCTGTTGAACAGGATGTCCAGGTCGCTACCGATCAGAGCGCTACCGTTGATGATGACCTGGCACTTCTCGCCACCGGTGCGGTCGCTGTAACCGCCGGCGAAGAGGGCGCCGCTGAAGGTAGCCACGCCGTTGATGTCGGTGCTGCCGTCGGCGACGGAGCCGCCGTTGCAGGGCACCAGACCGCCCATGGACGTCTCGAGCCACATATCCTCGAAGGGATACAGGAAGATCGGGAGACCACCGGCGTCCAGCAGCGTCACGGTGATGGTCGCGTCGACCTCACCGCCGACCTCCAGCTTGGCCTCGGTCAGGGCCTTACCCGCGCCGTTGGGCAGGGTGAAGACGGAGACCTCGGAGCCAGCCGCGGAGGCCGCACTGGAGAGGCTGAGATCAGGAATGCCAGCGAAGCTCAGGGTCGCGACACCCAGGCTGGCAACACAGATCATCAGACCGAGAATGTTCCTACGAAGCATTAGGACACCTCCTAAAAGGCATGACCTTGCGAGGGTGGCAAACCCAAGCGAGAACGAGTGCAATTACCGTTGACCCTCCTTCCACTCCCATAAGTCCTTAACTTGACCTCATGAGTGTACCACGCTGCCCTACGCCTCGCAACTCACTTTTTTTAGGTCTCACCCGGCTGTGCTCACTTTTCATCATCCGCTCATCCTGCCCGGCTGGGTCGCCCTATCTGACATTAATGCAAGAAAAATGCCCGACCCTCGCGGGGATCGGGCAATTCTGGTGGGCGAAACAGGACTCGAACCTGTGGCCCCCTGCTTGTAAG
Source organism: Candidatus Krumholzibacteriia bacterium (assembly GCA_035447065.1). Lineage (GTDB taxonomy): Bacteria > Krumholzibacteriota > Krumholzibacteriia > LZORAL124-64-63 > LZORAL124-64-63 > CALEMW01. The sequence continues at coordinate 96,796 of DAOTGJ010000004.1, forward strand.
GCAGGTGCTCTAACCAGCTGAGCTATTCGCCCCCGGTCTGCAGGAAGGACTTGAGCAGGTAGACCGGCACCAGCACGCAGTAGCCCAGGATGAGCAGCAGGGGGGCCACGGTGGTATCCCCGGTGCCGAGGACCACGTAGCCGGCCACGATGGACGCGAGGCCGGCGGCGAGCCAGGCGGTGGTCTTGTCGATGCTCATGATACCCTCTCCTTGCTCGGAACGGTGGATCGGCAAGCTAGCCCGAGGGCGCCGGGGCGTCAAGATCCCCGGCGGCGGCGGTACTCCGCCACGGCGCGCTCGTGCTCCTCCCAGGTGCGGCTGAAGACGTGCCCCCCGCGGCCGTCGGCCACGAAATAGAACACGTCCGGGTCCGGATCCGGCCGCAGGACCGCCCGCACGGCCGCCGCCCCCGGACAGCCGATGGGCGTGGGCGGCAGCCCCTTGGACAGGTAGGTGTTGAACGGCGACGGGACCTTGAGGTCCTTGAAGTAGATGCGTCGGCCGCGCTTGTCCAGGGCGAAGGCCACCGTGGGATCCGCCTCCAGAGGGTGGCCCCGCGCCAGGCGGTTGAGGTACACCGCCGCCACCCGGGGCATCTCGGACCGCACCGGGGTCTCCGCCTCCACGATGGAGGCCAGCACCAGCACCTGATGGGGCGTCAGGGTCGCGGAGCGCGGATCCGGACGCCCGCCCTCCAGGATGGTCCGCAGGGTGTCCAGACCGGCGCCCATGACCGTGGCGACCACCCTCTCCACGCCGGCGCCTTCGCTGAGATGGTAGGTCTGGGGCATGAGGTAGCCCTCCCCCAGGGCGAAGCTCCGCCCGCGGGCCGCGCTTTCGGCCTGGAGCGCCGCGCGCAGGCCGGCCACGTCGGTCCCGGCCGGGAGCCAGCCCTCGCGCGCCATGACCTCCGCGGCGAGACGGTCCGCCGCCGCAGCCACGGCCGCCGGGTCCGCATGATAGACCTCGGCCACGCGGACGGCGGCCTGATCCAGGCGTTCGCCCTCGATCAGCGTGAGCACCACCGGCAGGGTGCGGCCCTCGGTGAGCCGCACCGCCAGGTCCCGCGGCGAGGCGCCCAGGGGCAGTTGGAAGCGTCCGGCCTGCAGGCGGGCGTCGCGGCCGCTCCAGCGCAGGCCGAGCAGGAAGGGTCGGCGGTGCTCCAGCAGGCCGTGGGCCAGGAGCGAGTCGGCCACCGTGCCCGAGCCGGCTCCCGCGGGGATGCGCAGGGTCACGGTCTCCCCCGTGGGCTCGCCCGCGTTCCACCAGCGCCAGGCCAGGCCGGCGGTCAGGGCCGCGGCCAGGAGCAGCGCGAGCGCGGTCACGGCCAGCGCACGCAGGATGCGGCGCGCGCTCACGCTCCGCCTCCGGCGGCGCCGTCCAGGAACTGCTGCAGGATGAGGGCGGCGGCGGCGGCGTCGCGCTCGCCCTTGGGGCGGCGGCGGCCGGCCAGCCAGCGGTCGGCCTCCTGGCTGCTGTAGCGTTCGTCCACCAGGACCACGGGCAGGCCGAACTCCTCGCGGAGGCGGGCGGCGAAGCGTTCGGCGCGCTCGGCGATGGGACCGCGGCGGCCGTCGGCCGTCAGCGGCAGGCCCACCACCACGGTGTCCACGTCGCGCTCGCGGATGAGGTCGCGCAGACGGGCCAGGACCGAGCCGTCCTCCGGCTCGCGGTGGCAGCCCAGGGCGCTGGCGATGAGGCGGGTGGGGTCGCTGCCGGCGATCCCGATGCGGCGGGTGCCGTAGTCCAGCCCGAGGACGGAACCCACGGGGTCAGGCGTCCTCGCCGAGGGTCTTGGAGAGGCGCACGCGGAAGCGGCCGTCGGGGGCGGTGTCGAACTCCAGGGTGTCGCAGAACTCGCGCATGATGGTGATGCCGCGGCCGCGCTCGCGCAGGAGGTCCTCCGGCGGGGTCCAGTGGTTGAAGTCGAAGCCCGGGCCGGCGTCCAGCACCGTGACCTGGATGCGGTCCGGCGCGAAGTCGAAGTGCAGCTCCACGAAGCGGTCCGCGTCCATGCCGTTGCCGTGCTCCATGGCGTTGGTGCAGGCCTCGATCACCGACGTGCTGAGCTCGTCCAGGGTCTTCTGCTCGGCCGGCAGGTCCCCGGCCAGCTCCATGAGGATGGCGTCGGGCACGCCCAGGAAGACCAGCTGGCTGGGGATCTTCAGCTCGATGTGGTGGGTGCCCTGCTCGGCGCTCATCCGGACCGTCCTCGGCGGCTCAGGCGAAACTCCGGACGGCCTCGTCCTCGTCGTCGAACGAGGTGAACACCGTGTGGAGCTTGGAGACCATGAAGATGGACTCGATACGGTCGGACACGTGGAGCAGTTTCAGATCGCCGCCGTTCTTCTTCACGGTGGAGTAGCCGGAGATCAGGATCCCCAGGCCCGTGCTGTTCACCCAGCTGACCTTGCCCAGGTCCACGATGATGTTGGTGACGCCCTCGTGGATCAGCGTCTTGAGGGTGTCGCCGAAGGCGGTCGCGTCGGGGCCGCCCATGAGCTTGCCGCTCATCTCCAGGATGGCCACGCCGTCGCGCTTGCGTTCCTTGATCTTCAACCCTTGTCCTCCCGAGCCGTTGGGTGTCCGTCGCCGGCGAGGATAGGGCCGCGCGCCGGGGATGTCCAGGGCTATGACCCGCCGCGGCGGGCGAGCTCCTCGTGCAGGCCGGCCAGCACGTCGGCCATGTCCGCGGGCGGCGGCGCCTCGAAGACGAGGGTCCGGCCGTCGGCGGGGTGGATCAGCTCCAGGCGGGCGGCGTGGAGCATCTGGCGGGCGGCGCCGCCCACCATGCGGCGGGCCGCGGCCAGGTCCAGGGGGTGCACCTGCTTCACGCGGGCGTCGTCGCCGTACAGCGGATCGCCCACCACGGGATGGCCGTGGGCCGCGAAATGCACGCGGATCTGGTGGGTGCGGCCGGTCTCCAGCGACACGCGGCAGAGCTGCACGAAGCCGTAGTCCTCCTCCACCTCGTAGTGCGTCACGGCGCGGCGGCCCCCGCTGACCACCGCCATGCGCAGGCGTTGGGTGGGGTGGCGCCCCATGGTTCCGGCCAGGGTGCCCTGGTCCTCGTTCCACTGGCCCCAGGACAGGGCCAGGTAGGTGCGGCCCAGGGTGCGGCGGCGGAGCTGATCGCCCAGGTGGGCGTGGGCCCGATCCGTCAGGGCCACCACCATCAGCCCGCTGGTGTCCTTGTCCAGTCGGTGGACCAGGCCGGGCCGCATGGCGTCGCCGCCGGGCAGATCCCGGAAGCGGTGCAGCAGGGCGTTGACCAGGGTGCCGGTGCGGTGGCCGGCGGCAGGGTGGCAGACCATGCCCACGGCCTTGTTCAGCACCAGGATGTCGTCGTCCTGGTGCACCACCGTCAGGGGCAGGTCCTCCGGCGGGATGTCCGTGGGCGGCGGCGGCGGCGGCGCGAAGGTCACGGTCTGGCCCGGCGTGAGGCGGAAGCGGCTGGGACGCTCGCGGCCGTCCACCAGCGCGGCGCCCGCGGCCACGGCCTTCTGCACGCGGCTGCGGGTGAGGTCGTCGCAGCGGCCGGTCAGGAAGTGGTCCAGCCGGGCGTCGCGGTCGTCCTCGTCCACGGTGAAGGTGCGGAGGGCCGGGGCTTCAGGCATCGCCGTGCTCCGTTTCCGGGGCGGGAGCCGCGGCGGACGGGGCCTTCTCGTGCCGGCCCTCGCGCCAGAGGCAGACGAAGAGCACGGCGCCGCCCAGGGTCACGCCCATGTCGGCCACGTTGAAGGCCCAGAAGCGGGTGGCGCCCACGCCGATGTCGATGAAGTCCACGACCAGGCCGTCGTAGAAGACGCGGTCCACGAGGTTGCCCGCGGCGCCGGCGGCGATGCAGGCGACGGCCGCGCGCCGCACGCGGAGGGCGGGGTCGGTGCGGCGGTAGAGGACCGCGAGGAAGATCACCGCCAGCACGCTCACGGCGATCAGGAAGGGGCGGCCGCCCAGGGCCAGGCCCATGGCGGCGCCGGGATTGCGGACGTAGACCAGGCGCAGCACGTCGCCCAGCACCTCGATGCGGTCGCTGAGGGCCGCCACGTTGGCCAGGACCAGCCGCTTGGTGACGAAGTCCACGGCCAGCAGGGCGGGCGCCCAGAGCCAGGGGGGCATGGGGCGGGACCGGCTCAATAGCGGCCCCTCTCCTCTTTCTCAGCGCACTCGATGCAGAGGCGGGCGTCGAGCTTGGCCTTGAGGCGCGGCAGGGCGATCTGGCAGTCGCAGCCCTGGCACTTGCCGTAGGTGCCGTCCTCGATGCGCTGCAGGGCCTGCTCCAGCTGATAGATGTAGCGGCCCTCGGAGGAGGCGAACTGGATGGTGGTCTCGTACTGGAACTCGTCGCTGCCCTGATCCGCCATGTGGTTGGAGTGGGCCTTGGCGCCCTCGCCGCCGAAGTCCTCGCCCTCGTGGTGGATCATCTTGGTGTGCTTGGTCAGGGACTTGCGGACGCGGTCCCGCTCCTCCTCCAGGAGCTTGCGGAAGCGCTCGAGATCGGTCTTGCGCATGATGCCCTCCTTTATTCCCCGTCCCGCCGCCCCAGGGCCACGCTCACGTCGTGGCCGTCCACCTCGAAGGCGTCGCGGTGCGGCAGGTCGTCGTCGGTGCTCCAGACGGCGAGGGTCTCGCTCGCCACGTGGTCGGAATGCGCCGCGAGGGCGCGCGTCACGTCGTCGTCGCCGTCGACCCGCAGGTCGATGCGGTCGGCCACGTCCAGGCCGCTCTTCTTCCTCAGGTTCTGCACGCGGTTGATGATCTCGCGGCAGAGGCCCTCGTCCTGCAGGGCCGGGGTCAGGGTGGTGTCCAGGGCCACGGTCAGGCCGTCCTGGCTGCCGGCGGCGAAGGGCGGGATGCCCTGCTCCACCACCTGCACCTCCTCGTGGCCGAAGCTCTCGGCGCGGCCGTCGACCTGCAGATCCACGGCGCCGTCGCGGCGCAGGGCCAGGAGCTGCTCCGGGGTCATGGCGCTGATGGCCTTGGCCGCCTGGGGCGCGGCCTTGCCGAAGCGCGGGCCCAGGGCGCGGAAGTTGGCCTTGCCCGTCAGCTCCGCCACCGTGCGCGGATCGGCCAGGGGCTCCACGGCCTTCACGTTCAGCTCCTCGCGCAGGATGGCCGCCAGGCGCTCGTCGCCCAGCAGGTCCGCGGCGCGGGCGTCGTCGGCGTGCAGCAGCAGCCGGCCCAGGGGCTGGCGCGTGCGCAGGCCCGTGTCCTGGCGCAGGGCGCGGCCCGCGCCCACCACGGTCTGGGCGGCGGTCATCAGGGCCTCGAGGTCCGCATCCACGGCGGCGGCGTCGGCCTGCGGGTAGTCCGCCAGATGGACCGAGGCCGCGGGATCGTCGGCGTGCAGGGCGCGCCAGATCTCCTCCGTGGTGAAGGGGATCATGGGAGCCAGCAGGCGCAGGCTGTCGACCAGCACGCGGTGCAGGGTGGCGAAGGCCGCCTCCTTGTCCGGCGTGGCCTCCCCCTTCCAGAAGCGGCGGCGCGAGAGGCGCACGTACCAGTTGCTCACGTCGTCCTGCACGAAGGCGCTCAGGCCGCGGGCGGCGCGCGTGAAGTCCAGGGCCTCCAGGGCCTCGCGGGTCTCCGCCGTCACCGTGTGCAGACGGCTGAGGATCCAGCGGTCCAGCATGGTGGGCGCGGCCGCGGCGCCGCTCTCCGGGCGCCAGCCGTCCAGGTTGGCGTAGAGGGCGAAGAACGCGTAGGTGTTCTCCAGGGTGGCCAGCAGCTTGCGGCGGGCCTCGTTCACGCCCTCGGGGTCGAAGCGCGTGGGCGTCCACACGGGCGACACCGTGAGCATGTACCAGCGCAGCGGATCCGCGCCGGCGTCGCGCATGATGGCCATGGGGTCCACGGTGTTGCCCACGCTCTTGGACATCTTCTTGCCGTGCTTGTCCAGGATCAGCTCGATGGTCAGGCAGCGCTTGTAGCTGGAGCGCCCCATGAGGAAGGTGCTGATCACCAGCAGCGTGTAGAACCAGCCGCGGGTCTGGTCGATGCCCTCGCTGATGAAGTCGGCCGGGAACTGGCTCGCGAAGAGCTCCTTGTTCTCGAACGGGTAGTGGTACTGGGCGAAGGGCATGGAGCCGCTGTCGAACCAGCAGTCGATGACCTCGGGCGTGCGGCGCATGGTGCCGGAGCAGCCGTCCGCGGCGCAGGGCCAGGCCAGATCGTCCACGAAGGGGCGGTGCAGGTCCAGGCCGGACTGGTCCGCGCCGGTGAGCTCCGTGAGCTCGGCGCGGCTGGACGGCACGTGGCGTTCCCCGCAGCCGTCGCAGATCCACACGTTGAGCGGCGTGCCCCAGAAGCGGTTGCGGCTCAGGGCCCAGTCCACGTTGCCGGCGAGCCAGTTGCCGAAGCGGTTGGCCCCCACCTCGGGCGGCTGCCAGCCGATGGCCGCGTTGGCCGCCTGCAGCTCCTCGCGCATCTCGCTGGTCTTGATGAACCAGGACGGCGTGGCGAAGTAGATGAGCGGGTTGCCGCAGCGGTCGTGGAACGGGTAGTCGTGCTTGTAGGTCTCCGCGCGCAGCAGCTGGCCGGTCCCGCGCAGGTGCTTGATGATGGCCTTGTCGGCGTCCTTGACCATGGTGCCGGCCCAGGGCTCCACCTCGGCGGTGAAGCGGCCGTGCAGGTCCACGGGGCGGAAGAAGGCCAGGTTCTCGCGGCGGCCGATCTGGTAGTCGTCCTCGCCGAAGGCCGGGGCCATGTGCACGATGCCCGAGCCCGAGTCCAGCGTCACGAAATCCGCGGCGACGACCTTGAAGGCCTCCTCCCCCTCCGCGGGCGTGCAGAAGGGCAGGAGCTGCTCGTAGCGGCGGCCCAGCAGGTCGCGTCCCTTGAAGGTGTCCAGCACCTGGGTGGGGATCTCCGGATCCAGCACGCCGAGGCGGGCCTGCGCCAGGATCAGCACCTCGTCGCCGTGGCGCACGCGCACGTAGTCGAAGTCCTCGCCCACCGCGAGGGCCACGTTGGACGGGAGGGTCCAGGGCGTGGTGGTCCAGGTGAGGAAGGACTCGTCGGCGTCGGCGGCCCTCAGCTTCACGAAGATGCTGGGGTCCGCCACCTCCTTGTAGGAGTTGGCCATCTCGTGGCTGGACAGGGGCGTGCCGCAGACGGGGCAGTAGGGCACCACCTTGTGGCCCAGGTAGAGCAGGCCCTTGCGCTCGAACTCCGAGAGGATCCACCACACGGACTCGATGTAGTCGTTGTCGTAGGTGATGTAGGGGTCGTCCAGGTCCACCCAGTAGCCCAGGCGTTCGGTGAACTCGTCCCACTCCGTCTTGCAGGCCCACACGCTCTCGCGGCACTTGGCGTTGAAGCCCTCCAGGCCGTACTCGAGGATGGCGGCGCGGCCCTGGATGCCCAGCGTCTTCTCCACCGACCGCTCCACGGGCAGGCCGTGGGTGTCCCAGCCCGCCTTGCGCACCACGCGGTGGCCGGTCATGGTCTTGAAGCGGCAGGCGATGTCCTTGGTCAGGCGCGCCATGACGTGGTGCACGCCCGGCAGGCCGTTGGCCGTGGGCGGGCCCTCGTAGAAGACCCAGTCCGGCGCGCCCTCGCGGGCGGCGATGCTGCGGCGGAAGGTGTCGTCGGCCTTCCAGAATTCGCTGACCAGATGCTCGGACTCGGCGTCGTGGAAGCGACGGGCCAGGGCGGGGTAGGCTTCGGTGCGGGGGGCGTGGTCGGCGCTCATCTCAGGCTCCGTCCGCGCCGGGCAGGCGCCGCAGGATCTCGGTGACCAGGCGGCAGAGCTTGGGCTCGACGGCCTGGGCCACGCCGATGATCGCGTCCACGTCCGCCGGGTGCAGGTTGTCCGGGAAGCACTGGTCCGTCACCGCGGACAGGCCCAGCACCCGCATGCCGCCGTGCACGGCCACCAGGTTCTCCGGCACGATGCTCATGCCCACCGTGTCCGCCCCCACCGCGCGCAGGAAGCGGTACTCGGCGGCCGTCTCCAGGTTGGGGCCGGCCACGGCGCAGTACACGGCCCGGCGCAGGGTCAGGCCCAGGTCCAGGGCGGCCTGCTCCGCCAGGGCCACCAGGTCCCGGGCGTAGGGCTCGCTCATGTCCGGGAAGCGCACGCCCAGGCGCTCGTCGTTGGGGCCGATGAGCGGGTTGTCGCCCATGAGGTTGATGTGGTCCGTGATGACCGTCATGTCGCCGGGGGCCAGCTGGGGGTTCATGCCGCCCACCGCGTTGGACATCACCAGCGTGCCGGCGCCCAGGGCCCGCATCACGCGCACCGGCAGGGTGATCTCCTGCATGGTGTAGCCCTCGTAGTAGTGGACGCGGCCCTGCATGGCCACCACGCGGCGCCCCCCCAGGGTGCCGAAGACGAACTGGCCCTGATGGCTCTGGACCGTGGAGGCCACGAAGTGCGGGATCTCGCCGTAGGGGATCGTGGCCTGGGCCTCGATGCTCTCGGCCAGACCGCCCAGGCCGGTGCCCAGGATCAGGCCCACCTCGGGGATCAGGTCGGTCCGGGCGCGCAGGAAGGCGGTCGCCTCCTGGATGCGGGTCCACTGGTCCGTCACGCTGCACCTCGTCGGATCTGCGGATTTCGGGTCGGAACGGCCGGATCGGGCCCGATTTCATGCCTGACGGCGGGGGCCGGGCGGCCGCGTTCGAGGGGCGGAAAGGTAACACGGGGGCGGCCGGGCGGAAAGGGGCAATCCGCCGGCGCGGCCTCAGGCGTTCCGCGGGCCGAAGACGGCGGTGCCCACCCGGACCAGGGTGGCTCCCTCCTCCACGGCGATCTCGTAGTCGTCGGACATGCCCAGGCTGAGTTCGGGCAGGGGGCGGCCGCAGAGCGCGGACGCCTCCGCGGCCAGCCGGCGCACGTCGGCGAAGGTGGCGCGCAGCTCGGGCTCGGGAGCGTCGAAGCGGGCCATGGCCATGAAACCGCGCAGCTCCGCATGAGGCAGGGCGGCCGCGGCGACGGCGGCGGCGGCGGCCTCGTGGAGGGACAGCCCGTGCTTGCTGGCCTCGCCGCTGGCGTTGACCTGGAGCAGGAAGGGCTGACGGACGCCCAGCTCCCCGGCCACGCGGTCCACGCGGCGGGCCAGGTCCAGCGAGTCGACGCCGTGCAGGAGAGAGAAGCGGCCCACCACCTTGCGGGCCTTGTTGGCCTGGAGCGTGCCGATGAAGTGCCAACGCAGGGGGGCGGGATCCAGGCCCTCGCGGCGCAGGAGATCCGGGAAGCGGTCCAGCCGGGGCAGGGCGTCCTGCACCCGGTTCTCGCCGAAGGTCCATTGACCGGCGCGGCAGGCGGCCAGGAGCAGGGGGTCGGGGATGCGTTTGGAGACGGCCACGAGGCCGACGGAGGCTGTCGGGCGGCCCGCCCGGAGGCAGGCCGCCGCGATGCGGTCGCGGACGCGGGCCAGGGAGCTCTCGAGGCCGCGCGCAGCGGCGTCGTGGTCCACGGCTCGCCTCCCGGGCTACTGCCAGCGCAGCAGCAGGGTCTTGGGGTCCAGCTCCATGTTCAGATCCGGAGCCTCGGGCTTGTCGTGATCCTTCAGGATGCGCACGTGCACGTGGGTGTGCTTGGGCTCCAGCAGGGTGATCACGTCCACCAGGTCGTCGTAGCGGGCCACGTCGGCGGGCACGCCGCGCGCGTCCACCTCCTGGCCCTCGCGGTGAACCTGGGCCGAGGTCCAGACCTCCGCGTTCCAGCCGCCGGCCAGCTTCTTGACGCCCTCGATCTCCCAGCGCTCGCTGTGCTCGAAGCGCGGGGTGCCGTCCATGATCACCACGTCCGGCGTGAAGTGGGCGATGTCCTTGAGGAACTGCGCCGTCTCCTCCAGCTTCTCCAGCGTGAAGGTCTTGCGGTTGTAGACCAGGATCTGGCGGTTGCGCTCCAGCTCCAGGTGGAGCTGCAGGCGGTTCTCCAGGTGGAGGTTCTCCGCCATGAGGTTGAAGACCTCGTCGTAGAACGCGCGGAGCTTCTCCACGGGCTCCTCCGTGGAGATGTGCATGACCTTGCGGCCCTGCAGGAGGGCGTCCACGGCCACGCCCACGAGGAACGCGGTCTTGCCCACGCCGGCCCGCGACAGCACCACGCCCAGGTTGCCCTGGCCCAGGCCGCCGTCCGTGGCCTTCTCGAAGACGCGCAGCGGGCTGCGGAAACGGATATCCTTGGTGGTCATCGGGATCCCCCTACTTGTTACCCGCCGCCTTCTTCTCGGCGAACAGCTTGACCAGCTCCTCGGCCACGGCGGCCGGGGCGGGAGCGTACTTGGCGAACTCCATGGTGTACTCGGCCTTGCCCTGGGTGCCGGAGCGCAGGACGGTGGCGTAGCCGAACATCTCGGCCAGCGGCACGTGGGCGTCGATGCGCACGAAGCCGTCGTCCTCGGTGGTGCCCAGCACGATGCCGCGCCGCTGCATGATGGTGCCCAGGATGTCGCCCTGGAACTCGGTGGGACCCTCCACCGACACCGTCATCAGGGGCTCCAGGGCGATGGGCCGGCCCTTGGGGTAGTACTCGCGGAAGCAGGCGCGGGCCGCGGCCTGGAAGGCCTGGTCCGAGGAGTCCACGGCGTGGTAGTTGCCGTCCTCCAGCACCACGTGCAGGCCCTGCACCGGGTGGCCCACGTAGGCGCCCTTGTCCAGCATGGCCAGGAAGCCCTTCTCCACCGCCGGGATGTACTCGGTGGGGATGTTGCCGCCCACCACCCGGCTCTCGAAGTGGAACTCGCCGTCGTCCGAGGGCTCCAGGAAGCCCTGGATCTTGGCGTACTGGCCCGAGCCGCCGGTCTGCTTGCGGTGCGTGTAGTCGAACTTGATCTGCTGGGTCAGGGTCTCGCGGTACGACACCTTGGGCTGGCCGGCGGTGACCTCGGCGCCGTACTCGCGGCGCATGCGCTCCAGATAGACTTCCAGATGCAGCTCGCCCATGCCCATGATCAGCGTGTCGCCGGTCTCCTCGTCGTTCTTGGTGCGGAACGTGGGGTCTTCCTTGGTGAAGCGGCTGAGGGCCTTGGACAGGTTCTGCTGGGCCTTGTTGTCCGCGGGCACCACGGCCAGGGACACCACGGGCTCGGGCACGTGGATGCTGGAGACCGAGATGCGGTCGTCGCCGGAGGTGAACGTGTCGCCCGAGGCGCAGTCCACGCCGAAGAGGGCCACGATGTCGCCGCTGGCGGCGCCGTCGATGTCCTCCATCTGGCTGGCGTGCATGCGCACCAGGCGGCCCACCTTGACCTTCTTCCCCGTGCGGGAGTTGTAGATGGTGTCGCCCTTCTTGAGCAGACCCTGGTAGAGGCGGATGTAGGTGAGCTGGCCGTAGGGGCCGTCCTCCAGCTTGAAGGCGTGGGCGACCATGTCGTCCTCGTCCTTGTAGCTGAGCTGGAAGGTCTCCTCCTCGCCGCCGCGGGTCAGGCGGTGGGCCTCGTTCTCCACCTCGGTGGGGTCGGGCAGGTAGCGCACCACGGCGTCGAGCAGGAGCTGCACGCCGCGGTTCTTGTAGGCGCTGCCCATGAACACGGGCGTCAGCTCCTGGGCGATGACGCCCTTGCGCACGGCGTCGTGGATCAGGTCCGCCGGCACCTCGCCCTCCAGGGCGGCCTCCATGAGCTCGTCCGAGAACATGCTGGCGGCGTCGATGAGCTCCTCGCGCCGGGCCTCGGCCTCGGGCATGAGGTTGGCCGGGATCTCGCTCCAGATCAGCTTCTCGCCGTTCTCGCCCTCGAAGCGGCAGGCCTGCATCTTGATGAGGTCCACCACGCCCTCGTGGTCGGCCTCCAGGCCCAGGGGGATCTGCATCATCACGGCGTTGTGGCGCAGCTTCTCGCGGAGCTGCTCGGTCACGCGCGCCGGGTTGGCGCCGGAGCGGTCGCACTTGTTGACGAAGGCGAGGCGAGGGACCTTGTAGCGCTTCATCTGCCGGTCCACGGTCATGGACTGGGACTGCACGCCGGCCACCGAGCACAGCACCAGCACGGCGCCGTCCAGCACGCGCAGGGCGCGCTCCACCTCGATGGTGAAGTCCACGTGGCCCGGGGTGTCGATGATGTTGATGTCGAACCCGTTCCACTGGGCGAAGGTGGCCGCCGAGGCGATGGTGATGCCGCGCTCGCGCTCCAGCTCCATGGAGTCCATGGTGGCGCCCACGCCGTCCTTGCCGCGGACCTCGTGGATGGCGTGGATCCGGCCGGTGTAGAACAGGATGCGCTCGGTCAGCGTGGTCTTGCCCGAGTCGATGTGGGCGCTGATCCCGATGTTCCTGAGTTTGTGGATGTCTCGCTTGCTCATCTCGTCCTCGCGGCCGCGCGGCGTTCCGGAACGCCGCGGTCAGTTCGGGTCCCCGGCCCCCGTGCGGGGGGCCGTGTGCGGAGCATAACATCGACGCCCGCCGGATGGCGGGCGTCGGGCGGCAAAAATACGCCAAAAGGGGACGCGTGCAAGCTGTTTTCTCGTTTTTTCACACGCCCTCCCCCTCGCTCAGCCGATGGCCCCGTGCTTCCGGCCCACCTTGGCGAAGGCCTCCAGGCACCGCTCCACGTGCTCCGGGGCGTGGGCCGCCGAGGCCTGCAGACGGATCCGGGCCTGGCCGCGGGGCACCACCGGGAAGCTGAAGCCGATGCAGTAGATGCCCTCGTCCAGCAGATCCCGGCTCATGGCCTGGGCCAGGACGGCGTCGTTCTCGTGGCGGCGGAAATGCACCGGAACGATGGGGTGATCCCCGGCGTCCACGTCGAACCCCAGCTCCTGCAGGCCGGAGCGCAGGCGCCGCTGGTTGGCCCGCAGGCGGTCCAGGGGGCCCGTGTCCTCCTCCAGGATGCGCAGCACCTCCAGGGCCGCCGCGCAGATCATGGGCGGCAGGGAGTTGCTGAACAGGTAGGGGCGGCTCTTCTGGCGCAGCCACTCCACCATCTCCTTGCGGCCCGAGGTGCAGCCGCCCAGGGCGCCGCCCAGGGCCTTGCCCAGGGTGGTGGTCACCACGTCCACGCGGTCCGTCACGCCGAACTTCTCGGGCGTGCCGCGGCCGGTGGCGCCGGTGAAGCCGGTGGCGTGGCTGTCGTCCACCATGACCAGGGCGTCGTGGCGGTCGGCCAGATCGCAGATCTGGTCCAGCTTGGCGAAGTCGCCGTCCATGCTGAACACGCCGTCGGTCACGATCAGCCGCAGGCGCGCCTCCGCATGGCTGCGCAGGGCCTCCTCCAGCGCCTCCATGTCCCCGTGGGGATAGATGGCGCGCTTGCTCTTGGCCAGGCGCACGCCGTCGATGATCGAGGCGTGGTTGAGCTGGTCGGTGATGATGACGGTGTCGGGTTCCATGAAGGGCTCGAAGACGCCGCCGTTGGCGTCGAAGCAGGCCGCGTAGAGGATGGTGTCCTCGGTGCCCAGGAAGCGGCTCATGGCCGCCTCCAGCTCCTTGTGCAGGGAGGTGGTGCCGCAGATGAAGCGCACCGAGCTCAGGCCGTAGCCCCACGCGTCCAGGGCCTTGCGGGCGGCGTCCACCACGCGGGGGTCCGCCGCCAGGCCCAGGTAGTTGTTGGCGCAGAAGTTGAGGATGGTGCGCCCGCCCACGCGGACCTCGGCCCCCTGGGGGCTCTCGATCACGCGCTCGTCCTTGTAGAGGCCCTGCTCGCGGATGGACGCCAGCTCGCCGCGCAGGTACTCGCCGTAGGATCCGTACATGCCCCGCCTCCGCGCCTAGGTGTAGTAGGTCTTCATCTGGTCCAGGGTCTTCACGGGCACCTTGCCGGCCTGGCCGGCCTGGCCGAAGGCGATCATGCGCGCCTTGACCACCTCCGCCATGGCGGCGCGCGCGGGCTTCATGTAGTCGCGCGGGTCGAACTTGTCCGGGTGCTGGGCGAAGACCTTGCGGATGGCGCCGGTGATGGCCAGGCGGTTGTCCGTGTCCACGTTGATCTTGCGGACGCCGTGCTGGATGCCCTTCCGGATGGCCTCCACGGGCACGCCGTAGGTCTCGGGCATCCGGCCGCCGAACTCGTTGATGATGTCCACCAGCTCCTTGGGCACCGAGCTGCTGCCGTGCATCACCAGGTGGGTGTTGGGCAGGCGGCGGTTGATCTCCTCGATGAGGTCCATCTTGAGCACGTCGCCGCCGGGCTTCTTGGTGAACTTGTAGGCGCCGTGGCTGGTGCCGATGGCCACGGCCAGGGCGTCGCAGCCCGTGTCGCGCACGAAGCGTTCGGCCTCGTCCGGATCGGTCAGGTGGGCCATGGCCTCGTCGCCCGAGAGGCCGGCGCCGTGGCCGTCCTCGATGCCGCCCAGGCAGCCGATCTCCGCCTCCACCGTCACGCCCAGGGCGTGGGCCCGCCGCACCACCTCGCTGGTGACCTTCACGTTGTACTCGTAGCTCGAGGGCGTCTTGCCGTCCTCCTGCAGCGAGCCGTCCATCATGACCGAGGTGAAGCCCTGGTCGATGGCGCTGAAGCACGTGGCCGGGCTGTTGCCGTGGTCCTGGTGCATGGCGATGGGGATGTTGGGATGCAGCTCCGCCGCCGCCAGCATGAGGTGGCGCAGGTAGTTGTCCTGGGAGTACGAGCGCGCGCCGCGGCTGGCCTGCACGATGACCGGGCTCTCGGTCTCCTCGGCGGCCTGCATGATGGACTGGATCTGCTCCATGTTGTTCACGTTGAAGGCGCCGACGCCGTAGTCGTTCTCGGCCGCATGGTCCAGCAGGACCCGCATGGGGATCAGAGGCATGACGATCGCTCCCGGGTGGGTTGGGGTGGGCCGCCGACGCGAGCGGCGGCGTCATGGGCGCCAACATAAGACCATCCGGGCGGCGGTTCAACGTCGATCCGGACATGACGACGCCCGTCCGGAATCGGATCCGGACGGGCGTGGAAGATGGTGGAGGCGGCGGGAATCGAACCCGCGTCCAAGACCGGCTCCCTGACGACGTCTCCATGCGTAGTCACGGCTTGAATCTCGACTCACCGCTGGCGTCGTGACCTACCCACGGCTCGTCCAGTCTTCACTTAAAGTTTCGCCCGTCGCCAGAAGACGCTGCTCGGGGCTAGGCTCCGGATGACGGCGCTCCGTCGGCCGGACCGGAGTCCCTCCGGCCGGGGAACGCGCTGCGCTATTTAGGCAGCGAGAGCGAAGTGCTCAGTGTCATTTGTTTTGTTTTCCAGTGTTTTACGAGATTCTGGGATCTCGGCATGCAGTCGGCAGTCCTCCGACCCCGTCGAAACCAGGTCGCCCCCATCAGGGTTGGGACAGGACCAGGATACATGCGGAGATGAAGCGTGTCAAAGAGGGACTGACGGCCGCGCCGTACTCACGCAAGCGAATTCCGTGCGGCGCGGCCGTCAGTCCCTCTTTGACACGCGCCACCACCGAGTTTCCCTGGTCCTGTCCCGACCCTGAAAGGGGCGGGTGGGGGCTGGCGCCGCCGCGGGGGCCGCAGGGAGTCTTGACCCGAGGTCTGGTCAGCGGTCCCGGGGGATGTAGGGGGCCAGGGCGATGGCCACGGATTGTTCCAGGAACTCGCCGGGTGCGACCAGGGCGGTGAGGTCCGGGATGGGGCGGCGGTGGATGGCCTGGTTGCCCGGGTCGTACTCGGCCTCCTCGGCCAGGGCCAGGCCGGCGCGGTTGAGCAGCAGGGTGGTGCCGTCGCGGTGGACCACCTCCAGCAGGAGCGAGGCGGCGGGCACGGTGCCGTGCATGCGCACCTCGCGGGTCACCGGCTGGTTGATCACGTGGTAGCGGCGCTTCACGCCGTCCCAGGCGGCCACCTGCTCGCGGACCGGGGCCGCCACCTCCACCAGGGAGAGCAGCACCACATCGTCGAAATCCTGCTCGCGCTGGAGGCGGGACAGGACGGCGGCCAGCACGCTGTCGCGCTTGGCGGCGAGGAACTCGCCGGTGTGGGGGTCGAAGAGGCCGCCGGCGCCCTGCACGGCGCTGCGCCAGCGCGAGGTGAAGCGCTCGGGGTCCAGCAGCTCGCAGCCGTGGCTCGCCAGGCGCTGGGCGACGGCGGCGCCGAGCAGGTCGTAGCTGGCCGGGGCGCGGGTCTCGCCGAAGTGGACGTCCACGTCCGACACCACGAGGACGCGGCGGCCCGCGGCGGCGTCCACCCTGTCGGCGCGCCAGACGGCCTGGAAGCTGGGAGGGGCGCCCGCGCAGCCGGCGAGCAGGCAGAGGAGCAGGACGGCGAGCAGGCCCGCCGCGCCGAGAGCGCGGGCCGCGGGGCTGGGATGGGGCACGGAGGACCTCCGGTGTCGTGCATGGGCCGGCTCGGCTTCCGGCCGCCCTCGCGGGCCTGGCCATGATAGCCCGCGCGCCCTCCCCCGCCAACAAGGAAACCGGGCGGAGGTCCGAGGACCCCCGCCCGGTCGTGGCTCAGGCCATGCTCCGGATCAGACCACGCCCTGGTCCATCATCGAATCGGCCACCTTGAGGAAGCCGGCGATGTTGGCGCCGTTGACGTAGTTGCCGGGGGTGCCGTAGGTCTGCGCGGTCTCGTACGAAGCCTTGTGGATGGACTTCATGATGCCGTGCAGGCGCTGGTCCACCTCCTCGCGGGTCCAGCTCAGACGCAGGCTGTTCTGGCTCATCTCCAGGCCGGAGACGGCCACGCCGCCGGCGTTGGCGGCCTTGCCCGGACCGTAGAGGATGCCGGCGTCGATGAACTGGTCCACGCCCGCGGGGACCGTGGGCATGTTGGCGCCCTCGCTCACCACGTAGACGCCGTTCTTCAGCAGGTTGGCGGCGTCCTTCTCGTTGACCTCGTTCTGCGTGGCCGAGGGGAAGGCGCAGTCGGCCTTGTGGTCCCACAGCGGGTTGTGGTCCGCGCTGGCGTCCACCGGCGTGAAGGGCACCTTGTACTTGTCGGCGTACTCCTTGATGCGGCCGCGCTTGACGTTCTTCAGGTTCATGATGAACGCCAGCTTCTCGCGGTCGATGCCGGCCTCGTCGTACACGTAGCCCGACGAGTCGGAAGCCGTGAGCACCTTGGCGCCCAGGTCCAGCAGCTTCTCGGCGGTGTACTGGTACACGTTGCCGGAGCCGGACACCAGGGCGGTCTTGCCCTCGAGGGTCTGGTTGCGGGTGGCGAGCATCTCGGCCGCGAAGTACACGGCGCCGTAGCCCGTGGCCTCCGGACGGATCAGCGAGCCGCCCCAGTTCAGGCCCTTGCCCGTGAGCACGCCCACGAACTCGTTGCGCACGCGCTTGTACTGGCCGAAGAGGTAGCCGATCTCGCGGCCGCCCACGCCGATGTCGCCGGCGGGCACGTCCGTGAACTGGCCGATGTGGCGGCAGAGCTCGGTCATGAAGCTCTGGCAGAAGCGCATCACTTCGTTGTCGCTCTTGCCCTTGGGATCGAAGTCCGAGCCGCCCTTGCCGCCGCCCATGGGCAGCGTGGTGAGGCTGTTCTTGAAGACCTGCTCGAAGGCCAGGAACTTCAGGATGCCCAGGTTCACGCTCGGGTGGAAGCGCAGGCCGCCCTTGTACGGGCCGATGGCGCTGTTCATCTCGATGCGGAAGCCGCGGTTGACCTGCACGTCGCCGTTGTCGTCCAGCCAGGGCACGCGGAACATGATCACGCGCTCGGGCTCGCAGATGCGTTCCAGGATCTTGGCCTTCCGGTACTCCGGCCTCTTCTCGAGGACCGGCCAGAGCGAGGTCGCGACCTCGTCGACAGCCTGGTGGAACTCCGGCTGCGCGGGGTTCTTGGCTTTGATCTGCTCCATGAAGGCCTTGATGTCGGACATGTCTGCCTCTCCCGTGGTTTGGAGAACAGTTTCACGATCCGCAGGGAATCGCAACTTCTGGAAACGAGGTCAAAGGTAGGAAACGGGCAGGCGAAGGCAAGGAAAAACCCGACCTTTAACAGGCGTTAAGTCCATACGGGAAAATGAAATAGCATCGTTTTCATCCGCATGCGTGTTAAGGCGCTGACAATCCCTCCCCGCCCCCGGGCCGCAGGAGCACCGCGCGGCTGCTGCGCCCGTCGATGAGCACCTCCAGCGGGCGTTCCAGGCGCAGACGGCGCAGGAAGGCGGTCTCTTCCGCGGCGGGATGGGCGTCGAACCAGTCCCAGTCCACCACGCCGCCGCCGCTGCTCTGGTTCACCGTGAGGTAGCCCACGCGGAACGAGGTGAGGTTCTGGAAGAAGTGGCTGCCCTGGCTGGGGGTGACCTTGAAGTCGTCCAGGTCCGTCTCCACGATGACCGCGGCGCCGCTGATCGCGGCCCACTCCACGGGGATGCCCAGCCAACGGTCCGAGCTGCCCCAACGGCCGGGGCCCAGGAGCAGATAAGGGCGGTCCTCCTGGTGCAGGCGGCGGTTCATGACCGCCACCTCGCGGGCGATCTCCTGGGTGCGGCCGCGGTCGAAGCGGTCGCGGGGCACGTACACCACGTCGCGGATGTCGTCGTAGCGGCCGTTGCCCAGGGCCACCTCCGTGGCCAGCAGCACGTCCGGCCCCTGGAGCATCTCCGGGGCCACGTCGGGCGATTCCATGTCGCTCATCAGGGGGCGCACCTGCAGCAGGCCGAACTCGTGGACGCCGCCGGGATTGAGCGTCGCAGCGAACTCCATCTCCACGGCGCTGCTCAGGCAGCGTCGGCCCAGATCCAGTAGGAAGTCCAGCACCTCCGCCAGGGGGAACACCCGGTGCTTGAGCACGTGGGCGAAGGTCACCAGGCGCGGGCCGGGACGGTCGATGCCGTCGTCGATGCGGTCGTTCTCCGGGGAGAACGTGGAGCCCACGGCATGGAGGGTGCCGTGCCGCTCGGCATCCTCCAGATCCAGCCACACCACGCTGTCGGCCTCGTCCGGGGTGGGGTAGCGCGCGGGGTCGGCCACGCTCACGGCCTGGAAGCGCTTCTGGCTGGTGCGCAGGGTCTCGTCCAGGGTGGCGAACTGCATGAGGTGCTCGGGTCGGCGCGGCGAGAAGCGCAGGCACTCGCCGCCCTCCACCACCGTGCGGCCCAGGCCCAGCACCACCTGGGCCACGCCGTCCTCCGGCGAGAGCGAGGCGCCGGGGTAGTGGTTGGTGGAATGGGCCACGCCGGCGAAGTCGGGGTACACCGTCTGCTCGTGGCGGCGGCCCACCACCTTCTGGATGATCACGCCCATCTTCTCCTCCTCCACCAGGTTGTCCGTTGCGGCCAGGTAGGCCCGCGCGCTCTGGTAGAAGGTGGAGGCGTAGACCAGCTTCACGGCGTCGCAGAGCTGGTCCAGGCGCGTGGAGAGGTCCGGGTGGTTGTTGGGCAGCATGTAGGTGCGGTACACGCCGGCGAAGGGCTGGTGCTGGGCGTCCTCCAGCAGGCTGGACGAGCGCACGGCCAGCGGATAGGTGACCTGCTCCAGGAAGATGCGCAGGTCGTCGTAGATGGTGGGCGGCAGCTTGGCGGCGAGGAAGGCGCGCACCACCTCGTCGTCGTCCGCGGCGTGGATGGCGCGGTCGCGCAGGTCGCCCTGGTCCAGGAAGAGGTCGAAGACGTCGGTGGCCAGCACCGCCGTGGGCGGGATGACGAGCTCCGTGCCCGGGAAGAGGCGGCGCACGTCGTAGCGGTCCAGCACGTGGTTCATGAAGGCCAGGCCGCGGGCCTTGCCTCCCAGCGAGCCGGTGCCGATGCGGATGAAGCCCGAGGTGGCGTCGAAGTTGCGCCGCGAGAAGTCGGCCACGATGCCCTTGTGCGACTCCTGCCGGTGCCGGCTGAGGGTGGAGACCAGGTAGTCGCGGATGGCGTCGCTGGTGTGGAACTCGTCCACGCGCACGCGCTTGAGCGTGGCGGCGAGACCGAAGCGCGTGCGGGCGCGCAGCCAGTTGGAGAAGTGGTCGTGGGCGGCGTGGAAGAGCAGCGACTCCTCGGGCACGCGGGCGATCTCGCGGATCAGGGCGCGCGTGTTGTGGGCGCGGCCCACCTCCGTGCCGTCGGGCAGGCGGAAGACGAAGTCGCCGAAGCCGAAGTGCTCGCGCAGGAACCGGCGCAGGTCCTTGAGCAGGCGCGGCGAGTTCTTGTGCAGGAAGATGGCGCCCGCCGCGGCGGCCGGCGCGGCGTTGGCCGCGTCGCTGGACTGGAGCGCCGCCGGCAGGGTGGGGTCGTCCTCCTTGAGGCGCCGGATGAAGGCCACGCCGGCGTCGGGGTCCTTGCGGCCGTCGCGCAGGTAGCGCGCGTCGCTGATCACGCCCAGCAGGTAGGGGCGGTAGCGCTGGTAGAGGTCCATGGCCGTCTCGTAATCGCGGGCGAAGAGGATCTTGGGGCGCGCCCGCATGCGCAGGAGCTTCTGGGCCAGGTTCACGCTGTCGGCCATGAGGTCGTGCGTCTGCTTCATGATCTCCATGTAGACCAGGGGCAGGTAGGCCGAGTAGAAGCGCACGGAATCCTCCACCAGCAGGATCACGCGCACGTCGCCGTGAAGGGTGTCGTCCTCCACGTTCCAGTGGTCCTCCACGTGCTTGATGATGGCCAGCAGCAGGCTCACGTCGCCGGTCCAGATGAACACGTTGTCCACCGAGCCGTCGTTGGCCTCGGCGATGGACTCCAGCTCGCGGGCGTTGTAGCCCAGCACCATCACCGGCAGCAGCCCGTTGAGGGCCTTGGCCCGCGCAGCGAACACCGGCGCGCTCATGTCGCCGATGCGGGTCATGGTGATGACCAGGTCGTAGTCGTCGCGCTCGATGGCGTCGAGGGCCTCGCCGCCGCTGGTGGCCCGCGTGATCCGCGGCGCGGAGCTGAGGTTCAGCTCGCGGTACTCCGATAGGAGCAGCTCGGTGAGGCGGCCGCCCTCCTCCAGGGTGAAGGCGTCGTAGAGGCTGGCCACCAGCAGCACGTTGCGCACGCGGTACTTGATGAGCTGTTCGAAGCCGGAGTACTGCTCGCGGTCGCGGGAGCGGAGCTCCTCCCACACGCGGTCCACGCTGGCGCGGATGTCGATGTCGAACATGGCGGGTCTCTCCTGGAGGGTGGCCTGGCTGCGACTCTACGGGGGATCGCGCTCCCGTCAACTCCCGAGTACGGCGGGAGGGGACGGCCGCGGCCGTCCCCTCCCCTGCGCGTCCCCGTTGCGGAGCCGGATCAGGCCTTGAACTCCACGCCCTGGGCCAGGTGGATCTCCCCGCCCCAGTTGATGGTGTTGGTCTGCCGGCGCATGTAGGCCTTCCAGCAGTCCGAGCCGGACTCGCGGCCGCCGCCGGTCTCCTTCTCGCCGCCGAAGGCGCCGCCGATCTCGGCGCCCGAGGTGCCGATGTTCACGTTGGCGATGCCGCAGTCGCTGCCCGCCGCGCTGTAGAAGGCCTCGGCCTCCGCCACGCTGTCGGTGTAGATGGCCGACGACAGGCCCTGGGGCACGCCGTTGTGCATGCTCATGGCCTGGGCCATGGTCCGGTACTTCATCACGTAGAGGATGGGCGCGAAGGTCTCCGTCTGCACGATGGGGGCCTTGTTGTCGATCTCGATGATGGTGGGCTGCACGAACGTGCGCGCGCAGCCCTTCTTGCGCAGCACCTTGCCGCCGTACAGCACCTTGCCGCCCTGGGCCTTGGCCGCGGCCACGGCGTCCTCGTAGTCCTTCACGGCGCCCTCGTCGATCAGCGGGCCCATGAGGGTCTTGGGATCCAGGGGATCGCCGATGCGCACCTTCTCGTAGTTGGCCACCAGCTTCTTCAGGAAGGTCTTGTAGATCTTCTCCTGGATGATCAGGCGGCGCGTGCTGGTGCAGCGCTGGCCGGCGGTGCCCACGGCGCCGAAGAAGGCGCTGGCCAGGGCGTTGGTCAGGTCGCACTTCTCGCTGATGACCAGGGCGTTGTTGCCGCCCAGCTCCAGGATGGTGCGGCCCAGGCGGCCGCCCACCACGGCGCCGATGCGCTGGCCCATGCGGGTGCTGCCCGTGGCGCTGATCAGCGGCAGGCGCGGATCGTTGACCATCTTCTCGCCGATGACCGAGCCGCGGCCGATGACCACGCAGCTCACGCCCTCGGCCACGCCGTTCCGCCGGAACACCTCGTTGGCGATGTTCTGGCAGGCGATGGCCGTGAGCGGCGTCTTGCTGGACGGCTTCCAAACGCCGGTGTCGCCGCAGACCCAGGCCAGGGCCATGTTCCAGGCCCACACGGCCACGGGGAAGTTGAAGGCCGTGATCACGCCCACCACGCCCAGGGGATGCCACTGCTCCATCATGCGGTGCATGGGGCGCTCGCTCTGCAGGGTGGGGCCGCTCAGGTTGCGGCTCTGGCCCACGGCGAAGTCGCAGATGTCGATCATCTCCTGCACCTCGCCCAGACCCTCGGTCAGGATCTTGCCCATCTCCAGGCTCACCAGGGCGCCCAGGTCGTCCTTCTTGGCGCGCAGGGCCTCGCCCAGCTGGCGCACGATCTCGCCGCGCTTGGGCGCGGGCAGCATGCGCCACGTCTGGAACGACTTGGTGGCGGCGCGCATGAGCTGCTGGTAGTCGGCGGCCGACGCCTGCTCGACCTTGGCGAGCAGCTCGCCGGTGGTGGGGCTGCGGCTCTCCAGCATGTCGCCGCTGGAGGCGAACCACTCGCCGCCCGTGTTCGCGCCCTTCATGGTGCGGCTCAGCCCCAGGGAGCGGAACAGCTTGTTGATCTCCTGCTTCGTCATCGGGTCATTCCTCCGGTTCGACGGTCCAGGGGTTCGAGGATCTCGGTCTCTTCCTCGCAACGGATGCCCAGGGCGGCCAGGTCGGCCAGCACCGGGGCGTAGATGTCCGCGGTGGTGGGGCGCAGCACGCCCGCACGGGACAGATGTCCTTCCAGGATGAGCCGCGCGCCCAGGGCCGCGGGGAGGCTCACGGTGCGGGCCATGGCGGAGTCGCCGCCGGGCTCGCCGTACGCCACCAGGCGCGACCAGGTGTGCTCGCGGCTGCCGTCGGGCAGCTCGGACACGAACTCGTGCTGCAGCACCAGCATGTCCCGCTCGCCGGCGGCGTAGTTCAGGCGCTCCTGCATGCGCGAGGCCAGGGCGTCCAGGGGGCTCATGCCCGCGGCCGGCAGCGCATCGTCGTCGAACATGCCGAGCCAGTCCAGATCGAACACCGGGCCGCCCTCGCAGCTCACGCCCAGGCGCGCGCCCGCGGCCGCTGCTGGGTCCTGATGCGGCGCGGCGCCCAGGGCGCGGCGCGTCAGGTCGCGGTACGTGCGGCAGTCCGCGTCCACGGGCGCCTGGGACAGCAGGCCCAGGGTCACGCAGGCGTGCAGGGTGTCGCACCAGCCGGGGTAGCGCAGGGTGCCGCGCACCAGGGTGGAGGCGTCCTGCAGGCCGTAGATGTCCGCGTAGGCCAGGGAGTCGCGGTTGGGGTAGGCCTCGAAGTCCCCCACGCCCGGCACGTGCACCATGTGCATGTCGCGGAAGAGGCGCGCGTTGGGCGTGTGCACCGGACGGCCGAAGGAGCGGTAGATGGCGTCGTTGGTGGACGCCAGCAGCACGCCGCGGGCCGTCCAGGACAGCTTGTAGCCCAGGGGGTTGTCGTTGCAGTCCGGGGCGGGCAGGCCGCCGCAGTAGGAGCGGAAGGCCAGCACGCGGCCCCCGCGGGCGCGCACGCCGTCGATGATCTGCATGGCCGACATGTGGTCGATGCCCGGGTCGGCTCCCACCTCGTTGAGCAGGGTCACGCCGGCGTCGCGGGCGGGGCCTTCCAACGCCGCCATCTCGGGCGAGACGTAGGACGACGTGACCATGGGCTTCCCGCGCTCCACGCAGATCCGCGCCACCAGCGGATGGAAGGCCGGGGGCGCCAGGCTCACGGCCAGGTCGTGCTCGCGCACCAGGGCGTCCAGGGCCGCGGCGTCGGACACGTCCAGCTCCACGGCGCGGCCGTTGGCGTGGCCGGCGATCATCTCCTCGGCCCGGTGCACGGCCAGATCGCCCTGGGTCACGGCGTAGCCGTGGTCCAGGAGGTGACGCACCAGGGGCCGGGCCACCATGCCCGCCCCCACCACCAGCACGCGCTTCATCGCGGGCCTCCTCCGTGGCGGGCCAGGGGCTCGGCCAGGCGCGCGAACTGCGGCGCCAGCCCCCCCCCGTGACAGATCACCGCGCTCTTGAGATGGGGCGGCAGGTCCAGCTCCGCGTAGGGCGCCGACCAGTCGCAGTCGCCCAGGGGAGCCACCATGCCCTTGAACACGGAGCTGAAGTGCTCCGACGCCTCGCGCGGCAGCTCGCAGGGCAGGTTGTCCACGCCCATGACCACGATGCCTCGGCCCGTCACGCCGTCCGCGCCGGCGTCCGTGTCGGGGTCGTACACGTAGCAGGGCTCGTCGGGACGCGTGGCCTTGAGGCTGATCTCCACGCTGCCCTCGATGTCGATGCTGATGTCGCCCACCACCTGCAGCCGCGGCTCGGCGCCGCCGGCGAAGGCCTCGCGCACCCAGGCCTTGGTGATCAGGCGCGGGTAGCGCTCGGTCCAGTAGATGCTGTTGACCAGCAGGTCCAGGTGCGGCAGGTGCTCGTGGAAGCGTCCCTCGTACCGCTCCGGGTTGTCGAAGTAGTCCTGCAGCACGAAGGGATGGTCCCCGCGCGGCCGCACCATGTGCTCCTCGCGGAACACGGTGACCAGCAGGGGCGCGGGCCCGGTCTCCGCCGCCGCGCGGGCCGGCAGCTCGTCGGGGTCCACGGCGGTCGTGGGCAGCCAGGAGAGCACGGTCTGCGCGCCGCGTCCCACGTTGCCGTAGCCGGCCACGCCGATGCTCAGCGGCCGCCCGCCCTCCGCCGCGAGCCGGGCGCCGATCCCGCGCAGGTGCGCCTCGGCGTCGGCCAGGTCCGCGTACTCGTACGCCGGCTTCACGTCGGCCAGGGCGGTCTCGCGGCCGCGGGCGCGCAGGCGCAGCCCCAGGGCGCGCAGCGACTCGAGCATGCCCGCGTAGCCGGCGTGAAGGCTGAAGTAGATCAGCCGTCGGCCCTGCGCGTCCACGATGCGTTCGTAGTCCACCAGCGTGGCGCCCAGATCCAGCAGACGCTGCAGCATGGGCATGTTGTAGGGCTGGCCCTTGATGGTGTGGGAGAAGCACACGTACACGCCGCCGGGCCGGAACAGCACGGCGGGGATCTCCTTGACCGCGATGAGCACGTCGGCGACGACGGCCTCGTCGGTGACCTCGAGCCCGGCGGCGCGGTAGGCGTCGTCGGGAAAGATGCGCGTGTGGGAGGGCTGGATCAGCAGGCGGTGGCCCGAGGCTGCGGCCACCTCGGCGGCGTCGGCGGGGGTCAGCGGCACGCGCCGCTCCCACCGGTTCTTGTCTTCGAGGCGGATCCCGATGGTGGCCAAGCTGCCCTCCCTTGGACGACGTGGTCGCGTGCGGTGCAGGCGGGGAGCGATCGCGAAGGTCCAACCTAGGAGGGCCCCCGGCGGGAGTCAAGACGGCCTCAGCCGCGCATCGCCACCGCGTAGATCACCGGCAGCAGGACGCCCAGGACCATGAGCACCCCGCCCCGTCCGGCCAGGCCCTTGCGGCCCTTGACCAGGAAGATCCCGGACAAGGCCAGCACGATGAGGATCGACGCGTAGACGTCGCCGGCGACGGTCCAGAATCCCTTGCCCGTATTCAGGTGCATGAAGTTCATGTCGAAGAGGAGCGGCCGCGGCGAGTGGCTGGTGCGACGCACCTCGCCCGTGGTCAGGTCCACGTCGACGGTGCTGCCGTCCTCCGGGAAGACCTGCAGCACGGTGGCGCTCTGCCGCCACGTGCTGCGCACGGGCTCGCCCAGGGCCAGGCGCTCCAGCACCAGGGGCTCCACCTCGTCGGTGGGGCCGGGACCCGGAGCCTCGATGCTCCGGGTCTCGACCGTCTTGGCGTGGTTGGGGTCCCAATGGTGCACGTGGTTCACCGCGATCCCGCTGATCGCGTAGACCAGCGTCAGACCCACGGCGAAGAAGCCCAGCTCGCGGTGGAGCCAGCGGCAGACCTTGCGGAACGTCCCCATGCCCTACTTCCGGACGACGGCGCCGGTGCCCGTGACCTGATAGTAGGTGGTGCAGGTGACCTCTTCGCCGCCCTCGTGCTCACGGCTGCAGATGTGGTTGTCCTCGGTCACGTGGTTGGCCGTGAAGACGCCCTCGGCGGTGATGGGCTTGCCCACGATGCTCTTGGGGAACACGATCACGCCGTCCTCCACCTTCAGGCGCAGGGTCTCGCCCTCGCGGTCGGAGCTGATGTCCACCCAGCAGCCGCGGTGCGAGCAGACGGCCACGGCGGTGCCGCTGATGCGCACGGTCTTGCCCTGGAAGTCGTCCTTGTGGTCCATGATGGTGCTGATGGGGGTGACGTCCCCGTCGCTGACGCCCTTGCCGTAGACCTTGTCCTTGGCGACGGCGGTGCCGGTCAGAGCGATGATCAGGGCCAGGGCCACGATGACGGTCTTGCGCATGTCCATTTCCCTCCGGAACGGTCCAGGATTGACGTGAAGGCGGGCCTTCAAGATGGCGTCCGCGGTGCGGGGAAGCAAGCGGATCCTAGCCCAGCGCGAAGCGCAGGGCGTCCGGCAGGCCGGTGCGCCAGTTGGCCCAGTGGTGCCCCACGCTGCGCTCCCGCGCGCGGTGCTCGTAGCCGCCCGCGCGCAGGGCCGCCGCCGCCCTGCGGTGGGCGCCGAGCAGCCACTCCAGGGTGCCGCACTCCAGGGACCAGCGCACGTCGCGCCCGCGCCCGGCGCGGAGCTGGGCCAGCAGCCACTCCCCGCCCGCGTAGGCGTCGTGGGGCTCGTCCCAGGGCGCGCCCAGGAAGGCGCCGGAATGGCTCAGGACGGTGCGGAACGTGCCCGGAGCCTCCAGCGCGATCCAGGCCGAGACCAGCCCGCCCAGGCTCGCCCCCCAGGCGATGCGCTCGCCGTCGCAGGGCAGCACCGACTCCAGGAAGGGCAGGGCCTCCTCCAGCACGTGGTCGCGGTACGGGGCGTGGAAGGCGTACTCCACGGCGCGGTCCTCGGGCTGCAGGAAGGCGTACGCCGCCGGCCGCAGCTCACCCGCGGCGGTCAGGGCGTCCACCAACGGTCCCACGCGTCCGTACAGCCAGCTCCCCTTGCCGTCCTGGAAGACCACCAGGGGCCGCGGGCCCGGCGGTCCCTCCGGCACGTAGGTGAACAGGTGTCGGGTCATGCCCAGGCGTCGGGACTCCAGCCGATGGCGCTGCAGCCGGCCCTCGGCGCGGGCCTCGGCCGCCGGCGTGTCGGGATGGGGGCGCCACTCCGGACCGGTCATCACGCAGCTGTAAGGCCACCAGGGGTTGCCCGCGGGGCGGCCGCCGGGATCGGCCTGCGGCTCGCCGTCGCCGTCGAGCCAGGCGTATTCGAACCAGGCGTCGTCCGGCAGGACGATGGGGGCCAGCTCCCCCACGGGCCGCGGCGCGCGCTTCCAGTCGGTGGTGTCGGCGATGAGGTGCGCGGCCCAGGCGGGCGGCGAAAGTCGGACTTCCATGCGGACGTGGTCTCTCCTGGTCTGGGAGGTAGGGACGCGTTCGATCCCGCGGCGCGCATGGTCCCGGTGGGCCAGGGCTAGGCCGTGGGCCTCTCCAGCAGCTCCCGCCACAGGCGCGCCACGCGGTCGTACACGCGTCCCCAGGTGAAGGGCGCCAGGGCCGACGCGAACCAGGCCGAACCCGCATCCAGCGGCGGCGCGTCCAGGGCGCGCTCCAGGGCGGCGGCCAGGTCGTCGGTGAAACGGGGCAGGTCCGGGGCGTGGGGCACGTCCACCGCCTCCAGCCGCGGCAGGTCCACCAGCTCCATGGCCCGGCCCAGGGTGGGCGCCAGGCGGTCCAGCACGCCGGGCAGGCGCGTGCTCACCAGGCGGCAGCCGGAGGCCAGGGCCTCCACCAGCACCAGCGGCACGCCCTCATAGAACGACGGCAGCACGCACACCGCGCACCCCCGCATGAGCTCCGCGAGCTCCGCCTGGGAGAGCTGGCCGTGGTGCCGCACCAGCGCGCCCAGCTCCGCCACGCGCCGATGGATCCGCTCCGCCTGCTCCCCCGTGCCGCCGCCCGCCATGTGCAGGGTCAGCCCGGGACGCTCGGCGCCCAGCCGTTCCACGGCGTCCAGCAGCCAGGGCACGCCTTTGGCGTCGCTGGACTTGCCGCTGTAGAGCACTTGGCCCGCGCGGCCTCCCGTAGCGCCCGCGGCGTGGAAGAGGTCCTCGCGGTACCCGTTGCCCACCACGTGGATGCGCTCCGGCGCCACGTCCAGGATGTTCGCGAGCTCCGCGGCGTGGCCCTGGTGCAGCACGCAGAAGGCGTCGTTGCGCCGCACCCCCTCGCGCACCTCGTAGGCCAGGTGCGGGCAGAGGGCCATCTGCCGGAAGCCCGTGGCGTGGCAGTGGGTGACCACCGGCACCGCGGGCGCCACGTCCTTCAGCAGGGCGCCCACCAGCCACACGTGGTGGGCGTGGATCACGTCCGGCCGCACGTCGGCGATCACGTCCAGCAGGTGCCCCCGCCAGGCGGCGCGGTAGGCCTCCAGCTGCGCCTCGTCCAGGCTCGAGAAGCGGGTGCTGCGGTAGGGCATCACGTCGCTCATGCCCGGCACGGGGTACGGCAGGGCGCCCCCGCCGAAACGCAGGGGCCGGATGCGGTCGGACGGCAGCCCGCCCACCGCCGGCGCCGTCTCCGCGGCCGGCACGCCCACCACCACGGCCTGGCGCCAGCCGTCGCGGTCCGCGTGGCGGACCAGGGCGTCCAGGGCCACGCCGCTGCCGGTCAGGGACGGGCGCTGGGAGAGCACGTGCAGGATGGTGCCGGGCATGGACGTCTCCTTCGGGGCTTGGCTCGGGGCATCCTAGTCGCCCGGCCGCGGGGAAGGGAAGCGCTCATCCGGCGGATGCGCGGCCCCTTGCCAGGAGCAAGAAATGATCCCATAATAAAAACCGCACCGAGGCCGCCGCCCAGCCCCCCAGGCGGCCGCGGGCGTCCGCGCTACAGCCTCCCGGCTCCCTGCCGATGAGATCCGGGATCGCGGTGGCGCCACGCCGCCAGACCATCGACCAGCGACCCGCCCGTCGAGGACACGATGTCCGAGAGCCGTCCCACAGGACCCGAGTCTCCGCGCCTGAGCGTGGTGCTGCCCGTGCGCAACGAGGAGCGCCACATCGCGCGCATTCTGCACGAGCTGCAGGCGCAGTCCGTGACGCCGGACGCCGTGGAGTTCATCGTGGCCGACGGCATGAGCTCGGACCGCACCCGCGAGATCGTGCTGGAGATGGGGCGCGAGGATCCTCGCATCCGCCTGGTGGACAACCCCGCCGGACGGTCCGGGCCCGCCCGGAACGCGGGCGCCGCCCATGCGCGCGCGCCGTACGTGCTCTTCGTGGACGGCCACTGCCACATCCTCTCGCCCACCATGCTGGCCGACGTGATGGACGCCTTCGCGGCCGGCGCACGCTGCATCTCGCGGCCTCAGCCCCTCATGGCGGAAGCGGGGCACGACTTCCAGACCGCCGTCTCCCTGGCCCGCACCAGCTTCCTGGGACACAACACGGGCTCGTTGATCTACAACGACGGCGACCGCTGGTGCTCCCCCCTGAGCGCCGGCTGCGGCTACGAGCTGGGCCTGTACCGGGAGCTGGGCGGCGTGGACGAGGAGTTCGACGCCGGCGAGGACCTGGAGTTCAACCTGCGCGTGGAACGCGCCGGGGTCCAGGCCCGCCACAGCGACCGCTTCGCCGTGGGCTACCTGCCGCGGGCCGACCTGCTCGCCCTCTTCCGCCAGATCTACCGCTACGGGTACGGCCGCGCGCGCATGGCCCGCAAACACCGCGGCGGGGTCACCCCCGCCGCCGCCGCCCTCTCGGTGCTGTCCCTGCTGGCCGTGGTCCTGCCCGTGCTGGGCCTGATCCATCCCTGGGCCTGGTGGGCCTTCGGGCTGGCGGGCCTCGTGCACGGCGGCGCGGTCTTCATCGCCGCCGGCCAGGTGACCCTGCGCCGCCGGCCGGACCTCTTCGCCACGGTGGTCATGTGCCTGCTGGCCATCCACCACGGCGCCGGCCTGGGCTACCTGTCGGGCTGGCTGGGCGGCCCCGCCTGGACGCATGCGCCCCGCGGTTCCGCCCAGGGCCTCCAGGCCCGCGACGCCTAGCCCTCCCTATTCCCGGCCCACCTGCTCCGTGTAGGCCTCGATCAGGGCCTCCACCACGCTCGGATCCGCCAAGGTGGTCACGTCGCCCATGCCCTCGGTCTCCCCCGCGGCGATCTTGCGCAGGATGCGGCGCATGATCTTGCCGCTGCGGGTCTTGGGCAGGCCGGGCGCCACCAGGATGCGGTCCGGCGTGGCCACCGGGCCGATCACGTGGCGCACCTGCTCCTTGAGCACGCCCACCAGCTCGTGGTCCGCCTCGTCCACCAGGGCCGAGAGGATCACGTAGGCGAAGATGCCCTGCCCCTTGATCTCGTGCGGGAAGCCCACCACCGCGGCCTCGGCCACGGCCTCGTGGGCCACCAGGGCGCTCTCCACCTCCGCGGTGCCCATGCGGTGGCCGCTCACGTTGATCACGTCGTCCACGCGGCCGGTGATCCAGTAGTAGCCGTCCTCGTCGCGGTTGCAGCCGTCGCCGGTGAAGTAGTAGCCCGGGTACTGGCTGAAGTATGTCTCGTGGAAGCGCTCGTGGTCGCCGTACACGGTGCGCGCCTGGCCCGGCCAGGTGCGTTCGATGCAGAGGTTGCCGCTCACGCCGTTGCCGGCCAGGGGCTGCCCCTGCTCGTCCATCAGCACCGGCTTCACGCCGAAGAACGGCAGCGTGGCCGAGCCCGGCTTCAGAGGCGTCACGCCCGGCAGCGGCGTGATGAGGATGCCGCCGGTCTCGGTCTGCCACCACGTGTCCACCACGGCGCAGCGGCCCTGGCCCACCACGTCGTGGTACCACTTCCAGGTCTCGGGGTTGATGGGCTCGCCCACCGTGCCCAGGATGCGCAGGCTGGAGCGGTCGTAGGGCTCCAGGTACGCGTCGCCTTCGCGGTGGATGGCGCGGATGGCCGTGGGCGCCGTGTAGAAGATGGTCACGCCCAGGTCCTGGACGATGCGCCAGTAGCGGCCGGCGTCGGGATAGGTGGGGATGGACTCGAACATGACCGTGGTGGCCCCGTTGGCCAGCGGACCGTAGATGATGTACGAGTGCCCGGTGATCCAGCCGATGTCCGCGGCGCAGAAGTACACGTCGCCGTCGTGATGGTCGAAGACCAGCTGATGGGTCATGGCCGTGTAGACCATGTAGCCGGCGGTGGTGTGCATGACGCCCTTGGGCTTGCCCGTGCTGCCGGAGGTGTAGAGGATGAACAGGGGATCCTCCGCCCCCATCCACTCCACGGTGCAGGTGGAGCGCTGCTTGCGGCACTCCTCGTCCAACCAGAAGTCGCGCCCGGCGCGCATGGCCACGTCGCCGTCGGTGCGGCGGGCCACCAGCACGGTGCGCACCAGGTCCAGGCCGTCCACCGCGCGGTCCACGGTGTCCTTCAGGCGCAGGCGCTTGCCGCCGCGCAGGCCCTCGTTGGCCGTCACCACGAGCTTGGCGCCGGCGTCCAGGATGCGGTCGCGGATGGCCTCGCTGCTGAAGCCGCCGAAGACGATGGAGTGCACCGCCCCGATGCGCGCGCAGGCCAGCATGGTGTACGCCAGCTCCGGGATCATGGGCATGTAGATGCAGACGCGGTCGCCCTTCTGCACCCCGTGGTGGCGCAGCACGTTGGCCACCTTGGCCACCTTGTGCTTCAGGTCGCGGTAGGTGATGGTCTCGTACTCCCCCGCCTCGTCCTTGGCCCAGATGATGGCCGCCTGATCGCCGCGCTCCTTCAGGTGCCGGTCCACGCAGTTGTAGCTGGCGTTGAGCCGCCCTCCCAGGTACCAGCCGAAGTCCACGTTCTCGTAGTCGTGGTCGAAGACCGTGCGGAAGGGGTGGAACCAGGTGATGCGCTCGGCCTGACGGGCCCAGAAGGTCTCCGGATCATCCAGCGAGAGGCGGTAGAGGCGGTCGTATTCCTCGCGGGTGTTCACGTGCGCCTTGGCGACGATCTCGGGCTTGGGGGGGATCACGGGATCGGACATGGAGCCCTCCGACGGTTGAAGGGATTCGAAACTGGAGGATACCGCAGGGTATCACGCCTCCGAGGACCCGGGCCACAGAAAACCCACCGGAATCCGTGGGGTTGGGAGCGGGCCCGGATGAATCGGGATAAATTCTGTCACGAATTCCCCGCGCACTCCGTAGACTCCGCGAACGTTCCCCTGCGCGACCCCGACCCGGAGGAGACCGACATGATCCGATCCCGACGCCGCCGCGCCCTGGGCGCCCTGCTCCTGACGCTGGCCCTGCCCCTGAGCGCCCTGGCCACGGGCCAGGAGGGCGAGAACGCCGCCACGTTCACCCATACGGACACCCAGGGGGTGACCCACGCCGTGTCCTTCGCGGGCCAGGCCACCTTCCTGTTCTTCGTGGGCTACGCCTGAGGCAGCTGCATCGCGGCGGCTCCCGGGACGGAGTCCATGCTTCAGAACTACGCCGACGACCCCGTGCAGGCCTTCGCCCTGGACGTGTGGAACGGCTCCCAGGCCCAGGCCCAGAACTTCGTGAACGCCACGGGCATCACCTATCCCCTGCTGCGCACCGCCAGCGCCACCGGCGCCGCCTACGCGGCCGCCAACGACGTGAGCTTCGTGGTGGACGGCGACGGGGTGATCCGCAAGCGCATGTTCGGCTTCAACGCCGCCACCATCGGGGCGGCCCTGGACGCGGCCGTGGCGGACCTGCTGACCGGCGTGGACGACGCGCCTTCGGCCCGCGCCTTCACCCTGGACGCGGCCTACCCCAACCCCTTCAACCCGTCGACGACCATCCGCTGGACCCTGGACGCCGCGCTGGCCGACGCCGCCGTGCGCGTGGAGATCCACGACCTGGCCGGTCGGCGCGTGGCCCGCCTGCTGGACGCGCGGCTGCCCGGCGGTCGCGAGCACCGCGTGGTCTGGGACGGCCGCCGCGACGACGGCCTGGCCGCCCCCAGCGGCACCTACGTGGCCGTGGTGGATGTGGACGGCGAGCAGCTCGGGCGCTTCATCACGCTTGCGAAGTAAAGGACGGATCCAATTGAAATACAATCAGATACGACTCGCCGTCATCGTCGCGGCCGCCGTCCTCATCGGGACGGCGGCCGCGGTGCCGGCCCGGGCCGAGACGGCCCCGGACTTCACCCTGGAATCCCTCTCCGGCGACCGCCTCACCCTGAGCGACGCCCTGGCCCGCGGGCCGGTGATCCTGGACTTCTGGGCCACCTGGTGCAAACCGTGCCGCAAGGCGCTGCCGGCCCTGCAGGGCCTGGCCGACGCCCACGCCGGGGCGGTGACCGTCTGGACCGTGAGCATCGACGACCCGCGCAGCCGCGCCCGCATCGGCCCCACCCTGCGGGCCCTGGACGTGGACCTGCCCGCGCTGATCGACGCCGACAAGGAGGTGGCCGCCCTCTTCCGCGTGACGTCGGTGCCGGCCACCTTCCTCATCGCTCCGGACGGCACGGTGGCCTACGAGCACGTGGGCTACCGCGACGGCGACACGGAGCGGCTGGCCGCGGCCCTGTCCGGCCTGCTCGCCCGCCGGGAGGCGCCGTGATCCCCGGCCTGCGGCGCGCGGCCGTGCTCGCGGCCGCGCTGCTGCTCACCTCGCCCGCCGCCCGCGCCGACGAGGGCCGCGTGCAGGCCGCCAACCTCCTGCTCTGGCAGGTGGGGCGCGACCCCGGCACCCAGTTCGAGGAGCGCACCGCCCTCTTCGACCAGGTGCGTCTGGACTACCTGTCCGGCGACTTCCGCGTGGGCGCCCGCGCCGAGACCTACCGCACCTCCACGGCCGATCTGGTCCACGAGGAGATCACCCACCGCTTCGTGGAGTGGCGCGGCCGCGACCTGAGCCTGCGCGTGGGCAACGGCTACGCCACCCTGGGCCGCGGCCTGATCTTCCGCGCCCACGAGCTGCCGGGCGTGGTGCGTGAGATCACCACCCTGACCGACAGCAAGTACATGGACACCCGCGACCTGGACGGCGTGATCCTGGAGGGCCGACGCGGCCGTGCGGAGGCCGTGCTTGTCTCCGGCCGTCCCCTGGCCTTCCCGGACAACCCGCCGGGCCTGGAGGAGACCTTCGGCCTGGTGCGCCGCGAAGGCACCGTGTCCGGCGGCCGGGTGGGCGTGGACCTGGGCCGCGGCGTGCGCGTGGGCCAGGGCTATGTGCGCGCCGAGGGCTTCACGAGCTGGGGCCGCGCCGCGCGCGAGGAGTACGGCAGCCTGGACGCGGCCGTGCGCCTCCATCGCCTGCTGCCCGTCCTGGACCAGGCCGGCTGGGACGTGCGCCTCTCCGCCGAGCTCGCCGCCCGGGATTGGAACGCCCTGCCGGACCTGGACGGCCCGGGCGACGGCGTCCCCCGCGCCCGCACCACCCTGGTGGAAGCCGCCCGCGGCCGCTGGAGCGTGATCTGGGAGACCAAGGACTACGAGCGCTTCCGCCTGCCCTACAACGACCCGCCCAACCTGGTGCCGGAGCTCAGCCCCTCGCTGGTCAACCGCCGCAGCCATTTCCTCTTCGCCGACGACGAGCACGGCCACCTGGTCAGCGTGCAGGGCGCCGTGGGCGACGGCTGGACGCTGCACCTGGAGCGCGCCGCCGCCCGGCTCCTGGACGACGCCATGGACTACCGCCTCACCTACCTGGAGGCCGCCAGCCCGCCCCTGGCCGACACGCGCCTGACCGTGTTCGTGGCCGAGGGCCGCGACGACATCGAAGGCCTGGAGCGCCACCGCTCGGCGGGCCTGGCCGTGGAGCGCAGCCTCTCCGGCCGTGACGCCGTGCAGGCCGCCGTGGAGGTGCAGGACATCCGCCGCCCCGGCGGCGGCGATGCGCTCCACCACGACGTGCTGCTGTCGGTGGGCGCCGGCCGCGCCGGCCTGGGAAGCGTGACGCTGGTTCTGGAGATGTCCGACGACCCCACCCAGACCGACGACCCGCAGACCTTCGACGTGGTGGAGACGGATCGCCGCCGCTGGCTGGGCCTCAACGTGCAGGCGGACCTGGACCGCAGCCACCAGCTCGCGGCCTTCGCGGGCCGGCGCCGCGGCGGCACGGCCTGCACGTCGGGCGTGTGCTACCTGGTGCCCGACTTCCGCGGCGTGGAGGTGCGGCTCAGCAGCCGCTTCTGACGTCGCAACCCCGCCTCCGTGGACGCGTAGGGGAGCGGTCGTCGCCGCTCCCCCACCGCACGGAGGATTGAAGCCATGCGCCGCCCCACCGTCCTGACCGCCCTCGCCCTCCTGCTGCTCGCCGCGCCCGCGGCGCACGCCGGCTCCCTGGACCTCCCCGTGCGCGGCGCGGGCCTCAGCCTGGGCAACAGCGCCGAGTTCACCGGTCTGCGCCTCAACTGGGCCGACAGCGACCTGCGCCGCATCGACGGCGTGACCGTCTCGATCTGGACGCCCGGCCAGCCGTTCCAGGGCCGGATCCGGGGCATCGCCCTGGGCGTGGGCGGCACCGCGGCCGCCGAGGTGCAGGGCGTGAGCATCAACCTGCTGGGGCTGGCGGCGGACGAATTCCACGGCGTGGGGATCGCCGGCTTCGGGGCCGGCCTCGGGAACGCCGACGGCCTGCTGATCGGCGGCTTCGGCCTGGGGCTGAGCGACGTGACCGGCCTCGCCGTCGCCGGGTTCGGCATCGGAGCCAACGACATCACCGGCCTGGGGTTGGCGGGCTTCGGCATCGGCGGCGACGACCTCACGGGCCTGGCCGCGGCGGGTTTCGGCATCGGCGGCGACGACCTCACGGGCCTGATGATCGGCGGCTTCGGCGTGGGCGGCGATCGGTTGCGCGGCCTCTGCGCCGCGCTGGGCGGCGTGGGCGGCGCCGACCTGACCGGTCTGATGCTCGCCGGCGGCCACCTCCGCGGCGAACGCCTGCGGGGCGTGGGCACGGGCGTCTACAACCGCGTGCGCGTGGTCCACGGCCTGCAGATCGGCCTGCTCAACCGCGCCGACGAGCTGCACGGAGTGCAGATCGGCCTGCTGAACCACGCGGGCAACAACCCCGCCGGGATGCGCTGGCTGCCGGGCCTCAACGTGCATTTCTGAGCGCGGGGTCTTGCGCGCCCCCGCGCGGCTCCGTAGGTTCCAGAAGCGAGCCGCACGGGAAACGTGCAACAGCTTCTTCACAGTTGATGGTTGATCGCGACGAGCGCGGTTTCTCCCGACGGCGCCGGCGCTGGGAGGGCCCCGGCTCTCCCCGACGCCGCGCCGGGTGGGAAACTGAAAGAGGGCCGCCCCCAGGGGGCGGCCCTCGCTCGTTCGGCCGGGCAGCGACGGATCAGTCCCGCGTCAGCTTCTTGTAGCGGATGCGGTGGGGCTGGTCGGCGTCGGCGCCCAGGCGGGCGCGGCGGGCTTCCTCGTACTCCGCGTAGTTCCCCTCGGACCACACCACCTCGGAATCCCCCTCGAAGCTGAGGATGTGGGTGCAGATGCGGTCCAGGAACCAGCGGTCGTGGCTGACCACCACCAGGCAGCCGCCGAAGTCGAGCAACGCGTCCTCCAGGGCGCGCAGGGTGTCCACGTCCAGATCGTTGGTGGGCTCGTCCAGCAGGATCACGTTGGCCCCGCTCTTGAGCAGGTTGGCCAGGTGCACGCGGTTGCGCTCGCCGCCGGACAGGGCGCCCACCTTCTTCTGCTGATCGGAGCCCTTGAAGTTGAAGCCCGAGCAGTAGGCGCGGCTGTTGACCAGCACGCCGCCCAGGTTCAGCTCCTCGGCGCCGCCGGAGATGTTCTCCCACACGCTCTTGTCGTCCAGCAGCTCGTCGCGGCCCTGGTCCACGTAGGCCAGCTGCACGGTCTCGCCCACCTTCAGGACGCCCCCGTCGGGCTGCTCCTTGCCGGTGATCATGTTCATGAGCGTGGTCTTGCCCGCGCCGTTGGGTCCCACCACGCCCACGATGCCGCCGGCGGGCAGGTCGAAGCTCAGGTTGTCGAAGAGCAGCTTGTCGCCGAACTGCTTGCGCAGGCCCTCGGCGCGCACCACCACGTCGCCCAGACGCTGGCCGGCGGGGATGCGGATCTGGGCGGCCTTGCGCTGCATGTCGCGGTCCTGGGCCACCAGGTCGTTGTAGCGTTCCAGGCGGGCCTTGGACTTCTTCTGCCGCGCCTTCTGCGACGCGCTGACCCACTCCAGCTCGCGCTCCAGGGTCTTGAGCCGCTTCTCGTCCTGCTTCTCGCGCTCCATGAGCTTGGCGCGCTTCTGGGCGAGCCAGCTGGAGTAGTTGCCCTCCCAGGGGATGCCCTTGCCGGACTCGAGCTCCAGGATCCAGCCGGTGACGTTGTCCAGGAAGTAGCGGTCGTGGGTGACGATGATGACCGTGCCCTCGTACTCGCGCAGGTGGCGCTCCAGCCAGGCCACGGTGGCGGCGTCCAGGTGGTTGGTGGGCTCGTCCAGCAGGAGCATGTCGGGCTTCTCCAGCAGGAGCCGGCAGAGGGCCACGCGGCGCTTCTCGCCGCCGGAGAGGGTGGCCACGTCCTGCTCGCCGGGGGGGCAGCGCAGGGCGTCCATGGCGATCTCCAGCTTGCGGTCCAGCTCCCAGCCGTCGGCGGCGTCGATGGCGTCCTGCAGCTCGCCCATCTCGGCCATGAGCTTGTTCATGGCGTCGTCGTCCATGGGCTCGCACATGGCCATGGAGATCTCGTTGAAGCGGTCGATCTTGGCCTTGAGCGGGGCCACCGCCTTCTCCACGTTGCCCCGCACGTCCAGGGCGGCGTCCAGCTCCGGCTCCTGGGACAGGTAGCCGATCCGCACGCCGTCGGCGGGGAACGCCTCTCCCTGGAACTCCTGGTCCACCCCGGCCATGATGCGCAGCAGCGTGCTCTTGCCCGCGCCGTTGAGGCCGATGACGCCGATCTTGGCGCCGGGATAGAAGGAGAGCCAGATGCCGCGCAGGATCTCGCGCTGGGGCGGGACCGTCTTGCGCAGGTCCTTCATGGTGAAGATGAACTGGTGGGCCATGGATCGCCTTTCGCGGGGGGATGTGGGGCGCGGTCCGGTCCGCACCGGCGTCCCAAGGTATCACATGCAGCCGCCGGCGCCAGCCCGGACGCACGAAGGCCCCGGACACGGCGTCCGGGGCCTCCGCTCGCAGGGGCCGGAGCCCGGGTCTACTTCACCAGGACCACCTGCTGGTCGGCGCGGAACTCGCCCGCGCGCAGACGCACCAGGTAGACGCCGGCGGGGCTGGTGCGGCCCGCGTCGTCGGCGCCGTCCCAGACCAGGTCGTGGCGGCCGGCGGTGCGGGCGTCCTCGTGCAGGAGGGTGCGCACGCGGCGGCCGGACACGTCGTAGATCTCCAGGTCCACGCGGGCCGGGGCGGGCAGCTCGAAGGCCAGCGTGGTGGAGGGGTTGAACGGGTTGGGATAGGCCCGGTGCAGGCGGAAGACCGCCGGCGCGGCGCCGTGATCCCCGTCCTCCACGCCGGTGCTCTGCCCCTGGACCACCACGGTGCGGGCGTCCACGGCGGCGCCGGCCAGGATCTGCACCTCGCCGTCGGGCCAGCGGATCTCCACCTGGTCCACGGCGGCGTTGGCGCCCAGGCCGAAGTGCAGCTCCGCGCTGCCCTGGGACAGGTAGCCGTTGCCGGCGCGGACCTCGCGGCGCTGGGTCACGCCACCCGCGGTCACGCGCACGGTGGCGCCCACGGCCATGGCGTTGCAGGTGGTGCCGCGCAGGCGCAGCTCCAGCCAATGGTTGCCGTTGGCCTGGGCCTCGTTGCGCAGCAGGACGTTGGCGGTGCCGTCGTTGGCCAGGTAGAGGTCCATGTCGCCGTCGCCGTCCACGTCGCCCCAGGCCGCGCCCTGGGCGTCGCCGCCCGTCTCGGCCACGCCCAGCGGGATCTCCGTGAACACGCCGGCGCCCTCGTTGCGCAGCAGGCGGTCGAACTGGCCGGAGCCCTTGGCCTGGTACACGTCCAGGTCGCCGTCGTTGTCCATGTCGGCCCAGAGGCCGGCGCGGGTGGCGGCCACGGCGCTGGCCGGGGTGCTGAGCTGGGGCGCCCAGGCCACGGTGGTCTGGCGCAGGATGCGGTCGGAGCCGCCGAAGGTGGCCATGTAGAGGTCCAGGTCGCCGTCGTTCTCGAAGTCGCCCCAGTCCACGCCGGAGCCGGCGCCCAGGTTGTTGATGTTGCTGTTGGTCACCGGGTTGAAGCCGAAGGCGCCCGCGTTCTCGAACAGGCGGTCGGCGGTGAAGGCGTTGGTGATGACCAGGTCCGGATCGCCGTCGTCGTCGAAGTCGCCCCAGCTCGCGGACTGGGTGCCGCCGGCGTCGTTCACGCCCGTGCTCTGATCCAGGAAGAACCAGGAGTCGCCGGCGGGGCCGTAGTTGCGGAAGAGCACGTTCGCCTGGCCGTCGTTGCAGACGTAGAGGTCCAGCAGGCCGTCCAGGTCGAAGTCGGCCCAGGCCACGCCGCGGCCGGCGCCCGTGTTGCCCAGGGCGCCGATGGTGGCGTCCACGAACACGCCGCCGTCGTTGCGGACCAGGCTGTTGGCCACGCCGTCGCGTGCCAGGTAGAAGTCCGGGTCGCCGTCGTTGTCGTAATCGGCCCAGACGGCGGCCATGCCGGCGCCTGAGTCGGCGGCGAGGCCGGCGGCCACGTCGGTGAAGACTCCCGCGTCGTTGCGCAGCAGGAGGTCGGCGGCGCCGGAGTTCACCACGTGGATGTCCAGGTCGCCGTCGGCGTCGAAGTCCACCAGGGCCACGCCGCGGGCCGGGCCAGCGTCGCCCAGCGGTCCGTCCAGGACGGCCGTGAAGGGCCCGCCGCTGTACACGCCCGTGTAGACCAGTTCGCCCTGGGGTGTCAGGGTCTGGGTGATCTCGCCGGGGGCGGGCGCGGTCCAGCCGGGCACGTCGCCGAAGCTCAACGTGTAGTCGCCCTCGTCGAACACGGCCAGCTGCATGCTGTCCTCGCCGGGCAGGCTGAAGCCGTTGGGACCGTCCAGGGTCCAGTCGGCGCCCAGGCCGGCGGGCTCCACGTTGACCGTGATGGAGCCGTTGTAGGCGGCCTCGGCCTTGGCGGACTGGAGCACGGGGCGGGTGCCGTTGTCGGACTGCACGAAGGCGATGATCTCCAGATCGTTCACCTTCCAGCCGGGATCCACGGCGAAGGCGCGCGCCACGGTCTGGGTCTCTCCTGGCTGGGTGATGTTCAGCGCCGCATCGGCGGTCATCAGGCGGGCCATGTTGTCGTGGTCGTGCACGTCGTCCTCGATGACCACGATGCGCACCCAGTTGTTGGTGGTGGTCACGGCCTGGTCCACGGTCACGGTCACCTGCACGTTGCCGGTGACGCCGCTGATGGCGTAGGAGGCGTCCAGGGTCAGCGGGGAGCTCACGTTCAGCCGCTGGTTCACGATGGGCGTGTAGTAGTCCACCATGCTTCCGCTGGGGAAACCGCCCACGGAGTCCTCGAGGAAGTCGAAATGGGCGTTGGGGGTGCCGCCGTCGGGCACGGTGTTGTAGCGGGCCACGCCCTCGGGGAAGGAGTAGGGCGCCGTGAGGTACCAGGTGATGGCGATGAACTCGCTCTCGGGGTAGAGGGCTTCCAGATCGGCGAATCCGCGGACCGCGGACGGGCAGTAGGGTCAGCCGTCGGCGGAGAAGAGCTCTCCGAGCACGGTGCGGGGAGCGGCGTTCGCGGCGGCGCTGAGGCCGACGGCGAGCAGCAGGGCGACGAGCCGTTTCGTCATGGAGATCCTCCAGCTGGTCGGATGGCGGGCGGGGGTGTCGTGTTCCGGAAAGTATAGCAAACGGCAGGGGGTTCCCGAAAGGTCGTTTCTCTGCGAAGAGGGTTGACGCCTCCGCGCGCTCCGGGTATCCTCATGGGAGTTCACGAGAGAGCGGACCCTGGTTCACGAGAGAGTGAACCCCTCCGGAGGCCCTAGATGCACCGCGACGCGATCCTCACCACCCGTTGGTGGCGCTGGTCCCAGGACAAGCGCTGGATGGTTGCGTCCGCCTCTCGAATCCCGATCTGATCCACCCGATCGCGACGAGACCGCCGACCCTCCATCCGCAGGATGGAGGTTTTTTTAGGTGCCGCAGAACCAGAAAAGGACACGAGGATGACCG
The DNA here is from genome assembly GCA_035447065.1 of Candidatus Krumholzibacteriia bacterium. Classification (GTDB taxonomy): domain Bacteria; phylum Krumholzibacteriota; class Krumholzibacteriia; order LZORAL124-64-63; family LZORAL124-64-63; genus CALEMW01. Next base: position 137,834 of record DAOTGJ010000004.1, read on the forward strand.
ACCACGACGCCACCGGCCGCACGCCCCTGCGCCTGCGGATCCCCGCGGACCTCGAGACCCCCGTCTCGGCGTACCTCAAGCTGCGCGACCGCGGCGCCGCCTTCCTGCTGGAGAGCGTGGAGCAGGGCGTGCAGCTGGGCCGCTACTCGTTCATCGGCCTGGGACCCTGCACGGAGATCCGCCTGCGCGGCGACGTGGTGACCGTCACGCGGCCCGACGGCGCCGTGGAGGAGCACCCCGCCGGCGACGACATCTTCGCCCCGGTGCGCGCCGAGCTCGCGCGCAGCGCCGCGGATCTGCCCGCGGAGATGCCGGGGCCCTTCGGCGGCGCCGTGGGCGTCATCGGCTACGACATCGTGACGCGCTTCGAGCCCGTGCCCCTCCCCCCGGGACCCGACGGCGACGACTACCGCTTCCTGGTGCCCGACGCCCTGGCCGTGTTCGACCACGTGAAGTCCGAGATCGAACTGCTGGTGCGCCCCGCCGCCCCCGGCGACGCGGCCCGCGCCGCCGCCGACGTCCGCCTGCGCCGCCTGCTGGACGCCCTGGCCGCCCCTCTGGAGCATCCCACCCGCGGCGACGACGCGGCCGCGGTGCCCGCCCCCCGCGGCTCCGTGACCCAGGAGGAGTTCGAGGCCATGGTGCGCCGCGCCCAGGAGCACATCCTGGCGGGCGACGCCTTCCAGATCGTGCTCTCCCAGCGCCTGACCGGCCGCACCGAGACGCCGCCCTTCCAGATCTACCGCGCCCTGCGCATCCTCAACCCCTCGCCCTACCTCTACTACCTGGACTTCGGCGACACCCAGGTGATCGGCTCCAGCCCGGAGCTGCTGGTGCGCAAGGACGGGCGCGACGTGGCGGTGAACCCCATCGCCGGCACGCGGCCGCGGGGCCAGGATCCCGCGACGGATCAGGCCCTGGCCGCGGAGCTGGCCGCCGATGCGAAGGAGCGCGCCGAGCACGTGATGCTGGTGGACCTGGGCCGCAACGACCTGGGCCGCGTGTGCGAGATCGGCAGCGTGCGCACGTCCACGTTCATGACCATCGAGAAGTACAGCCACGTGATGCACCTGGTGTCGCGGGTGGTCGGACGGCTGCGCGCGGAGCACGACGCCTTCGACCTGCTGCGCGCCACCTTCCCCGCCGGCACCGTGAGCGGGGCGCCCAAGGTGCGGGCCATGCAGCTCATCGGCGAGATCGAGGGCGCGCGGCGCGGGCCGTACGCCGGCGCGGTGGGCTACTTCGGTCCGCACGGGGACATGGATCTCTGCATCGGCATCCGCACCCTGTTCATGCGGGGCGACGAATACTTCATCCAGGCCGGGGCCGGCATCGTGGCCGACAGCTCCCCGGCCGCCGAGTACCGGGAGACCCTGGACAAGATCGGCGCCCTGGCCCGCGCCGTGGCCATCGCCGAGGAGGGGTTCTGAGATGCATCTGCTCATCGACAACTACGACTCGTTCACCTACAACGTGGTCCAGGCCCTGGGCGAGCTGGGGGCCCAGGTGCGCGTGGTGCGCAACGACGCCATGGACTGCGACGCCCTGGAGGCCCTGCGGCCCGCCAGCCTGATCGTCTCGCCGGGACCGGGCACGCCGGACGACGCGGGCGTGTCCCTGGAGATGATCCGCCGCAGCATCGGCGTGCGTCCGGTGCTGGGCATCTGCCTGGGGCACCAGTCCATCGTGCAGGCCTGCGGCGGGCGCATCACCCGCGCGGACAAGGTCATGCACGGCAAGACCAGCCACGTGTACCACGACGGCCGCACCCTCTACGACGGGCTGAGCAACCCCTTCGACGCCACCCGCTACCACAGCCTGCTGGTGCGCGAGGAGGACCTGCCCGCGTGCCTGGAGGTGTCCGCGTACACCTCCGGCGGGGAGATCATGGGCGTGCGGCACAAGGAGCATCCGGTGGAGGGCGTGCAGTTCCATCCCGAGTCCATCCTCACCGTCGAGGGCAAGGACCTGCTGGCCAACTACCTGCGCCGCGTGGCCGGGAGCGCGGCGCGATGAAGGCGCTGCTGGACAGGCTGCTGGACGGCGGCACCCTGGACCGCGCGGAGGCGCGCACGCTCATGGGCCGGCTCATGGACGGCGAGACCTCGCCGCCGCTGACCGCGGCCCTGCTCACGGTGCTGCGCGTGCGCGGCGAGACCGTGGACGAGATCACCGGCCTGGCCGAGGGCATGCGCGAGCGCGCGGCCAAGGTGACGCTGCGGCGGAGCGACGCCGTGGACACCTGCGGCACCGGCGGCGACGGGTCGGGCACCTTCAACATCTCCACGGCCGCGGCCCTGGCCGCCGCCGGCGCCGGCGCCGCGGTGGCCAAGCACGGCAACCGCGCCGTGAGCAGCCGCAGCGGCAGCGCCGACGTGCTGGAGGCCCTGGGCGTGCCGGTGGGCCTGGAGCCCGCCGAGGCCGGCCGCCTGGTGGACGAGGTGGGCCTGGGCTTCCTCTTCGCCCCCAACCACCATCCGGCCATGAAGCACGTGATGCCCGTGCGGCGCGAGCTGGGCGTGCGCACCGTCTTCAACATCCTGGGCCCCCTGACCAACCCCGCCGGCGTGCGCCGGCAGGTGGTGGGCGTGTTCCGCGCCGACCTCTGCGAAACCATGGCCCGCGTGCTGGGCGCCCTGGACGGCGAGCGCGCCTACGTGGTGCACGGGCGCGACGGCGTGGACGAGGTGTCGCTCTGCGCGCCCACCCTGGTGGCCGAACTGCGCGACGGCGCGGTGACGAGCTACGAGGTGGCGCCCGAGGACTTCGGACTCGCGCGCTGCACGGCCGCGGATCTGGCCGGCGGCGATCCCGCCGCCAACGCGCGGCTCATCCAGGAGATCCTGGACGGCGCCGCGGGCCCGCGCGCCGACGCGGTGGCCCTGAACGCCGGCTTCGCCCTGGCCGCCGCCGGCGTGGCGGACTCCCCCGCCGACGGCCTGACCCGCGCCCGCGCCGCCCTGGCCGACGGGCGCGCCCGCGCCGTGCTGGAGGCCCTGCGCGC